>CAJUEX010000001.1 GCA_910585715.1 uncultured Lachnospiraceae bacterium
CCTTGCCCCTCCTGCGTCCTCAAATCCAAAACTTGCAGGCTGAACTGTTACAATTTGCTCCAATTTGTTGTAACAGTTTGTCCCGGGGCTTCCTCCAAAAGCAATTGCTTCTCCACAATCTGAGCCGCACTTCTCACCAGCTTCACACAGGGCCGTACTTTGTAATATTCCTCCGTGCGTTCTGCAGGCATTGCGCTTTTTTCACGGCTCAGGATGCCAAGAAGCTCCCTGCATATGATGCTTCCGTTTTCGCCGGCAAATTCATCGCTCATAGTTCTTACGATTTCGTAGGTCTTTGTTTTTGCATCCCGGTCTTTCGGGTCCACGTTGCCGTCTTTTAAGCCCGATAAAAGCGCCATGGCGGAAACGGTTCCGCATACCTCCCGCATACGTCCTATTCCGGCGCCCATGGGGCTTGCAAGCTTTAAGGCTGTTTCCTTATCCATGCCGAATAAATCCGCATAGGCTCCAAATACCGACTGAGCACAATTATATCCTTCTTTAAACAAGGCAACTGCCTCTTCTACCCGGCTCTCCATTTTGCTGCCCCTGAAATTAACTGTTTCTGCCGCAGCATTTTTTGTATTTCTTGCCACTGCCGCAGGGACATGGGTCATTTGGATATACTCTTTCTTCCTTTACAATTGTGGTAGACTTCTTCTGCTCCTTGTAAAGCTCCTTCTGCCTGTCCTTATCAAAAATAGAATCCCACTGCTCCAGTTCATAAAGCCAGTCCGCACCTGCTGCCACCATATTCTTATACAGGCGCTCCTTGTCAAACTTTAAGCTCACTACCGTATCCTCTTCCATTTCCTCGATAGGGTTCGGTTCTACCAGAGACTCATCGATTCCATCCAGAAAGCCCACCATGGTCATAAGCTCAACATTATATTTTTCAGCCAGCTCTTTTACGGTACCCTTCACCTCCTCGTCCGGGTTCGTCAGAAGCTGTTCATAAATTTCCTTTTCCTTTTGGAAATATGCAGCCCAAAGCCTTTGCAAATCTCCTTTGTTTGCTGTTTCTGAGTAGGCGACATCCCGCCATTTTTTTAATAATGCCATTTCTATTACTCCTTTATCTTCCTTCCATATTCCCCGCCTTCGCCGGGTCAAGCATCTGTTAAAACTCTGTATAGTATATACTATTTTTTTTCTTTTTTAAAGGTTTTTCTCAGATTTCCTGTAAAAATCTGTAACAGTTCAGCCCTCAGCCTTCCCACACAGGAATCAGAACCGGCTGCAGACGGAAAATGATTTCTAAAGGAGCCCTTATAAAAACGCCAGTGCTTAGTGAGGTTCTTTCGAGCTTAGCACTGCTGCGTTTTTATCAGAGCGAGAGCGTGGCGACGTAGAAACATTTTCTGCCTGCAGCCGGTTCTGATTCCTGTGTGGGAAGGCTGAGGGCTGAACTGTTACAAAAATCTTATGGCAGAACCTGCAACGTTTCTCTTTCCGTTACCTGCCCGTTTTTTATTACAGACTTTTCCACATTAAAATATGCTTCCGTTTTTAAAAGGTCAATATTCCATTCCGTAATGCCCTCCGGCTCGTAATAGGTCAGGATGGCTGTTTTTCCCTTTCGGAAATCAACGCTTATATAGCGGTAATATTTTTGTGCAGTGTCCATTTCCGCCTTTGTAATGAGCGCTTTTCTGTTGCAGTCATAATATTTTATAATGTTATCACCGCCTGCTTCCTCCAGAACATTATAATCATTGCCAAGCTTTTCCCGTTCTTTTTCACTGACCCCTCTTAACAGCATGCACTTTTCAAAATCAGTAGATGCCTGCAGTTCTTCATAAAAGCTGTCCAGCCGATGTTCCTTTAACCTCTTAATCCCCGAAGGCGTCAGACAAATCAGGACTATAAGCGCCGCTGCCGCTAAAATCCATCTGATTTTCAATCCCTTTTCCCGTCTTATGAATATAAATGGGTCTTTAAACAAATGAAGCGGTTTTGGAGGCTCCTTCTCCTCTTCTCCCTCCACCCGGAAGCCCTCTAAAAAGGCTTCAATGGTCTGTGTTCTTTCAAAATCATGGGAGGCAAGCCCTTCCATAAGGGCACCGCTTTGCTGCTTTTTTATGGGAATGTCAAATTCCTCAGGAGACTTCATAGTCTCCGTATTTTGAATTCTGTCATAAAAATGGGGCGGCATCGTGCCGGTGATGCAATGATAAATAGTTGCTGCCAGTCCATACACATCCGTTCCAGCCCCCGGTTTTCCTTCCTCCATAAAAAGCTCCACCGGCGCATAGCGGCTGTTCCTTAAAGGAATAATTTCCTCCACGAACAAAGGATTGACAGCCATTTTCATAGGGTCGCAAAAGCCTATGAGCTTTGCGCCGTTTTTCCTTGTGACCATAATCTGGTCCGGCCTTATCTTTCCATGAATACAGCCTGCCTCATGAATTTTTTTCAGGCTGTCAGTAAGAGGCCCAAAAAAATTCAGCAGGGAATCCAGAGGCAGCTTACTGTTTTTCTTTCCTTCCAGAAAAATATCCAGGGTGACTCCTTCTAAATACTCAAACACGGTATATACGGTCTGGTTTTCCTCAAAAAAGGTAATCACATTTGCAATTCCCTCTAAAGGATAAAGCTTAATCAATGCTTTGGCTTCCCGAATCACCTGTTCCTTCATGGATTCAAATACGGCTTCATCAGAAAGCCGGATGCATTCTGCCTTATAGCGCTCTGACTGGTCCCTTCTTACGATTTTTCCGGGAAATAATTCCTTTATAATGACTTTTTTACTGCGAAAGGTGTCGTATCCTTTATAAATAATACTGAATCCATTATCGCCCAGTATTTCTTTAATCTGATATCTTTCCTGCAACTTTTCCCTGACCGGAATAGTCCGCCCTTTAATTTGTCCCATAAAATGACCTCTGCTTTTCTATCGGAAATTTGTGATATTGTTTCTTATACAACCTTGAATAATTTGTTGATTGAGTTTTTTTACAGTTCACAGCCTGTACAGAATTAGAATAGCACATTAGTGGTTTAGTTGCAAGAAAATGGTTCCGGGGTTTCCCATTTCATTGAAAAAAGCCGGTTTTTATGCTACTATAATGGCATGAAAATTTATTTGCAGGTCAGGTGGTTTTTATGTCCATAACGATTAAAGACGTTGCAAAGGAGGCTGGCGTTTCCATTGCAACTGTATCAAAAGTCATCAACAATAAACCCTCCATATCGGATTCTACACGACAGCATGTTTTTCAGGTTATGGAAAGGCTGAACTATCATCCCAATGCCTCAGCCTGCAATTTTGCCCGGAAAAGAACAGAAAACATTGTCTTTTTAGCTGTTACGGAACCTAATATCGCTTTTCATAATCCCCATATGTTTCAAATCCTCTGCGGGGCATCGGAAAAAATCCGTGCAAAAAATTACTCCTTCAGCTTTATCGGTTCTCCCGATAAGGAGACCGCTTTGGAGGAAGCCATGGAAATTATCGGGAGAAAAGCTGCCGACGGGCTTCTCATACACGGCTCTGCCACCTCACGCCCCCTTGCCGATTTATTCGTCAATACGGGCTTTCCCCATATTATCATAGGACGCCCTCCTTTTTCCACTGCTGCCTGCTGGATTGATATCAACAACCATGTATCCGGCGAAATGGCTGCAAAGCATTTATACAACTGCGGTTATTCCAAAATTGCTTTTTTGGGCGGACCGGCTACAGATGAAATTTCCCGCCACCGCCTGAAGGGTTTTATTTCCTCCATGCATTTAAAAGGGCTTTCTGTACCGGATTCCTTTATTAAATATGGCACATACAGCAAGGCAAGCGGTTTTTCCATGATGGAGGAGCTTTTACGGGGATGCTGTCTTCCCGAAGCGGTTATCTGCGAAAATAATCCCATTGCCCTTGGTGCCGTCAACGCCATCGAAGCACACGGCATGTCCATTCCTGAGGATATGGGCGTCATTGCTTTTGACGATTTTCCCCTTTCCCAGTTGATTACCCCGCCGCTGACTGTTGTGGATATTGATGTGAATGAAATGGGCAGGCAGGCTGCTTCCATTCTGCTAAAGAAAATCAAGACTCCCGAGCTTCATATACAGTCTTTTTCAGCCTTTCCTTCTTTAATTATCCGTTCTTCCCTAAGAAGTCCTGACATACCGCTGCCATAACATTGCCGGTTACAGTCATATCCGCCGGGATTTCCAGCCTGTGAAACAGTCATGACGGCTTTTATGGTTTTTCCCGCACAATCATATTCCTTCGGCAGCGCCAGGGGGGAAATACAGGAAATGCCGCACCTGCGGTTAAATCCGTTTGTGCGGCATGTAATTACATATACCAAATGACATATCCATTTTCTGACAGCTTTTCATGGGCATATCCATCCTGAAGCAATATCTTTCCTTCTTCCGGAATGTGAATCCGCTTCTCTTCTCCGGCATTTATCGCCACTGCAAGCTCACCATTCCCGTTTTTCCTGCCAAATGCAAACAAAGAACCTTCTATAAACTGCCGTTTCGGCTGATAGTCCGTTCCAGAATCAATATACTTCTTTCTAATCCGGCTCAGTCTGGCAATAAACTCACATTGGCTGCCCTGTATCTCCCATTTCATGCCCTTCCGGTATTCCCATTCGGTAATTCCCATAATTTCCTGCTCATCTCCGTAAAACAGGCTGGGCACTCCCGGCATTAGCATTAAAAGAATGCAGCCTAACCTCCATCTTGCTGCGTCCCCTTTGCACAGTGAAAGGAAGCGGGGAACATCATGACTGTCCAAAAGGTTCAACTGCCCATTTGCAATATTGGTTGGATATCTGAGCCTCATCTGTTCAAACTCATAAAATGCCTCCGTCCCGTCCGGCTTTTTTGCCGTAAGATATTCCCTGCATATCCTTCTAAACTCATAATTCATGACCGAATCAAAGGCATCTCCTTTTAACCAGGTTTCTGCATTTTCCCACACCTCCCCAATAAGCACCGCCTGAGGGTTTTCCTTTTTTACTGCTGCCCGGAAGCTTCTCCAGAAATTTCTGTCAATCTCATTTGCCACATCCAGTCTCCAGCCGTCCACCTGAAACTCTCTAACCCAATATGCCCCTACATCCGCAAAGTACATCTGTACCTCTTTTATGCTGGTATCAAGCTTGGGCATCTTCCTTTCATACGCAAAGCACGCATATCCCGGAATTTCCTCCTGGGTTTCCGGTTTTTCCACCGGAAATTCCAGATTGTAGAACCACTTGCAGTAACGTGAGCTCCTGCCCTTTTCCACCACATCCTGAAAGGGAAAAAACTCCCAGCTGCAATGGTTGAATACCCCGTCGATAATAATTTTCATATCTCTTTCATGAAGCTGCTTTACAAGCTCCCTGAAATCCTCCTCCGTTCCCATGCACGGGTCGATATGGTAGTAATCCATCACGTCATATTTATGATATTCCCCTCCTGTAAATATGGGATTCAGATAAATGCAGGTAAATCCCATTTGCTGTATGTAATCCAGATTTTCCGTTATGCCTTTTATAGTACCTCCATGTCTTGCCCGACAGATCCTTCCATCCTCCAGACACACTTCCTCCGAACCTTTTTCCAATGCTCTTTTGCCGCTGGCAAAGCTGTCCGGAAAAATGTTATACACTATAGCATTCTTAAACCACTCCGGCACATCTAAAATTTCATTTCGCAATATAAAGGGATACTGATAATATGCGCTCCTGCCGTCCACCACATGTCCGTCAATATACCAATCCGCTAACTGACTTGTAAAACGGTCAGCATAATAATAGGTCCACTCCTCTCCCTTTATCAGCTTAAAATAATAACAGATTCGATTATAAGGTGATTTCACCCTTGCCTCGTAATATTCAAAATATTTATCCTCCCCGCATACATACATCGGCATTCCGATAAACTCCACCGGTGTTTTTTTACATACCCGGTCTGCATAAAACAAAAGGCATTCCGATAAATCCCCTTTTCCCGCACGAATCCTGATAGTCAGCTCGTATTCCGCTTCTGCAAAGGCATACTGGGAAAGGGGGATATGCAGCACCGCCCTTTTGTCTATTATATCATGGTTTTTTGTCATCCTTTTACACCTCCTGCAGTAAGTCCTGATACCATATATTTTTGAATACAGAAAAATACAATCAGAATCGGTATGGAAACCAATATGGAGGCTGTGGCAAACAAAGGCCAGCTTCTGCTGTAATCATTTGCCTGAAGCTGATACAGTCCTGCCGCCAGCGTATAGCTATCCTGATTCATCATAAAGGTAATGGAAAACAGATATTCATTCCATACATAAATAAGCACCATCACAGCCGTAACGATAATAGCAGGTCTTGCCAGGGGCAGCACTATTTTATAAAGAATCTGCAGGTTTCCTGCCCCGTCAATCCTTGCCGCCTCTTCTATTTCCACCGGTATTGTATCAAAATACCCCTTCATATTCCAAATGCTGAAAATACACATGCTTCCTGCATAAACAATAATCAGCCCCACATAGGAATTTAATAAGTGAAAGGTCTTAAACAGCCGGAAAATAGCAAACATGGACAAAATCTGTGGAAAGGCATTTAAGATGAGCAGAAGCTTCAATACTCCTTTCCTGCCTTTAAACTGATACCTGGAAAATGCATATGCTGCCGTAACAGCCGTACCCATTGCCACCACCATAGTTCCCACGCTTAAAACAGCCGAATTTTTCAGCCATAATAAAAACGGCTCATCAAAAAGGATTGTCTTATAGTTTTTCAGCGTGGCATCCTTCGGCCAGAAAGAAAGTCCCGAACTCAGGGCAGAACTCCCGCTGCTAAAGGATAAGGAAACCGCATACAAAATGGGCACTAACACAATGATACAAATGATAAAAAATAATACTTCCAAAAAGGTAAGCCCTATGGCTCTTTTCAATTTCTTCCCGTTCATAAATGCTCCTTTACTCTCCCTTTGCGGATAATGAAAACAGAATGATAATACCGAAAATCACAATGGAAACTGCTGAAGAAAGCCCGTAATTATTTGATACAAACGCATTCTGATGGGCATATGTGATAACTGTCTGGAGGCTGGCTCCCGACAAGGCTCCTTTCTGCATGGTCAAAAGATAAATAATGTCAAACTGCTTAAATGTAGTGAATGTGGTCATAATAACGGAAGGCAGAAGCACGGGCCTGATCAGCGGGATGGTAATATAAAAGCATTGCTTCAAAAAGCCCGCTCCCTCCAGTCTGGCGCTTTCGTAATAGCTCTTATCCACGCTTTGGAGAGCTCCGTCCATCATCATAATCATAAAAGGCAGCGCCATCCAGAGATTCAGCACCATGCAGGAAAGAAACGCCGGCGTGTTCTGGGAAAGAAAATTTATTTTTTCCAGCCCCAAAGCAGACAGTAGCTTATTCAAAAAGCCAAACTCCGTATTGAACATTCCCACCCGCCATAGCAGAATGGACACATAGGCAGGCATTGCCCATGGAAACATCAAAAGTGTCTTATAAATCCTTGCCCCCTTTAACCCCTTTGCATTCAACCCCAAAGCAATAAAGAATGCCTCCACTACCTGGATTACCATATTCAGAACAGTCCATATAATGGTGGTAAGCAAAGCGCTCAAAAATCCCGAATCCACCTTTAATAAAGCCCGGCGGAAATTTTCCAGACCTATAAGATGATAATTGTCCCAATGATACATGTTCATATTTGTCAGTGAAATATATCCGGTATACAAAATCGGGAAAACAACAATAAGCCCAATCAGAATAAGCGCCGGGGTGCTGAAAATCCACGGAAGGGATTTTTGTTTATTTTTCATGCAATACACTCCTTTCCTGATACAATCTATAAATAATTGATTTTTTTGTCTGACCGCATTATTATCCGGCGGTTACGTAAGAAATCATCTGCTGCTTAAGCTGAAAAGAAAAGACCGGGGGCATGCCTTCTGCCGCCCCACAGCCTTTCCCTTTCTCTACTGCATATCTGCAATGGCAGTTTCTGCCTCCTTCTGATATTGTTCCGCTGCCTGCTCCAAATCTTCGCCGGATTTATTCACCGCCGCCAAAAGGGATTCCGCGGGTCCCCACATAACGCTCATCTGAGGGATATTGGGCATAGGCTCCGCCGTTTCCGCCGTTCTCTTCATGGCTGCAATCATTTCATTTCCGGAAACCTCTGCATCCTCATAGGATTTCTGATTTGCAGGCGCACAGCTTGCTTCCTTTGCCAGGACTGCTCCCACTTCCGGCTGTGCCAGTGCTGTAAGAACCTTTCCTATGGCATCCTTTTTATTTTCAACAGCATGCTTCATCACTCCCACTGCCTGAACTCCGGAATAAGGAGCCATGCCCTGACCGTTTGGCAAAGTAAAGTCGGAAAGGGATTTGATTCCCAAATCGATTCCTGCATCCCGAATGCCGGATACCAGCCATGGACCGCCTATAATTGCTGCTGCCTTGCCTTCATTAAACAATGTGGTAACGGTATTATAATCCCCATCTGCTTCAAGCTCTGCAAACTGCTTATTATAAGCAATTGCCTCTTTTGTCTTTTCATCGCTCAGGCCCGGTTTTGCATCCTGATTGATGATAAAGCCGCCGTATCCGTTAATGAACGGCGCCACATTGTATGCGGTAGAATGCTGGTTTACAAGGGCATATGTACCTGCTGCTTCATCCGTATGCTCTTTCATATATGCATACAATTCATCTGTGGTTGAAGGTACATCTCCTTCCCATAAAGCCTTGTTATACATAAAGAGCAGTGTTTCAAAATAGACCGGGAGCAGATATTGTTCTCCCTTATAATTTCCTGCTTCCACAGTCATGGGCAGCATATCTGCATACACGCTTTCATCAACCGCCTCTGTAATAGGAGCCAATACTCCCATCTCCACAAACATTCCCAAAGAATCATGTGCATACATATAGCAGTCCGGTCCGTTTTGGTCATCGTTGCCATATAATTGAATCTGGTCTGTCAGACCGCTTTTTTTCTCAAAGGTAACTGTAATATTATCTGTTGCAAGTGTTTCATTTACCTGTTCCTGAATAACCTGCATAATGGCTTCATCCCCGTCATGCCAGATACGGATGGTTTCCGCCTCTAAGGAGCCTGATGGTTCAGAAGAATCCTCTCCCTCCCCTGCTCCTTCCTCCGAAGAGCCGCCCTGTCCGGCGGGTTCTGCGGCGCCGCCGCTTTCCTCAGTTTTGCCGCCACATCCTGCAAACAGTGTGGAAAGCATTGCTGCACATAATAGTAGTGCCAATTTTCTTTTCATTATAATCCTCCCTGTATTTGTATTTTGAGATAGTTTTGCAATCAGATCTGATATTTGGTTTGTGAGTTTATTTTGCCATATGGTAGGTTGTGGATTCAATGATTTTTGGAGATTTTGCAGAATATGGAAGGGTAAACGTTTACCTTGGTGGAAGAGAATAGGGGGATTTGGAGAGAGATGCAGGAAGGGGCGGATATATAGCAGTCTTTGCAGAGCGAAAGCGTGCCCGAAAGACTGCCATGGCATCTGCCAGCCCACACGTCCTCTCCCAAATCCCCCCTAGCCATCTTCTCCCAAATATGTTAGTATTACCCTATCAAAAGAAAACGAGGATTTATCATGTATTCAAAGAAACAACGGCGTGCAGCGCTTATTGGCGTCATATTGCTGGCAATGATGCTTCTTGCCACTTTAATTACTGCAATTTTCAACTTTGACGGAGAGGGAAAGCTGTTTAAGGCATTTTTATTTGTCACAATTGCAGTCCCCATCCTTATCTGGGTCTATATCTGGCTTTACGGGGTCATCACAAAGAAAAGGACAATTGCCTCTGTTTTTCCGGAAATTGAAGGGCTGGAGGAAGCAAGAAAACAACAGCTTCAGGATATGCTTTCTGAAGAAAACTCCAGTGAGGGGGCAAATGTTACAGAAACAAAAAGTCAGAAACTGCCCTGCAGCTTAAGAAAATGATAAAAAGAGGCTAAAAAGCCTCTTTTTTGGTTTAAATTCTTTATTTGACACCTATCTTAAAAAGCTCCTTTTCCGCCTCTTCCTTCGTGGTAAACACAATGGCATGCATACCCGCCTTTCTGGCTCCCTCACAGTTTTCCGGTTTATCATCCATGAATACGCACTGCTCCGGAATCAGTTCGTAACGGTCAATCAGCATCTGATAGATTTCCGGCTCCGGCTTAATGACATTTTCCTGATAGGATAAGATGCCGCCGTCCATATAAGGAAGAAAGTCCAGTGTATGGGCGCATTCCACCTCTGCCTTTCTGGAAAAATTGGAAAGATAATAAACTCCATACCCCTTTTCCTTCAACTGCTTAATCCATGGAATTGCATAATCCCTTCTGCCCAGCATGTCATGGACATTTTCACAAATCATGCGGATTTCCTTTTCAACAGTGGAATCGTTTTTCACAAAGCCCTGAATGATGTCTTCCAACTCCAGCGCCCCTCTGTCAAATTCATCCCATTCCCTGCTGAGCATGGTAGCTTTTGCTAACTTTTCCTCCACTTCCTTAGAAAATCCGAAAGAAGCAAGATACTCTTTCCAGTTAAAATCCACCAGCACATTTCCTATATCAAAAATAATCGTGGTAATCATATAGTCCTCTCCGCTTCCTCATCCGGTTATTTTTTCAAAGGGCTTTCCCTGTAAATAATGTCCTTGCGTCCCGGTCCGTTGGAAACCATGGTAATAGGATAACCAATCTGCTCCTCAATGAAGTTTACATAATTTTTGCAGTTTTCCGGAAGCTCATCAAAGTTTTTAATGCCTCTGATATCTTCTCTTTCCGACTTCCAGCCCGGCAATACCTTGATTACCGGCTTTGCTTTTTCCAGTTTGGAGGTTACCGGAAACTCCGTAGTCACTTCCCCGTCGATTTCATAGCCTACGCAGACCGGAATTTCATCCAGATAGCCTAACACATCCAGAACCGTAAATGCCACGTCTGTAGTGCCCTGCAGGCGGCAGCCGTATTTGGATGCAACGCAGTCAAACCATCCCATACGTCTGGGACGTCCGGTGGTGGCGCCGAATTCTCCGCCGTCTCCGCCTCTTCTTCTTAATTCATCCGCTTCTTCTCCGAAAATTTCTGATACAAAGGCTCCTGCTCCCACTGCAGAGGAATATGCCTTACATACAGTAATGACCTGCTTTATCTCATATGGAGGAATGCCTGCTCCAATGGCACCATAAGCAGCTAAAGTGGAGGAAGAGGTTACCATAGGATAAATTCCGTGATCCGGGTCCTTTAAGGTTCCAAGCTGGCCTTCCAGCAAAACGGTCTTCCCCTCCTTCAGGGCTTTATCAAGGAATAAAGAAACATCACAAACATAAGGCTCTACCATTTCCTTATATTCATGCAATGTGTTAAGCAGTTCATCCGGATTTAAAAGAGGCTTATGATACAAGTGCTCCAGTGTGACATTTTTTATCTCACAAATGCGCACTACCTTTTCCTTTAACAGTTCTTCATCAAACAGCTCGCTTACCTGGAAACCGATTTTTGCATATTTATCAGAATAGAAAGGCGCAATTCCCGACTTGGTAGAACCAAAGGACTTTCCTCCCAGCCTTTCTTCTTCATACTGGTCAAATAAAATATGATATGGCATTACCATCTGCGCCCTGTCCGATACTAAAATCTTTGGCATGGGTACATTTCTGTCGGTAATGGATTTGATTTCATTAAATAAAACCGGAACATTCAATGCAACACCGTTTCCGATAATGCTGGTAGTATGTTCATAAAACACACCGGACGGCAGTGTATGAAGGGCAAATTTCCCATAATCGTTTACAATAGTATGCCCCGCGTTGGCTCCTCCCTGAAAACGAACGATAATATCCGCTTTCTCTGCCATCATATCCGTAATCTTGCCTTTGCCTTCATCTCCCCAGTTTGCTCCAACAACTGCTTTTACCATAGTCATATCCTCCTGCGACTTTCCAAGTTTCAATAAAAAAGGATGTGTAAAACACATCCCCGTCTTTTACTTTCTGATTATACAACAATTTTTCTCATAAGTAAAATCAATATTTATTATGCAATCCATAAGTTATATTTATGTGGAGATATTATGTGAAATCCACCACCTTTTGGGAAAGAACCTTTTCCGCCTCCACATAATACCTGCTGTAATCCTTTCCATCCACGTAAACCGTGATTTCACTTCCTTTATCAAACGCATAGCCCGGGTCTGTCCACAGGTTTTCACTTTTAAACCGGTACAGAACATCCGTATATTCATCTTTCCATGTACAATAAATCACATAAGGATTCTGTCCGTTAACAGCCAGCGACGTATCTCTGTCAATCCTTTCCACTGTGGCATGCAGAACCCTTTTCGATTCATTCCATTAACTGAAGCAACGCTCTTGCAGCAGGGCTTACAGGCAGTTTCCTCTGGGTAATCACACACATTTTCCGCTTTGGTATCATCTTGTTGAACCGCAGGGCAAACAGTTTTCCATTTTCCATATGCTCCATGGCAAAATCCTTTACCACGCAGCCGATTCCCAGATTCCGCAGAGCAAACTGCACAATCATATCTGAGGTGGCCAGTTCAAATTCCGGGTTCAGGATTACCTGATTTTCCTTTAACAGCTCATCCATATACCTTCTTGTGCTGGTATTTTTTTCCAGACAGATAACAGGATAATCCGAAAGCTCCTTAAAATCCGTCATGTGGTTTTTCAGCTGGAAATATTTTCTGCCTGCCACAAATATATCTTCAATTTCCCTTACTTCCCTGCTTTCAATCCCCTGCTTTTCCATAAAGGGCGTAGTTACCACGCCAAAATCAATTTTCCCTTCCTCTAAATTCTGAATGGTCTCCGGAGTGGGAGCATTGGTTACCACGACCTTGATTCCCGGATATTTTTCATGAAACTGTTCTAAATAGGGAAGCAGATAGTATTGCAGCGTCATATCGCTGGCGCCTATGCGGATTTCTCCTGCCTCCAGGTTTTTAAGCTTAAAAAGCACCTGCTCTCCCAGTTCAAACTGTTCATAGCCGGTCTTAACGTAAGAAAACAATATTTCCCCTTCGGGAGTCAGTTTCATTCCTTTTGCACTTCTTTGAAACAGCTTGGTTCCAAGCTGCTTTTCCAGCTGCTTCATAGCCTGGCTTACGGCAGGCTGGGAGATGGATAACTTCTCTCCCGCCGCCGTCAGGCTGCCAAGCTTTGCCGCATAATAAAATACTTTGTAATATTCTAAATTTGCATTCATTCTTCTTATGATATTATAACTGTGTTCCGCAGTCAGGACAGAACTTTCCGGTTACTTCGGTTCCGCACTTGGGGCATACCTTTTTCACCAGAGCCTCTTCTACGGCTGTGCCGCAGTTGCTGCAGAATTTGCCTGTTACCTCGCTCCGCATTTGCTCAATAAAATCTTCTTTTTCACGAATATTTGCCGTACCTGCCAGCTCCCGCATAAATTCCGGCACCCTTTCCCTGTCAATACGGAAGGTGTATTTGCCCCGGCACTTAATATTCAGGCTCATTGCCATGTAGCCCCCCCGGCATTCTGGCATTCATGACTGCATGGTCCCAATCTTTATAAGGAACAGGTGTTACCGTGCCAAAACCATTGTCAGTGATTTCCTTCATATAAAAGTAGTAAACACTCTGCCGGTTGGGACTGTCTCCGCCAAAGGTAAAACGCTCCCACATGTCTTTAAAGAATGCACCAAAATCTCCTGCAAAAAAGCCGGGGGCGCTGGAATCGTCAAATATGTAGAGCCCTTCTTCCACAGTGGCATCCACCACCCTTCCGTTATCAATGATGACCGCCATCTGGGACGGCTGTACGATAATGGCGCTTGACCTTGAAATCCTTCCCGTGGGAGTAGACTTTCTCATCATCAGAATGTTATTGCCCATGTCCTGACATTCAATGATATCCGCCTTAAAAATATTATCGTTTTCAGATTAAATGTCTTTGTAACCCCGGTGATGTTCTTCATGATGCGGTTCCGGTTTTCCTTATCCAGCATCCGCGCCGCCTCTCTGTCTTCCTGACCGCTTATCGTACTCCTGATTTTCGCAAATGTGAAAATAACATAGAGCATATACGCCACAGCAAGAACGACAGAACCAATTGCTAACTCCATTATCATAACATAGCCCCCATAAAAATAATTTTATCTTTATTTTACTATAATTGATAAAATTTGACAACGGCAGAAAAATGGTAGCAGGAGATAGATTTTTCAAATTATAATTTTCCATTTTCCATTTTTTGTATTTCTTCCCTTGCGCATTCCATATAAAAAGTGCTATTATAAAATATGAAATAAAAAATACTTGGAGGTGTTTATTATGGATATTCCTGCTTTATCAATGGCAATGGCTACAAGCCAGCTGCAGACAAATGTGGGTATTGCAATGCTCAGCAAGACACTTGACCTCAATCAGGTTCTCGGAGACAATTTGACTGACATGATAGACGCTGCTGCCATGGAGCGTTCTGTTTATCCAGCCATAGGCGGCAATATAGATTTATCTGTATAAATTTTATTTTTACTACTTTAATTATATAAAATATTGTTGCGGAGCAATACCTATGTTTGAGACTTTTAAAAATGAAATAAATAAAATTGCAAAAGGCAGCCGGAAAATCGATGATGAATTGAAATATTCCTTTCTTATCGCTTTGCTGGCTGTCATACATTTGTTCTTTTCCGTTTTTTACTTTTATTTTAACATATTGATTTTAGTCATTTATAACCTTGCCAGCAGTATTTTCTATTACACTTTGTACAAATTTTTTGTAAAAAAGAAAAAATTTTTCCAGCTTATGAATATTATGCTTGTGGAGATTCTGTTTTTTGCTTCATCTTCCACACTTTTATTAGGCTGGGATTTCGGTTATATGATATATTTTCTGACCCTGGTTCCGGTAATGTTTTATCTTTTGTTTACCAATCCCAGATTTTACGGAAACTTAAAGCTTCCCTTGGCTTATTCCGTTCTCATCTGTGTCATGTTCATACTTGTAAAGGAAATGAGCTACTATATTGTACCACCTTACGGCCAGTATATTCCCGAAAGCACTGTTTCGGTTATGTACATATTTAATTCCTTTCTTGTATTTCTGTTTGAGGCATTTTTCTCATTACTGTTTGTATTTGAAATACTTCATATGCAAAATGCCCTGAAGGCTCAGAATACCAGACTGGATATCCTTGCAAATCTGGACCCCCTGACAAAGCTTTTCAACCGCCGTTCCATGGAACAGCACTTAAACCACACTATGGACATGGCAAAGTCCAGCGGAACTGTTTTCAGCGTTATCATTGCCGATATTGATGATTTCAAAAAAGTAAACGATACATATGGGCATGATTTTGGAGACAGGGTCCTATCTAACGTTGCCAGTATCATGAAAAGCCAGATGCGTGATGAAGATTATGTGTGCCGCTGGGGCGGAGAAGAATTTCTCCTTTTAATCAGCGCCAATAAGGAAATCGCCAAATCTGTCGGGGAAAGAATCCGCTGTGAAATAGAGAAATCTGTTGTTACAGACCCCTTTACTTCCATTTCCCTTTCCGTTACAATGACCTTTGGTGTCATGGGCTATATACCGGGCTACAGCATGGAAAAGCTCATCGCCCTTGCTGATGAAAATCTGTATAAGGGAAAGAAAAACGGAAAGAATCAGGTAGTGGCCTGAAAATACATGAACACAGACAGATGGATGTAAAAGAAAATGCTTTTCTTTTACATCCATCTGTCAAATATCTCCAATATTCCATCTTCATTATTTGTATATTTTGTCACATAACCAGCCGCCTGTTTTGTATCCCGGGTGGCATTTTTCATTGCCACTCCCATGCCTGCCGCTTCTAACATGGAAATATCATTTGCCGCATCTCCCGCTGCCACAGCAGCTTCTATGGGAATCTGCAGATAATTGCACAGAAATTTTACCGCATTCCCTTTAGAGGCGTCCTTATGGATAACTTCCAAATAGTTTTTTGCGGAATAGACGGTATGAATCTTTCCATACATCCTTTTTTCAAACTCCTGCTTCAATGCCTCCAGCTTATAGGGCTCATTATCAATTGCTATCAGCTTATACGGCTCCATATGGATTGACCTTAAATATTCCGCTGCATTTTCCACTATCCTGTATGGCAGGTGAATATGCTTCCGGTATCGGGAAAGCTCCCCGGTCTCCCGCTCCGATACGATGTGGGTATCCGAATAGGTGTGACAATGGATTCCAAATTCCCTGGCAATCTCCATAATTTGGTTTACATAATCAAGCGGGAGCCTTTTTTCAAATACAGGACTCTCTGCCTGACAATCATATACCAGCGCTCCATTATAGGCAATAACATACATTCCCGGATAAGAAAGCCCCAGACTGTTTTTTGTTTCCAAAATACTGTTTAAGGGGCGTCCGCTGGAAAGAACCACCCTTCCTCCCGCTTCTGTAAACCGGTCTATGGCATGATATACCTTCCTTGAAATCTTTTTTTCGTCATCCAGCAGGGTTCCGTCCATATCTGTAAACAGTATTTTACATTTCATGTGTATTCCCTTTTGCCTCCTTAATCCGCTCTAAAATTTCATAAGGAATGACCAGACTCCCATAGCCCGTTGCCAAATCCAGTCCCGGCTTTGCGGCGCCGTGAAAATCCGAGCCTCCTGAAATCAGCAGGTCATATTTTTTTGCCAGCCTTTTCATCTGCCTTTCCTCTCCGGTGTTGTAAGTGCTGTAAACTGCCTCGATTCCCAAAAGCCCGGCTTCCTTTAGCTCTGCCACCAGTTGCTCCAGCCGTTTATCGCTCATGCCGTAAAGAAGCGGATGGGCCAGAACGGGAACTCCGCCTGCCCTTAAAATAAGCTTTACCGCCTGAACGGGCGTTACCTTTTCCCTTGGAAGAAAGCAGGGGGCATGGTCTCCAATATACTTGTCAAATGCCTCCCTCATATTGGAAACATAACCCTCTTCCCATAAAAATCTGGCATAATGAGCTCTTGTAAGCACTGCGCCCGGAAACCGTTCCTTAAGCCCCTCATAGCTGATATCCACCCCATGCTCGGTAAGCTTTTTGCACATTTTCTCATTCCGGATTTCCCTGGATTCCTGAAAATCCTTCAGATACTTCCGGAATTCTTCCTTTTCATAATCAATATAAAGTCCCAGAATATGAATATCCTTTCCCTGATACTCTGTAGAGAACTCAATACCCGGCACCACTTCTATATCCCTGCCCTTTGCAGCTTCAAAAGCTTCTGCCAGCCCTTCCGTCGTGTCATGGTCTGTCAGGGCAAAGGCGGATAATCCTTTTTTCACCCCATACTCCACCAATTCACCTGGCGTATAGCTTCCATCCGATTTGGTGGAGTGGACATGTAAATCCACAATCTTCATTCCAATCCTTCCCTGTACCATTCAGCCCTCAGCTTTCCCCCCAGAGGAATCGGAACCGGCTGCAGGATGGAAATGATTTCTAAAGCCTGCCCTTATAAAAACGCCAGCGCTTAGCGAGGTATTTTCGAGCTTGGCACTGCTGCGTTTTTATCAGAGCAAGAGCGTGGCAGCGTAGAAACATTTTCATCCTGCAGCCGGTTCCGATTCCTCTGGGGGAAAGCTGAGGGCTGAACCATTCCTTTCCTTAATTTTCGTCCTCTTCTTTATTAGCTGTATAAACCGTCCTCTTTCTTGCCATTTCATCACTTTCCAAATACTCATCGTAAGAGGTAATCTTGTCAATCAAAGAGCCGTCCGGCAGAATTTCCATGATCCGGTTTGCCGTAGTCTGCACGAACTGATGGTCATGACATGCAAACAAAGCCACGCCTTTGAATTTAATAAGTCCGTTATTCAGCGCCGTAATGGATTCCATATCCAAATGGTTGGTAGGCTCATCCAATACAAGACAATTCGCTCCGGATATCATCATCTTGGACAACAGACAGCGAACCTTTTCCCCTCCGGACAATACCTTTACCTTTTTCACGCCGTCCTCACCTGCAAACAGCATACGTCCCAAAAAGCCCCGCACATAAGTAACATCCTTTACGGGAGAATAGCCGGTAAGCCAGTCCACAATGGTCAGGTCATTATCAAATTCCTCTGTGCTATCCTTGGGGAAATAAGCCTGGGAAGTAGTAACTCCCCACTTAAAGTTTCCTTCATCCGGCTCCAGCTCTCCCATAAGGATCTTAAACAGAGTAGTCTTGGCTAATTCGTTGCCCCCTACAAAGGCTATCTTGTCATCATGTCCCACAATAAAGGAAATATGGTCCAAAACCTTCTCTCCATTGATGGTTTTTGTAAGATTTTCCACGGAAAGAACCTCGTTTCCGATTTCTCTTTCCGGTCTGAAGTCAATATAAGGGTATTTTCTGCTGGAAGGCTTGATTTCATCCAGCTCGATTTTTTCAAGCGCTTTCTTCCTTGAGGTAGCCTGCTTGGATTTGGAGGCATTGGCGGAGAAACGGGAGATAAATTCCTGTAATTCCTTGATTTTCTCCTCCTTCTTCTTATTGGCTTCCTTCATCTGCTTAATTAATAGCTGGCTGGACTCATACCAGAAATCATAGTTGCCTGTATATAACTGAATCTTGCCATAATCGATATCTGCCGTATGGGTGCATACCTTATTTAAAAAGTAACGATCATGGGAAACAACAATTACCGTGTTTTCAAAGTTGATTAAAAACTCCTCCAGCCATGCAATGGCATTTAAATCCAGATGGTTGGTAGGCTCGTCTAACAACAGGATATCCGGATTGCCAAATAAAGCCTTTGCCAAAAGAACCTTTACCTTTTCATTACCGTTTAAATCCTTCATAAGGGAATAGTGAATATCCGTATCGATACCGAGGCCGTTTAAGAGCATTGCCCCGTTAGACTCCGCTTCCCAGCCGTCCATTTCTGCAAATTCAGCCTCCAGCTCACTGGCACGGATGCCGTCTTCATCCGAGAAATCCTCCTTGGCATAGATGGCGTCCTTCTCCTTCATAATGGTATATAATCTTTCATTGCCCATAATGACTACATCCATAACAGGGTATTCGTCATATTTGAAGTGATCCTGCTCCAAAAAGGAAAGGCGCTGTCCCGGCGTCATGGTAATATCGCCTTTGGTAGTGTCAAGCTGCCCGGAAAGTATTTTCAAAAAGGTGGATTTTCCGGCTCCGTTGGCGCCGATTAACCCATAACAGTTCCCTTCCGTGAATTTAATATTAACGTCCTCAAAAAGGGCTTTTTTTCCGATTCGTAAAGTTACATTGTTTGCACTAATCATAATAGACTCCGTTTTTCTTTTTCGTTATGTTATTTTTTGCCACTTTTATTATTGTACAGAAAATCTGGAAAAATGCAAGAGGGGGATTGGACAGAAGATAATTCCTGTGGGGAGCTGCTGTCTGAACTGTTACCGAAAACAGAATACAGAGACAATTTAATTATATTATTTTCCGGCTTTCAGCCATACAACTGTTTGAATAAGTATGCTTCCAATGCCATAGCAAAGAATATCCTTTATATCAAAGGTGGAACCCAGCAGAATTCTCATAAATCTGTTATCAGCCAGACCTAAGCGCTCTGCTATGTGAAACAACTGACAAATTTCCACTGCTGTTGCAAAAATAAACAAAATAAGGGGAAGCCATGTATACTTTTCAGGAATAAAGATTCTGACAAAGAAATACATTACGAAAATCACCAATATATCACCCACATACGGGCGGATAAAATTATCATGCACAAACAAAGCAATCAGGATTTCTATCGTTAAGAAAAACAGAAATCCCGATAAATATTTTATTCTTTTTAGAGAGATTAGTATTCTTTTTCTCATCATATCCCTTATGTATGCTGCCTGCTGTTTGAACTTTTACTTTTATGTTTTATCGGATACAAAATCTGAAAACATCAACTGCCGAAAGCCATTATGCTCCTGCTACGTATACACACCAAAATCAATACATTAACATAAAAAGAAATAAATCTTTTATGATATATCATCTGCCTATACCGATATCCTTCTTAGATAACCCTGATAAAATTGCCGCTTTCATCTTTTTTACCTTCCAGCATATCTTTAATAGTCAAATCATAAGCATCTATTATGAAAAGATTATTCGGATAATCTGAATATTGATGCATATCAAACATATCTAAATGAGTACGTATTAAAATCATATAAATACATTTTTTCGTTTTACTGGACTTACATAGCCTATTCACAGCTTCGTCTAAAGTCTCCTGTTCTTTTTGAATTTTAACCGAAACAGGTCTGCCCTCTATATATTCATCCAAAAAACCGTCTATACCGCTATTGCGCTGAACAGGAGTCGCATTTATACTTTTCAATATGTTCACTTGCTTTTCTGATAAATTTCTATAAGCCATTTTTCCTTTTTTCAACAAATAGGATTCTGTTTTTACCATAGCTTTCAATCGTGATTTAGCCAATTCTACTGCATTCTTTGATATATCGACACCTAAATACCTGCGATTTAACATTTTTGCAGCAACAAGAGTTGTTCCCGAACCCATAAATGGGTCAAAAACAATATCATTTTCATCTGTTACCAATTTTATAATTTGTTCAAGCAAAATGATTGGTTTCTGCGTAGGATACCCAACCCGCTCCTTTGCCTTTGGATTTAAATATGGTATTTCCCAAACATCAGATAAAGGAACACCCTTTTTACTTTTACCAAAGACAACCTCTCCATTTTCATCACATTTATATACCGATTTTCCTTTTTCATCTCTGACCCGTTCCTGTAATATCTGGTCAACATTTGTTGTTTCCGAATACTCTGTATATATCTTATTGAATTTAAATTTCGGGGTTTTACTATAAAAAAAGATTATTTGATGATTATTCAAAAGTCCTTTTTTAGAATTTGACCATCGTTTATAATACCATACGATTTCGCTTTGAAAATTATTGACTCCAAATATCCGGTCCAGCAACACTTTTAAATAATGGGAGGCATTTCTATCACAATGTACAAAAATACTTCCTGTATCTTTCAGTATTCTTTTACACTGACGCAGGCGAATTTTCATATAATCCAAATACTCATCCATACATTTCCATTTATCCGAAAAACTATAGTCCTCTTCATTTTCATGAGAAGAGAGCTTTTGGATTTCCTGAGTATAGAATGGCGGGTCCAAATATATTACGTCCACTACTTCCTTATCCATATTTTTCATTGTATTTAACGAATCATCTAGAATAATCCTATTTTCCAACATTTTATCACTCTCTCAATCCTTCAAATAACCTTTTCAAGTCTATACCCGTTTTCTTTTTTAAATATTTCCATGCTTCTTCCCCTGAATAATATTCTCCTCCAATATCTTCATACATTCTTTTCAATCTGTCTTGTATTCGCATGGACTGTTCCCTATTTGGTTCAAAAAACATAATTCTTATTGGCATGTATCCCGCTTTTTTAATAATTTGTACACGTTTATGTTCCTTTTTAATATGGTCTCCGTCTGTAGTGGCATCCTTCCATTTAATTTCATATGCCCTGTTCCCTATCAGACAATCTATTTCTACAGTCTTAGGACTTTCATCAATGGTATTCGGAAGCCTTACTTTCATTTCCGCATCTGGATATGCCTCCTTCAAACATTTTATTGCCAATTCTTCTAATAATGAACCAGCATACTTATACAAAAATCTTCCTACATTTTGCTGAAAGTCTATTTGATATCCTTCTTTATTCGTGAAACCCAATGCATTATAAATTAGATAATGTTCATTATTATCCTGTTGCATCTCCTTCTCTCGTTCTTTAATTTTTTTATGCAACTCATCCCTATAATGAGAAATAATATTTAATATTTTTTCATCATTTGCCATATTCTTCTCCAATACTCTTCTTATCCTTCCACAATCAAAAACCTTCCATCCCCCACCTGAAACACTTCTTCCGCCTCTAAAATATCCTTTTCCCCCATGCCTTCCAAATCCACGTCTTCTTCCTCAAAATACTCCCAGACCTCCTTCATGGAGCCTGCCACCACCGCCATGCAGTCCTCTAAAAATTCCTCCGCTTCTTCTTCTGTTTCCGCAACTCTTTCCGGAAAAAGCTGCTGCTGCTTTTCTAAAAAACACTGTAATACTTTTTCATCATATTCCTTCATATTGTTCTTCCTTTCTACTTCTTTCCTGCCGGATAATCGGGAAATGCCCTGCCGTTGCAATTTCACTGTGCAAGACAGACAATATCACAAGCAGGGTATTTTGTGGCCGCCGGTACTTAGGTGCCGTACTTTGGCACCTTATGTACCGCTGCGAGCCACATATAGCGAAAGCGTGCCCTGCGGTGATTTGTCTGTCTTGCACAGTGAAATTACAGCGGCAGGGTATTTCCCGATTATCTACTTTTCCCAAAGGCTCTTCAAAACCTGATAAACTCCTTTTTCCTCATAGCTCCGGCAAATATGCTTTGCCTTTTCCTTCAGCTCCATAACCGCATTTTCCACGGCATAGCTTTCTCCTGCCGCCAGAATCAGGCCCATATCATTGTTATTGTCGCCAAATGCCATGGTTTCTTCCCGTCCTATGCCAAGCTTTTTCTGTACCGTCATAAGGGCATTTCCTTTGTCCACGGAAAAATCCATAAAATCCACCCATTCTTCCCCTGCCATGCAGGTCTTGACCCGTTCCTTCCATTTTGGAATCAAAACCGCTTCTCCAATGGAACGAATGCCCCCTTTCCGGTAAATGGCAAGCTTGATGATATCTTCCTTTTCCCCTAAGATATCCTCCGTAAGCCTTACATCATTTCGATACTCCTCTGAAATCAGGTGGATAAAATCCTTATCCTTTGATTCTATGAGGCAGCCCTTTGATGTGGAGGCAACCACATGGCAGCCCTCCTTGTAATAACCTCTAAGGTCCGTCATGATTTCTTCTACATAGCCCCGGTCCATTTTTGTCATGGAAACGGTCTTTCCATTCATAATAATATGGGCGCCGTTTTCCGCAATATAAATAAGCTCCCTTTCCGCCCGGTCAAACATCCTGCGTATGCTGCCATATTGTCTGCCGCTTGCCACCGCAAAATAAATTCCCATATCCGTCAGCCTTTTTATGCCGTCAATATATTCCTCGTACACTTCTCTGCTGGAATCCTTTACCAGGGTTCCATCCACATCTGTTGCAATCAGTCTAATCATTTTTCCTCTTCTCCAAGTTCCGCCAAATGCCCGCCCTGCCGCCTGTGGGGAGCTGCTGTCTGAACTGTTACCTATGAAATGTATTTCAAAAGCTCCATAGGCTTTTCAATAATAACATCTGCTTTGTTTTCCTCCAGTTCCTTCCGGTCCCGAAAACCCCAAAGCACACCAACGGTAAATACCCCTGCATTTTTTCCGGTTTGCATGTCGGTACAGGTATCGCCTATATAAATAACATCCGCTTTGTTTATCCCCAGCGTATCGACTATATGGAAAACCCCTGCCGGGTCCGGCTTTCTTTTCCGCTCCGGAACCTGCCCTGCAAGCATATGAAAGCAGTCCTTGCCAAATATCTGTTCAATTACATCCACGGTCCGTTCATGAGGCTTGTTGGAATTTACTGCAAGAAGCATCCCTTTTTCCTTTAAAGCCTTTAACAGCTCTAAAATCCCGTCATAAGGCTTTACTTTATACATACAGTGCTCCTTAAACACCTGCCTGTACCGTTCCATTGCCTTTTCATAATGGACAAGCTCCAGATCCCCGGAAGCCTTCAATGCCCGCTTTATCAATTCTTCCGCCCCATCCCCTACAAAGTAGCGGAAAGGCTCTAAGGGAAAGGGAGCATATCCAAACTCCCTGATTGTTAAATTAGTGCAGTATTGGATGGATGCCAGAGAATCCGTCAGCGTGCCGTCCAAGTCAAAAATAACCAGTTTCTTCATTTTTATGTTCAACCCTTTTCTACCATTTCTTCTGCCAAGTCCCGCCACTCAGCAACAATTCAGCCAGCCGTTTCTCCACAGGCGGCAGGGCGGGCATTTGGCGGAACATGTTTTAACGTCACTCATGATGGATTTCCGGAATAAACACTCTCTCCATCTGGCTTTTGCCCTGGCTTTTACCGTCCAAAACCGCTTCTTCACAAAATGCCTCCTGGGAATTGTAATGAGCTTTTCCCCGTTTATCCACTTTGTCATAGGAGCCGTCCGGCTTTAACACATGAGCCTTTACTGTATCACTTAGCTGACATTCCAGAATATGGAGCACTTTCTCCTTTAAAGCTTCCTTTTCTACCGGAAACAATATCTCCACTCTGCGCTCTAAATTTCTGGGCATCCAGTCGGCGCTTCCCAGATAGAGCTCATCACTTCCGTTATTTTCAAAGTAAAAAATACGGCTGTGTTCCAAAAAATTCCCCACAATGGAACGGACGGTAATCCGGTCGCTGATTCCGGGAATTCCGGTTCTTAAACAGCAAATTCCCCGGATTATCAGATGTATTTCCACGCCGGCTGCATTTGCTTTGTATAAAGCGCTGATAATGTCCTTATCGCAAAGAGAGTTCATCTTGGCAATGATTTTTGCCGGCCTTCCCTCTTTTGCATGTTCTCTTTCCCTGTTAATGAGAAACAGGAATTTATCCTTCAGCCAAAGGGGAGCCAGAGACAGCTTATTCCAGTTTAATGGCTCCGAATAGCCGGAAAGCATATTAAATACTGCCGTAGCATCCTCTCCCATAGGCTCGCTGCAGGTAAACAGACCCAAATCCGTATACAGCTTTGCCGTGGCATCGTTATAGTTTCCCGTGCCTAAATGGACATACCGGCGAATGCCGTCGTCCTCCCTTCTGACTACCAGAGTTATTTTACTATGAGTCTTTAAGCCTACCAGACCATAAATCACATGACAACCTGCCTTTTCCAGCATTTTCGCCCATACGATATTATTTTCTTCATCAAACCTTGCCTTTAACTCCACCAGTACCGAAACCTGCTTCCCGTTTTCCGCCGCCTGTGCCAGTGCCGCAATAATGGGCGAATTGCCGCTTACACGGTATAAGGTCTGCTTAATGGCAAGCACCTTGGGATCCCTTGCGGCCTGCTTGATAAAATCCACCACCGGCTGGAAAGACTGATAGGGATGGTGAAGCAGAATATCTCCCTTTCGGATTTCCTCAAAAATATCGCATTCCGCCGGAAGCTCTTTTACTGGCTGTGGCGTATAAGCCTTTACCTTCAAATCGTCAAATCCTTCTATCCCATAAAGCTTCATGCAGAATGTCAAATCTAACGGTCCCCTGATGGCATAAATATCCTCCTGGGCAATTTTAAGTTCTGATTTAATAATGTTCAAAAGCCCCTTATCGATTCCGTCCTCCACTTCCAGACGGATAGCTTCCCCCCACTGTCTTTTCTTCAACTGCTTTTCAATTTCCTTCAGCAAATCCTCCGCCTCGTCCTCTTCAATGGACAAATCCGCATTTCTCATAATCCGGAAAGGATGGGCACAAATAATATCATAATTCAGGAACAGCTTGTTCATATTCCTTTCAATGATTTCTTCCAATAAAATAACAGTTGTTTCCCCTTCATTGGAAGGAATGGTTACAATTCTGGAAAGCACGGAAGGAACCTGTACGGTGGCAAATTCCACTTCTCCTTCCCCATCCTTTTTGCCGCCTTTTTCCTTTTTATCCGTCAGCCCTTTTTTCTTCAACAGTGCGCCGATATTTAAGGATTTATTCCGAATCAGAGGAAAGGGACGGGAAGAATCCACTGCCATAGGCGTTAAAACCGGATATACATTATCCTCAAAATAACGGTCGATATATTTTGCCTGTTCCCTGCTTAAATCCTCATGGCGCTCAATCAAAGTAAGCCCCTTTTGCCTAAGCAGCGGCAAAAGGCTTCTGTTATAAGTGGAATACTGCTGGCTTACAAGCTGATGCGTTTCTTTATTCAGCTTTTTCAACTGCTCTTCCGGCGTCATGCCCGCAATATCCTTTTTTTGATATCCTGCATTTACCATATCCTTTAAGGATGCTACCCGCACCATGAAAAATTCGTCCAGATTGGATGCGGTTATGCTTAAAAATTTTATTCTCTCAAAAAGAGGAATGGTTTTATCCCTTGCCTCACTCAATACCCGGGAATTGAACTGGAGCCAACTCAGCTCCCGGTTGGCATAATATTCAGGGTTCTTAAAATCCGGTTTTTCTGCCTGTTTTTTTTCCGCCATTCTCCTTACCCCCTTACAATCTTCTTTTCTGTCTGATGGACACCTTTACGCTGAACACTTCCTCGAAAAATCTGGTTTTCGCTGTCAAAAGCCCCTTTTCCAATGTAATGTCCTCCAAAGTATCCGTAGACAAAATCAATTCTCTTTCATGAAGCCTTGCCTGAACATCCTTGAACTTCTGCTTATGGCTTCTGTCCATTCCCGTAGCCACCCGCAAAATTGCAGTGAGCTTTGCTATGGTCAGGTAATTCTTTTTATCCAGAGTATTTTCTCTTGTCAAATCCTGATAGTATGAAAATTCCATCCGGTTGAACTTTACAATATTTGCCACCATTTCCTGCTCCTGATGGGAGAGGCCCATTATTTCCGTAGCTTTAATGATATTGTAAGAGCTTTCCCCTACATTCACTAAACTGATATATCTTCCGCAGTCATTTAACTGGGCTGCAAGTTGCAATAACAGCCGTTCTCTTTTTCCAAGACCGTGTATCTTCTTCATGGAATCAAAAATAACAAGGCTTATATATTCAATAGTCTCGCTTCTTTTTTTGCTGACCATGTAACGTTTACTTATATTAAGCGCACATGCCAGAATATCCTTTTCAAAATCATGCTCTGGAGTAATCAGCCTGTTGTTTTCCGCATACTCATAAGCAATACCGTCACAAAGGCTCACTCCCGGAGCCCATAACAACTCTGCTTCCAATACTTCTACAATGCTCTTAATCAAAAAAACGCTGTGGAACATAAGGGACGCATTTTCTTCTGAAAGTCCGAACTTCTGTGCAATCTCATTTGTGCCCTTCCTTTTGATTCCTTCCACAAACCTCATAAATTCTTCTGTAGTGAGATAACCTGTAGCTTCTTTAAAAATATCCTTTCGCTGGATGATATTTGACACATAGTCATCCACAATAATGATATTCTTGATTTCCCGCTCTCTTAAATACATCTTTTTGAACATCTGCAGCTGTGCGGAAACCATGTCCCCAATCAGTTCTTCATAATGATTGGTTCTGGCAGCAAGCTTTTGAAGCCTTTCCCGCATACGAAGTACGCCCAGGCGGATATTCTGGGTTGCAATAAGCGTATCCTTATCAAACAGGGAAAGCTGGATGCTCCCCCCTCCTATATCGATAATAATCGTGCCCTTTTCAATTATCTGTAAAAATCCCTCACCTTTTGATGCAATGGATTTATAATCCAAAAATCTTTGTTCGGAATTGTTTAATACCTCTATTTGTATTCCGGTACGATTCCGAATCTGGTCCAGGATAATAATGGTATTTTCTGTTTCCCTGATGGCGCTGGTGCCATATGCCTTATAAGCATCCACTCCATAGGAATCCATAATTTCCGCAAATTCCTTCAGAACACCGCAAAGCTCATCCACTCTTTCATTGCGAATCTTTCCGGTATTATAAGTATCTGTTCCCAGTTCAATTCCACGGCGAATCAAATCGATTTCCCGTATTCCGTTTCTCTTGGATATTTCAAATATTTTCATCGCCAGCTCATAGGAACCCACATCAATAGCTGCAAATGTCCTCACTGCCATATTTCTGCACCTGCCTTAAGTTTAGTTTACCATTAATAATTTCCCAGCAGCTTTAAATCAGTGGTTTCTGCTGCCAGCCCCCTTAGGGCATTCTGTACGCCGCTGTCCAAAAGATTTCCTTCAAAGTCCAGAAAAAAACGGTATTCCCAATTGCGCCCTTCAATGGGACGGCTCTCAATTTTTGTTAAATTCAGCTCGTTATATATGAAATGGGAAAGAATCCGGTATAACGAACCGCTTTCATGAGGGATTTCAAAGCAGACGCTTATTTTCCCTGCGCATTTTCTGAAAATATTTTTATTGGTAACAATAATAAACCGGGTGGAATTGGTGCTGCAGTGGTTCACGCCCTTCTTTAAAATGGTCAGTCCATTCACTTCTCCTGCATAAGCGCCTGCAATTGCCGCCTTTGTCTTATCCTGTTCCTCTGCCACCTTCATGGCTGCAAAAGCATTGTTTTTCATGCTGATTTGCTGCCACTGCTTATGTTCATCCAAAAAACGGGAGCTCTGCATCAAAGACTGGGGATGGGAATACACCGTTTGAATATCCTCCATGCTGCTGCCGGGAACAGCCAAAAGACAGTGTTCAATCTTCATTATCTGCTCCCCTACAATATAATTTTTAAACTCCACCAGCAAATCATAAATCTCACTTACTATGCCTGCCGTAGAATTTTCAATGGGCAGCACTGCATAATCGGCTTTCTTTTCCGAAATGGCAGTCATGGCTTCCCGGAAAGTATCCACATGGAAGTTCCTTGTATTGTTTCCAAAATATTCCGCCATGGCAGCCTGGGAATAAGCTCCTTCCGCCCCCTGGAATACAACGACGGCATCCTTTGTCTCCAAAGCATCTACCGGCACAAAGGGCAGCTCTCCGCCCTTGCCATGGCTGTTTAAAAGCTGATACTGCCGTTTTCTGCTTATAGACATAATCTGCCCGAACAGCTCCTTAACCCCCTGTTTATTAAAAGGAGTAGACGCAAGGGATGCTACCTGTCCCAGCTTGGCATCCTCCCTTTCCTTATCGAATACCGGCTTTCCCGTTTGTATTTTATATTCTGCCACCTTTTCACAGGCTTTCATTCTTTTTTCATACAATGCCACTATTTCTGCATCGATTTCATCCAGCTCTTTTCTGATTTCTCCTAAGTCCATCCTCTTTCCGCCTTTACTTACTTTCATGATATTCTTTTTCTGTATTTACATTCCAGACATTTTTCTTGTCCTTCCTGCCGCTTAAAATATTCTGTACCGCTTCCATGGAGGTCACCATGGAATGGTCCATATTATTGTAACGATGCTGTCCGTTTCTGCCTACGCAGTATAGATTCTCAAAGGTATCCAGATAATCAATCAGAGTCTGAATATGTTCATAAGTATCAAAATAAGCAGGATATGCCTTTTTCACATGCTCCCTGTGAGCATCCAGTACCTGCTCTTCTCCTGAGATGACTCCCATCTTAATCAGCTCTTTGATGGCAAACTTTACGCATTTCTTTTCACCGGCATTCCAGAAGCGGTCTCCCTCCATGCAGAAATACTCCAGTCCTACCCAGACGGTTTCTTCCGGTTTTTGAACAAGATACGGGGACCAGTTATTAAAAATCTGAATCCTGCCAAGGCGGATGCCCGGGTCCTGTACATAAATCCAGCAATCCGGCACAATGTTGCCAAGAGTCTTTAATTTGGTCTTATTTTCCAAAGATAAATGGCTCAGCAAAAGCCCTATGGTAACAAAATCCCGGTAAGGAAGCCCTGCGGCAATGTCCGCCACCTGCTTCGGCACCTGATTCATGCCTGCTGCCAAATCCTTAAGGGGCATGGAAGAAATCACATAATCGGCTTCCTCCACAATCTGGGCGCCATTTTCCATGTAAGTTACGCTTTTGACCTTACTGCCCTCTGTGCGGACGCCGGTTACCTTACAGCCCTTTTTGATACTGCCTCCCATAGCTTCAAAATCAGCGCCTGCCATCTCCCAAAGCTGTCCCGGTCCGTATTTGGGATACCAGAACTCTTCTATCAGCGAGGTTTCCACCTTCTTTTCATCCCGCTTTCTGGGAACTATTTTGGAAAAGGTGTCTTTTATAATAGCTAATATGGACAATCCCTTTACCCGCTGGGCGCCCCAGTCCGCAGAAATCTCCCTTGGGTGCCTTCCCCACAGCTTTTCCGTATAGCCTTCAAAAAACATGGAATACAGCTTTTTCCCAAACCGGTTCCGGTAAAAGTTTTCCAAAGATGTCTCCGGCAGCTTTACAATGAGAGAGTACAAATAACTGAACCCTGCCTGCAGGGTAGTAAAAAATCCCATGTTTTTAATAGTTGCAAGACTCATGCTGATGGGATAATCAAAGAATTTTCTTTTGTAGTATATTCTGGAAACCCGGTTTCTGGACAAAAGCACCCTGTCCTCCTTTTCCGGGTCAGGCCCGTTTTTGCTAAGGCGTACAGGGCGCTTCAGCTTCTTATCATCATAGGATGGACTGCCCTGCTTCGGCATAATCCTTCCCCACCATTCCATGACCCTGTCGTCCTTGGAAAAGAATCTGTGTCCTCCTAAATCCATACGGTTTCCATGATACCTTACCGTGCGGGAAATTCCGCCTAACTCAGAGGTTTCCTCCAAAATGATTACTTCATATTCCTTTGACTGTTTCAAAAGTTCATATCCTGCGGTAATTCCTGCCGGACCTGCACCGATAATTATGATTTTCTTCATAGCAAATTCCTTTCCTTATAGCCATTTCATTTTAACATAAATTCCCATGCAGGACAAGAATATTGAAAATCCTCCAGCACAGCATCCGCAATGTTCATGCAATGATTGGAAATCCTTTCCATACCGTATAAAATTTCCGTAAAGCTAAAGGTAAATTCCGGACTGCATTTTCCCTTTTTCAGCCGTTTTATATGATTTTTCAATTGCCGGCGAACCAGTCTGGTTATCTCTTCCTTTCCGGACATAACCTGCTTTGCCAACTCTTTATCTCCATTCTGCATAGAGGAAATGGCGCTGGCAATCATTTTTTTCACCTGTCCAAACCCCCACTTGATTTCCTTCATTGCCTCCTTGGAAAACTGATAGCCCTTTTCCATCTTCATCTGGACAGCATCCGCCATTTCCATGGAGCGAAGCCCCATTCTTTCTATATCACTAATCACGCTCATAAGCCCTGCCGCCTGAAGAGACTGTTCTTCCGTAAGCACGCCCCCTGCAAACAGGTGGGACATATAGTCCATCATTTCCTTTTGGACTTCCTTAATCGTTTCACCTGTCTTTCTGGCATTTCCCAATGCGCTGATATCGTGCTCCCCAATGGCTTTTTCCAGATAATCCAGCATGGTCTTTAAATGGACCGAAACATTTACGATTTCTTTTCCTACAAGCTGCATAGCCGCCACCGGCTGATTCGGCATATTCATGTCCAGAAAACGGGGTATATTCCCAGCCGTCTTTTCTTCTTCTCCCGGCACTAAAAACATAACAATTCGCACCATTATCCCTATAAAGGGAAGCCACAGCAACGTACTTATCACATTGAAAATCGTATGTGCATTGGCAATCTGCCTGCTGATTACCTCCACCTCAGCTCCTGCCGGCGATAAACCCCTTACCGCTTGTGCAAACCACGGGACAATCCACACAAACAGCAGGGCTCCTGAAATATTGAACACACTGTGGGCGGCAGCAGCCCTTTTTGCATTTTTTGACTGGCCGATGCAGGCAAACAATGCAGTAATCGTAGTTCCTATATTGTTTCCCAGCAAAATGGGAATGGCATTTTCCAGCCCTAACAGGCTACTCACTCCATCTGCGGCAGGCTGCATGGCAATATTTTGAAGCACCGCTATGGTAGCGCTGCTGCTCTGTACCACAATTGTCATGATAGTGCCAAGAAGCATGCCTAATAAAGGTATATGGGAAACCTGTTCTATCAGACCTGCAAAAACAGGACTGGCAGCCAAAGGCTTCATAACATTTCCCATAGTCATGATTCCCACAAACAAAATTCCAAAACCAAACAGAGACTGTCCGATATTTTTCCAATTTTCCCGTTTAGAAAAAAAATAAAATAAAAACCCGATTAAGACAATCAGCCATATATATTCATCAATTTTAAAAGCTATAATCTGCGCCGTTAACGTGGTTCCGATATTTGCGCCTAAAATAACGGAAATCGCCTGGGGCAGAGACATAAGGCCGGCGCTTACAAAGCCAAGAGTCATAACTGTAGCGGCGCTGCTGCTTTGCAGCATTGCAGTTATCAGCGCTCCTGCCAAAACTCCTGCTACAGGATTTTTCGTCAGTATTCCGAGAATATATTTTAACCTTTCCCCCGCAGCCTTCTGCAGTCCTTCGCTCATCAGACTCATCCCGTAAATAAATACTGCCAGTCCGCCAAACATGGTAACTATGGTTCTTAGTGTATCATTCATGCTTTTTCCCTCTCCTTTGCCAACGCTTTTCCGCCTCCATAATGGGAATAGTGCTCCTTCACCTGATATTCTGAGAAAACCCTGCCGCTATTATACCTGTACAGGCAATTTTTATGGTAAAAGACCTCTCCTGTGACTTTAGAAATAAAAAAAGACCTATATACAGAAACACTTTTCTGTATATGGGTCATATTCTTTTCTTTTATCAATTAAAAATCAGTTAAAAAAAGGTTTTATCCACCCGCCTGCACAACAGCTCCACCTGGCCGCGCACCTCCGGCATTTCCTCTATCAGGGCTTCCGCCTTATCCTTCTGCATGGAATTGATGCAGATGATGCAGTTTTGCTTTTCTCCGTCCCCGAACATCCTTTTAAATAATGAAACATCTTCCCATCTTTCATAATAGGATATCCGGTTGCTTAAAAAAGCCCTTTCTATCTTCTGCTTTATCTCCAGATTGGAAACCCTGCAGAACTCTATTTCATTATGCACTTTTACATTTGCAAATGTTAATGCTGCCATTCCTGTCACTCTCCCAAAGGCAATGTCAAATATGCCTGCCGCTTTGCTATGCCGTCTTTTTCTCCAGCTCTTCAATTCTTTTTTCAAGCTGATCAATTTTCTTTATTTACAATCCAATAGATTCTCTTTCCAGCTTACAGGCATTTATTTCATGCTGCATCGAATCCAGCCGTGATTCCAGTCTATCAAAACGTACATCTATTTTCTTTTCTATCTTTCCCATTTCATCCACAACGGTATTGACCATCATCTTCATTTCTTTATCCATACTGCCCAGCCCCTTCCTATACTCCCATTATATCAGACTTTCAGGCTTTTTCAAGCCATCTTTCAATTATGTTTGTATGTTTCGTACAAAAGAAGCAAAACGGCAGGCCAAATGGCCTACCGCACAGTTACTTTTGTATTTCCTTTTTTCTTAAAGAATTTTTTGTAAGCAGCTACCTTCTTCTTTGGCGCTTTGATTACGAGCTTTTTGTTAGTTCCCTTCAATGCATTTTTACCTATCGATTTGGAGGTGAGCTTTGAAGATTTAATGGTTATTGTTTTTAAGCTGCCATCACCTGAAAATGCACCGGCTCCAATGGATTTCAGTACAGTTGAATGAATGGTTACCGTCTTTAGCTTTTTACAATTCTTAAAAGCATTCTTTCCAATGGAAGTAATATTCTTTCCAATCGTCACTTTGGTAAGCTTCTTATTATTGGCAAAGGCATTTGCCCCTATGCCGGTTACTTTATAGGTAACCCCGTTTAGTGTAATTACAGCCGGAACCGAAACCGTTGTTGCTTTACTGTTTGTAGATTTTATATAAGCTACAGTCGGATTCGTCCGGGAAGAAGAAGTTACTTTTACAGTACACTTCTGGGCAGCGGCTGTCAGCACTGTATTCTTTGCAGCCGGCTTTGCCTCCCCTGTTCCCGGATTTTCTGCTCCGGAATTACCTGTTCCCGGTTCATCCGTTCCCGGCTTATCTGTTCCCGGTTTATCCTGTGTTGGATTATCCGGTGCAGGCGCCGGTATTTTGGGGATATCCTCTGTACGCATAATATAGCCGCATACCGTACACTTATAGGTTCTTGTTCCCTTGCTCTGGGTAGTGGGCTCTGCCGTTACCGTCCCGTCATCCTCTGTATGGGAAGCATATCCCTCTTTCCCGGTATTCTGAATAATATCACAATTCTGATAGATACATGGGTGCCAATGAGCCTTTTCGTCGCTTTCCCAGGATTGGCTCCAGCTATGGGCATGAGGCAGCTCAATTGTATAAATAAATTCCGCCTCTCTGCTTTCCGCTCCGTCTTCCCCTATTGCAATTGCCCTGATCGTAGTCGTAACCGCTTCCCCCGGTCTTCCTTTTACAGAAATAGGGGATGTATATTTTGTGCTTTCTATTGCGGGAATGCTTCCATCCATTGTATAATATATTTCTGCATTACTGTCGGCTGATGCAAGGGCTACACTTTGTTCCTCCGTGTAAATGCCTGATTTCAAACTTGCCGTTGGTGTAGCTACATCTCCTGCTTTTTTGGCATAGGCAAGATTGCCGTCCTCATCCCGCTTTGCTTCAATCCACACTTCACAATCCGCTAAATTTATCGGTTTCGATACCTCTCCGTCAGCTCCCGCAGTATCATAAACCACTATGTTGTTTTCTGACCGTTTTATCTCTTTTGTATAATACCAGTCATTGCCGTCTTTCTTTCCCTGCACGCACAAACGCAGACCGATGTCTCTTTCTCTTGAATCCACCCCGACGGAAATGGAATTTGTTTTTTTATCCACAGTTACACTGCTTTTTATCCCGCCGTCGGCGCTGCCATCCAGCCTGAATGCCATTGGAATGCCGAAATTGTATGAGCCATCCAAAAATGTGGTCGTGCCGGACGTTTCCCCCTCTGTGGGTACTGCAGAGGCAAAAAGGATTTTATTCACATCTAATGCAAAAGCCGGTACCGCATATAGATAGCTGGCATGCGCACTGTTTGTAACATCTATGGCAGCAAAAGAACCGGATTGACGCTGCCATACTTCTTTGCTGGTATTATTATATTGTACTCGTGTCCAAAAATCATATCCATTATAACCATAAAAGGGGTTTCTGTTTCTGCCGTCTTCATATTGTTGCTGAGTACTGATTTTCAATCCCTGATTCAATAATGTGGAAGAATTTCTGCCGACTACCAAATATCCGTTGCCATTACTGTAAGCATAATACGGAGCATAAAGCTTATCTTCTATATAATAAGAGGTCTTATTCTGCTCGTCACGGGTATACATCTTTGTCTGCAGCATTAATTCCCGTTCGTCGTCTGCAAAATAATAAGGACTTTCTTCCATAGCCTTTAATGTCTTCCTTAAATTGCTGGCGCCATAATGGTTAATACGTATTTTCTCCGGCGTCACTCCTGTATAGACGCCATCCGCACTTTGATACTGAAACCGGTTATCGGCTACCATTTCTCCATTCTCAGCCTGCACTTTTAGTATCTCCCTGCTTCCGTCAAGGAAAGGCACCGGCTGCTGTCCTATGGGATATTCGGGGTCACACATTAAAACCAGATTACGCGCCACAGGGTCATATCCGGCTATATACCATTTTTGTTCCTCAACCCGGTCACCTCTCCATCCATAATATACCGGCTGAATGATACCCTTTCCGTCCAGCTTAAACTTATTCTTAAGGTCTCTCATCCCGGCAAATTTGGTTAAAGACGGCGCCTGGGCATCCACATATTCCGCTGCCGGCACATCATCTCCGGCAGCCTCTGCTGTCATGGGACTGGCAAGAGCTGTAAGCGCTCCTGCAGACATCGTAAGAGACAACACCATTGACAACGTCTTTTTCCAGAATGTATTTCTCATCCTCATTGAATTTGTCTCCTTTCTACTGTTTGTATATCAGGCAATTGCAAGGTGTTTGCAATTGCCTGGTTTGGTACAATCAGCATATGCTTTTTCATACTTAAATATCGGGCACTGCCTACCGTACAGTCACTTTTACATTCCCCTTCTTTTTAAAGAATTTCTTATAAGCTGCCGCTTTCTTTTTAGGCACCTTGATTATGAGTTTTTTATTTGTTCCCTTAAAGGCATTTTTCCCCACCGATTTAGAGGTCAGCTTCGTTGATTTCACAGTTACGTTCTTTAAATTCTTATCTCCCGAAAATGCATTGGCGCCAATTGACTTTAAGACAGTTGAGTTAATGGTTACCGTCTTTAATTTCCTGCAGTTCTTGAAAGCATTTTTGCCAATGGAAATAACATTCTTTCCAATGGTTATTTTGGTAACTTTTTTGTGATTGGCAAATGCGTTATCCGCTATTCCGGTTACCTTATATGTTACATTATTGATTATAATGCTGGACGGCACTGTAATTGAAGCTGCCTTACTGTTGGTTGACTTCATATAAGCTACAGTGGGGTTCTTTGCAGAAGAGGAAGTTACTTTCACAGTACACTTCTGACCTGCAGATGTCAGAACTGTATTTTTTGCTGCCGGCTTCGTCTCTTCCATAGTGGAGCCACCTGTCCCCGGCTGGCTTATTCCTCCGGTTCCTGTTCCTCCATTTCCTGTTCCTCCATTTCCGTTTCCTCCGGTTCCAGTCCCTTCGTTTCCAGGCCCTTCGTTTCCAGGCCCTTCATTTCCAGGCCCTTCATTTCCAGGCCCTTCGTTTCCGGTTTTTGGAAGCGTCTCTCTTCTCATCACATATCTGCATACCGAACACCGATACGTCTTACTGCCCTCACTTGTTTCCGTAGGCTGTACAGTAATCGTGCCCTCATCCTCCGTATGGTCTCCATATCCATCTTTTTCGCTATCTGCAGTAATCGTACAATTTGCTCCGGAACATTCATGCCAATGAGCCTCGCTGTCAAAAATCCATGACGTTCCAAAGCTATGGACATGGGGAAGGTCGATTACATACTCATAAACTGCTACTTTACTATCCTCTTTACCATACTTGACTGCAAGCGCCTTAATGGTAACGGCAACCTTTTCACCCATTTTTCCATTTACAGCAATAGGTCTGCTGTATCTCCTGCTGTCTATGGTTGGTTCGCTTCCATCTGTAGTATAATAAATCTCAGCACCTTCCGTATTCGTTGTAAGTGTTACCATCTGATTCTCTTCATAGGTACCGGATTCCACATCTGCCATTGGCATCTCAGCCGATACAAGAGTTGCCCTTTTTGCATAGATCATATGATGATCATCATCGCTAAAGCTTTTCTCAATCCATATCTCACAATCATCCAAATCTACTTTTTTGCCATCTTTAGAAATTGTTATGCCGTCAGGGCTGATTCTTTTAATGTTTTTAGAAAAATACCAGTCCTGCCCACTCTCGTCTTTTCCCTGTATGCATAAATATATGTCGCTAAGCTCCGCACTGGGACCTTTCACATAAACGGTATCCGACTCCATATCTACTTCTACAATACTTTTTATCTCATTATTTATGCTGCCATCCATTCGGAAGGTCATCGTAAATGGATAAAGCTTATTCTTAGCCAGATCCTGAAATATCTCCATTCCGGCCGTATTTGTTTCTGCCGGCACAGCAGACGCAAAAAGCACATTATTTAAATCCATGGCAAATGCCGGCACAACATTTTGTACGCCCTCATAGCTTCCAGACGTTACGTCAGCATATGTCTCACTATCATAAGTTTCCCAAATAGCTACATATTTATTAGGATAGTAATAGCTTGAATCCGTTTTCCGAAGCCAGAAAGAAGAATAAGACCCTCCGGATACATTATTATATGGATAACCATTATATGGACTCAAAGTTCTGGAAGAAGAAACTCCTACTCCATCTCCCAGTTTAGTAGAAGAATTTCTCCCAACCATAATTTTGCGTTCCCAGTTCGTAGCAGAACTATAGTCACAATACGGCGTATAAAGCTTATCGTTTGTATAGTATTGCATTTTGTTTCTTATATCATATGTATAGATTCTTGTAGGCAGCATAAGCGCCTGTTCATCCTTTGCAAAGAAAGAAGAATCCGTTTCCATTTCCTGCAACGTCTTTCTCAAAAGACTGGTGCCATAATGATTTACACTAACTTCCTCCGGCAGCCCATTATCATAAGTCCCTTCCCCCTCCCGAGGCTCCAGAATCATAGATTTCGTTATTTCATTTCCCAACTCATCGTATATTACCTTTTGTTTCCTGTCTTTGTCTAAAAAATGAATTTCTTCCTCTAAAGGTTCTTTAGGATCGCACAATAAAACAAGATTCCCTGCCTTAAAATCATATCCGGCAATATACCATCTTTGTGATTCACCTTCCCTCTTTCCAAAATAAACAGGACAAATAATACTGCCGCTGCTGCAACTTAAATTGTATTTATTTTTTTTCAGGTTTTTTACGGTGGCATACTTCTCCATATCCGGTGAATATGCCGTAATTCGTTCTTCGGCTTCCCCGCTGCCTTCTGCTGCCTCTGCTGTTATGGGCGTGCCCATAGCAGCAAGAGCACCGGCTGTCATTGTAAGAGACAGCACCATTGACAATATTTTTTTACATAATGCTTTTTTCATCCTCATTGAATTTGTCTCCTTTCTATTTTGCACAGGCTCATAAAAAACATATATGTATGTTTTCTGTTCCCATGCAGGTACCAAGCATTCCATAAAATTCTATCGTATTTTTATGACAATGATATTATATCATTTTTATATGTCTCCCGCATTAATTTTGAACCAATTTTTTTTTAATTTACTTCCAAATTTTACAAATTATTCTGCTTATGGGACATTGTAAAAAACAGACTGTCTTATGGCAGCACTGCCAGCAAGTTTTCCAACAGTTTTTCACATTTCATTTCCCAAACAGAAAATTTATGATAAAATAAAATAAATCAACTTATAAGGAGGGCATCCTATGTCCGGCAAGACAAAAGGAATTTTAATTACTATAATCATTCTGGTTCTTTTAATCGGAGAACCCATACTTTCTGCTTATTTGCAACGGGTTCCGGAAAATCCGGACGGAACCGTAGGCAACAGTGCAGGAAATTTAAACAACAAAGGATTATTCTGTGAGACTGAGGATAAAATCTATTTTGCCAATGCATATGACAATTACCGGCTTTATTCCATGAATAAAGATGAAACAGAAATCAAAAAGCTTGCCAGCGTTTCTATAGAATATCTTTGTTCCGGCGGAAATTATCTCTATTACCATCAAAGCTCCAGCCAGGGCGGCTCCGGCCTTGGCTATGTGAGAAGCGTTACCGGCCTGTACCGGATGGATTTAAAGAGAAAAGCAGTAAAAGCCCTCGCCAGAGAAGGAAGTGGCATGGTACAGCTTGTAAATAACGAAATATATTACCAGTACTATAAAAAATCCGAGGATAATTCCCTTTATTCCTGTTCACTGGATGGAAAAACCAATATTTCCGTAATACCCGGTCTTATTAATCCTTCCTGCGTATGGAACAATCAGATTTATTATACGGATACTGCAGATGCCAGAGGGCTTTACGTATTCGATCCGGTTACAAAAACTTCCAGCCTGCATACTGCCGGAAATATCTGGTTTCCGCAAATTCAGGATTCTTATGTTTATTACATGGATGCTTCAAATGATTACCGCTTATGCCGTTTTCTTTTATCAGACCCGGAATCTACCGTTGAGATACTTACCACGGACCGGGTGGATACCTTCCTTGTATTCGGCAATATGATTTATTATCAGAAAAATGATACGGAGGCTCCCGCACTAATGCGCATGGGACTTGACGGAAGCAACAATGAAATGGTGGCAGAAGGCAATTACGAAAACTTAAACGGCGCCGGCAATTACATATACTTCAACCAGTTTAAAGAAGCTGTGCCCGTTTACCGCACCCCGGCTTTTGGAGCAGTTCAGGTAAGCGAATTTGAAGGAGCAAAGACGGCGGCACTGGAAAATCTCAACAACTAATTAAACAGCTAATAGTTTTCCATGCCCTGCCAAAGCCCCGGGACACAAAGCAGCCGGAAGAATCCGCAGACAGAAAATGATTTCTAAAGTCGCCCTTATAAAAACGCCAGCGCTTAGCGAGGTATTTTCGAGCTTAGCACTGCTGCGTTTTTATCAGAGCGGGAGCGTGGCGACGTAGAAACATTTTCTGTCTGCGGATTCTTCCGGCTGCTTTGTGTCCCGGGGCTTTGGCAGGGCATGGAATCCGACATCCTTACAGGAAAAAACGAATCCCCGCCTTTATCATCAAAAACGGAATCTTAAAAAACCGGAAAAACATATCCACCTTCTTATGACAGGCATACTTTCTCTCCGCATTCCAGTAATAATGATACAGGCCTCCTGCATAACTGCTTCTCCATGGCTTTTCAGCGCCCATGTAATGAATGATTGCAGGGCGCTTTATAAAAAACGGGGCAAAATTATAACCCAGATATTCCCACCAGCGCAATATATTGGGATTTAAATTGTATCTTTCCTCTGCAACTGCTATTTTTCCTTCATAGAGTACATTAATTATATCCTGGTCAGGAAATTTCAGGCTTTCCCCTCTCTCCTTCAGCATATCAAACACATCCTGCACCTTCTGTTCTTTCCTGAGAAGGGTCAGGTTGCATAAAAGCACGCCGGAATTGATATAGTTGTTTTTTCGCGTAAATCCCAATTCCTCCCAATAGGGATTGCCTACATTATCCTGAAGCCTGTCCCGTATGCCCCCAAAGAAACAGCCTTCCATGGGCATATGATAAAACTCCTCCAGATTATCCGTTACAATCAAATCCGGGTCCAGATAGAGCACCCGTTCCACCGTTTCCGGCAAAAGCTTTGCCACCAGAATCCGGTAATACATTTCTTTCGTAAAATAGGAAAAGCTGGGGGCATCCGAAAATTCCTCTTCAGATACAAATACTTCCGTAAATTTTCCTCCATGCCGCTTACATAACCGCTCTAACCTTTTTTTGTTCCTTTCACTTACTCTGGAATGGATAAGATACACATATATCTGTGTTTTTTCATGCTTTGAAAACAACGTATTTAACATAATATAAAGAGGATAAAAATACGTATCATTAATGGTTACCGCTATGTTCATGTTCTTTTCTCCTTCTCTTTTTGCTCATGCTTTTCGCAAAGGCAAAAACACCTGCCATCACTGCTATTAACGCTGCCCCATATAAAATTTCTGCTTTTACATAAGTACGCAAAAGCACAAGCGGCTCCACGCCCGGCACTTTGATTTCCTTTCCTCCTGAAAGGACAGCCAGCTCTTCTGTTCCTGCCTGCTCCCCGTTTATATAAACCTTCCATTTGCCTTTGGGCAGCGTTATAGAAGCCTCTTCCATATTTGGGTTGTAGATAATACAGATTTTATTTTCAAGAAACAGGTTTTCTTCTTCCACCACTGTATAGGCGATTACATTCTCCTCACCAGCCTCTAAAAACCTCATATTCTTTTGAAGCTCTAAAGCGGTTCCGTAAGAAAGTCCCTTATGGCTTTTGCGAAACTCCATAAGCCCTTTATAATAAGCCACCAGTTCCCTGTATTCTGAAATATCATTCCATTTAATGCTGTTTACAAAATCCCCGGCGCTGTAAGAATTGCCATAAATCTTTGCCGGGTCATCCTCTGCTGTCTTGCTTCTTTTCATTTCCTCTCCCGACTGTATAAAGGGCACCCCCTGAACCGTCATGACAACGGCAGCCGAAAGCTTATTGCGTTTTTCCCACATATCTTCCGATTCGCTGCTGCAGTTTTGCCTGATTAAATCCCACAGGGTGTACCCGTCATGACAGGATGCATAATTAATACATTGGACAGGGTCTTTTGTCCAGCTTCCCATGGTTTCTTTCGTTATTTCCTGAGCCGTTGCCCCGACCACTCCGAACAATACGGAATTTTTTGTAAACTCTTCCTCAAAAATTCCGCTTACATATTTTTGTATACCTCTCCGGAATACATTGGAAAACACTGCAATCCCCGGCATTGCCCCGGCATTTTCCGATTCTGCCATCCGGTTGCCGCTTATGGTGTCGCCCCCTGTCCAGCCTTCTCCGTAAATATAAATGCTCTTATCCACCTGATTTAATTCTTCCCGGATAAGATTCATGGTTTCCAAATCAATCAGTCCCATTAAATCAAAGCGAAAGCCGTCCACATGATACTCCTTTGCCCAGTAAACAACCGAATCCACAATGAACTTTCTTGCCATGGCACGTTCCGTTGCCACCTCGTTCCCGCAGGCGGAGCCATTGGAATAAGTGCCGTCTTCCCTTATCCGGTAATAATATCCCGGCACGATTTTATTAAAATTAGATTCTCCCGGGTCGGAAGTATGATTGTACACCACATCCATAACTACCCGGATTCCCTTTTTATGCAGGCTTTGCACCATTTGCTTGTATTCCTTTATGCGCACTTCCCCATGATAAGGGTCTGTGGAATAAGAGCCTTCCGGCACATTAAAATTCTGCGTCATGTATCCCCAGTTGTATGACTCCTCCGGGTGTTCCTCGTCCACCTCTCCGGAATCCTGGGTGGGCAAAAGGTGCACATGGGTCACTCCCAGATTTCCAAGGTAATCTAACGCTGTAGCCTCTCCTTTTTCATTTACGGTCCCCTCCTCCGTAAGCCCGAGATATTTTCCTTTTTCTTTAACACCGGAGCTTGCATCTATCGTATAATCCCGCACGCTCATTTCATATAAGATAATATCCCGAAAGGAAGCAAGAGGCGGCTTTGTTTCTTCCAAAAAGCCCTGTGGATTGGTCTGTTCCAAATCTATGACCATCCCTCTCTTTCCGTTTATGCCGCACGCTCTGGCATAAGGGTCTACCGCTTCCCTTTCCTGTCCCAGCACTGTTACCGAATAAGTATAATACACTCCCGCAAAATCACCGGACAGCTTCAAATACCATGTCCCTTTTTCATCCTGTTCCATGGGATAGGAATTCAACAGGTCGTCTCCGTCTCCTGTTTCATACAGATTCAGCTCCACCCTGCCGGCAGTAGGCGCCCATACCCTGAAAGCGGTAGCTTCTTTTGAATATACTGCTCCTAAATCATTTCCCTCATAGACATAATTCTTTTCAAATTCTTTTTTGGAAAAAATCTGTCCGGCTTCTATGGCTCTTTTTTCCATACCTTTTACAGATAGATAATTGCAGTCTGAAAGATTTACTGCCTTATCCAAAAGCCCTGTTCCTTTTACCATATTTCCTTCTGTCTTTATATCCAGTTCTTTCAAAGGCTTTAAATCTCCGTCCTGCTCCTCCATGGAAATCACCAGCTGTTCCGCCTGCTTTTTTGAAATATCCGGGCAGTATAAAGCAAAAGAAACCTGATTTACATCATCGTACCTTGCCCACATGATACGCTGTCCCATATTCAGCGCTTTCTCCGAATAAAAAACCTGATTTTCTTCCTGAAGAAAATAAACGGAAAGCACTCCATTTTCCGCTCTGGACAAATCCAGATACCGGTCCGCTTCCACATCCTTCCTCTCCCAGTCCTTATACTTAAGCAACGTTCCGATTCCGGCATTTTCCTCTATATTCTTTAACGTTATCTCAGCAGATGCCCAGCCTTCTTTTGAAGTATTCGATAAAGCATATTCCTGTCCCTCTGTCCCATCTGTCCAGAGCCAGAGACTCCAGTCCTCATAGTCTCCTTCATAGCGGATATAATGGATGTCCAGGGTCAGCTCTTTGAAAGGCTCTGCCTGTACAGGAAAGCCTCCCATAAGCAGCAGCCCCATTATGAAAAAAATGCCCAGACCTATATTCCATTTTATTTTATCCTTCATTTTCCTCATATCTTATTACCCCGTTTAAGCTTCCGCATACTTATAAATTTTTTCCAAAGCCCTGTATGGTTCAAAATGGCTCATATTTGCCTTGTCCGTAAGTTCTTTTCTAAGCCCCTTATCAGATGCCGCTTTTATGATTCCTTCCGCAATTCCCTCCGGCGTCAGCTTAACTAAAATCCCTGTTTCATACCGGTTCAGCTGTTCCTTATTTCCATGGCAGTCGGAAGCAATCACTGGTCTTTGCAAAATAACCGCTTCCGAAATGGAAGTGCAGCAGCCCTCGTATCTGGTTGCCTGCACATAAATATCACATGCCGCCATATATGGGTATGGATTATCCGTAGCTCCCAGCAAAATGAAACTATCCTCCAGTCCCTCTTCTCTGATAAGCTTTTTTATATTCTCCGTTTCCGGTCCCTCTCCAAGCACATACCATTTCACGTCATATCCCTTCTTCCTTACAAGGGATAATGCCAAAACAGCCAGGTCATATGCCTTTACAGGCGCAATCCTTGCTGCCGTCAATAACAGGATTTGATTTTTTTCCTTCCTCTCTTTAAGCCCCTTGAGAAATAACGGGTGCATATCCTGTGTCTTTGCTGCCTTTTCTTTGATTTCTTCCGTATCCAGCAAATTGTAAAATACATCCATCTTTCCTGCCAAATCGGGATACACTTTGGCAAAATGGCTGCATATGCTTTTTGATACGCAGTAAATGCCATCTGCCTTTTTATAATATGGCTCATCCAATGCAGGACAATAGCCGCTGTCCAAAAATTCATTGTGCAAAAAGACTATTTTCTTTTTTGCCTTTACATGGTCCATCACATAATAAGTAGCCGCCCCCTGAATATAGGCAACTGCCAGGTCAAATTCTTCCTCCTGCCTTTTGGCATGGTCAGACAGCAGCTTCCAGAAAAGCTTTTTGAAATCAAGCCCTGTGTGCTTTCTCTGATATGCTGCCATTTTCCGCAAATAACCGGCCTCCCTGAAGAAATAGCCTTTATAAAATCCATTCTTTATAATGGTTTTTGCCAGCTCTTTTTTCGCTTTTTTATCCAGCACTGATTCTGTACAGGGATTTTCATTTAATATCCTCACTCCTTTGGGCACATGCTGAAACATTTCCCCTCTGTTTATTACGGAAAAAAGGGAAATTTCAAAACGTTCCGTATCCATGTATTTCAGCATGGAAAGCAGGCACTTTTCAGCGCCTGCCCTTCCCATGGTATTGATGACAAAAAGAATCTTTTTCTTCATTGCATTATTTCCCACTCTCTGTATGATTCTGCTCCTGCACTTTTATTTCTTCAATTTTCTTTTCTATTTCAGAAACATCTTCGCCCCGTTCCAGCTTACGGATACGCAGCTTCTTATAATAATCTAAATCAGTATCTTCATTATATTTATAATTTATGGCAAAATTATTTATCATATAAGGATTTTGTTCAAACTTATAAACCACACATTCCTCATCTTCCATATAAACTTCCATCTGTTCCGGAAAGGCTTTTTGATACTCTTCAATCCAGCAGGCAAGCTTTGCCTCCACCATCCTTCTGTTTTTCAGTATATTATAATATTTCATCATACCGGTTTCAGATATTCCAAGCAGTTCTCCTTCCAATATGTCTCTGGCATCCTCTTTGGCAAGGGGGTCATTCTTATATTCCAGATTACTGTACCTGACTTCATTGTACACAAGCGGCTGCTTTTCCAGAACGAAAAATACATATTTTGTAGGTATTTCCAGATACATCTCCTCTTTATACATTTCCATACTGGAAATAAATTCCCAAAGCTCATAATGATATCCTCTGTTTCTGACAAGAGCCAGCTCTTCTACAGGAGATACTACAGTCCAGCTGCCTCTTGGCAGTTCTTCATCTGCCTTTACACATGTTTTTGCAGCTAACGAAGGCTCTAAGTAAAAATGGGTCTGTATGGGCATATATCCCAATTCATAGGTAACAAAGAACAATACTGCAGCTGTCCCATAGGCAAAAAGAACGCCCAGGATTTTTATTTTCTTAGTCATTATCCTGCAAAACAATTCTACTGGAAACGCCAGCATAAGAGGAGCGATATATCCAATGAACATCATCATTCTTTCTTCCTTCATCAGCTTTGGAATACCTAATATCCAATAACTGTACATCACAATCAGAAGAAGTAAAAATACCCATATGCCTCCATACATTTTGTCCTTCCATTCTACCTTTTTCATCAACAAAAGCACTATATAGTATAAGGCGAAAAGTCCCATACATATCCAGAATACGTATCCCCAGTAGGAATTCATATCCTCCACCTGAAGCTGATAAACTGCGGTGAGCTTTTCTGTGATTTTCTCCATTATTCCGGCTTTTTTCTCTGCCGGCTTCTTTGAAGCTTCCTCATTTCCGCCTTCCTCACCGCCATTATCATCCGGCACCGCACCGGTATCTGCATTCTGGCTGTTGCTGTTGATAACGCCCATTGCCCAGTTCATGGAGCCCTGCCAGTATTTACCCGATGCAAGGCCGATAACAAATGGCGTAATGCTGATCAGGGCAATCAGGCCTACTCCGGCAAGCAGCTTCTTTATCATCGGGAACCGGAAAACCTTTTTTATAAAAGGCACACAAAGACTGCCGCATAATAACACCGCAAAAATAACCGTATAAAAATGCATGGACAGCACAATGGCAGCGCTCAGGGCAAAGTAAATGCCGTCTTTCCATTTTTCCTTTTTGAGAAATTTCCCCAGATAAAAAAAACAGGGAATCAAAAACAGCATGCCTGTTTCCTGCGGAAGCGTATAAATAGTACGATATCCATAATAACTTCCCGCAAAATCCGTTACGCAGTAAATAAGGAAGGGAATCATTGCCGCTGTTCTGGAATGGAATATGCGTCTTGCAATAAAGTAGAGCATAATCGCCATAAGAACACAATTATAGGCTCCCCAGTAACGAAAAACGATATTCAGGTTCAAGCCGGAAAGCTTATGAAAGGCGGAAAGCATATTATGCATCCCGAAGGGATAAACGCCGTCATAAAAAATATCCCCCTGCTCCATATAGTTAATCCATTCATTATGAACGTACATATCGGAAGTCAGATATGCATAATTGTCAAAGACCAGTATCCACTTTCTGGCAATCAGGGCGCCAAGGGAAACCAACAGAATAAGATGCTCCAATATATACTTTGAAAAGAACCCTTTACAGTAGCTCCACAAAAAATGCATCAATTCCCGGCCCTGCTTTTGCACTGTCCTTTTGGCATATATGCTAAACTTATACTGGCCCCCGCTGATTAATGTGGACCACTGAAAGGCTTCTTCGAATTTCTTCTTATAGCTGATTCCTTTTATTTTCCAGTAAACCAGAATTACTGCCGCTATGCTTATTACAAGAGTCACCGTGTTATATATATGCAAAAGCCCTAAAAGATACACGCAGCTGATAATGGTTACATGACTTGCAATCAGAGCTTTTATAACATTTTCTCCGGCTTCCCTGCCGCTCAGCTTTAGTCTCATCACCTTTGCAGGTATGAAAATAATGTATAAGAAATAGAAAAATGTAAATTGTACAAAATAGAGTATACTGTCTGCCACCTTTATGCCTCCTCTTTATTTTGCAAGCCAGAACCTTACAATATCCAGCCCCTTCTGTGATAAAGAAACGCTGGACTTTGTCAGCTTTCTCAGGGCCTCGTCAAATTCCTCATCTTTTCCAAGGATATATTTAATATACATAACGTTCAGATATGACTGTTCCGAAAAAGGCTGTCTTATTAAGGATAAATCCGCCCATTGTTCCGCCTCTTTTACCTTTCCAACCTTTTGAAGAGCCCTTACCATCATGGCATAATGGCTTTCCGTAATAGCCTCCTGATGAAATTTTTCCAGATTGTCCATCAGATTAATGAACATATAATCATATTTGGTCTCCTCTACTCCAATCAGACCTCCGCTGTTTAAAATCCGCAGAACCGCATCTAAAAACTCCACATTGGTCTGCTGATTGCTTCGGTCTTCATCGTATTTTACCTGAAGCTCATTTAACTGCACCGTAAACTTATTAAATACATCCGTCAAAGCTGCAGCGGCATAATGGGAAGTTTCCGAATCCTCATTTTCCACCGCCTTACGGACCAGGCTGAGCTTTTCGCTGATATCCATTTTCAGCATATTCAGCATGGCTCTCCTTCGGTCCTTTGCAACAGCAACCGTAAGCACTTCCTCTAAAGGCAGCACTTCCATTTCCTGTTCCCTGTCCACGGTTTCCAAAAACTCTTTCCGGCTCTTATCCATGCTTAAGTTTTCATAATCCACATCTTTGTTCCGAAAGAGCAATCCCAAAAGATAGCTGAAAAAATAGCAGAATACTCCCGTAACCGGACAAAGAAGCATAATAAAGCCCCTCTGAAACACATAGGGAAGTTTTGTCTTTATCCCCATAACAGCCATATACAAAACTGCAATGACCGCATTTATGATTACAATCCAGAAAACAACTATCTCACTATTATAATCCATTTACGATAACCGCCTTACTTTCCAATCCGTTTTTGTTTAATTTAGCAACTACAAATTCCACGTCCACATAACTTGCATGGGCGAGAACATAGACAAATTTATCCTCATCCTCCAGCTTACCGATTTTGTCTTCATCACGCACCAGAAGCCTTAACTTCTCGCTGATTCCTTCCAGGCTTTCTTCGCCCATATTGATTCGTATCACACTGTATTCTGCCTGTTCGTAAGGCACATCCTTCAGCTTTTCCATTATCTGCTGCCTGAAGACTTCCGGGAACAGCACGCTGGTATTTTCATAATACTTCTGCTGCCTTCCCACTTCCTCATATTGATATCCCTTTTCCAGACTGGTTGTAATAATCTTTGCCAGCACAAGGAATAAGTTCTTCTGGTAAGTGTTCAACTGTTCAAACTCCATATTCCAAAGCATAATAATATATATCAGCTTATTTTCGGAGTAAATGGGAGCAGCCATTCGCGGAAGCTCTGTTCCCACCTGATGGTTTATGAAGATGTCCCTTGTCTCTAATGCCTGCTGCATAGCCGGATAATCAGGCAGCTTGATTGCTCTGTTCATAATTCTTGCATCGCCGGTAGTGGCCTCAATAAAATGAAAATACTCGCCGCGGCCTGCTTTATATATACAGACATCCTTCACATTCATAATCTTACGCACCACCCCTAAGGATGCAACAGCGATTTTTTCCGGGTCCAGCACATCCAGTTCTGATACGATATTATAAATCTTACCGATACTGTCACCATAATTAATCAGCCTGTCTTCAAATACTTTCTTTATCTCTACATTTGTTTTGTTCACATCATAAATCAGTTCATATTCTTCCTGCAAATCCGCCATCTGCTCATCCTGTTCCTTCATGGACAGCTTATACCTGAGAATCGTATAGGAAACCATAATTGCCACGATGAGATAGAATAAAAACTGGAAAATAACCGAATACTGGGAAAGCGCCGCCGAAATCCCCTGTCCTGTCTGCAGCATCCGCAAATAAAGGGTCCCTCCTGTAGCCAGCACCACTGCCAGCACGCTGTGTCCGATTCCAAACGCAACGGAAGCAATCAACACATACAGGAGCATGAAATCAATTCCGGAAAACATACTCATAAAGCCAAACTGATATGTGACAAGGAATGCCAGGGCAAACAAGGCTATGTTCTCCACAATTCTTCTGCCCTTCCCCAGCATGGTGAACAGGTTTTTCCTAAACTGCTCTTTTGCCTTCTTCTGCTCCCTTTCTTCCGCCGTCAACACTTTTTCATTCAGGGCGGTATAATTGGTTTCCACAAACTTACCGGTACGCTTTAAGCCTGCTTCCAGCTCAATAAGAGGAGAATACCGAAATTCCTCAATAAATTTAGTCCCGTCCGGAAACATATTTCTTTTTTTGTTCTCTCCTGTGTCTATGGAAACCGGACCTTCCAGCTGCTTTTCCATAAAATCCGAAAGCTCTTTATCAGACGTTACTCTTTTTCCTTCTATATGATACAGGTTCCGGGAACAGTCTTCCCGCATAATCGCCTTATACACGGCATCTACGGCATCAGACACATAAATTGTCATAAAGGAACCATATCCGGTAGCCTTAATGACTCCCCTCTTTTTGGCATCAAAAAACATTTCCTCAATGGGATTTAACTTTTCATAGACAAAATGGGAGGGACCATATATAAGAGGAAATCTCAAGATAGTCACCTTCATTCCTGCGCCGTCATAAAGCTGACAGAGACATTCTCCGTTATAAATAATCATGTCTTTTATTTTATCTGTTTCCGGCACAGTCTCCTCATTTACCGCCTCGTCATAGTTTTCTCCAAATACGCTCATGGAGGATAAATAAATAAAACGTCTTACCTGATTGGTTTTAGCGCAGATAAGCACATTGGTAAGCCGGGAGCTAAACGACGCTGCCGTCATATCCTCTTTCCAGTTGAAAGCATCATCCTGCGCTCCCATAAAGATTACCGTATCCGGCTGAACACATTGAATAATATATTTCACATCCAGTCCGTCGGTTGAAAATTCAAAGATATTATGGGGCGGCAGCTTTACTGCCTTCTCCTTTGACCTTTTACCCGCAATTGTATAAATATCACATTTTTCCCTGTACAGACGCTCAATGAGATGATTCATCATAAAGCCGTATTCACCAACAATCAATACTTTAATTGGAATCCCCTCCCTCTTTCATAGTTTGAAACGAATATATCGTAACTGAATTCTGTTTCTTTATTTTCTTTACCTGTTTTACAATTTTTCCTCTTCCATAAATGTGCTTGTCAAGATTCATCAGCTTGTAACGGATACGGAAAAATGCCGCCGTAAAGCCGCAAGATGCACCGAAAACCACTCCAAGGCCCGCGAATGCCGGCGAAAGCCTGACGGTTACCAGACTTCCCAAAAGGGTGCCTGCAAAAAATGCTAATCCCACTAAAGGAGCGCCCTTCTGGTCATCCAGATAAAATAAGAAAATCATAAGACACTGAACCAGATATAAAATCATATACCCGATGGACAATGCAGGGTACATGGACAATGCAACGCCCTCTATTCCGATTTTTGGAAAGATCACAAGGGCAGCAATAAAAACGATAATGTTTACAATAACCTGTATCTGGACAATATAGATGGTCTCCCGTCTGAGGGACTCTATCATCTTCTGCTTTGCCCTGCGGATATCCTTGCCCGCCGCGCCGATAATGGATTCACAGTATGCCTTATAGGCTGTATGGAATTTTGTTTCCACATTCACCACGAAAATAACAAGCACGGAAATATTGCTTATCATGGCAAGATAAGTAGCCATATCATAAGTAGGCGCTGACTGAAACACATTTGCTACCAGGATTTTGTAATCAGAAAGAAACCAGAATACAAAATTGTGCACATAAAGCCCCCATATATACAAAGCGTTTGCTAAAATCAGCCACCAGCCTTTTTTAATATAAGTAAACAGTTCTCCCGAGTTTTTATTGTGATGGACAAAGCTCCTTTTTATGAATGTGAGCAAAATCATGGCAATGAGCATAAAGCTTATCATCAGTCCGAAAAGAATGGCATCCACAATGGACAGATCAAACCAGTACACGCTGACTACCACAAATAGAAATCCTGCCGCCAGACTTCCTAAAAAGCTGAAAGTAATCTTCCGGTATTCCTTCAGCACCGTAATAAAGGTCATATAATAAAAGGTAAAGGACAAACCGGCAAAAAACAGGTAAGAAGCAAAGATATAATAAATCGGCAGATGCCCTATAAAATACATGGCACAGCCAAAAGGAATCCCCAGAATCCCCACGCTAAGGGCAATCAGGACGCTGCCGGTCTCCACTGAAGAATAAATGCTGTCAAAATCCTCTTCATATATTTTATCCGCCACATATCTGGAAAGAATAATATTAATGGGAGACGCCAGAATAAGTGCAAACACAAATACATATAAAATCGTGGAGGAGAGCAGTTCCCTGTCGCTGTATGCAACCCCGATATAAGGAGGCAGCATATACATAATATTCAGCGCAATGATTACGATAATCGTCGGTCCCACTGTTACTGCCGTTGCATAAACACCTGCAAATATGGTATTGAACACTCCTTCTTTTTTAAATAACCGCTTTAGTTCAAAGCCTATTCCTGCCATATCTATCTCTACTTCCAATCTTTATAATGTTCGTATAGTTCTCCATAAGTCATAGTTACCTGCTCATTCTGATAAAAAGCTTTTACCCTGAGCCTTCCGTTGTATCCCATATCTTCCCTTAAAGCTTCATCCATGGCAAGCGTTACAATGGCGTCTGCAATCTTATCCACATTCATAACCGGAACGATAAGACCGCTTCTTCCAAGTCCGTCCTTTTCCCCGCCATACAACAGCTCCTTACATCCGCCCACATCAGTTGCAATACATGGCTTAGAGGAAGCCATGGACTCCAGAATGGACAAGGGCTGTCCTTCTGAAATGCTTGTAAGTATGGTCATATCCATTTTTCCCAGATAATCTTTTACATTTACCCTCCCGGTAAATACAATATCCTCCACCTGAAATCCTTTTATAAATTCCAGACATTCCTGATAATACTCCGGATTTTCATCAGTAGGTCCCATAATATACAGCTTTAACTGAGGTACCCGCGCCTTAGCCAGGGCAAAGGCATTTATCATGGTCTTTACATCCTTGATGGGCACCACCCTGAGCACTGCCCCCACATTGATAAAGGTATCTTCCGGATCCTTTCCCGGAATATCCGCAAACTGCTTTACATACACGCCGTTGGAAATCACTCTGGCCTTTTCCTTTGGGCATCCCAGCTCCAGCTGAATCTTCTGTGCCTGCTGAAACAAAGAAATTACCTGGGAGGCACAATCATAAATACAGCTGGATAGCGTATAAAAATAACGAATCCATAAATCCTTATAAATCCCCTGGGTCCAATCCACCTTAATGATTTCTTCTTCCCTCTCTCTTGTATAAATGCCATGCTCCGTTAAAAGAATAGGCTTATTATACAGATAATGTCCCTTACAGGCAAGGATTCCGGCATATCCGGTGGATATGGCATGATAACAGTCCGCTTCCGCCACCGGCACTTTTAGAATGGTAAACAGCGGAAGGTATAATGACCTGACGCTCCACAAAAAATCCGTAAATACGCACTGGGGATATCTTTCAATGTACAAGTCCTGAACGATTTCAAAAAAGTCTTCCCCCATTAAAATATCATTTATGGAAATATCATCCTTTTCAAAAAAGCGGAATACACCAAGCCAGTCAATGTTTTCACCAAAAAGCAAAGTCCTGAAACAGCTTTTTTCTTCATTATTCAGCTTTGTCTTCTTCCGAAAGGGCCTTACCACATCATCATCATTTAAATACGCTTCTCTGATTTCAAGAACATTTTTCGGCATTTCATATTTAAATTGTCCGCTCTGCTTCCTGTCCGGCAGCAGGGAGTGAATAATAAAATCCGTTTCTTCTCTGGCTTCCACAAGCATCTGCACCCAGCTGGACACACCGCCCACCACATAGGGATAGCACCCTTCCACAAACATTGCTATTTTCACGATTACACCTCTTTTTCAGCTCATTCCGGTTCTTCTTCCAGTCCGATTACGATTTTCTCCTGAAGCGCCCTTATCAAATAGGCATTTTCTCCAACTTTCTTTGCCTCATAGCCCTCCCCGGCAAGCACCGTCTTTTCTGTACGTATCATATAGAAACACAAATCATGAAAGTTCTCTGTTTCAACAGTAATCTGCCCTTTCCCTTTTGTGATATGGGGATTAATCAGTAAATACCGTTTATACCTTTCCAATGCCTGGGATAACGTCAAGGCATCCATCCAGTCCGTATCCTTATACAAATCATAGGAAAGCTTAAACAATTCCAAAGAGTAGCTTGACCATTCATATTCCGGTTTGCCTGCATTCCGCCCCATTACCTGGGACAGGTCCAGATAGTGGGTGGCAAGCCCCCAGCCGGAAATGCTGCTTTGCATCTTCACGATTTCTTCTGAATTTCTCTGATGGCCGGCGCTGACAAAAGGCAGCTTTAGTTCTTTTTCTTCAAAGCTTTCATCAATCTCATAGCCTCTCTTTTTTAACAGGTCTGCCAGATAATTGTAATCCTCCCGGTTCTTTTCCTTAACCGGCTTGTTTATCCTTGCACTGAAAATCAACGTATCCGATTCACCCAGCTTTACTATGGCAGGCCACACAATATCCCTCAGGAACATATAAGTGTCCCTACTGTACATGCTCTTGATTTGGCTTTCATAAGGATTGTCAAGCTCCGGAAAGGAATCAATCAGATTTACCTTTGCATTGACCACCGGATAAATAAACTCCTCTTCTGTCTGGCAGAGAATGCCGGTCAATATTCCCATTCCCTTTTCCATTGTAAAAAAATCACCGTTAACTACAAAAAAGCAGCCTTCTCCATACCTCTTCTGCCATATAAGCGGAATCAGATCCTTTTGTTTCACTGCTGCCTCTGCTTTCTCCACCATCAGCTTTTTGCATCTGGCATCCACAGAAACCTTTTGTACATCCGTTTCCAGTTCCTCATAATACACCATATCATCCTGAATGAACATTCCCTCAAAAAGCATAATTCCTTCAATAGGGACAATATCCCCCTTTTCCAGAATCCCGATAGCCTTGTCATATTCCTCTGTTTCCGTTCCTTCAGGCAGGCTTGTGAATATCAGGTTCTTTCCCTCTTCCTCCACATATTTAAATAGCAGCTCCTTATCTCCTACTTCATCCCAGCCTTCTGCAGTTACCAAAATAGTCTCCAGAGCTTCAGCCTGTTTACTGTTTATTTCATCTACAGTAGAAAATACCGCATATTCTTTTTTCAAATTGGAAAGCATCTGAATAATATTCTTCGTCTTCTCACTTTCTCCCTGTCCTCCGCATATAACGGCATACACAGGCTCTTCCACATTGCTTTCCCTGACAACCTGGAAATCTTCCGGCAGCTCCAGAGTTTCCAGAGAATTGGAAACCCCCAGATTTACCGAAAGACTTCCTGCAAATATCAGATAAAATATGAGCATGGCAAGAAAGGATAGCATCATGGCAATATAATCGGATATTTTCAGCATAATCTCACCTTTACTTCTCTATTAACTGTTCCTTATACCAGTCGATGGTTAAATGAAGTCCCTTTCTAAAATCATATTCCGGATGGTAGGAAAGAAGCTTTCTGGCTTTGTCAATGTTGGCATTGGAATGCCTGATATCCCCTTTTCTGGGTTCTGTAAAAACCGGCTCCACGGAAACGCCCAGCTCTTTACATATAGTCTCATACATGGATAATATGGTCTCCTGTCCCCCAAAGGCAATATTGAATGCTTCTCCTGCCACCGCTTCCCCGGAAGCGCAAGCCTTTAAATTTGCCTCAATGACATTTTCAATATAAGTAAAATCTCTGGACTGAAGCCCGTCTCCATGAATAACGGGCGCTTCTCCTTTAAACAAAAGCCGGATGAACCTGGGGATTACTGCCGCATATGCGCCGTCCGGGTCCTGCCTTCTTCCGAATACATTAAAATAGCGAAGCCCTACTGTTTCCAGTCCGTAAAGCTTTGCATACAGTTTTCCGTATTCCTCATCCGTGCGCTTGGTAAGGGCATAGGGAGACAATAGATTCCCTTCTTTTCCCTCTACCTTGGGAAGCTCTTTAGAATCCCCGTAAACAGAGGAAGAGGATGCATAAACAAACCGCTTCACGCCCGCCTGCCTTGCCGCTTCCATCATATTCAGCGTTCCCCTGATATTTACCTCCTCATAATACAAAGGCATTTCTATGCTCCTGGGCACGCTGCCCCATGCCGCCTGATGGAGCACATAGTCTGCGCCCTCACAAACCTGGCTGCAGGTTTCCAAGTCACATATATCTCCTTTTATAAATGTAAATTCCTTATATGTCAATAGGGATTTTAAATTTTCCTGCCTGCCTGTAGACAGATTATCCAGACATCTTACCCGATACCCTTTTTGTAATAATGCCTCGCACAGATTTGAGCCGATGAATCCTGCCCCTCCTGTTACGGTAAATACGCTTCCCTCCGGGAAAGCCACTTCCTGATAACTCATAGCCATTTATTCCTTTACAGTATATTTATTATTGTTTCGTCATTTCCTGCATATTCATCATAGCATAAATGCCCGGATCCTCAAACTTTTCTTTCCGTACCCGGCTGATTTGATGGGACAACAGCCCAAAGCAAAATAGCTGGAACCCGAAAATAATCAGGATTGCCGCAAATACCGGAAAACCTCCGTGCCATTTAAGTGCACAAATACCTCCGTAAATCAGCCCTGCCAGACTCACCGCCGCCCCGCTGGTGCCCAAAACCCGCATCGGGTGAAATAATAATATTACATTTAAAATAAGCATGATGGTACGAAGGCCATCCTTTAACTGCTTTACTGAACTTTTTCCGATACGCGCCCTTACCAGAATAGGCACTTCGCTTCCATTATAGTCCTCCTCCTGCATAAGCAGCGTGGTAACTGTAGAGGCTCCAAACCTTTTAGGCAAAAGCGACAGGTATCTTAACAGCACCTCTCTTTTAAACGCCCTAAGCCCGGAATTAAAATCCGTAACCTTTTGCAAGGTAACAAGCCTCAAAAACAGGCGAAGAATACATTTCCCCAACACTCTGGACTTATCCACATACGAGTCCTTTCCCCTGACTCCAATACAATAATCCAAATCCTTTTTTATAATTTCATCCACTACCTTTTTCAAATCCTCCGGCCTGTGCTGTCCGTCTGCATCGTACCATGCCACGATTTCTCCCACAGCCGCTCTTGTGCCTGTTTTAATGGCAGTGCCATAACCTTTGTTTACTCCATGCTGAATCAGCTTTACTTCCGGAAATCCTTTTACGATATCCGCCGTATTATCTACAGAGCCGTCATCCACTACGATGATTTCTGTTTCTTCCATATTGACAAATGCAATCAGTTCTTCCAGAGTCTTGCCGATGCCCGCACTTTCATTATAAGCCGGAATAAGAATACTTAATTTTTTCCCCTGTCTCATATTGCATCTCTCCTTTCACTGTTTTCCGCAAAAGCCCGGCTTCTTCTCACAAGCGCTTTACCAAGCTTTGCTGCCACATAGCACGGTTTAAAGAAAAACAATATTTTACCTTTCCAGCTTAAATGTTTTTTCAGATAATGATAATATTCAAAAAAGTATTTTCCGTAATAGTCCACCTGCCATGGCTTGGAACTGCCCATATAATGAATAATAACAGGCTCCTTTCTTTCCCTTTTCAGTCCCAAAGCCCATGCAAGCATTCCTGCAACACTTCCGTAACCTGTATTATAATTGTAAATCCGCTCTCCTATCAGTCTGTCTTCTTTAAAATAAAGATTAATCAAATCCTGATCCGGATAGGAAACAACATCCTTGTATTCCTCTAAAACAGCAATAAAATCTTCCAGCACAAAAGCTTCTCTCATCTTATTCAGATTAAAGAGAAGTACTCCTGAATTGATATAACATTCTTCTTTATGAAAGCCGATTGCCTCTTTTTTTTCCGTCAGCATATGGTTGATTGCATAATCTTCCATCCCAATCAACTGCCTGCCCTGAAAATCCTTTTCATAAAGAGGCTTAAGCTCTCCCCTGATTAAAATATCCGGGTCTAAGTACAGCACCCTGTCCTCCGTCTCGGGCAGGAGTCTGCTGCATAAAAGCCGATAATACATTTCTTTTGTAAAATAACGGAAAACAGGTGCGTTCTGAAACACGTCATCCTTTACATAAACGGGAATAAGCCGGCTTCCCTGCTTTTTAATATATGTATGGAGCCGCTTCCTGTTGTCCTCTGAAACGTTGGAATAGAGCAGGTAAATATCCATCCGGCTCTTCTCATGATAAAACAGAGATTCCAACATAATGAACAAGGGTCTTATATAGTTGTCGTCTAAGGTTACTAATATATTCATATACATCCGCCTTTGCAAATTGTATTTTGGTACCCCTTCCACATGTCATAAAGACTCTAATAACTCCTCCCACTTATCCAGAATTCCTTCCACCTGAAACCTTTTGGTAGATTCCTTTGCTTTTTTCCCCATTTCTTCCCGAAGTTCTTTGTTTTCCATCAGGCACCGCATCTTAGAAGCAAAGCCTTTGAAATCACCTGTCGGAACTAAAAATCCGTCTTTTCCATCCGTAATGATATCCTTCGGCCCCGCCTTACAGGAAAAACTTACTACCGGATTTTCATATGCCATAGCTTCAATCAGCACCATTCCAAATCCTTCATTTCTGGAAGGCAGAACAAAAAGTGCTGCTTTTTCATAATATGCTTCTATATTCTCCACATTACCGATAAATTCAACAGTTTTCAGATTCATCTGCTGTTTCATGTGAAGAAGGGCCGCTTCATCCTCACCTTCCCCCGCAATGCAAAGCTTCCACTCCGGGAAGTCCTTTTCCAAAAGCTGCCAGCTTTTCAGCAGATAATCAAAACCTTTTGCCCTTGTAAGTCTTCCTGCTGCAAACACAAGCTTTTCCTTGGGCTTTTGTACCTCCACCTCTTCATAGGTATTGGGATTATATATCTGGCAAAGCCTGCCGCGAATCTTTAAGTGCTCCTTATAATACTCCTGATCCTCCCCGGATAATACAAGCACCACGTCTGAAAAGGCGGCTGCCAGCCCCATGGCAGCCCTTCTGATTCGATTATTCTTCCTAAATTGATAATAATAGTTGAAGTGTTCCCAGGATATCCTTTTCAGTCCCGGCATACACATTTTTAAAGGCAGGCTGTAAAAGGTAAGTATCAGGTCTACATCCACTAAAATGGAAATTTTCTCTTTTTTCACAATCTGAAACAGAGAAATGATATTTTTCAGGTTTTCTTTAAGCCCTTTTGGATACTCCTTTGAAAGCCGGTATCGTTTAATCCGGCAGGAACAGGGAAATGTGGTTTCTTTCTCTCCCCACATGCTGATGATAACGATTGGATACCCTCTTTTTACCAATCCGTTGGCAAGAATGGAAAGCACCCGTTCCGTTCCTCCGGAGTGGCTCATATTCCCGATTACAAATCCTAACTTTTCCCGGTTCTCCACGGGAAACCTTCCTTGCTTCATTATTAAATCACCTATAGTCTCCAATAGGAATATCCTTTTTCTTCATACTCCCTTTTGTTATACATTCCTTTTATGTCCGCAATCAGCTTGCAGGATATTTCTTCTTTATAATAAGAATCCCAATCATCAGGCGTATAGTCATAAAATTCCTGATGAGCCACCGCCAGCACAATGCCATCAAAACTATGTGCCCTGACCTGCTCCGCTTTTATGACTTCCACCCCATAAAGCGCCTTTGCCATTTGACTGTCCGCCTTAGAATCCACCAGCACAGTGCGAACCTGATATTCTTCCAGTTCCTTTACAATATCAATAACCCTTGTATTTCTCACATCCGGACAATTTTCCTTGAAGGTAAAGCCAAAAATCCCTATTACCGCGTCTTTTACGCAGACATCTCCTTCAATCAGCTTTTTCACGATACACCTTGCAATGTATTGTCCCATGTTATCATTGATCCTGCGTCCCGAAAGAATCACTTCAGAATGATACCCCAGCTTCTGTGCCTGATAAGTCAGGTAATAGGGATCAATGCCGATACAATGTCCGCCCACCAGCCCGGGTTTAAAATCCAAAAAATTCCATTTTGTTTTGGCTGCTTCCAAAACAGCCTTTGTATCTATGCCCATTTTATGAAAGATAATGGACAATTCATTCATAAAAGCAATATTAATATCTCTCTGGGAGTTTTCGATAACCTTTGCAGCCTCCGCCACCTGAATGCTTTCCGCCTTGAATACTCCCGCTTCCACTACCAGTTCATAAACAGAGGCAATCAGCTCTTTTGTTTCTTCATCACAGCCGCTTACAATTTTTACTACATTTTCCAGCCTGTGCACCTTATCTCCCGGATTGATTCTTTCCGGTGAATATCCTGCCTTAAAGTCCTTTTTGTATATAAGCCCGGACTGTTTTTCCAGAATAGGGATGCAGACCTCTTCTGTAAGTCCCGGATAAACGGTAGACTCATAAACTACCACATTTCCCTGCTTCAAATGCCTTCCCAATGTGGTGCTGGCACTTGTAAGCGGCATCAAATCCGGATTCTTATCTTCATCTACCGGCGTAGGAACCGCTATAATGAAAAAGTCCGCTTCCGACAGTTTTTCCTCATCTGCAGTAAAGCAAACCTTACACTCCTTTAATGCCCCCTCTTCCACTTCTCCGGTTGCATCATTACCTGCCTTTAAACTTCTGATTTTCTCCTGATTAATATCAAAACCGATAACATCCACGTATCTGGAGAAACTGACTGCTATCGGAAGCCCCACATATCCCATGCCCATTACACATAGCTTTTTCTTCCGATTTAAAAGCTGGTCATATAAATTTTCCACTTTTAAACACTCCTCAATTGTTATCTTCTATATATTTTTTTCTCTTTTATTATAAATAATATCACATTTATTGACAATCTTTCAATTCCTATGGGCATATTTTTACAAAAAAGTGTGTCTTTTTTGTGTCTTTAGTACTAATATCAAACTTTTGGAAGTAATTACCTTGTTGATTTTTACTTACGGAAGTATAATACTTCTATCTTCCCGATAACAACTTATACTTATAAGATTGGAGGCAGTCTTTTTGAGAGCCAGAATTTTTTTGAAAAACGGAATCATTATTCTTGCAGCCCAGATGTTTACTTATCTCATGGATTTTTTATGCAGAACTGTTTTTATTTATACGCTTTCCATGGAGTTTGTAGGCATTAAAGGGCTTTTTTCCAATATTTTATCCATCCTTTCCCTGACGGAACTGGGAGTCGGAACCGTACTGATTTACAGTATGTATAAGCCTGTGGCTGAAAAAAATGAGGAAAAACTGCTGGCTCTTTTAGGCTTTTACAAAAAAGCTTATACGCTCATTGCCTGTCTGGTAGGCGGAATCGGATTAATCCTTACCCCTTTTCTGCCCTATCTGATTAAAAATTGCCCTGATATAAAGGGGCTCCCTGTTATTTACCTGCTTTATTTATGCAATTCTGTATGTTCCTATTTATTTGCTTATAAGCTTTCCATCCTTCAGGCAGACCAGAAGCTGTATATTATCACCCTCTATAACTGTCTGATTACAGCTGTTAAAAACATTGTACAGATTGGGGCACTGTATTTAACCGGGAATTTTTTCATTTACCTGCTTATCCAGATTCCTTTTACCTTATTTAACAATCTTTTTATATCGAGACAGGCCGAGAAGCTGTATCCCTTTATAAAGACCAGAAAAAAGCCGGAGCTGTCCGGAGAAGAGAAAAAGGAGATTTTGAAAAATACTTTTGCCATGTTCAACCACAGGGTTGGCTCTACTATATTAAATTCCACGGACAACTTAATTATAAGCCGTTTTATCGGACTTACTGCTGTGGCTATCAACGATAACTATGTGTTAATTGTAAATATGATAAATATGGTGGTAGGGCAGATATTTTCTGCCCTGACGGCAGGAGTCGGCAATTTAAATGCTACCGAATCCAGAGAAACCTCCTATAAAATTTTTAAGCTTTTACACTTTGCATGCTTCTGGTTTTATTCCTTCTGTACCGTCTGTCTGTTTGTGCTTTTGAATCCCTTCATAGAACTTATTTGGGGCAGCCATTATCTGTTTCCCCTTCCTGTAGTCGCCGTGATATGTATCAACTTTTACATTATAGGCATCCGCAAGATTCCTCTTGTATTCAAGGAATCCATGGGCCTTCTCTGGCAGGACCGTTTCAAGCCTTTAATAGAAGCCGTTCTGAATCTGGCGGTTTCCATTGCCGCCGTCTATTCCTTCGGCGCTGCCGGAGTATTTGCCGGAACCTTTATCAGCATGGTCACCACCTCCCTCTGGGTAGAGCCTTATGTGCTTTTTAAGCATGGACTGAAAATGTCCTGGAAAGAATTCTGGCTTACCAACGGAGGATATTTTTGCTTATCCCTGTTTCTTGTAATTATCACCTATTTTGCAGGCACCTTGTATCACGGTGCTCTGTTTCCGTCATTTATATACAAGCTGGCAGTTTGTATCCTTCTGCCAAATCTGCTGCTTCTTTTGATTTTTTGCCGGACAGAAACATTTAAAGGCCTGCTCAGTTCCATTCTTCCCCAAAGCTTATTTTCAAAAAAAGAAAGCTGAATCAGCTTTCTTTTTGATTCAGCTCCTGAAGCATCTCCTTCATGCTTTTTCCGTAAACCGGATGGATAAAATGAGGTGCGATTTCTGCCATTGGCTTTAATACAAAGTCCCGGTTCTTCATATCCGGGTGGGGGACAGTCAAATCCTCCTCACACAAAATCCTGCTGCCATAAAACAGAATATCTAAATCCAAAGTCCTTGGTCCCCAGTGCACAAGCCTTTCCCTTCCTGCCCTTTTTTCCAAATCCTGCAGGAATACAAGCAGCTCCTTTGGATACAAAAGCGTGTCAAACATAACCACGCCGTTTAGAAAATCCTCCTGTTCCACGCCTCCATAGGGCTTTGTCTCATAAAAACCGGAAACCTTTTTCACCCTTATCTGCTTATGCTCATCTATCGCCTTAAGAGCCTTCTCTATATATGCTCTTTTGTCCCCCATATTGGAACCAAAAGCCACAAAGACTCTCTGCCAGCCCCGTTCTATAGTGACTGATACATTTTCAAAGGGCAGGGTAATGGGGGCATTTGGCTTGCATATTTCCAGCTGCAGCCTTTCCACTAAAGGATAGCATTCAAAAATCTCCGCTGCCACCTGTTCCGCTGCCGTCTCTATTAATTTGTAGGTATGCTGACACATATGGCTGTGAATCCGTTCACAGACCTGCCCATAATCCACGGAGGCAGAAAGCTCGTCTGACAATCCGGCGCTTCTGGCGGATAAATACAATTTGGCATTTACATAAAAATTCTGCCCGTTTTCATTTTCTTCCGGAAATACCCCGTGATGGGCAAACACTTCCAGATTTGTAATTTTAATATAGTCCATAGCTTTTTCTTCGCCTTTCATAAGCATCACCCCTCTTTTCCAAGAATCGCCCTTGCCATCCTGACTGCACGGACATTTTCCTTTACATCATGAACTCTTATAATGGAGCAGCCCTTTATCACCCCAAACACAGTGGTCACCAGTGTACCCTCCAACCGCTCCTCCACCGGCAGATTCAACGTAAGCCCGATTACCGACTTTCTCGATGTGCCAAGGAGAACGGGATATCCAAAGGCATGAAGCTCTTCCAGACAACGAAGGATTTCCAGATTATTCTCATAAGTCTTGCCAAAACCCACTCCCGGGTCCAATATGATTTTCCCGTCATCAATTCCCGCTTCCTCTGCCAGCCTTACAGTTTCTGACAAATCCGTCAATACGTCCTTTAAATAATCGTTATAGTCCGGCTCCTTTCTATTGTGCATAAGACAGCAGGGCATTTTGCTCTCTGCAATTATGCCTGCCAGCAGATTATCATGCTTAAGCCCCCATATATCATTAATCATATCCGCCCCTGCCGCAATTCCCGCTTTTGCCACATTTCCCTTATATGTATCCAGCGATACCGGAATATCAAATCTGGATTTGATTCCTTCAATAACAGGTGTTACCCTTTCTATTTCTTCCTCATCCGGCACCACTGCATGGCCCGGTCTGGTAGACTCTCCGCCCACATCGATGATTGCCGCTCCGTCCCTTATCATTTCTTCCACATGGAACAGGGCTTTATCCATTTCATTGAACCTTCCTCCATCTGAAAAAGAATCGGGCGTCACGTTTAAAATTCCCATTATGTACGTCTGATTTTTCAAGTCAAATTCTCTGTTTCCGATTTTCATGGATTCTTATTCTCCTTTTGCATGTACAATCTTTTTAGATACTTGCGCAACACCCTGCCGCTACACTCCTGCCCTTTTCCTACAAGAGTAATGTTTCATTTTTCTTTCCTTCCTTCCAGTCACACAACTGGTTCACCTCACAAAAATAACATTCCCGGCTGAGCTTATCCGCTCTGTAAAGAAGCCCTTTTAAATTTTTTTCTTCTTTTACCTGTTCATTTCTGTGATTCACAACAGCCTCGATAATCATATCCGTCTCACTCCCGGAAAATCCTGCCGCTTTCAAAACAGGCGGAGCAAGCCTTCCGCTTTCAAGCGCATGGTCCCTTCCCGTTTCGTACTGGATATGCCTTCCAATATCATGAACAAGAGCTGCTGCATAAACAAGCTCCTGAGGCACATCTATATTTTCCTTCAGCTTTATAATCATTGCCAGCCTTGCCACATTTAGAAAATGCACATAATCATGCCTGCAAAAGGGCCTGTCCTTTTCCCATTCCCTGATTTTCCCGGTATACTCTTTATAAAGAGGATGATGGATAATTTTTTGAATCCGCTCCATGTCCTTCTCCGCTCCTATAGCTTAAGCATTTGATAAAAGCTGTTTTGCAGCTTTTCATTGTTCTGAAACTCACCTTTTGTCACTACGGTTACTGTTTTACTGCCGGGCTTTTTCACTCCCCGCATGGTCATGCACATGTGCTCCGCTTCTATGACTACCATAGCGCCCCTTGCTCCTAAATCCGCCATAAGCGCCTCTGCAATCTGCTCCGTCATCTGCTCCTGAAGCTGGGGCCGCTTTGCAAACACCTCAACCGTCCTTGCCAGCTTGCTTAAGCCCACTACCTTTCCAGCGGGAATATAGGCCACATGGGCTTTCCCGTAAAAAGGCATAAAATGGTGCTCGCACATGGAATAAAATACAATGTCCTTTTCCAGTACCATTTCATTGTTTTTGGCATGAAAGGTTTTGGATAAATGGGTTTTGGGCGTCTCCTCCATGCCTGCAAAAATCTCTTCATACATTCTGGCAATGCGCGCCGGCGTTTCCGCAAGCCCTTCCCTGTTTACATCCTCGCCGATTCCTTCTAATAGGAGACGCACTCCTTCTTCAATCTTTTTTTTATCTACCATGAAAATCACTCCTGCTGTATTGAATTTCTTTTTACTCCCTATTTGTTCCTGTCAGGAATCTTCTGCCCGGGTTCCTGCTGTTTTCCGTGACAATCCTTTCGGATCTCCTTTTTATGCTCCAGTATGGTTATCAGTTCTCCTAGAAAGGAAAGGGAGCCAAAAGCTGCAATCACTGTGTCCTTGTCCTTTTCCGCCATTAAAAGGCTAAGCTCCACAGCCTCCTCCAGGCTGTCAAGGGCAGTTACATTCTTATGGTATTTTGCCGCTTCCTTTGCCAGTTCATAAGCCTCCAATGCACGTTCATTGCGGGGAGGCTTTATAGTTAAAATACTGTCAGCCAGAAAACAGGTGTTCTCAATTATCTTTCCGTATTCTTTATCCCTGAGCACTCCCATTATATAGATAATCTTCCTGTTTGTAAAATAAAAGGACAAAGAATCCGCCAGTTTTTTGGCACCGTCCTCATTGTGGGCGCCATCCACGATAAATAAGGGCTTTTGGCTTATGACAGAAAACCTTCCCGTCCAGACGGCTTCTGACATGCCCTCGTACACTGCCCGGTCCTTTATAAGGTATCCTGCCTGCTTTAGTGCCCTGATGACTTCTATTGCGGTCACTGCATTTTCTATCTGGTAGGTGCCTGCCATGGATATTTCAATTTTTTTATATTCTTTATAAGAAAAGCTCTGCTTTTTTATGCCATGTTTTACAGCCTCCGCCCTGGAAACGTCCGCTGAAAAAAGCTCCGCACCTTTGCTCTTACACGCTTCTTCCAAAACCTTCCTGACAGATGGCTCCTGACGGGAAGTGACTGCCAGACAGCCTTTTTTTATAATTCCAGCCTTCTTTTTCGCAATTTCTTCCAGGTCGTCCCCCAGAAAACCCATATGGTCTCTGCTGATGGAAGTAAGAACTGCCACCACCGTGTTTTCTATCACATTGGTGGCATCGGTAATGCCTCCAAGCCCGGTTTCCAGCACTACCATATCACAGCCCTTTTCCTTAAAATACAAAAACCCCATGGCTGTTTCCATCTCAAATATGGTGGGATGGGGCAGTCCCTCCTCTGCCATGGCATCACATGCCTCCTTTATCCTGCCCATATAAGCGCCAAGCGCCTGCTTGGAAATCATCCTTCCGTTTATCTGGATGCGTTCCCTATAGTCGAAAATGGTAGGGGAAATATAGCGCCCCACCTTGTACCCTGCCTTTGTAAGCACAGTGGATACAAATGCCAGTACGGAGCCTTTCCCGTTGGTACCTGCAATGTGGATGAATTTTAAATCCTTTTGGGGATTGCCAAGCCTTTTGCAAAGCTCAGCAACATTTTCAAGTCCCAGCACGCTGCCATATGCCTGCACTTCTTCTATGTAAGCAACTGCTTCTTTGTAATTCATAAACGAAAGTCTTCCTTTCCAACAACTCTTCTGTTTTAATAACAGTTCCGCCAGCTGCTGTCTGAACTGTTACCCGTTTTATTCTTTCCTATCATATACCATTTTTTCTGCCCTTGCCATAGCAATTTAGGAATTTTAAATGATTATGCTACAAGACTTTTTGTTCATGCCAAGAAAATATTCCTGATTATTTCTCATGGAATACTATTTTTTGAAAATTAAATTGTAGTAGAAAAAGGAGAATGATTATGCAAAAAGCAATGAAACTATTTAATGGTACTGAAGCAATTGCATTATTTGAACAGGGTGAAATAATTGATACAGTCATAGCAAATCTGTCAAATGGCAGTTCAGACGACCAAAAAGTTACTGAAAGAATACGGGCAATCGAGGACGGCATTTGTTATATGCTCAGTGTGGAATGGCTGCGCCTCATTCATACGAATCAGAATGGCTGGGATAAATTCTGCCTCCATCCAAGAAATAACGAGGGTAAAATTACTCTGACCCCTTCCGAGCTTGCATATTATACGCAAATAGCCAATAATTTTTTTGAATATACAGAATTATTGGATGGCGATTCCAGACGCATCTTACAGAAAACCATTTTAGAAAAAAAATCAGATAACTGCTCTAATTTTGAAATTGACTTCTTTAAAGAACAGCATGAATAACTATTTTACCAGTCATACCAATTCCAAGCTCCTTAACGGTCTGTTTGGACTTAATGGAGCTGATTATTTCGGACACGAAACTGCCATGTTCCGTAATGCCGGAAATTGCTATTTCTTTGATCCTAATTACGGTATTTTCAGAATTACAAATATAGACTCATTTTTAGAAGACTTTTGGAGCACTTATCATATTCAAAAAGTGGAAATAACAGAATTAAGCTGAGCAGGTTTTTAAAAATCCGTGCCGCCTCTTCTCATTTATCCATCTGAATTTTTTATGAAATCAGGTATATTTTAAATAAAACCGCCCAATACTATCCATATGATAAAAAAATTCATAGAATGCGGCACGGTGGGCTGGTGCCTGGAAATCATATTTACAGCCACATCAAATATGAAAGGTTCCGATAAACGTTTAAAAGGGAACACTTCCCTTTGGATGTTCCCCATATACGGAATGGCAGTATTTCTAATGCCTATTTCCAGACTTCTGAAAGGAAAGCCCTTCTTACTGCGCGGCAGTATTTATACCTTTTGTATTTTTTTAACTGAATTCATCACGGGCAAGTTTCTGAAAAAGAACGATTTGTGCCCATGGAATTACGAACACTCTCCTTATAATATTGATGGTGTCATTCGTTTAGACTATGCCCCCTATTGGTTTGGAACCGGTCTTTTATACGAATACATCCTGAATCGTAATTCCTAATATCCTCCCTGAAAAAGGCGGCTGTCTACAGCCGCCTTTTTTGAGAGTTTAGTCAATTCTGTTATTGTACCGCATTTGAAGATGGAATCTAAAAATAGTCCCCCTCGTTTTTTTCAAATAAACCGTTACTGTTGAAATCATCCGCCATCTCTTTTACTACTCTATATCCATCAACAAATGCAGCCATAAAAATAAAAAATCGAATCCCGTTTCTTTTTTCTTTCATATCGTATTCTACCCCCTCTTTTTCTTTTGTGGTATAATTATCTTTGAATCATATTCTACACTACAGGGGGGATAAAATACATGGGCAAAAAAGCCACGAAAGCTGCCGATAATGTATTTTGTATTGCACGTTATCAGGCTGCCAAAGAAAATACTATCTTTAACAGCAGGGAAACTGCTGCCGAGTCAATTGGAATAGACCGCACCAGACTGGCCAGAATTGAACTTGGCACGGTAATACCCTACCCGGAGGAAGTCCTTACTTTATCAAAAGCCTATCGCATGCCGGAACTCTGCAACCAGTATTGTGCCAGAAAATGTCCTATAGGCAGGCTGACCATTCAGGAAGTGAATATTACGGAATTCGACAGGCTGATTCTGAAAGTGCTTGGCTCCACCACCAATATTAATGATCTTAGGCGCAGCCTGATTAAAATCGCTGCAGACGGCATTATTGATGATTCTGAAAAACCGGAATTCCATGCGGTTTTGGAATCACTGGAGCGCATTTCCGAAAATGCCCAGGCGTTGAAGCTGTGGGCAATGAAATATCTGGACGAATATGAATCAGAATAATAAAAGTGCCAAAATGCCCTGCATAGTCAGAAATTTTTCTGTTCTATGCAGGGCATTTTGTCCATATCTTAATCCAAATCGTCTGCTGCAGTGCTGCCGATATCCAAAGTATTAAGCGTCCGCCTTTTCATCCTTGCTTTTTCGGAAGCCTCTAAAATAAAGTCCTTTACTGCCCTTGCATTTTTAATATGTACCAGGCACAGCTTCTGATGGGTACTGTCTCCGGTAAAACATACCACCGTGCCAAGCCCGAATATTCTCTCAAGCAGGGTCGTTTCCAATTGTACATCCTGAACTTTATACATATAGCAATCATCTTCAATGGTCTTAAGAAAACCTGCCTTTATGTTTATCATATCCTCTTTTATGGTATATTGGGTAAATGTCCAGGGCAGTCCGAAAAACAAAATTCTTTTTCTTTCTGAAAATTCCATGCGCTTTCTCCTCTTTCTTTTTCCTGCATATAGATAATTGCATATTCTGTTATGGATTAGTATAACATTTTTTCTTATAAAATACTACATGGACATTTTCTGCACTATGTAAATATCAATGTTCCGGTTCTCAGCTTTTCCAAGCGGGAATTGGAATGGCTAAGGACCGGACTGTTGCTCAAAATAACCGGATTTTCAACAAAACACTTTATAAATACCTTTCTTTCCGTTATAATTTACATATACCGATTAGATTATATATATTATATGTGTGTTTTATCTGATTAACCCAAACGCACTATTACCTGAAAGGCTTTTTTAATTATGAAGAAAAAAACCGGCAGAATAATAGTAAACTTTATTTTCATATTATTTATTGTGATTTTCTATTTTACAATCAAGACTAAAATCGGAAATATGACAGACCAGACACAGGTGTCTTTGTCAAGCCATTGGAGCATTACTATAAATGGAGTTCAACAGGAAGGGACTGATTTATCCAAAACATCTTTTCCAGTTACCAATATAGGGGACCATGTGGAATTGTCCACTACACTTCCTGCCATATCCATCCGGCATCCAATGCTTCAGCTGAAAGTATACCATTCCATGGTCTTTGCATATGTAGACGGTATGGAAATATACAGCTACGGCACAAGACTTCATCAAAGCGGCGCCATGGTCGGAAGCGGATATCATTGGATATCCCTGCCGGAAGCCTGCTCCGGGAAAGAATTAAAGATTTGTTTTGATGTGACAGAGGACAATGCCTTTTCTTCCATAGAAGATATTTTCATTATAGAAGAAAAATATATTACCATAAACTTTCTTCTCAAAAATATTACAGAAGTGATTATCGGCATATTTTTATTCTCCTTTGGGATTTTACTTTCAGGAGTTGTTTTGTTTTTGGGCAAATCCGGCAAGGAATACCGGATTTTGTTATGGATTGCCGTCTTTTCCGTTACGGTAGCTTTATGGATGATGGGCAATACAAGCATTTTGCAGCTGGTCTGCGGCAACTTGAACACCCTTGCTTATTATGAATATTTGTCCCTGTACTTTGCCCCAATCCCCATGCTATTATTCGTATTGGATGCCTTTGACCATAAACGCACCAAGAAGGCTGTCTCTATTTTTACAGGCATTATGATTGCATTCAACGGCATTGTGATTGTATTAAATGAATACAATACATGTCATTTTCCAAAGGTACTGCCCATTTTCCATAGTCTTGGTTTTTGCGCAATAGCGCTTACAACCTTCTCCATTCTGCTCACCTGGAAGCATAGGAATAAAAAATCCGACCATATGCTGTTACAGGGATTCGGCATTATGGTTGTTTTCTTATTTGCCGATACTTTAAGATTCAATATAGATAAATATGTGCATCCTAAAAACATAAATCTTTCCAGCAGCATTTTGCCCATCGGCGTACTTATCTTCATTATAGCAATGATTGCAAGTTATATTTACCGGCTGGTACAATTATTTTACGAAAGCAAGCTTTTTCACCCGGCATCCATGCAGAGCCGGATGCTGTAAACCTTCCTGATATTATCATAATCTGAACCGGTAAACTCCGTGTTTTTTTGGGAAGCTATCATCCTTGACATGTAATACACGATACGGTTCCCGAGATGGTATCTCAGCCTTGAATTTTTCGTACAATTCTGCGCTTCTACGTTAATCAGTATTTTGAGATGCCCATTCGGAACATATGCGGAGAATCGTATGTCAAAAATGATTTTCCCATCCTGCACGTCATCGTCTTCCGGGGCAGCACTTTCCACACTCTTTTGGCAAAGCTCCTCCGGGGCTGAAACAGAAACTGTCGGCTCTCCGGCTGTTTTCCCTGCCTTCCCTGCTGTTCCTTCTCCCCGTATTTAATTTCATATAGGGGAGTTTTGTTGAAACAACATAGAAATTTCCCAGATATGTTATTACAAACATATCAATGGTTTTATTTTTTGTCAATATATATATTTGAATATTTATTATACTTGTCAACGTTATTTTGAAATACAGTTTTTGCATGCAACAGCCCGGCACTCAGTTTTTCCCCGATAATTTTCCGTAACAGTTCAGCCCTCAACTTTCCCACACAGGAGCCGGAAGCGGATGCAGGCAGAAAATGATTTCTATAGGAGCCCTTTTAAAAACTCCAGCGCTTAGCGAGGTTCTTTCGAGCTTAGCACTGTTGCGTTTTTATCAGAGCGAGAGCGTGGCGACGTAGAAACATTTTCTGCCTGCATCCGCTTCCTGCTCATGTGTGGGAAAGCTGAGGGCTGAACTGTTACTGTTTCCCTGAATAATTCATTTTTCTCATTGAAAGCTTTTACATTGTATGCTATGATTACTTAACGGGATTTTTCAAATCCATAATAGTAAAGGAGGTATTTCATGATTGCATCAGATTGTATCAAAGGCCGTAGAAGCATCCGCAGATTCAAACCGGAACCGGTAGACCACGACCTGCTTGCTTCCGTTGTAGAAGCCGCTTCCTATGCACCCAGCTGGAAGCATTCACAGACCGTCCGCTATGTTGCAGTGGAAGGCACACTAAAGGATAAAATTGCAGACGACTGCACTTCCCTTTATCCGGGTAACGGGACGATTATCAAAAATGCCCCCATGGTGATTGCAGTAACCGTTATTAAGAACAGATGCGGTTATGAAAGGGATGGTTCCTTTACTACCCATAGAAAGGATACATGGCAGATGTTTGATGCCGGTGTGGCTTCCCAGACCTTTTGTCTGGCTGCTTATGAAAAGGGACTCGGCACCGTTATTATGGGTATTTTTGATGAAGACAAAATCGTAGATTTACTACATATTCCGGAGGATCGGGAACTGATAGCGCTGATTCCCGTTGGTTTTCCTGATGAGGCTCCCACAGCCCCCAAAAGAAAGCCCGTGGAAGAACTGCTTTCTTTCCAGTGACATTTAAATCGAAGAGATTCATTTCTCTTCGATTTTTTACGGAATGTTTTAAAACCGTAAGTAATCCGAAACATATTTTTTCCATGCCGGAAGGCATATGTCAATTTCACATACTACTATCTGCAATATAAGGGAGACGCAATTATGAGACATTTAATGAGCCCACTGGACTTTACAGTGGAAGAACTGGACAGGCTGTTTGACCTGGCAGGAGATATTGAAAGAAATCCTGAAAAATACGCAAACAAGTGCGAAAGAAAAAAACTGGCTACCTGCTTTTATGAGCCAAGCACCCGTACAAGGCTCAGCTTTGAAGCGGCTATGTACAATTTAGGGGGACATGTCATAGGTTTTTCCGATGCAGGCTCCTCTTCTGCTTCCAAGGGAGAAAGCGTATCGGATACTGTCCGCATGATTTCCTGTTATGCGGATATATGCGCCATGCGCCATCCAAAAGAAGGCGCGCCAATGGTAGCTTCCACAAAATCACGCATTCCGGTCATCAATGCAGGTGACGGCGGACATCAGCACCCTACCCAGACACTGACGGATCTGCTTACCATCCGCTCTTTAAAAGGGCGGCTAAACAACTTTACCATAGGGCTGTGCGGAGACTTGAAATTTGGCAGGACGGTTCACTCCTTAATCCATGCCTTAGTCCGCTATGACAATATCCAATTTATCTTTATATCCCCTGACGAGCTGAGGATTCCTGATTATGTGACGGAAATGCTTCAGGAAAAAGGAATCCCCTACAAGGAAGTAATCCGCCTTGAGGATGTAATGGAGGAACTGGATCTTTTGTATATGACAAGGGTGCAGCGAGAACGTTTCTTTAATGAAGAGGACTATGTAAGATTAAAGGATTTCTATATACTGAACAAGGAAAAAATGGAGCTTGCCAAACCGGATATGCTTGTGCTCCACCCTCTTCCAAGGGTAAACGAAATATCCGTTGAGGTAGACGAAGACGAAAGAGCCGTGTATTTCCAACAGGTGCAATACGGCGTCTATGTGCGTATGGCGCTGATTCTGACCCTGCTTGAACTGGCATAGCATTCTGTTATAACCCCCTTATCCCTGGAGAGGGATATAAATAACTACTACTAAGATACATGAGGTGAATACAATATGCTCAATGTAGGCAAAATTGAAGAAGGTTTCGTGCTGGACCATATTAAGGCCGGAAAAAGCCTTTCCATTTATCATCATTTACAACTGGATAAGCTGGACTGTACCGTAGCCATAATAAAAAATGCAAAAAGCAAAAAAATGGGCGCCAAGGATATTTTAAAGGTAGAATGTGACATTGATAAGCTTAATCTGGATATTCTGGGCTTTATCGACCACAATATTACCGTCAATGTAATCAAGGATGGAAAAATCGTAGCCAAAAAGGACCTGGTTCTCCCAAAGGAAATCAAAAATGTCATCAAATGCAAAAATCCAAGGTGCATTACCTCTATCGAACAGGAGCTTCCCCACATTTTTGTATTGACTGATTCCCGGAAGGAAATCTACCGCTGCAAATATTGTGAAGAAAAATATGGCGAATGGGAATGACCCATTCGCCTTTTGCTTTGTATACTATAGCTTTTTCTGTTCTTCCTCACAGGATTTTGGCAGCATGAACCAGAATTCCACCCCTTCTTCTTTATTTTCCACACCGCATTTTCCCCCATGAAAATGAATTACGCTCTGGACAATATAAAGTCCGATTCCCGCATGTGCCGCTGCTCCTCCCTCATATTCTTTCATCCAAAAGCTTTTCCATATTTTTTCCATATCATTTTCGGGAATAAGATTTCCCTGATTAAACACAGCAAAATAGATATTCTCTTCCTTATTCTTTAGATAAATCCTGATATCCCCATAATTTTCCGTATGCTCAAAAGCATTCATCAGAAAATTATTCATTGCCTGTTCGATATATTCCCGGTCTCCCTGCACATAACAGTTCTTTTCCAATTCTGTATATACATTCAGCTTTTTCTTTTTAAACAACGCTTCATATTTCATCAGCATATAGTTTACCACTTCATCCATAAGAACAGCTTCCATTTTCGTCTGCTCCATATGATGCTCAATTACAGAAACATCCAAGAGATTTCCAACCATTTCCGACATCTTTGTGACTTCTTCCTGAATGGAATCCATATAATATTTCCTTTCCTCCTCCTGTACATATTGAAGCATTTCTATCTGACTTGAAATCACGGCAAGAGGAGTCTTCAGTTCGTGGGAAACATTTGCAATAAAATCCTTCCTTGCTTTCTCCATCCGTTCCTTTTGAATATTCTGATCCAAAAGCTGTTCCCGGCTTTCTTCAATCTGCTCCACATAATCCTGAAGCTGTTCTGACATGCTGTTAATGCATTTTGCCAAATGGTTCATCTCCTCATAAGCACCGTTTTCTTCTGCCTTTTCCCGAAAGTCCCTTTCTGCCAGCCCCTCTGCCACCCTTGCCATTTCCCGGATAGGTCTTGCAAAATTTCTTGCCAAAAAGTACATGATGATGCTTCCAAAGGCAAGGGCAATCACAAACATGACTAACATAAACTTTTCCGTAAACTGAAAGCTGCTGTAAACGTTCTGAACCTTGTCCTGAATACATACATAATAAGAGAGCCCCTCCTGCTTTACAATGCCAAGCAGCTTAAGATTACTATTTCTCTTACTATTCTTGCTTATGATTTTCGGTTCTTCTGAAAATTGATCCAGCTTCAATACAATATTTCTGTAAATCACCCTGTCTTCATTGGATTTGGTAGTATAAATGGATTGCATTTCTTCATCTGCAACGGTAAAGCTCAGATTTTCCTTTTCGTATTCTAAGAACATACCGATATCCTCATCCGACAGGTTCATAAAATCCGTTTCCTTAATATCCTCAAAAGCCTGCATAATTACCTTTCCCTTATAGTAATTGTAATAAGCAGGTGCAAAAATTCCATAAAGCACAATGCTTCCGCCAATTATAATTGCCAGAAACACCCACTCCAGAATAATAAGCCTTATACTAATTTTTTTGAACATTCTCCGTTCCTCCAAAAACGTATCCCACACCGTAAATAGAGCGGATATAGCTTCCACCATCCAGCTTTTTCCGAAGCTGTTTTACCAAAGTGTCCACTGTTCTTATGTCCCCTTCATAGTGATAGCCCCATACCGCATCTAAAATACGGTCCCTGCTCAAAACCATTCCTTCATTTTCCATGAAAAATAAAAGCAGTTCAAACTCCTTTGGCGTGGTCTCTATATAATTTTCCCTGACGTATACCTTCTGCCCCTTCACATCCATCCGGATGTCTCCGGAAACCATAAAATCCTTTACCTTTCCCGCCCGCTTTAACACAGCTTCTATATGAGCCTTGATAAGCGACAGGCTGTAGGGCTTCGTGATATAGTCATCCGCTCCATATTCAAATCCTTCTATCTGGTCTTCAATGGATGATTTGGCTGTAAGCATGATAACAGGTACGTTAGAACGCATCCGGATTTCCTTCAGCAGCTCATATCCATTGAGAAAGGGAAGCATAATATCCAAAAGCACAAGATCGATTTCCTGCGCATGAGCTGTAAACTGTTTCATTGCTTCAATTCCGTTTTCTGCAATAAGCACCTCATAACCATTTAGTTTTAAAAAATCAGATAGTGTGTTTAATAATTTCTTTTCATCCTCTACAATCAAAATAATATACCGTTTCATGCTTTCCTCTTCCTCTCGTCTATAGTAAGTATAATCCTTCTATTCGTCAATGAGATTTTCATAATAAGGACAGGTATCCAGAAAATATTCTTCTATTCCCTCTCCACCTTTATACTTTTCATAAACTTCTGCAATCAATTGCGTAAACGCATGTCCGCCGGCTTCATTTAAATGCCTCTTGTCCTGAAACATGCTGTTTGGAAATTCCTCTTTCAATCCCTTATAATAATTAAAATCCCAAAATATGGCACTATGCCTGTCTGCCATTTCCCGGAAGTAGTCATGAATCACACCCAGGTCCTTATATCCATCGATTTCAGCCCCCGAAACAGGAACAAATACCAAAATCAACTCTATTTCATGTTCCTTACAGTATTCCATTATCTCTATCAGCGCCTGCTGATTTTCATCATCCGCTTTCCATGCGCTTTCCCTTTTTGCAATAGTTTCATACTCCTGACCCTGATATACCTCTTTTCCTGCCAGAAATCCCTTTCCTTTATAGGTTTCCATAGGAGCCCTGTTCTTTCGATAAGCATCAGACAGCTTATAACTCAGGTTTTTCTTTATCTTTCCTATATCAAAATATTTATCTACTCTTACAGAATAAAAAATCAGATTCAGCCACTCTTCACTTGTACAGCCCTCTGCCAGATAAAAAAGCTTTCCCTTAAGCGATAACAGTCTGTCATACACCTCAGTCTTTCTCTCAATATGTGCTTCTTCTTTCACAAGCATACGGGGAGAAACCCCTAAGAATACCCTTTTTATAGGATTTCTTTCTGCCTCATCCTTTAACAGGGCAAGGGTTCCCTGAGCGGGCTGGGAAGCAGTGGCAGCATTAAAACTGAAGGTTCCAAGTTCCCTGTCAAACACATCGGGCGAAAATCCCCGGTAGGCCGTAGAGGTACCAAGAAAAAGTGTATCAATGCTTCCCTGACATTCCTTTAATTCCCGTATGGCATATGGGCTGTATCGATTATAGGGTCTGTAAAGGAATTCAACACTTGTATCGAATAACCATAAAACAATAAAAATAAGAAGCAGTCTTCCGGCTATTTTTTTAATACTGCGCATATTCAAATCCTCCCGAAATTCCCGTTCCTAATACTCCAAAGCCTAAAACAGAACATAAAATAATCAGGTAAAGACACCATCTTAATGCAAAGGATTTCTTTGCCAGATAATTCCGGACAGGCTCTTTTTCCTGTCTTATGCTCACAGCAAAAAACAGAAGCAGTCCAAACAAAATGTATGCCAGATAGTTTTTAATCAATCCCGGGAACCATGCCTGATAAGAAAAGCTGATTTGAAAATCTGTAACAATATGCTTTAATATTTTCAAAGAATTTCCTGTGGAATCTGCTGCCGGAAATACCTTTAGCAGACTAATCAGAAAAAAGGTCCTCAATCTTCTGAACAAACGCCATAACCTGTTTTCATCCCTGATATGTAATTTCTCTTTCCACGTCTGAAACTTTCCGGAAAGGCACATGGAACTTATCATAATAATTCCATTGGCAACGCCCCATAAAATATAGCGCCAGCTTGCATCATGCCAAAAGCCCGTTGCAAACCACACAACAAACATAGCATAAATGGATGGCACCAGCTTTGCAAGCCGGGCTGGCAGATACTTTCGCCCCATGCGGGAAAGCTTTACCGCCGGCTTGGAAATCGACAAAGGATAAAACAGGTAATCCCGAAACCAGCTGCTTAAGGTGATATGCCATCTTCGCCAATATTCTGCCAGGGATTGGGAAAGGAAAGGACGCATGAAATTTTCTTCCAGCTTGATTCCCAATATTTGGGAATACCCTGCCGCTATATCCATGTAGGCGGAAAAATCCACATAAGCCTGTATGGAAAAATACATGCAGCCCAAAAACAATGTAAAACCGCTATACTGTTGGAAATTCAGAAAAATTTCATCCACAAACGGGTTCATCCGGTCTGCAATAACCGTCTTCTTAAAAAATCCCCATAGTATTCTCTGGCATCCAAAGGATAAATTCTGCCATGCAGGCTTGTGGGAACGAAACAACCGGGGAGCCAGCTTTTCAAACCTTCCAATGGGGCCCTGGGTAATCTGGGGAAAATAACTGACGAACAAAGCTGTCTTTAACAGATTTGCTTCTGCCTTTGTCTTTCCCTTGGACACATCCAAAACATATCCAATGCTCTGAAGGGTATAATAGGAAATCCCCAAAGGAACCAGTATATTCAGCGCTTTTAACTCTATACCTCTTTCCGCATTCAGTATCCGGTTTATGTTAAATATAAAGAAATTACTGTATTTAACAAAAATCAAAATGCCTATATTGATAACCACATCAAAAAAAATGATTCTCTTTTTTTCCCGTTTGATTCTTTCTTTATATTCTGCGGCTTCTTCCTTTTTACACCTTTCTTTGTATTCCTTTAGCTGCTGGTTTTTCCGGCTCAATGCAAGTGCAGAAAAGTGGGTGGTTATAGTCGTAATAAGAATATAAATAAAATTATCTGTTCCGGTAAAAAAATAAAACAAATAGCTTGCAGCCAATAGAACCGCCCATTGATATTTTTTCAGAAAGGGCAGATAATATACCACTGCCGTCCCTAAAAAAAACAGCAAAAACGACATGGAATTTATAGTCATTTCTTACTCCTCACTTTGCAGCCTTACAATCATCTGATATATCTGCTCTGCAGAATTGAAATTTTCAGGCTCCATATCATCAAAGGAAATTTCAATTTCAAATTCTTCGTTCAGCTCGCCAATTAAGGAAACCAGATCAAAAGAGTCCAATACTCCTCCGTCAATCAGACTTTTTTCCGTATTAAAATCTACCTCCGGCCTTAAATTCTTTAAAATCTCCATCAACTTTTCCATTTCATATTTCCTCCGCTATTTCATAATTTTTTAACCTGATACAAATAGTATCCTTTTTTATTACAATTTCATCTTCTGTTATCTTAAGCATTTCCCCGCCTGTCTGCTGACAGGATTCTTTTTCCTCTTCATGCCGTATTTCATATTTTTTCCACCAAAAGCTCTTCCCTTTATATATCAGTCTGGGCTTTTCAAAAACAGAAACACCTCCGTAATCCATAGCTCTTAAAAAGGCGCTGATTTTTTTTCCATCCCAGGTCATATCCAGAATTCCATTGCCGGGCATATCCTTCTTAAAATGAAATTTATATTTCGACCTTTTCTTTTGCGGAACCGGTTTTATGGTGCCGTCTATAAGAGCATCAAATATTTCTGTGTATGCTTCATAGGCGCACTCTATCTGTTTTCTGAATAACTGCCATGCCGTTATGCTTTCATCCAGGCTGATTTCCTTTTGGGCTAAAATCCCGCCTCCATCCACCTGTTTTACCACATCATGCCAGGTAACTCCCGACTTTTCATCCTGTTCAAAAATTGCCCATGCTTCTGCATTTCTTCCGGGATGGGCAGGCAAAAGCGCCTGATGCAGATTCACTGCCCTGATGTTTTCCTTTTCCAGCACCTTTTCAGGAATTATCCTTTCATTGATGGCGCTAATCAGTAACAGGGGCTGTTCTTCTTTATAAAGATTTTCAAAAACATCCTCCGGCGTTTCATAAAAGCAGGGGACTCCTTCTGCTTTTGCCTGCCTTTTTAAAAGCTCTGATTCCTTTAGCCCCATATCATACAAAGTAACCGGGAATCCTTTTTCCTTTGCATGAACCGCACAGGAGAGAGCCAGCTTTCCGGTGCCTGCCACGCAGACCTTTTTTACTTTTCCCTTCACTTGTTATTCTCCATATATTTCTGCTTTAATCGCTGTCGGTCTATTTTGCCATGATTGTTTTCCGGTATTTTATCCAGCCTGTAAAATACATTTGGACACATATATTTGGGAAGCTTATTATGGAGCTGACTGATGATTTCCTTTTCCATTTCTTTTTCCGCCTGATAAAACAACAGGATTTTTCCTAAGATATCGTCATACATACAGCAGCATTTTTCCACTTCTTCCACTGCATTCACAGAAGCCTCCACTTCCAAAAGTTCAATCCGGTGGCCCATATGCTTAATCTGGTGGTCTTTTCTTGCTGCAAATACCAGCTCTCCCCGGTCATTTATATAGCCCATGTCCCCGGTTCGATAAATCATATCCAGATAATCCTCATGAAGGGGATTCTGGCAAAATGCCTTCTCTGTTTCCTCTTTATTTTTATAATAGCCCAGCGCAAGAGATGAGCCCCTGACACAGATTTCTCCCTGCTCTCCCGGCTCTGCCAGCCTGTTTTCTTCATTGAAAAGAAGGATTTCCGTATTGGGAAATGCCTTGCCAATGGGAAGGACCTGGTCTTGTGAAAATTCCCTGTCCACTATGTAGTAAGTGCAGTTACAGGTAATTTCCGTAGGACCATACAAGTTTACATAAATCGAATCTCTTACATGCTTCTGCCAATAATGCAGTACTTTCATGGGAAGCACTTCTCCGGAAAACATGATTTTCTTTAGATATCGGGGCGCTTCTTTTTCCAATATCCGAAAGGAGGCTGCAACCCCTAATGCAGAGGCTGCCCATATAATGGTTGTTATTTTCTTTTCATTAAAAAACCCGGCAAGCTTTTTGGGCATGACGAACATGCTTTTTGGCACAATGTACATGGACGCCCCGTTTCTTATGGTCAGATAAATATCCTTTACCGACACGTCAAAATCAAAGGGAGCCTGATTGGCAAAAACCTCCTCAGAGGAAAATTGAAATACATTCGTAAACTGTTCTGCCATATCAATCACTGACCTGTGGGATATTAGCACCCCTTTGGGAACTCCCGTTGAACCGGAAGTGAATATCATATAAAGGGGATTGGTGTCCAGATGTCTTTCCCGGATTTTGGTTAACAACGGCAAATTTTCTTCCTTTTCCTTATAACAACAGTTACCTGATTCTTTTGCCTCTTCCCACTGCCGCTCTGGTACTTTCACCGCTTCCTTCTGCTCCGGTTTCGGATATCCCAGCCAGTTAACTGGTTCCTGAAACATTTCTTCCAGAAATAGCAGCTTTTCTTTCTCAAGCTCCCTGCCAAGCTGTTCATCTTCTTTTTTCACAATAAGATATGCAGGATTAACTACTGATAAAATGGTTCTGATTCTTTCTATCGGCAGGGTTTTGTCTACCGGAACATAAAAACAGCCGCTGTATACAATTCCCATAAATGCAGCCAGCGTGTTTACATCCTTGTCAATCAACACTGTAACCGGCTCCCTGTATGCGCCCTGCTCTGCCAGTCTGCTGCCCATTCTTCTTGCTGCCCGGCCCAATTGTCTATAGGTAAGCTGCCCGGATTCGTCTCCAAATACCAGCTTGTCCGGATAAAGCTTTTCTGCCCTTTCCAAGTATTCCAATACGTTACAGACCATCTTCTCCTGTCCTTCCGTTTTTCTTTCCTGCTTTTATTACTGAAATCCTGTCATAAAATTCTTTTTTCAACTGTTCAGGCACTTCCATGAAATTTTCCCTGTCCTCTTTCGCAATTTTATCCGCTTCTTCCAGAGAAAGCTCTCCCCTTCGCACAGAAACTGCCAGTTCCCCTGTTCTGATTGGGAATCCTCTTTTTTGAAGGCTCATGTTTTCCGCCATGGCATGGGCAAAACAGTCCGCATGTCCGCTGATTCCCTGTGGCCGCACCCATCCGATTTTTTCCTCCAGAAATTTCATGGTTTCTTCTTCGCTGATATCATGATAGGCAAAATAGGAAACTGCTTCCGCCTCCACATCCTTTAAATAATCCATCCGGCCTGCTTTATCAGCCCGCTCTTCCAGTCCGTGAAACATCTGGTATTCAAATTCCTTTAAATGACGGGAGCTTTCAAAAGGCTCGATTCCTTTTATGCTGTCAGCACATTGCAGGATTTGTCCTTTTGTCCTTCCGTTTATAATAAGCGGTATTTTATTTTGCCCTGCAAACAGGTAGCTGTAATAATGCATATAGTGAAAGCAGACAGAACAGAAATTTTGCATCATATTTACACAGGCCGTATACTGCTTTCTCAATTTTTCATCATTCATGGAAAATGTAATATGGTCTACCTTTAGCTTTTCCAAAGCATTTTTTATATTGTTCTTTCCGTATTCCGTGGAAAAGCCATTGTCAAAGGTAAATGCCAGCACCCGCATTCCATACTTTTCTTTTAGCTGATATATGATATAGGTGCTGTCCTTTCCTCCGCTGAACCCTGCCAGACAGTCATATTTTGAGCCTGCCTCTTTTGCCTTTTTCTTTCCTTCTTCCATTTTCTGAAGGAAAATCTGTTCCAGCTTTTTCTTATCTTCCAACACATCCCGATGACTTTCATAAAATTCACAGTAATTGCAGATTCCTTCCGCATTAAACCGGATATTCGTATAAATTTCCGGCAAACCGCATTTTTTGCAACGTTTCACTTTTTTCCTCCGTCATAATTCTTTTTTAAATTACACTTTTCTACTTTTATTACTTTATATTAGGAATGTGATAGAAATTTGAGGATTGCAGAAAGAAGTATATCTGTCAAAGACAATATCATTTAATAGAAGGCATAGTTTTTTCATAAGGCTTTTTCACTGCCTTCTTCCAAAAGTGAACATAAAAACCTGCTAACAAAAGCCAGAACTTTTGTTAGCAGGTTTTTAAATAACATGATAAACTCATGACAATATCATGATAACCTTTCTGTAATAGACAATTATTTCAACACATAAACTTTATTTCTCGTTTTTCCTCTACTTTCTAATACACCAATTTTCTCGGCTTTTGCCAACAATCTTGCCGCCGTTTTTATCTGAGTATCCAATACACCCGCAGCTATCGTACTGCTGATATCCGAATGTATATCTAAATATTCCCGTATCAGCTTCATACGAGTTCGTTCTAATTCGGACATTGATTCGGACATTGATTCGGACATTTGTTTATGAACAAACCCTTTCCGAATATAAATCGTTGTTGCCAAATAAGTTCTGTCTTCATCCATTTCAAATTCTGGCTCAGGAGAACCATTTCTTCGCAATTCCCTAAGTATCTTTATAATGCCCGTGCCTTGCTTTTCAGATAAATCAATTTCTTTAAATAACTCACCTATCCTTCGATATTTTTTGCCTTTTTGATTTTATTTTGTCCTATCTCTTCATTTAAAAAGGGTTTTATCAATGCCCTCCTTACATTTAGGCGCTGGTTCATTTTGGCACTTTTTATTTGTTTCTCATCATTTACTCCTAAAATCATTTCTCCATCTTCCAATGTGCCATGTATATGGAAAACGTCACCTATTCTTTCTGTATATTTATCATATGCCCGTGCATAGCTTCTTAATATTCCTGCCTTTTCTCCTATGGAAAAATATTGATCCAGACAATTGGTGTAATTAAAACTGATTGCCCTGCATATGCGATCTTCCGGAATATAATAATCAAATACTCCTTTTATAAAATCCTTCTTTTTTTCGTTGGGATTTTGTCTGATTCCCTCAATCAGTCCCAGCATTTTCTTTTTTACTTTCCCTTCATCCAACACAAACTTTGCCTGTTCTTCCTTTAAATAATCTATCAGCAAATCATCCATCTCTATTTTATCGAGCACAAACTTTTCGTAGTTTGTTTCAAAGATTTCGTCTGTAAAAATCCCCAAGGCGCTTTCTAAATCAGCCCAATCCTCATATGCCTTATCTCCTAAATCCTCAAGCTTTTTCCTTAACAAATTTCCCATATCTGCATTTTCAAGAAAGTAAGGATAAAAATCAGAATATTTTGTCTTTAAGCCCAAGCTAATATCAAATCCGTTTGTATTATTATGCCAATCTAATTGCCGCATTCCACGCTGATTTCATTAAAGATTTTCATGATTTCTTCCGTATCCATCTTTTCCTTTTTTGCACCTGCTTTATCTATAATAGCTTTTCCTTCATGCATCATAATCAATCGGTTACCATACTCTACCGCATATCTGAGATTATGGGTTACCATAATAGTAGTCACCTTTTTTTCCTGAACAATTTTATCAGTAAGCTCCATGATGATTTCTGCCGTTTTGGGGTCAAGGGCCGCTGTGTGCTCATCCAAAATCAAAAAATCAATGGGCGTCATGGTTGCCATTAAAAGGGAAACCGCCTGTCTCTGTCCTCCTGACAGGGAACCCACCTGCGTATGCAGCTTATCCTCAAGTCCTAAATTCAACTGTGACAACAGCTCCTTATAATAAGCAATCCGGCTTTTTTTGACTCCCTTTGCAAGACCATAAGGCTTTCCTTTATTATCCGCAATGGACATATTTTCCAAAATAGTCATGCCCGGGCATGTTCCTTTGGATGGATTCTGATAGACCCTTCCAATCCTGCGGTGTCTCAAATAATCTTTTTTTCCCGTAATATCCATGCCATTTACAAGAATTTTTCCATCATCCACATCAATGCTTCCGCAGACAATGTTCAGCAAAGAGGTCTTTCCCGAGCCATTGCTGCCTACGATTGCCACAAACTGCCCGTCCTCAATGGTCAGATTAAAGTCCTGAAAAAGACAAAGTTCATTGACGGAGCCCGGATTATAATATTTGTTTATATGCTTAAGCTCTAACATCTGTCTTCACCTTCCTCTTTCTATCCATTCCCACCACTAAAATCAGAAGGAATAATACTGCGGTTACTAATTTTAAATCGCTGGACTGTAACCCCATACGAATAGCTAATGCTACACAACCTTTATACAAAACGGAACCAATTACCACACTGGTGGTTACCCGTAATATAGTTACTTTCTGAAACAGGCTGGTGCCGATGATAACACTGGCAAGACCAATTACTACTGTACCTGTCCCAAAGGAAGCATCGTAATAACGTTGCTGCTGGGCAAACAAACATCCGCTTAAAGCCACAAGACCGTTAGCAATAGACAATCCTATGATTTTCACAAATCCCTTATCGATTCCAAGGCTTGTCACTATAGTCTCGTTGTCTCCCACCGCCCTGAGCATATAGCCTGATTTGGTATGAAGATACCAGTCCAGCAAATACTTGGTTATCATGGTAATGACAAGAATCAGGATAACTGTGGAAAAAGCAGAAAGCGCTTCCGGAAATATGCCGTTTACCAGTTTATTGTCAAAAATATTAGGTTTATTGTATATAGGCAGATTGGCTTTTCCTACAATTCTTAAATTTACCGTATAAAGAGCCGTCATCATAATAATGCCTGACAATAAATCCCGCACCTTAAGCTTTACATGAATGATTCCGGTAAGCATTCCGATAAATGCCCCTGCTAAAAAACTGATTGGCAGGGTCAGCAGCGGATTAAAGTCCCTGCTTATCAGAACTGCCGTAATGGCTGCTCCCATCGGGAAGCTGCCATCTACGGTCAAATCAGGAAAATCCAGTATCTTATAAGTAATATAAACACCCAATGCCATTACAGCATAAATAAGACCTTGTTCAAATGCACTTAATAATAAAATCAAAACATTTCCTCCATGCAACCTGACTTATTCTGCCACAATCGTGTCAAATACCTGATAAGCGCCTTTTATAAAATCTTCTGACAAAGCAAGACCGATTTTATCTGCTGCTTCAGTATTTACATAAAGGCTGGATTCGGTAATCGTTTCATAATGCATATCCGATGCTTTTTCTTCCCCCTTTAATATCTTTGCAGCCATATGTCCCGTCTGCTTTCCAAGCTCATAATATTCCAGTCCCATGGAAGCTACACAGCCGCTTTTTACCTGTTCTATTTCGGAACCGAATACGGGAATGTTCTTTGCATTTGCTGCTGCTAACTCCGTCTGTAACGCAGATACTACCGTATTATCCGTTAAGTTCGTAATACAATCCACCTTTTCCACTAAATTAGCTGCTGCCAGTTCTACATCAGCTATAGTATTGATACCTGTATCTACAATTTCAAAGCCATATTCTCCTGCATGTTTTTTGTATTCCGCAATGGTGCTTTCAGAGTTTGTTTCACTTGTTGTATAAATAATGCCAATGTTTTTAGCTTCCGGCAATATGTCACGTATCATTTGAAGCTGTTCTGTAACTGCCAAATAGTCGGAAGTCCCTGTAATGTTTCCTACCGGTGTTCCATCTTCCTCTGCAAGTCCTGCCGCTACCGGGTCGGATACTGCCGTATAAATAACCGGAATTTCCGTATTTAATGTGGAATTATAAGCGCTCATGGCAGATGGGGTTGCAATGCCGCAGATTAAGTCCACGTTTTTGGAAACATAATTATCTGCAATAGTACTTGTAGTTCCGGTATCCGCCTGCGCATTATCAAATAATACAGTAAGATTTTCTCCCTCTACAAAGCCTTCCTCTGCAAGACCTGCAAGAAATCCTTCTTTACAGTTATCTAAAGAACCATGCTCTGCAAATTGGGAAATTCCAATTGTATAACTGCCTTCTACCCCTGCTTCTATTTCTTCTTCGCTTCCTGCTGTTTCTTCCTCCGAGGATTCCGACAATTTCTGTTGATTTGCGGTTTCCTCTATGGTACTGCTGCAGGCCATTAAACCGGCTGCTGCCACCATAGTCAATAATAGTGCAATTACTTTCTTTTTCATAACTTTCCTCTCCTTTTCCGTTCCCCCTCTCCATAGGGAAAACTTTTCTTTGTGAAACCTTTAAGAATTTTATTTTTATGGACTCTCAGCATAAAAAAAAACCGCCTCAAGCAAATGCTTGAGACGGTAATAAACTCGTTATGATTTATTATCGCGGTACCACTCAAATTGACATAATGTCCACTCACATTCATGTACTATCATACATGTCACATGGATAACGGGTGTGCTTCCCGCCGGTGCCTACTCCCATCCATTTCCAAAACCTGTATCAAAGGCACATTTCTTCTTCCATACATTCTTTTGAAAATTCTGCTTCAGACCAGCCTCAAAAGTCCATTCATCAAAAATCCATTTACCACAATCCCACCACCTGCGGCTCTCTTTGAAACTTCCTAATGACTACTTCTCTTTCTCAAAGGTTTGTTTGATATGTTACTTGCTTTTGTAACTGTGCTTACTTTAGCGCATAATTGAGAATTTGTCAATAGGGGGATATTTTTATTTATCTCAAATGTATAGCACAGTAACAGGTTATATGTTCTTTTTTAGTCAGTCTGGGAAACTGTTTCCATTATTTCTGCAGCCTCAACGATTTCCGGGGCTCCTGCTGTGGCTTCTGCATTTTCTGCAACTTCCCTTGGGTCGTCATATTCCTTTTCCTCTTCCTCTCCCCAAAGGGAATCGTATTTCTCCTTCTTTTGCCGCTGTACCATTGCTCCTATATTTTTGGCGGTCTGATACATTTCAAAACTGAATTCCATCAGCTTCTTTTCATCTGAAGCAGGTACGATTGCACCTTTCATAATGCGATGCGCCACTTCCATAATTTTCCCCATGTCTATCGCATACTCCTCAGCCGCATCTGCCTGCTGTTCCGCTACTGTGGCATTCCAGTATGCACAGTACTGGTCTGCCAACCTGTCTAAATAATCATAATATTCCTGTTGTTTTTCATCTAAGGCATTTAAAGTCAGTTCCAGCGTGGCAGCTTCCGATTGATACTGTTCCTGTTTGTCTGATGAAATCTTCATCTGATTTCGGATATTCTTTAGCTGCTTTGATATAGCAGCCTTTTGTTCCTGATATTCTTTTACCTGATTCCTGTAAATCTGCTGGGCTTCTCCTATTTTCATAAAATCACATCCTTGTATATTTTAAATGCATCCATGCATTTATATTTATATCGTCTTTTCATTCAAAAAAATCAATATGCTCTTTCAGATGTTTACCGGACAATTCTTTGTCCACTGGATAAATCCTGATATTCGCCCACAATTACATATTTATAGCCATGATGATATTTTAACAGAAAAGCTCTGAATATTCGTGCTCATAATTCCTCCCTGTAAACGCAAAAAGATACATGAATCAGCCTGTCTGTTACATATTAATCAGAAACTGCTCTATGGATTCTGCTTTTGCCGCCATTTTAAGCCATTTGCCAAGCACCTTCAGGTCCTTTTGGGATGTGATTTTATTTTTTATCTCCTCCGGAATGCTTCCCAGTTCTTCCAATATTTCGAGAATACCTTCCATTTTTCCCTGCGCCATTCCTTCACTTCTTCCCTGCTTCATTTCTTCGCTTTTTCCCTGCTCCAGGCCTTCCTCATAGCCCTCTTCCCGCAGTGTCCTTTTATGCAGCTCTTCATCATACTCAAATATGCTCATCTGTATCGCCTCCGCTTTATTCCTTACTAAAAATTCCTTCAGGATTCCTTCCCTTATGCAGTCATCCACTGCTTTGCCATGCCGTTATAAAAGGTGATATATTTCGGCGCAGGCAGCATAATCCGTCTGCCGGAGTACATATCCTTTCCTACAGTCAGCTTCTCGTACAGCCTTGCGGTATAAAACAAATCCCTAAGGGGCATGTTGGGGTTTACCGTGGACTGGTGCTCATACAGATTCATCTACATGTCCAGCACGCAGGAAACATCGTTTTTCATGTTCAGGTATATGGCATTTTCCAGCGTGGTAACCTCCAGGTCATCCGGGTCTTCGTAGCAGGTGCCGTTTACCGCATTGTACAGGCTTAGCAGTTCTTCCTTTTCCCTGTAAAGCATACGGAATACCGTATCCTTGCCTTTGCAGATAATCGGAACGCAGTCTTCCTCCCTGTGTGCCCCCATGCTGTCATTGGTGCCTGTGAGGTCTTTTTTTACTTCCTGTGCCCCGAAAATTTCCCGTGACTGTTGGCGTCTGTCAGCTTTCTTCTTCATGCATTTCCTCCTTTTGGCAGGAGGCTTCTGAATCCTGTAACCTTCTGAAAGCTGATGTAACCGGGCATATGCCCGTAACTTATGTCCATAAGCTTCTGCTCTCTTCCGAAATCTTCAAAAAACCTCTCTGCTTTTCTTTTTCCTGTTTTGGGTAAATAAAAGCATTGATGTTCTTTGACTTATCAGAAGTGATATTAGATATGGCTTGCCGCCGGATAGTTAGAATATAAATGCTTTTTTGTATTTTAACACTAAAATGCGAAATTTTGCAATTTATTTTTCAAAAAAATAAAAAGATAATTCTTTAAGTAATATTTTTTAATATTTCTCAATAACAGTTTTGTTTTACTTTCCTTCTAAATTTCCTAATCCATATGACAGACTCCTGATTCACATAATTCATTTTCTTTTAAACTGCCTCTCTTGATAAAAGCTTGAAAAACAGTTTATCCGCCCTCTGTTAATGGAATTTAATATCTTCTACAATTTAATTATATCCCTGATTACTGATTACCTTATTGTCACCCCGGCTTTTTCCAGGAAGGAACAGGAAGTTTACACAATGAATAATACTGCCTTATAACATGTGCAGCTAAAATCTTTTAAATTCTTATAAAGATTTTTTTGCATGTTCCCCCGCTTATGGCTTATAATGGTATATAAGAATTTATTAAAAATCTATCTTAAATTATTGTCAGGAGGGAACAATATGGCATTTCGTGAAAAATTAGGAGAATTTGCAAAGACAGCATGTGACAAAACCGGAGAAGCCGTAGAATACACCAGATTAAATGCAAAAATCTTTTCAGAAAAGAATGCAATCAAAGACGATTATAAAAAGCTGGGAGAGTATATGTATCAGGCATATAAGGACGCCATTGCCATGGATGAAAGGGCTATGGATTTCTGCCGCTCCATCGATGCCCACAATATGATTATCGAAAGCACTCAGGAGGAGCTGAACCGTTCCAAAACAGCACAGGGAAAAACAAAAACAGCAGAAGACGATTCTGCCACAAATACCGTCATTGTATCTCAGGTAATAAACACATCCAAAGACGAAGTGGAAATGTCCGCTGAGAATGCCTGAAGCCTAAAAAGGGGCTGTTGCAAAAGCAGATGAAGAATATTGATATGCCGAGCAGCAGCTCCCTTTTTGTGCCTAAAATATAAAAAAGGGATACCGCTCAACCATCTGATTTGATGATTTTGCGGCACCCCTTTTTATTAAAGCGGAGTATTCTTTCTTAAAGCTATACTAAGATATATTCACTAAGCTCCGAAAAAACTAGTAATTTTCCGCACTAATCTCAAAATATGCCTGTGGATGGGCGCAAACAGGACATATCTCCGGAGCATTCTCACCTACCACAATATGGCCGCAGTTCCGGCACTCCCAAACCTTGACCTGGCTCTTTTTGAAAACCTCCTGGATTTCCACATTTTTCAGCAAAGCCCGGTAGCGTTCCTCGTGATGCTTTTCAATAGCAGCTACCATGCGGAATTTATCTGCCAGTTCCGAAAAACCTTCCTTTTCTGCTGTTTCGGCAAAACCCTCATACATATCCGTCCATTCGTAGTTCTCGCCGTCAGCAGCGGCGCCCAGATTTTCAGCAGTAGAGCCAATGCCCTCTAACTCCTTAAACCACATCTTGGCATGTTCCTTTTCATTGTCAGCAGTCTTTAAAAACAAAGCTGCAATTTGTTCAAATCCTTCTTTTTTGGCCTTAGAAGCAAAATATGTATACTTATTACGAGCCTGAGACTCCCCGGCAAATGCCGCCTCCAGGTTCTTTTCTGTCTGTGTGCCTGCATATTTGTTCATATTAGTACCTTCCTTTCCTTATCAATTAATATAATTGTTTCCTCACCGGCAGGGCGCATTGACCTCCTGCCGGTATATAAAGACATTCTTACAGAGTTACTTTCTCAAAGTCGGATGCCGGATGCTTGCACAACGGGCAGACAAAATCCCCGGGCAGCTCCTCACCCTCATAGATATAACCGCATACCGTACAACGCCAGACTGTTTTTCCGACAGAAGCGGAATTCTCCGGCTTTGGCTTAATAGAGGACTGATAATAGGCATAGGTAGCTGAAGGCACATCGGCAAGAACCTCCATATCCTCCACAGAAGCAATGAACATGGTATGACTTCCTAAATCAACAGTCTGCTCCACAACAGCGCTGATGTAGCCGTTCGTCCCCGCTGTCACATAATACAGACCATTGGCTGAACGCCTGCATTCTCCATATCCTGCAAACTTATCCACATCCCGGCCCGACTGGAAGCCAAAATGCTGAAATGTTTCAAACCGGGCTTCTTCACTAAGAATGGATACATTAAATTTTCTGCTTTTTTCCACCAGTTCATGAGTAAAATTAGACTTATTGACAGTAATGCTGATTCGGTTAGGCTCACTGGTCACCTGCCCTGCCGTATTAATGATACAGCCGCTGTCCTTCCCTTCAAAAGCTGATGTCAATACAAAAAGACCGTAAGTTAGATGATACATTGTTTTTTTATCCATAATTTCCCTCCTTAAATCATTGCTGCACCGTCCACCCGCAGGGTAACTCCGGTAATATAAGAAGCCATGTCGCCAGCCAGAAACAGATAAGCATTGGCTATATCCAAAGGCTCTCCCACCCTTCCAAGAGGAATGCCGGCTGAAATGCGCTCCACCATATCCGTTGGCAGCGCTGCCACCATATCCGTTCTGGTAACTCCGGGAGCCACGGCATTGACCCGAATCCGGTCGGCAGCCAGCTCCCGGGCCAGGGATTTCGTCAAACCGTTCACTGCAAATTTAGTGGCAGGATAACCGCAGCCAGAGGACTGACCGTACTCCCCTACCATGGAACTGGTATTAATGATGACGCCGCCACCCTGGGCCTTCATAATCCGTGCCGCCACCTGAGAGCAGACAAAAACAGCCTTTAAGTTAATATCCAGAATCCTGGAAAACTCCTCCAAAGTATAATCGTACAGGCTGGTGCGGGAAGAAATTCCTGCATTATTGGCCAAAATATCCAAAGAACCAAAGCGCTCCTTTACAGAATCAAAAGCTGCGGCAACTGCATCCGGGTCGCAAAGGTCCGGCCAAATGCCCATGACATGCTCCTTATATTCTTCCAGACCTGCCAAAGCCTTTTCCACCGTTTCCTGTCTGGAACCTGCCACAGCAACCTTTGCTCCATTTTCAAGATACTTTTTCACAATGGCTAATCCGATTCCCCGCGTGCCTCCAGTCACAACGGCAGTCTTGTTTTTTAACATTTCATCATCCTTTCCTATATAAGTTAATATCAATATTATTATATAATCGTTTTCTACAATCAGGACACAGATAAAAAACTTTTAAATCATATGATAAAAAACCATCTCCAACCGTTTCCTGCAATGACGGGGTTAAATCTTTCAGTTCAATGTCCGACAGCTTCCCGCAATTTCTGCATATCAGATGGTCATGTCTCCGAATATGGTCATATCGATCAGCCGTTCCCTCCATGGATACCTTGCGAATCAGTCCGGCTTCATAAAGCTTATTCACATTATTGTAAATAGTGGCAAGTACGATTTTCGGGTATTTTTTCCGAATCTGCGCATAAATCTGTTCTATAGTCAAATGTTCATTAGAAGTGGTGATGACTGTATAGATTTCCCGTTCGTATTTCGTCATATCGGCTCCAATCCAAAAGCAGACCGCTTTTCACTTTTAGAACTATTCTATATGTTTTAGGATAATTCTAAGCATATTGGAATTTTTTGTCAAGTCTCCTAAAACATTTTCTTTTGAACTTCTTTTTTCAATAACAGTTCAATGAAATACCTTTTTATAACAAAACCGACATGACTTACATCATGCCGGTTGAACAAAATCCTTGTAGTGTTTAAGCAACATCGGTATTAACAAACCTTTTACCAGTATATTGACCGCTTGTAATTCACTGTAAAGCACTGTCCGTTTTGTTGCCTGCCCGGCTGTAATCAGCCACCGCTGCATTTCCTCCTTCTGCCTGACAGGCTTCCGAAAGTCAAAGCCCCCGCCGCAGGCAGCGGGGTATCAAACTTGAAACGCCCCAAGGGCGGGTATTTGACCTTTGCGGCAGTCGCCAAATGCTTGCACGCAATTACTTGACTCGTTGCTCTCAGGAATAAAAACGGTGTACTAGGCATTTTCCACTTCAATAAAATCCGACGACTCTATGGTAAGCAGGTCTTCCTTGCTTGGGTTTGCCATTCCAATCAGCCTGGTTGCCTGATTGGAAATTGCCCGTTCCAGCATATTACGCACATCTCTTGCATTGGCGAAATTCTCCGGATGCATTTCCGTTCTTTTTAACAGAAAGCTTTCTGCATACATCCTTGCCCCTTCCGACAAAAGATAATCCTGCTTTTTGCACATTTTTTCCAGAATAGCCAGCTGCTCCTCTGCCGTATAATCCTCAAAATAGACAAACTTATTAAAACGGGATTTCAATCCCGGGTTGGACTCTAAAAACGCAGCCATTAATTCCGGGTAGCCCGCAACGATTACAATCAGATTGTCCCGGTTATCCTCCATTGCCTTTAAAAGAGTATCCACAGCCTCCTGTCCATAATCGCCCTCTCCTTTATTTACCGTCAGGGTATATGCTTCATCAATAAATAAAATGCCTCCCATGGCTTCCTTCACCACTTCCTGCACCCGCTCTGCGGTCTGACCTAAATAACCCTTTACCAGGCCGGAACGGTCCACCTCTACCAGATGCCCTTTTTCCAGCACTCCAAGGTCTTTATAAATGCCTGCGAGGATTCTCGCCACCGTTGTTTTTCCGGTGCCGGGATTTCCCGAAAACACCATGTGCTTTGTGGTTGCAGTATTTTTCAGACCTTTTGCCTCCCGGATTCTTTGAATGCGCAGCAGATTGATTAAGCTGTTCACTTCTTTTTTCACTGCCCGGAGCCCAACCATGTTATTGAACTCTTCCAGCTTTTCTTCCAAAGAAGTTTCTTCCTTCTCTTCACCGCCTTTTTTCTCCGGTGCCTTCCCAGCCCCTGCGCCAAAAACGGGCTGCCCGTCTGTTCCAATATCAATTGCTTCCAAATCAATCTGAAATTCCTTGTCCAGCCCCTGCCAGAACACGCCAAACTCCTTTAAATGCTCCTCCAGCTTCTGGATATATACCGTATAAGCGCGGCAGGTCTCATGAGTAGGGTTGCTTTTTACCCCTGCCAGAAAACAGCTTCCAAACACCTTGTACATATCAAACAGAATCTGTGCCTTCTGCCTGTAAAAAGGCGGCTCGGCCTTTTTTTCCCCTGCATCCGACAGCACTGCATAATGCAGAATACTCGGAATACTATTTACATAGTCCAGAGGAATATGCTCCCGGAATTTCAATGTGCAAAGGTCTCTTTCATTTGGAAATACAGCCAGCTTATCCCCAATTGTCTTAATTTCCTCCGGAGAAATGGTACCGTCTGCATCTGCCAGATAAACGGCAAATTTTAACAGTTCATAATGGAATCCCGCCTTGATTGCAGTAGGCCTTCTTTCCTGCGGCCCCATTCCAAAACGGGTTTTTTCCAGCCACTCGCATACATTATCACAAAGACTCATCAATTGCCGAAAATCATCTATTCTCATATCGTCCCCCTGATTCACTTTTCTCTATCTTTCGTCTATTCTTCCAGTTTCCTTCTTATAATTTTACCTGAATTTTCCTGTTTTATACAATTTTTAAACAATATCCATAAATTTTTTCCAAATCACAAGGGTTTCACCAACAGCTTTTTATGATTTCCCTGCCCCTAAAAGGGAAAATCCAAGGAAAAGAACCATATCCACCACAACAATGCTTGCTCCGGTAGGGGCGGCAAGCATATAAGACATGGCTAATCCCAAAGTAAAGCTGACTGCCGCCAGCACTAAGGAGCAGATGATTACTCCTTTAAAATCCTTACAGACCCGCATTGCCGTAAGCGCCGGAAAAATAATCAGGCTTGAAATCAAAAGGGTTCCCATCATTCGCATTCCTAACACAACAGTTATGGCAATCAAAAAGGCAAGCACCGTTTTGTAAAGCCCGACCTTTACTCCCGTTGCCCTGGCAAATGTTTCATCAAAAGTAACCGCAAAAATCTTGTGATAAAACAGGCCGTATAACAAAAGCACTGCCACAGTCAAAAACACGCTGAGACGCACATCCTCTTCACTCATGGCAAGAATGCTGCCAAACATATAATTGTTCAAATCCGCATTCATCCCTTTTGTCATGGATACAATCATGACTCCAAGAGCAAGAGCTCCTGTGGAAAATAAGGCAATGGCCGCATCTCCCTTCAGCTTCCCGTTTTCACTGATTCTAAGCAGAATCAATGCTGCCACGAACACTACCGGAACCGCCAGATATAAAGGAGCAACCTGAAATGCAGCTGCCACCGCCAGGGCTCCAAATCCCACATGGGAAAGCCCGTCCCCAATCATGGAATACCGCTTCAGCACAAGGGTAACTCCCAGTACAGCCGCACATAAGGACACCAGTATGCCCACAATCAATGCCCTGACCATAAAAGGATAAGAAAACATCTGTACAAACTCATTCCACATCCTCATATCCTCCTAAAAAATCCTTCCCCATATTGCTGTCCAGATACTGTTTCGTAGTTCCAAAAAAGAAATCCTCCTCCGTCAGGTGAAGAATATGGTCCGCCTGCCTGACCGCTTCCTTAATATCATGGGAAACCATAATTACCGTAATTCCGTGTTTTTTATTCAAATACTCCACCATTTCATAAAAGTCTGAAATTGCCACCGGGTCCAGACCGGTAGTAGGCTCATCCAAAAGCAGCAGCTTGCTGGTAGCGCACAGGGCTCTTGCCAGAAGCACCCTCTGCCTGTAACCCCCGGATAAATCCCGGAAGCATTCCTTCCGTTTCTCCCAGATTCCCAAAAGCTCCATCATGTCCCTTGCTTTCTTTTTATTTTCTCTGGAATAAACCGGAGAAAATCCCCTGCTGTTTAAACAGCCGGAAAGCACCACCTCCATAACAGAAGCCGGAAAATCCCTTTGTGCCGCAGTCTGCTGGGGCAGATATCCGATTTGACTGGCTCTCAGCCCTTCTCCTGTCCGGATTTCTCCCCTTACCTGCTTTTTCAGTCCCAAAAGCCCTTTCATCAGCGTGGTCTTTCCCGTACCGTTTTCACCTACGATACAAAGATAGTCCCCGCTTTTCACTTCAAAGGATAAGTTATCTATTACTAACTGATTTTCATATGCAAATGAAAGATTCTCACAGGTTAATAACGCCATTAAAATGCCTCCCTCAGACTTTTGTAATTCCGTTCCATCAGTTGTACATAGGTAACTCCCTTCATGAAATCCTCCTTTGTGACATTGTGGCAGGAATGAAATTCACCAATGCCTGCTCCTGCTGCCTCTGCCGCTGCCAGGGCAGTCTGATTGTTTGACAGCTCCAGATAAAAAATGGTTTTTGCCTTGTATTCCTTTGCCTTTTCAATAAAAAACGCCATAGTTTTGGCACTGGGCTCCGATTCCCCGTTGCAGCCCGGAAATACCGCAAAATAAGTAACGCCGTATTCCTTTGCAAAATAAAGGAAAGGAAACCTGTCCCCTACAAAAAGCGCCTGCTCTCTATGTTCTTCAAATAATTTTTCAAACCGATTGTCAAGCTTTGCAATTTCATCCATATAATGCGCCGCATTTTCTTCATAAAACCGGGCATTTTCCTGATCCATTAAGGAAATCACTTCTTCTATGCCCTTTATAATCTGAATGGCATTTTTAGGAGATGTCCATACATGCTCGTCATATTCCTCATGTTCCCCCTGATGTTCTTTTTCCTCATGGACATGGACATTTTCTTCCCCATTCCCTCCGTTAGCCCGGGCATTCCCTGCTTCATCCTCTCCGTTAGCCTGGGCTTTCTCCTCTCCATTCTCTTCGTAAGTTTGAGCCATTTCTGTTTCATCCTCTCCGTAAGCCGGAACATTGCTGCCATGGTCATGACTGTGCCCTCTGACCTGCATCCCTTCTATGGTTTCTTCTTCATAAAGAGTTACAAAGTCCATGATTTTAATTGTGTGAAAGCTACGGTCTGAAAAGCTGTCTAAAATTTCTTCAATGTATTCATCCGATTCCCCGCCCGTATATAAAAACAAGTCACATTCTCCTATCGTAATCATATCCTGAGGCGTAGGCTCATAGGAATGCACCTCATTCCCCGGAGGAATCAGCATAGTGATTTCCGCCCTGCCTCCGGTTATGGCTCTTGCAAAATCATAACAGGGAAAGTTAGAAGCAACAATTCTTATTTTCCGTTCACTCTCCCCAAACCCGCTTTCACTGCGTTCCTTTACATCCTGTTCCCTCACCCCGGCTTCACCGCAGCCAAAAAGAAAAAGCATCATAAATATGCCCGCTGTAAAACAAGTTATCCATTTACGATACTTTCCTCTTTTTTGAATCACATTTTTCACTCTTTCTATTATCCTTTTCCTGCTGACTATCGGGCAGGCACCATACCCGCAGGGCATTTTGAACTTTCAGCGCCGCTCTTTCGTCTGATTCGGTTCTTGATTTATACAAAGCTTATGACTGCTTCTTTCGGAGCCTTTGCTTTTTCCACCTTTACCGCATGAAGGACCGGACCTTCGCTTTTATAATCTTCAAAGTATTCCCAGCAGACCTTTGCGGTAACCTGCACCCATTCTTTCTGCTGCAGCGCTTCTGCCTTGTCATATTTGCAGGCATAGCCTAGAAATGCCATATCATCCGCACAGCAGGTCATTGCCATCCTTCCCGGCACAAAATAACCATCCGGAAACTTTTCAGGCTTTAAGACCATTGCAAGAAATTCTACTGTTTTTCCCACATAACGCTCCATGTTGTCCAGCATATCAATATACCAGACCCCATAGCCTGTATCATCCAGGGAAATAAGCTCTGCACTCACATCATATGGAAGGTCTTCCTCTAAGGTGGCATTTATCTCTCCTTTGGAATCTTCAAAAATAATCTCCGCCTGCTGGTTAATCGCCTTAATATTACGCTTATAATTTGCCAGCTGGCTTTCTAACCCGTCGCAGCGGTTCATAATAATCATTTCTGATTTTCTGAGCATTTCCGCCAGCAGGGACTTCATATTGGTAAAATACATGGAAAAGGTGGACCCGTCAATACAGGTAACCTGCTGCTCCACCTTCCAGTGCCACGGAAGCTTCATGTTCTTTGCATTCCACATACCGTTATACTCGATGATAATGCGGGAAGGCTTATGCTTCTTTTCCAGTTCAATCAGCCTGTTGGACTGGAAATCTTCCTCTTCCTCTATAAGCTCCACCACGGTGCGGCTTTTTTTCAGAACCTCCTCCGTATAAGTAACTTCACCCTCCTCACAGAGAAGCAACAGGGTCTTCCCTCTTGTCTGAAAGTAAGGCTGTGCTAACGTATAGGTGATAAATTCGCTTTTTCCGCTGTCTAAAAATCCGTTAATCAAATAAACAGGAATCATTTTTATCCTTCTTTCTGGCTTTTATGCAAATAATTTCTTTAAATTCTCTTCCTGAAGCTTAGAACCAATCACGCAGATTTTCCCGGTGTATTCCGGATTGCCGTCCCTTACTTCACTTTCTGCCGGAACATAATCGAAATAAAGGAAGCGTTCACTGTCCTTTGCCGCCACCATTCCTTTTGCCCGGAGCACAAAGCCATAGGTATCCTTGTCCTCCAATGCCTCTAAAATGCTCAAAATCTGCTCCTTCGTAAATTTTTTGGGAGTTTCTATGCCCCAGCTTGTAAACACTTCGTCTGCATGATGATGTCCGTGACTGTGGTCATGTCCGCAGGAACAGCTTTCTCCATGGTCATGATGGTGGTCATGCCCTTCATGGCTGTGATGGCATTCGTCATTCTCATGATGATGGTGTCCGCCCTCTTCATGGTTGTGGCAACATTCTCCATTCTCATGATGGTGCCCGCACTGTCCATGTCCGTTATGCTCTTCATGCTTCTTGTCATGCTCTTCATGATGATGGTCATGACAGCCGCAGGTACAGTCCTCTCCATGTTCGTGATGATGATGATGCTCCTGCTCCTTCATCACTTCTTCAAGCAGCTGTGCCTGAAAATCACTTCTATGCTCCATTGCCTCTAAAATCTGCTCCCCCTTTAAACTGTCCCATGGGGTCGTAATGATTGCCGCCTTTTCATTATGCTCTCTAATCATTGCCACACAGTCCTTTAGCTTTTCCTCAGTCATCTTATCTGTACGGCTTAATATGATAGTTCCGGCATATTCAATCTGATTGGCAAAAAACTCACCAAAGTTTTTCAGGTAGGTCTTACACTTTGTAGCATCCACAACAGCTACAGCGGCATTGAGCGCCACGCCTGTTTCCTCCATAACTCCTTCCACTGCCTTTAACACATCGGAAAGCTTTCCTACTCCGGATGGCTCAATCAGCACCCTGTCCGGTTTATACGTATCAATAACCTCTTTTAAAGATGTTCCGAAATCCCCTACCAGGGAACAGCAGATACATCCTGAATTCATTTCTTTGATTTCAATTCCGGCATCCTTTAAAAAGCCACCGTCAATACCGATTTCTCCAAATTCGTTTTCAATGAGTACCACCTGCTCGCCCTGAAAGGACTCCTTTAACAGCTTCTTGATAAGAGTTGTCTTCCCCGCTCCTAAAAATCCCGATACAACATCAATTTTACTCATTTCAATCACCTTTCTTCTTTCTATTCAACCATTAGTATATCACATTTTTTCATTTACGCAAAATTTTCTATATCTTCCAAAATCAGCCTGACTTAAAGAAAGAGAAAGTCTGGTTCCCTGGCTTTCATAGGCTGTTTCCCGAATGATAGCATGTTTTTGCAGATAAGACACCGCCTGACCTTCCGAAAAAGGAATCAGCATTTCACAATCCACATAGCCCGCCTTTGACATATGAAAAATATGCTGCACCAAACTCTCTATATGCTCTTTATTCTTTGCGCTCATATAGATGGCATTCTCTTTTACTTTTGGCAGTGAAAACTCCAGCTCTTTCTTTAAATCCGCCTTATTATATACTATCATCATGGGAATATGGGAAGCGCCCAGTTCCTTTAAGGTTTCTTCCGTTACCGCCATATGCTCCTTATAATAAGGGTCTGAAAAATCCACTACCTGCAAAAGCAAATCCGCATTTTTCACTTCTTCCAGAGTGGAACGAAATGCTTTAATCAGGTTATGGGGCAGATTGCTGACAAATCCCACCGTATCAGACAAAAGAAAGCTTCTTTTATCCGGTCCCGTGATTTTACGCACAGTGGTTTCCAAAGTGGCAAAGAGCATATCCTTTTCCAGTACCTTCTTTTCCTCATCCTGTACATATAAATCCACCATCTGATTCATGATTGTAGACTTTCCTGCATTAGTATAGCCTACAAGCGCCACCTGAAATTCTCCGTTCCTTAAACGCCTTTTTCTCTGAGTGTCCCGTTCCCTGGATATATCCTCTAACTCTTTTCTAAGCTCACTGAGCCTGTGTTCAATTTTTCTCCGGTCAAGCTCCAGCTTTTTTTCCCCGGATCCTTTATTGCTAAGACCGCTTCCGCCACCCTGCCTGCTCAGCGCTTCATGGAGCCCTACCAGCCTTGGAAGCATATATTGAAGCCTTGCAGTCTCTACCTGCAGTTTGGCTTCCCTTGTCTTTGCCCTCGTAGAAAAAATCTCCAAAATCAAAGTTGTTCTGTCTAAAATAGGAAGCTTCAGTTCCTTTTGCAGGTTACGAAGCTGGGAAGGGCTTAAGGCATTGTCAAATACAAGAACTTCTGCTCCTGTTTCCTCTGCTTTTTCCCGCACTTCTTCCACTTTTCCCGTTCCGATATAGAAAGCTTTATTGGCAATTGGAAGGGTTTGTTCAATGATAGAGACTACTTCCATGCCGCAGGCTTCTGCAAGGGATGACAGTTCTGCCTTGGAGTGGGGATGGGTGGGGGTGTTGTTTAGATTCAGGCATATTAAGAGTGCTTTTTCCATGATAGATTCCTTTTTTTATATTTTAGGTTGTGAGGATACTTGGATGAATAAAATGGATGCTTTTTATGGCTGGTGAGGCAGGATATAGCATGAAGTCCACTTTTCCCTCTCAAGCAGTCTGAACTATTGCTTGTTTTAATTTGCAATATCCACAAACTCTATTGTGCTTTAAATAACTCCGGATATTCTTCCATCAGCTCCTGATAAAATCTCTCCGTACCCTTCTTGTTCAGGTGGTCTGCATCCCCGAAGCAGTCATTTGGATAAGCAGTCAGGTCAGTATCAAAAATAACGTTTTCATGCCATGACTGCAACGCTTCCATGTATTGGGCATAGTGGGTTTTAAAATCTTCTGTGAGAATGGCATAGGAGGCTTCATTCATAGGCATATTTTTTACAATTACATGGATATTATTATCACTGCATAAGGATAATAGCTCCCACAACATATAATGAGTTATTATGCGATTTGGCAAAAAGTTGGTTACTTTTGCTTCACCGTTGAAGCTGTCGCTGTAATCTGCTGTGCCATAGTAGCTTTGTCCTCTTCCCGCTTCCATCTGTGCATATTTATCTTTTGTTTTTTGATAACGGAATACAAAGCCTGCTTTTTTTAAGGCAGTGGCATATTTATTTGGCATATATGCTTTGTACATCACATATTCCACCGGATAGTTGTCTATGAGAATACTCTGATTGTCTTCATATTCATATTCTTTTGCAATATTTATGATTTCCATAAAATCTTCGGTATCCATTGTGTGGAAATAGACACTTCTTGTCCAAAGAGTGTCCACATCCGTATAATGCATTGGCGCATAGGACAAAATCACCGTTTCCGGTACCGGATGGTTTTCCAGATATTCCTTCAGGGAATAATACCCCTCAATGGGGGTTGCTCCTCCCAAAGACAGATTATAGCAGTCTTTTGCAAACCAATCCGGCACAAACCCTGCCTTTGCCCGGGAATCCCCTAAAATAATTACAGAATTCTCTTCCCTGCTCCCTTTCACATAATCCTTCTGCTGTTTGTACATGGCATATTCATCATCCATATAATACTCCGGGAAAAAAGCACAATACAAGGGCAGCAATACAAAAAACGGCACCAACAATATGAGCAGCTTCCCTGCTGTTTTTCCGATTTCCTTCCACATTCGCTTTTTATCCATTTCTTTATCGTTCCCGCATATATTTCTAAATTAATAGTGGCATTATTCTATTTTTATCCGTATAACATTCTCTGCACATTTCCCCATCTCCCAACCATACCTTCGTCTAAAACTGAAAATACACAAACTCCCTCGCATTAAAAGAAGCAAACAGCAAAAAGAACAACATAAACCCATAATACAGCGCCCACCTCGCCTTTACAGGCAATGCGGAAATTCTCTCAAGGGGATCTGTTTTCAAAGCAGCATAATCATAAACCCCAAGCACTAAAACAGGCACGATCACACTAAATCCATCCAGAGCCGTCATATGAAAATCCCTTATCCCATTCAAAACATAGCTTACCGGCGAAGAAATTCCAACCCACATATGGCTCAGCACATAAAAGGCTTCCCCTATAGTATCCGCCCGGAAAAAAATCCATCCAATCACCACAAGGAAAAAAGTAACCGCCCGGTTTTGAAATTTCCCAAACCATTTTCCAAGAGCCTTTTCCAGCACTTGTCCCACTCCATGGAAAAGTCCCCACAGCAGAAATGTATAATTAGCGCCATGCCAAAGGCCGCTTGCCAAAAACGTGACAATCAGGTTCCACTGCTTCCTCACCCCGGACACCCGGTTCCCTCCAAGTGGAATATACACATAATCCCGAAACCATGTGGACAAGGAAATATGCCATCTGCTCCAAAATTCCTTTAAGGAGCGAGCAAAATATGGACTTTTAAAGTTCGTCATCAAATCAATGCCAAACAGCTTTCCGCAGCCAATGGCAATATCCGAATAGCCGGAAAAGTCGCAGTAAATCTGCATGGCAAACAGCAAGGTTGCCAGAAACAGGGAAAAGCCTTTGTAATAGTGGCTTTCCGAATAAATCTGATCCACATAGATTCCTACCGTATCGGCAATGACCAGCTTTTTAAAAAATCCCCATGCCATCAGCTTAAGCCCGTAGGAAGCCTTTTCATAGGAAAAAAACTGCTCTTTCCTGATTTGGGGAAGCAGATTTTCCGTCCTTTCAATGGGCCCTGCCACTAACTGGGGGAAAAATGCAATAAAAGCCGCATATTTTATAAAGTTTTTTTCCGGCTCCGCTTTTCCCTTATACACATCAATCACATAGCTTAAGGTCTGAAAGGTGTAAAAGGAAATCCCCACCGGAAGCATAAACTGCAACGCAACGGGATGCAGAGGAATTGCAAACCGCTCACAAACTGCATTCAGAGAGCCTAAAAACAGATTGGAATATTTAAAGAAAAACAGTATACCCAGACTTGCCACCAAAGTAAGGCTTAAAAGAATCTTTCTTTTCTTCCGGAACTGCTTTTCTTTTAGAAGCAGACCACTTACATAAGAAACAAAGGTGGTAAACAAAATTAAAACTACATACTTTGCATTCCAGCTCATATAAAAATAATAGCTTGCCAGAAATAAAAGTATATAGCGGTATTTATGGGGCAATGCCCAGTATAAAATAAATACAATTGGTAAAAAAACGGCAAACGCCAAGGAATTAAACAGCATGGCTCCCCCTGTTTATAACAAATATAAAAAAGTAAGCAGGACGATAAGCCGGGTTCTGTCGCGAATGGTCATCTATCTAGGACATTTGTTACCAAATGCCTCAAGCAACCTACCTGAAAACCTGACGGGCAGCCAGATTGTTTTCTGTTTGGTCTTGCTTCGGATGGGGTTTACATATGCCCTTTCTGTTACCAGAAAGGCGGTAGTCTCTTACACTGCCCTTCCAACCTTACCGGCGGACAATGCCCGCTGGCGGTATATTTCTGTTGCACTATCCTTGGAGTCGCCTCCACCGGACGTTATCCGGCATCCTGCCCTGTGAAGCCCGGACTTTCCTCGCCTGCCAGAAGGCAGCCGCGACCATTTGTCCTACTTACATCTTTCACATTAAAATCTGATTTTTTTACATATATTTTTTACATATATTTTTTACATATATTTTTTCACATATATTTTTTTATATATTCTTTTATATATTTCTTCGCATATGCTTTATCATATATACTTTCTTACACACATTTCTTTGTAAATATATATTTATTCCCGCGAGCAACGAGCCAAGTGATTGCGTGCAGGCATTTGGCGACTGCCGCGAGGGTCAAATACCCCGCCCCTTGGAGCGTTTCAAGTTTGACGCCCTGTTGCTTGCGGCGGGGTCTTTGGCTTACAAGAACCATCATACATTGAAGCAACTACCTCCCACAAATTCCCGCACAATGGAATTGTTGGGAAGGTTCTCGCTGCTGACACCCAAAAAGTAATCCAAAAACTTTAAAAGCCTTTTTGCTTCATAGTATTCCGGCTCTTCCTTTGAAATCTCAAATAAAAGCGGCTCTGCAAACTGCTTTAATACTGCCAGCTCATAAATCAGAGCGGAGTTGAAAAACGCATCGGCGCTTTCCTGAAAAGGAAAGATATTTTCCTCTTCGCCCCTTCTTACGGAGCTCCACATCTGAATGGTCCGCTTTGCAGCAGTGCCTCTTGTTCTGGCATCCCTTACCATGCGCCTTATGAGCCTGCCGTCCGTAGTGGGAATGCGGTTATGGTCGTCAATATTCAGACTGGTCAGGGCGCTTATATAAATTTTGTATTTGCTGCTGTTCGGCAGGGCATGGGACATTTTATCGTTTAAGGCATGGATTCCCTCAATCACTAAAATATCATCTTCCCCCAGCCTTTTCTTATTTCCTTTATACTCTCTCTTCCCTATTTTAAAATTAAAGGTTGGAAGCTCCACTTCCTTTCCGTCTAATAAAGCGCACATGTCCTTGTTGAACTGTTCTAAATCAATAGCCTCCAGACACTCGAAATTATAATCTCCGTTTTCGTCCTTCGGGGTCTTCTCCCGGTCCACAAAATAATCATCCACTGCAATAGGATGGGGAGTCAGCCCATAAGTGCGCAACTGTATGGAAAGCCTGTGGGAAAAGGTAGTCTTTCCGCTGGAGGAAGGGCCTGCAATCATAACAAATTTCACGCCGCCCCTTGCCGCAATTTCTTCGGCAATTTCTCCGATTCTTCTTTCCTGCAGGGCTTCCTGTACTAAAACCAGCTCGCTTAAATTTCCGGCACAAATCTGATTATTCAAATCTCCTACTGTATCGATTCCAAGCTTTCTTCCCCAGTCATCAGCCTGCCTTAATGTTTCAAACAATTTCTGCCTTGGTTTAAATTCTTCTATCAGCTTCGGTTCATGACGTTCCGGCAGATTCAGCATCAATCCGCCCTCATAATAAGAAACCTGAAAATATTTCACATAGCCTGTGCTCGGCAGCATATGTCCGTAAAAATAATCAAAATAACCATCCAGCTCATATACATTCACCGTAGAGCTTCTCCTGTAATGGAACAGCTTTTCCTTATCCCCCATGCCCCTGTTCTTAAAAAGCCTGTTGGCATAATCAATGGGATAGGCATCCTTTCTAATAGGCAGATTTGCTTTTACAAGCTCTTTCATCCTGTCATTCACCTGCCCTGCCAGCTTTTGTGTGATTTCCAGTTCCCCGCAGCTGCAGTAATACCCCTTTCCAATGGCAAATTCCACCTTGATTTTTGCCGCCGCTTCCACTCCCAGAATATCTGATACAGCCTTAAGCAATAATAGGGTAGCCGTTCTTACATAGGTCTTATGTCCGGACGACTCATGCAGGGTAATAAAACTGATTTCACAAGGTTTCTTTAATGTCTTATGCAATTCTGTCATTTTCCCATTTACATAGACAAGTGCAATTAAGTCATCATATTCTCCCTGGTATTCATTTGCAATTGCTTCATAGGATATTCCTTTTGGATATTCCTTTTCTTTTCCTCCGATTGTTACTTTTATCATACTTGTTTTCCTCTTCTCATAGCTATATAACCACAAATGGCGGTTCCTGTTCCGGTGCAATTACCTCTATATCCTTACATTCCCTGTTTAAATATTCCTTCATATAAGGCACAAAAATCTGCTCCAGCCCGAAATGACCGGCATCAATGATAAAAAGCCCCTGGGCTTTTGCGTCAATGCCATCGTGATGGTCAATATCCCCTGTAATCATCACATCAGCGCCGCCGTCAATGGCTGCTCTTATCATGGACTTTCCGGAACCGGGCAGTATTGCCGCTGTTTCCAAATCCGCTTCCAAATCTCCAAACACCTTTACATGGGCAATGCCGAACTCGTTCTTTACAAGCTGCGCACATTCCCATAGGGTCATTACTTTTGGAAGCCTTCCGATTCTTCCAAACCCTTCCTTGGAAATTTCATCTTCAAAGGTTGTCTCCAGAACTTTTCTGTTTTTCAGCCCGATTTCATCTGCTGCCGCATCCGCCATTCCCATCACATCAAAATTTGTGTGCATGGCATAATAGCATATATCATGTTGTATTAACTTTATGAGGCGCCGGCCTATAAAATGCTCACCTGTTATTTTCTTAACCGGCTTAAAAATCATGGGATGGTGCGTCAAAAGCATGTCTGCTTCCTTTTTCACAGCCTCCTCCACCACTTCATCCGTTGCATCCAAAGCTATATAAATCCGCCTTACTTCCTTATCCTGTCTTCCCGTCTGAAGCCCTACATTATCCCATTCACTGGCATACATAAGAGGAGAGAGCTCCTCTAACTTCTCCATAACCTTTTCGCACCTCATAATCAATCCCTCCTAAAACCCGTCAAGACATTCCTCAATGCTCCGGAGCTTTTCCAAAAGTTCCTTTTTTCTCTCCTGCCTTCTTATGCTGTCACTCTTTTTCCCCGTTTCCAGATACTCAATGTTCCGGATCGTTGCTTCCTTTTCCTTTTTTAAGTATTGAAAAAGCACCGGATGCCTTTCCTTAATCAGAATCGGTCCGTACACTTCTTCTTTTGACGTATATGCACTAACCTCTGCTGTACTCTTTTCTGCCCTCATTATGGAATAATACTTTCCATCCTCATAAATCATATTTTCTTTGACGATGCTGTAATGATTCTGTAAAAGGAACCGGCGCACCAGCCATATTTCCGACTGTGGCTGCAAAATCAGGTTTTTTATGGTATTAAGCCGTTTTATGGCATCCTCTAAAATATGAATCGTAAGTCTGCCGCCCATTCCTGCACAAATCAGTGTATCTGCTTCGCCCTCTTCCAAGGCTGCTGCTCCATCTGACAGTCTGGTTGTTATGTAGTGAGCCAGCCCTTTCCGTTCAATATTTTCCTTTGCACGAAGCAGGGGACCCTGATTGACATCCATTGCAATGACAAAACTGCATTTTCCTTCTTCAATCAGGCAGATGGAAACATATCCGTGGTCACAGCCAATGTCTGCCGGCCTGTCTCCTTCTTCCACCATATCCACAATTGCCCTTAAGCGTTTTGATAATTCCATAGCTTCCTGCCTGTCAGTCCAAATAATCTTTCAGTTTCCTGCTTCTGCTTGGATGACGAAGCTTTCTCAAGGCTTTTGCCTCAATCTGACGAATACGTTCACGAGTCACATTAAATTCTTTTCCCACTTCCTCCAGGGTTCTTGCACGTCCGTCGTCTAAGCCGAAACGAAGCTTTAACACTTTCTGCTCTCTTTCCGTCAGCGTATCCAGCACTTCTCCCAGCTGCTCCCTTAACAGAGTAAATGCCGCCGCATCAGCAGGTACCGGAACATTATCATCCTGAATAAAATCACCTAAGTGGGAATCTTCCTCTTCTCCGATAGGGGTCTCTAAAGATACCGGCTCCTGGGAAATCTTCAATATCTCCCTTACCCGGTCTTCCGGCATATTGATTTCTGCCGCAATTTCTTCAGGAGTGGGTTCCCGTCCCAATTCCTGCAAAAGCTGTCTGCTGACTCTTATAAGTTTATTGATGGTTTCCACCATATGGACCGGAATACGGATGGTTCTGGCCTGATCTGCAATAGCCCTTGTAATTGCCTGACGAATCCACCATGTGGCATAAGTGGAAAATTTAAAGCCCTTTCTGTAATCAAACTTTTCTACAGCCTTAATAAGCCCAAGATTTCCCTCCTGAATCAAATCAAGGAAAAGCATCCCTCTTCCCACATACCTTTTGGCAATGCTCACCACCAGACGAAGGTTTGCTTCTGCTAACCTTTTCTTTGCCTCTTCATCGCCCATTTCCAACTTCTTTGCAAGCTCAATTTCCTCCTCTGCATTTAAAAGCGGCACCTTGCCTATTTCCTTTAAATACATACGGACCGGATCTTCAATACTGACGCCGTCCGGAACGGAAAGATCGATGTTCTCCACATCCACATCTTCCCCTTCCGCTAAAATAATCTCTTCATCCGGCTCCTCTTCTTCGGTTATGCGAAGTATATCCACACCTGACTGTTCCAAGGTTTCCAATATCTTATCAAACTGTTCCTCTTCCAATGGCATATCATTAAAAAAATCACTAATCTCCTGATATTCCAAAACATTTTTCTTCTTTTTGGCAAGGCTTAAGAGATTTTTCAGTTTCTCTTCAAACTTTGCTAATGTGTTTTCGTCCATTTAGTTATCCTTCCTTCCTAAATCTGTTCCTATTTTAACCTTATTCCAGAGAAATATGCGCTTTTTTCAGTTCTTCCAATGCCCTCTTGCCTGCAAGAACCTTATCTAAAGCGGTTACATCCCTCCCCATTCTTTCCGTATAATATTGATAGCTGCATTCCTTTACCCTGATAATAATGTCCCGGAATGCTTTCTCTCTGTCCTGCTTCGTTTCCAATGCCTCCAGCTTGGTATTAAAAAGGTCCGCCACTTCCCTTTGTTCTTTCTCATCGGAAAACATGCTGATAATTCCCGCCGGATTCATTGCTCCTTCTTCCAGCTGTGCAAACAGCTTTTCCGCCACTTTTATATAAAGCTCCTGAATAAAGTCACTTGCCACAATATATTTTTTTACTATGGGATATGACTTTGGCTCCTCAATAAGCCATGTAAACAATACCTTCCTGGCCCTGCTGCCCGGCTCCTCTTTCTTTTCCCTGCTCTGTATGCCGGATTTGGGCCTTGCCGTTTCCCTTACCAGCCCTGTCTTTGCCGCATAAGAAGAAACAAGCTTCCTTAAATTCTCAAAGCCTATGTGATATTTTTCAGCCACCGCCTCAATATAATTTTCCCGCTCCACTTCTTCCGTAAAATTGCAAAGCTTTCTTGCAATTTCATTGTGAAATCTTGTCTTTCCTTCCGGGTCTGCCAGATCGAATTCTCTTTGCAGGATGCGCAGTTCGAAAAAGAAGCTGTTTTCCGCCTCCTCCATGCGCTTTTCAAAGGCTTCCTTTCCAAGATTCTTTATAAATTCATCCGGGTCCTTATATGGCTCTAAATTAATGACCTTTCCGGTAAGCCCCACTTCTCTTAAAATGCCTATGGCGCGCAACGCCGCCTTTGTTCCTGCCCCGTCACTGTCGTAAGATAACAGCACCTGTTCTGTATAACGCCTTAACAGATTGGCCTGTCCGCTTGTAAAAGCAGTTCCGAGGGAGGCCACAGCCTGATTGAAGCCAGCCTGATGCATGGCAATCACATCCATATAGCCTTCACATAAAATCATATTGTTTTTACGGGATGTACGGGCAAAATTCAAGCCATACAGGTTCCGGCTCTTATCAAACACCTCTGTTTCAGGAGAGTTGAGATATTTGGGCTCGCCGTCTCCCATAACCCTTCCCCCGAAACCAATGACCCGGTGGTTAATATCCTGTATGGGAAACATGACACGGTTCCAGAACTTATCGCACATTCCAATCTTTTCACTGTAGCTTACAAGCCCGGCTGCCTTAAGCAGTTCATCCTCATAGCCCTTCTTTTTCAAATATAGGTATAAATCGTTACTGGTTTTATTAGAATAGCCAAGCCCGAACCCCTTCATGGTTTCTTCGCTCAACTGTCTCTTTCTCAAATATTCATATCCCGTCTGCCCATGCTTGGACCGAAGCTGATAAAAGAAATACTTTGCAGCCTCTTTATTGATTTCCAAAAGAGCTGCCCGCCTGCTTTCCTTTTTTTTCGTCTCTTCGTTATATTCCAGCTCCGGCAGCGGCACCCCAGCCCGGTCTGCCAGCATCTTTACCGCTTCTGCAAAAGTAAAATTCTCATAATTCATAATGAAGGTAAATACATTTCCTCCTGCACCGCAGCCAAAGCAATAATACATCTGCTTGTGGGGCGATACGGAAAAAGATGAGGTTTTTTCATTGTGGAAGGGACACAGCCCAAAATAGCTTGCTCCTTTTTTCTGCATACGAACATAGCCTGAAATCACATCTACAATATCATTTTTTTGTCTTATCTCTTCGATTACCTCTTCCGGATAATACAACTTGTCCCACTTCCTTTTATTCCTGCGGGCAGCGAGCCAAGTGATTGCGTGCAAACATTTGGCGACTGCCGCGAGGGTCAAATCCCCCGCCCCTTGGGCGTTTCAAATTTGATGCCCCACTGCTTGCGGCGGGGTCTTTGACTCCTGCGGGCAATGGGGAAAACAACCATGCGCTAACCATGCCATGTTTTCGGAATAAAGATTTCTTCATACTTGGCAATGGCAAACCGGTCTGTCATACCCGCTATATGGTCGCATACAATCCGTTCCTTTGGCGTATTATCCCGTTCCATAATTTGCAACAGCTCCTTTGGCAACAGCTCCAAATGCTTCAGATAGTAGGTATAAAGGGCTTCTATAAGCATCTCTGCTTTTCCTTCCTCGCTTTTGGCAACCGGATTCTGATATACATGCTCAAACATAAAGGTTCTGATATCTTTCATGGCCTGAGCAACCGGTTCCGACATGACAATGTCATTTTTCCCCCTGCTGTTCACTACGATGTCATGTATAAAATGATCCAGCCTCTCTCTTGTAGTATAGCCGATTACCTTTCCGATAGACCAGGGTACATCTGCATCCTTTAACAGATTGGCACGGATGGCATCATCCATATCATGGTGGATATAAGCTATCTTATCGGACAGTCTTACAATTTTCCCCTCCAGGGTAGCCGGAACACTGGCTGTCTGATGGTTCCGTATGCCATCTCTCACCTCATAGGTCAGATTCAGCCCCATGCCGTCTTTCTCCAGCACATCCACTGTTCTGACGCTCTGGTCACTATGTACGAATCCAAGAGGACATATATTATTCAGCGCCCGCTCTCCTGCATGTCCAAAAGGAGTATGCCCCAAATCATGTCCCAGTGCAATTGCTTCTACCAAATCTTCATTTAATAAAAGGGCCTTTGCAATGGTTCTGGCATTTTGAGAAACCTCAAGAGTGTGGGTAAGCCTGGTACGGTAGTGGTCACCGTCCGGAGCCAGAAATACCTGTGTCTTATCCTTTAAACGACGAAAAGATTTACTATGGAGAATCCGGTCCCTGTCCCTTTGAAAGACCGGACGGATGTCGCATTGCTCCTCTTTCCGCCCCCTTCCCTTGGAATTCCGGCTTAAACATGCATAAGGACTTAGATATTCACTTTCTCTTTCTTCCAATTGCTCTCTGATGGTCATGATATTCCCTCTATATGCTGTTTTTGGTTTCTTTTATATATTCGCTCAAAAATCGATAATTCCTTTTTTATTTTTAAAATTTTTTTCTTAGCCCAAGACAGCCGCAAAAACAGGAGCTGACACTACCGTTATCAGACCGTTTACTACAATAGCAAGAGAGCTCATTGCACCCTGCACTTCCCCCATTTCAATCATCTTTGAAGTTCCTATTGCATGGGATGCGGTCCCTATGCATAATCCCTGGGCTACCGGTTCCTTAATCCGGAACCACTTTAACATAGCCGGCCCCAATATGGCTCCCAGCAGCCCGGCCACAAGAGTTCCAACAATGGTGATTCCTGAAATCCCACCCAATTCTTCACAGGCACCAAGGGCAATTGCCGTAGTAATCGACTTAGGAAGCAGTGACACCATTAATTCCGGTTCCATTTTACATAAAGATGCCATTCCTGCAATAACAAGTCCATGGGCGATGCTGCCTGCCAGAACTCCGGCCAGAATAGCTGCCACATTTTTTCTCAACACCTGAAATTGCTTATATAAAGGGACTGCCAGACAAATAGTTGCCGGCGTAAGGAAATAGGTAATATATTGTGCCCCCATGTCAAAGGTTTCATAATCCACATGAAATATCCATAACACCAAAATAATAAGGACCGTTGAAATCAAAAGGGGATTCAGAATAGGAAGCTTACATTTCTTTTGAAGCCACAGGGCAAAAAAATAGCAGCCAAGCCCAAGAGCCATTCCAAAATAGGTCCATTGTACCAGTAATTCATTCATTCTTTTCTTCCTCCTTTGCCCCGATTCTTTTTCTGTTTCCAAGCAGTTTCATAACAGACTGGGTTACTATGCCTGTCACTGCAGTAGTAATTATAGTAGAAACAACAATGGTTCCCACAACAGGCACAAATGCGCCCATCACTTTATCCATAACCGTAATCAGGCTGACACTGGGAGAAAGAAATAAAAGCGGCATGATTGCCAAGAAGAACTCAGAAGTTTCTTCTATCTGTTCCAGCTTTAATATCCCCGTCATCAACAGCATAAACAAAATCAAAAGACCGTATATGCTTGCCGGGACCGGAAGCGGCAGCAGGCTGTGCAGCATTTCTCCCAAAAAGCAGACTCCCATAATAATCATAAATTGTTTCACATATTTCATATAAGTCACTCCTAACCCATTAAAAACCAGCACCCTCAGGCGTACTGTAAAAAACAGACTCAAAATCTCTTAAGAGTCTGTTAATGTTATCCATTTTTCACTTATTACACTATTATTTTTCCTACTGCTCATTTTCCATGACCTGAATAAACTGCAGTTCTCCGTCATAAGCCGCATGTCCTGTTTCCAAGACCTTTCCTTCTACAGTAACTTTCACATTTTCACAACCATAGGCATCCAAAAAGGTATCTACAAGACCTCCTATTACGATGTATTCCCCGGCAGTTCCCATCATGGACACATATTCCCCAAATTCCTTGGACATATCCAAATGCAAGAGCTTCGTATTGTTTTCATCTACATACACCGCTCTTACCTTTGTGTCCAGTGATACGATATTCACCTTTGCCAGCTCATCGATTAATGCTTCTACGGACCACTCATTTAAGGCAACTTCTTTATAAATGATTCCGTCTGCATTATCATTTCCATAATAGATAAGAACCTTGTTGCCTTCTTTTTCCTGCATAAGTTCTTTAATGTTATTGCTTCCCTGAGCATTGTTCTCTGCTGTATTATTTTCTTCCTCTTTTTCTTTTTCGTCAGGCTTTGTATCGGCTTCTGTGGCAGAAACATCCCCTTTTTCCACGCCCTGTTCCTGCCCTGTTTTTCCGCAGGCAGCAAAGCTGAACAACACCATACAAAGCATTGCCGTAATGATAGCCTTTTTCTTCATTTCAACTCCTCCGCTTTTCATTATTTCCAATTCCGTATTGCTTTTATCCCTATGTATTTATGTTCATCCCATGATAACGAAAAACTCCCAAGAAAATCTTTCTTGGGAGTTCATGCGGGAGATGGGACTTGAACCCACACGTCTATACAGACACAAGATCCTTAGTCTTGCCTGTCTGCCAATTCCAGCACTCCCGCTGATGTCGAATTGGTTTTAAGCATGTTTCCATTTGCGACAAGGATTAGTATACCACAAAAACCGGATTTGTCAATATAATTTTTCATTTATGGATTGTTCTTTCCATTCCGGCTACTCTACTTTGCTTCCATCATCAAATTGGAAAAATGAATGATATTCACATCCCATAACGGAAGCCATTCTTTCAAGCTCTTCCTGAGAAAGCTTTCCCGTTTCCAGCCTTTTGTTGATTGCCTGTAAAGACATTCCCATTTTTAAACCTAATTTTTCTACCGTAATCCCTGCTAACTCGCAGGCACTCTCTACTTTCTTTTGTATATTAATTTTTGCCGCCTCCTCTCTTTTTATTTTTGCTCATTGCTAAATTCAAGCTTCATAAGTATTATAACAAAATTAAAAACTTTTTCAAGAGGGGCATTCTCTTATATGAAAATTTTTAAAGTGCCGGTTTTTAGAAAATATTTCTAATATAGATAAAACCGCTTACATTTTTTACAATAACTAAAATAAGGGAAAACCTGTTGTCGTCGTAACAATACCTGTCGGATTTTTTTGATAAACAAAACCCTCAGGCAGTTTCCTCATAATTGCCCTGAAGATGTTCTTCCAGTATTTCTGCAGCCTGTTGTGCGCTTAAATTAGCCTTTAAAATAAATTTGTATAATAAATCTATATCCTTTGCCTTTTTCTCATTCATTAAAGCTTCCAGCTCGTCCTCTTCCTTCTCTATCCTTATTTTCAAAAGGCGGATTTCTTCTTTTTTCGCTTCAATCTTTTCTTCTATCGTTTTTCTTTGTCCTCTTGCCATGGTTTACCTCCAATATAATTCAAAGATATTATAGTATGCGGACAAGTGTTCCATATTATTCATTTTTCTAACATATGATGTAAGCTTTTCCAGCAACTTCCTAATGCAGCAAAACAAACGTTCTGTCATAATAGCATTAGGGAGTGATAGCATGACAAAGCCAGCAGAAGTAATCTGCCAGTTTAAAAACGGGGAGATTATCCCCATCCGCTTCCGTATAGAGGATGAATTCAAAGAATGGCAGACTTTTACCGTACAAAAATATAAGCCGGCAAAAAAGCAGCTGGAAGCCCACAGGGCATACCATGACATAGGCGGCACGTTTCAAATTCCCAATATGTTGGAATATGACTGCAAAATAGAAGTTCTTGGACTTGAAAAGACAGTGCAGCTTAGATATTTCATAAATGAATGCCGGTGGAAGGTAGTGTATTAAAATAAATGCACTGAATCTCCTGAAAAAGATCCAGTGCATTTTTCTTGATAATAATCACTTATTTATATACCCGTTTTCCAGTTTGTTTACACATTTGCTTACTTTTAAAAAATACTGTGCGCAAACCCACTTGTTTTGTAATAAAAAAAGATGCAGGAAAAGGGACTTGAACCCTCATGGTATTGCTACCACACGGACCTGAACCGTGCGCGTCTGCCAATTCCGCCATTCCTGCATGCAAGAATTATTTTATCGTCTTTTTAACATTCTGTCAAGGAGTAAATTTTATATAATTTTTTTATATATTTTTTTCATACGCACCGTTTCATAATCCGAAAGTTAAAAAGGATGCGAATCTTCAATCGATTCGCATCCTATATATTCCTGTCTTTCCTTGTACAAGTTACATGATACCCATATAACGAGCGCTTCCCTGTACATTATATGCTCCGGTAGATGTATAACCATTGGCAGCATTCGCCTGCGTAGTCATATAATAATCTACAAGGGATGCATTAGTGGAAATAGAAGAACCATAGTCTTTGAAAAATTCCTGTACCTTGGACATATCTGATTTTTTAAATGTATCCTCGTTAATCTTCATTCTGCCCTTCTCATCCACACTGATTCCAAATTGCTTAAGCGCACTCTCATTGCGTGCCGTTTTCTCCCTGATGTAAGATAAGTTTGCCAATACACCGGAATTTGAACTGGATTCAGCTTTATCGAACATGGCGTTGTAATTATTTACAAAGCTCTTTGCCGTAGCAAAAATTTTATCAATATTATATTTATCCGTCTCATTACCATCTGAATCCTTCATCTTTGCATATAATTCATCAGATGCAAGTGCTTTGCTGTCTGTTTTGAGACCGGCTGCCCCGGAAGCTACTGTGCTATTTGTCCCCGTACTGCCTATAGCAGCATTTGTACTGGCTGTAGCACCCGCAAACTTAAGGCGTGATGAAATCATAGAACCATAGCTCATGATATCTTTTGCCGAAAACAGTTCCTGCACTTTAGAGATATCTGCTTTCTTCAGCTTGGCTTCATTAATCTCAAGCGTTCCACGCGAATTGATTGTAATACCTATTTCGGAGAGCTTATCAGCATTCTTGCTCGTGCTACTCATCATATTTGCCACATATGCCGTTTTTCCCGTCAACGTAGAACCTTTTGCCGCATTCACAACATCATTATAATCCGACACATAAGCTTTTATTGCGGAAACTACCTTGTCTGCTGCACTCTGACCATTTTTCGTATCCGTATAAGTTGCGTCACTCTGCAACGCAGAAACAGAATTCTTCATGGTTGAGAGCCCTGCTGTCAAATTGGCATTTGCCTCCTGCACATCTTTGGAAACCTTCGGATTCCTCTTCTCTTCCAAAATTCTTTCAAGCATATTGCCTGACCTGCTTTTCGTGCCAGTGGAAGCTGTACTGGAATTCTTCAATGAACCATAATAAGACCTCATAAGCTTTCCATAGCTGCCATTCTTAATGCTGGTATAATCAGATAACAAATTAGACATGGAAGCACTTCCTGTAGAACTGCCACCCATCATACCTGAAAACAAAGATGAATAACCACTTTTAAATGACATATTAATACTCATACTCTTCACTCCTTTGATTTGCTTTCGGCATCCGTGCCTATTTTTTCATTCCACTCCAGAAATCTAATTTATCTTTGTTTTTATCATAGCAGAAATGGCTTTTAAATGCAAGTTTTTTCCAATACTTTTCTCGGTACTATTCACGGTATTTTTCTCTATTTTTATAGCGGTTCAACCAGCTTTTTGGATGGGACGGATTTGAATGAACGGACACAGAAGCCGAAACAGCATGCCGAACCGTTACCTATGCTTTTAAAAAAATATTGTACTAATTCCCTTCTTTTTCCATATACTATTTTAACAACTCAGGATCAAAAAAACATGATTAGAAAAATTCTCATTCCAGGCAAACCCAAATTTACAAAAAATTACGAGGCTGCCGTTGCTTCTTATGGAGCAATTCCCGTTGTTTCCCTTTCAGAACCCTCTATTGAAGACTATGAACTGCTTATTCTGCCCGGCGGCGGAGATATCCATCCTTCCTTCTTCAACCAGACCAATACTGCTTCCCGAAATATGGATTATGAACTGGATAAAGTACAGTTTCGGTTTCTTGATTTATTTGTAAAAGCCGGAAAACCCATACTGGGAATCTGTAAGGGAATGCAGCTTATCAATGTCTATTTTGGCGGAAATATTGTGCAGAACATGACTGCCGAACAGTTAGCAGTCCACTCTTATGAAAACGAAGACAGCTATCATCTGATATTTTTTAATACTCTTTCACCTATGCCTTTCAAAAACGGCCTCCGGCTTTTTCCCGGGAAACTTCAGGTAAACAGTGCACACCATCAGTGTATCGATCACTTGGGGCAGGGGCTGACCACTCTTCAATACAGCCTGGATTATATTCCTGAAACCATAGCCCATATATCTTTGCCGATACTGGGCTTTCAATGGCACCCGGAACGTTTGTTTTACAATGGAAAAGATTCCCTGGGCCCATTTCTTCATTATTTTTTAAAGGACTCTTGATTTAGAACATTTGTTCTGCTATAATACTGTTTACAGAAGCTTTACCTATTTCTGAAAGGAGTCCTTTTTATGCCGGAACCGATTATTTTTCATGTGGATGTAAATTCCGCCTTTTTATCCTGGGAAGCCTGCTTTCTGTTAAAAAGCGGAACCGGGCAGGCAGATATACGTGAGATTCCTTCAGTTATCGGAGGCAGCGAAGCTGCGCGCCACGGCATTGTACTGGCCAAATCCCCTGCCGCCAGAGCCTTTGGCATTAAAACCGGAGAGCCTTTGGCACAGGCAAGGCGGAAATGCCCCCATCTTCAGGTCTTTCCCCCTCATTATGATTTATATGTACAAAATTCCAAGGCTCTTATGGCCCTGCTTGGCCGCTATGCGCCTACAGTAGAGCCAATCAGCATTGACGAAGCATATTGTGACATGACCGGTACAAAAGGCCTCTATGGAGATTTAATCGCCTTTGCATACACCTTAAAGGATACTATCCACTCTCAATTAGGATTTACAGTAAATATCGGCATTTCCCAAAACAGGATACTGGCTAAAATGGCTTCTGACTTTGAAAAGCCGGATAAAGTGCACACCCTCTTTTCTGATGAAATTCCTGTTAAAATGTGGCCTCTTCCTGTAGAAGAGTTGTTCTATGTTGGACGCTCCAGCTATCAGAAGCTCCACAATCTGGGAATTTATACAATTGGCGATTTGGCGCATTATGACAGGGAAACCTTGATTTCTCATCTGAACAAGCACGGTGATACCATCTGGCAGTTTGCCAACGGCATAGATGTTCCGGAAATATCCGCTTCCCAGCCTGAAACGAAAGGCTATGGCAATTCCATTACAATTCCTTATGATATAGAAGACAGGGATACCGCCAGAATCTACCTGCTTTCCCTTTGTGAAACGGTAGGTGCAAGGCTTAGAAGCGACCATGCCTTTATTAAAACCATTTCCGTTTCCATGGTGGATTCCTCTTTTCAACATTCCTCCAAACAAGTAACTCTGCCTTCTGCCACTAATATTACAGAAAAAATTTTCCACTGTGCCTGCCAGCTGTTTGACCAGCTTTGGAAAGGAGAGCCCCTCCGCCTGCTGGGTGTTTCCACCTCAAAGGCCACAAAAGAGCAATTCGTACAATACAGCCTGTTCGACACCGGAATGGATGAGAAATACGAAAAGCTCAATTCCGCCATAGACCGGATACGTGAAAAATATGGAGAAGATTCCGTAAAAAGAGCCCGCTTTTTAGAGGGACAGGCAGAGCACATGGCAGGCGGCATTAATAAAGCAAAAAGAACAGACACTACCGAAAATGTTTAATGCCTGTTCCCTTATTCTTCTATTTTTTTATGGAATGCCTTCTTTCCTTTTTCGCTTCATATAAAGCCGTATCAGCTTCCTTTAGCATATGGGAAAGTTCAAAATTGTCACTGCATACAAATTCAATCATGCCAATGGAAAACTCCACATAATAGGGCTTGCCGGAACTTTTATTCAAATCCTCCATCGCCTTCTTCATCCGCTGCTTATAACTCTTTACAAATTCAGGTTCATCGCTGACTATCATGGAAACGAATTCATCACCGCCCAATCGCCCTGCCGCTCCCTCCTGACTAAGACCGTCTTTTAGTAAGAGCGCCGCCTTACTGATTGCATAGTCACCTTCTGAATGCCCAAAACAATCGTTGATTTCCTTCAGATGATCCAAATCTGCAAAAATAAAGTATGCCTTTTTATCTTTATTTCTTTTATTAAGGCGAAGAGCATTTTCTCCAAAGCCCCTCCGGTTTAAAATACCGGTAAGCTGATCATACTCCGAAATAAAATTCAAAACTTCATTTTTCTCTTCAATAATCTTGACTTTTGCTGCCAGCTCTTTTTGTATCTTCCTTTCCTTTTTGTTCATTTCCAGAAAACGCATGATGTTTCCTATCTGAAGACTTGTAACATACAGGGAAGATATTTCCTGATATTCACTTTCACACATTAAAAGACCATATTGCTTTTCTTCTGAATACAGGATAAAGGACAACAGTATATGGCCTGCCTCCTTTGGAAGATAATCGCAAAATCCCTTTTCTGTATCTACCACAGGTCTTTCACTCTGCACAAAGCTCATAGCGTTATCCTCTTCGCAATAAGATGCCAGATACATTTTTGCCGGAAGCTTCCATTCATCTTCTTTTCTATGCACGATTGGCTGGTCAAAAACATATAAATATGCTCTTGGAACATTTCTCTTCTGCAATTGCAGCGCTGTCTGATAATATACCTCTTTTTCATCATCAATGCACTCCAGTATGGAACGCTCAAACAAAGGCTCCATAAGGGATTTTCTTTTGAAAAGCACATGCTCATCTTCTTTTCTCTGGCAAAAGCGATAATAAATACTATTCTGAATGGCAGTATTCAATTCCAGCACATTAATCTTTTTCGCAATGTCTTCTGAATATTCAGATAATTCCTTTAAAAAGGCATCAATTGAATTTAATAATGCAAACGGAGAAATAAAATCCCTATAGGGTCCATTAATAATCATATTTAAAATTCCGATAGCACCTTTTTTATCATATTCCAGATTGCGTACTGTACCGGAAAAAAGAAAATAATTCATTACATAAAGAACCAGATTTTTTGCATGCCCCCTGACATATTCCGTAAGCCTTCCGTTTTCCGGATGCAAAATACAACTCCTTGTCAATTCATCTATCTTTTTCTCCGCATAGTAATATGCCTCTTCTTTATTTTGAAAATCAATCTTCCCCGCTGACACTTTAGACATACAGCCGCAGGAACATCTCTTTTTTAACTTTGCAGGCTGCCTGATTTGAATCCTTTCACCTCCCCTGCAAAGATTAATTGCTTCCATTAAAGCGCGGTATCCCATATCATAACCATTCTGCTCTGCAGTTGTAAGAGGCGGCTCCATAGTCTGTGCTTTGGAAAAATCATCATATCCGGTTACTGCAATATCCTTCCCTACCGCCATTCCCCGTTTTTTACAAACTTTATAAGCAGCCATGGCCATTTCATCATTGGCACATACAATCGCCTCTGTCTTGGGATTGGAATCTAAAAGCTTTTCCACCTGCTTTTCTACAAATTCCGAATAATCTCCATACTCAACCATGGAATCTACAACCGGAATCCGATATTTTTTCATAACATCCAGATATGCTCTTCTTCTTTCAAACGCATCCGTATTATTTTTGGGGCCGCTTAAATAAACAATATTTTTATATCCATGTTCCGAAATCAAATGCTCCATGATATCAGTCATTCCTGAATAATTACCGCTTATAATGTAATTGCCATCATCTCCCAGCCCCTTCTCTTCCAGCACGATACAGGGAAATTTCTGAAAGCGGCGAAAGAAATCATCCCTATCCTGATTTTCCAGAAAAATGCACAAGGTTCCATAAGAAATAATCAATGCATCCAGATTTCCCAAAAGCGCATAGTCATAAATGACATTATGCTGATAGTCATAATCCTCTCCCATTTTATAGCCATAAATATCCTGGGAAAACACACTGCTTTGAGTACCTAAAAAAAACAGCAGATTGCAGGTACACTCTTTTGCACCCTGGCATATTCCCTGTATCAGTTCTTTTGGATGGGCTGTATGGGCATTTCCAATTAAGACACCGATATTATATACTTTTTCTTCCTTCATTTTCTTTCCCCCTGCTGTGTTCTCTTTTTCTCCCGTTGCAGGAAAACACAAACTCTACTTCTCTTCTGTCAGGCAGGCCAGACAGCCTATTTCAGCAACAATTTCCCGGATTTCCTTATGAAAACATTCAATTGTCTTATCTGCATACTTTTCGTACAGCACAACTCTTTCTTCATATAAATCCCGCAGTGACTGGCCGCTTTTCATGGCAACTCCGCGCTGGTTCAAATCCCCCAGACGATGCCTGATTTCCTCGTAGGGAAGCTTTAAATAAATAATGCTTCCAAGCTCTTTCAAATGCTCCATAGCCATTTTGCCATAAACGGCACTGCCTCCGGTTGCAATTACAGTATGCTCTACCATAAAAGAAGCATTGACCGCTTCCTCTATTTTAAGAAAACCCTCCAGGCCCTTTTCAGAAATAATCTCATGAAGCTTCCTGCCTTCTCTCGCCTGAATCTCCAAATCGGAATCCAGAAAATCATAGCCAATATTTTTGGCAAGTACAACCCCCACCGTACTTTTTCCTGAACCAGGCATACCTATTAAAACAATATTCTTCACTTTTCAGACCTCTTTCCAATATCATACACACTTTTTTCCAATTTGTCACTTTTTTTCTTTATTGTCAATATATTTTTTGTAACAGTTCAGCCCTCAGCTTTCCCACACAGGAGCCGGAACCGGATGCAGGCAGAAAATGCTTTCTATAGGAGCCCTTTTAAAAACGCCGGCTCCTGTGTGGGAAAGCTGAGGGCTGAACTGTTACTATTTTTTAAATTACAGATCCTTTAAAAGTGCAAGGAGAAATTCCCATACCCTTTTCGTAGAGGAAATGGAAAGCCTTTCTTCAGTGGTATGAATATCCTCCATATCCGGTCCAAAGGATACACTGTCCAACCCCTGGATTTTTCCGGCCAGGATTCCGCACTCAAGTCCTGCATGGACAGAAAGCACAGTGGGCTTTTTCCCATACATGTCTTCATATACCTTCACAAAGGTATCGCGGAGAGGGGATTCCTCCTTATATTCCCACGCCGGATAATCTCCCGATAGGCTGTATGTGCCCCCTACGGAGCTTAAAATGTCCGTAACCCTGTCCCGCAAAGCTTCTTTTTGTGAAACAACCGAACTTCTTAAAAAAAAAGCCGCAGAAAATTTCTCCTCCTTTAACAGCATAATTCCAAGATTCAAAGATGTTTCCACCAGTCCTTCCAGCTTCCCGCTCATGGACTGCACGCCGTTTGGCACCGTGCAAAGCAGCTTCACTATTTTTTCCATAGATGTTCCTGTCAAAGCTTTCTGTCCCGGCTGCTTTTTTATTTTCTTAGAAACAATACTAAGCCCTCTGTCAGTCTCTTCATACTCTTTCTTTAGCTTTTTCTCCATTGCTTTCAAAATCTTTTCACAGCCTTCCGATTCTCCCTGCGGAAAAAATACGACTGCCTTTGCTTCCCTCGGTATGGCATTATCCTTTGTTCCGCCTTCCAGGGCTGTCAATACAACGCGGCCCTTTTCGGAAAGCTCCTTTAAAACCCTTCCCAGCAATATATTGGCATTTCCCCTGTTTTTATGAATTTCCACTCCGGAATGTCCGCCCATCAGCCCCGTAAGGATAATTTCCATACCATAAAACTCCCGGGGAATCTCTTCCCACTGCACCGGAAGAAGTCCATTGACCCGTACTCCTCCTGCACAGCTTACAGTAAGCTCGCCTTCCTTTTCCGAATCGATATTCAGCATCCTCTTTCCTTTTAAGGAAGATAAATCAATAGTCAGGGCGCCTTCCATCCCAACCTCTTCCTCCACTGTAATGATTACCTCCAGGGGAGGATGAGGAATGTCCTTGGAATCCAGCAGGGCAAGGGCATATGCCACTGCAATGCCGTCATCTCCTCCAAGGCTGGTTCCCTCCGCATAGACAAAATCTCCGTCCGTTCTTACATCTAAAGGGTCCGTCAATAAATTTTTATCACAGTCCGGCTTTTTTACCGCTACCATGTCCATATGTCCCTGAAGAATAACCGGCTCCTTATTCTCATAGCCCTTTGAAGCTTTCTTTTTTATAATTACGTTATATACCTCATCCTGTATATATTCCAGATTTCTTTCTTTTGCAAATTCCACCAGATAGTTGCTGATGCCCTGTACGTTTCCCGAACCATGGGGAATCGAACAGATTTTTTCAAAGTAGGAAAAGACAGTTTTTGGTTCTAATTGTTCTAACATAAGTAAATGCTCCTCTCTTTTTGCTTCAAGTGAATGTTTCACTGTTGTTAAGGACAAGGGTGCTGAAAAGAAAAAGCACATCCTGGTCATTAAATTCAATAAATTTATCCAGATAATCCGCTCTCAGATATCGGATATCCACCAGCGTTACTTTTGAATATCCCTCCACAAGAAGCGGAGCGATACTGCTTCCAAAAGAATCCCTGAACACAATAAGTTCACGGTCATTTTCACAATTGGGATTTTCTATGGTGATAAGAGAAAGCGGACCCGACAGAAACATTTCATACGGGTCCCTGCCTGCGGCCTTATCCATATCATAAATTCCACCCACCGTACCCTTCTCATGATTTGTTACCTTACAGCCGTCAAGAATATCATTGGTAAGGTAATACATTGTCTCAGCTGGCAGCAGAAGGGATGACTGTCCGTAATAAACTCCGTAAAACGGGTAATCAAGTGCCTTTTCGGTATATTTGCCCGAGAGAGTGACACCCATTCCTGCGGCAATCTTTGCGGCAGTATCCGTAAGTTTTTCCTGACGCCAGTGGGTATCGGTCTTATAGTAATCCGTAATGTCAAGAGTTCCTGTAATGTCGATATACCCGGCATAGTTCATCCGCTCCTGCATCATAGTGAACAGCTTTTCATAATCCATGCAAAGATAGCCGTTCTGTTTTGCAAGAAAATAGCTTTTATCCGGAACTATGGAAAGGCAGATATTCAAATTTTTATCCGCAAGGAAATTTTTGTAAATATACTCAAATCTGTCCGCAGCATGGTTGACAGATTTCTCGTTCAGCGGGTATTCCAGCTTTGCGGCATAACCATCCTCCATATATATACCGTTATTGTCCAGCTGTCCGAACATATAATAAGCCAGAAATGCCTTAACCGTTCGGAAAGTGTCCCGCAGGGGAAACCGGTCCTGGGTGTAACTCTCAAATTCTGTTATAAAGCTGCCGTCCTTAACAGCACCATAAGAAAGTTCCGGAAGCTGTGCAAGTTTACGCCTTTCACTATGAGAAAATTCCCCGGAAGGAAGCACCCAGGCAGCCATGGTCAGGCTGAAAAAAAACAGGGCAACAATGGTAACGCAAATCATATCCTTATATTGTTTCATTCTTTGTTCCTCCTGTCTCAAAACCTGAAATAAAGGAAAGGATTATAGGAACCGTCAACAAGATATGCGGTACACGCCACAAGCATTGCAGAAATTGCCAAAGGCTCGGCAAAAATCACAACCTTTCCGCCGGCAGGCGTTACACTCACACAGTTCCATAGCTTTTTCGGCAGCGGAGTAGCACCAATCATGGCAAACAGAAGCACAACCCCGTAGCTGCGGAAATAATATAAGAATTCTTCCGAAATCAGGGGATATCCGCCGGCGCCAAACATAGCCTGCACATAAGAGAATGCCTGCCCCATACTTGTTGCATCAAAGATGACAAAGCCAATGATAACCAGAATGATAACATACACATGACTCAGCATACCATTCCTTTTCAGCTTCTTAAGCAGCCAAAGCTTTTCTATTGTAAGTAGGAACGCAAAATAAAGTCCCCATACAATGAAATTCCATGCAGCTCCATGCCAGAAGCCGGTAAGCATCCAGACCACAAAAATATTAAATATATGACGAGAAACGCTGACGCGGTTGCCGCCTAATGGAATATAGACATAATCGCGGAACCATGAACCAAGCGATATATGCCAACGCTGCCAAAACTCAGTAATGCTGGCAGAAATATAAGGATAATTAAAGTTTTCAAGGAAGCTGAACCCAAATATTTTCCCAAGGCCAATAGCCATATCACTGTAGCCGGAAAAATCAAAATAAATGTGAAGCGAATACGCCACAGCGTAAATCCAGAAGAAAAGTACCGATTTATCATTGGATTCACGGAAAATGCTGCAAAGCTCCCCCAGCAGATTGGCAATCATAACCTTTTTGCCCAGCCCTATTATAAAGCGGCGAATGCCAAGCGCAGTTTTTTCATAAGAATGGCTTCGCTCCTTAAGCTGATTTGCAATATGGGAATATCGAACGATAGGTCCGGCAACAAGCTGGGGAAAAAGCGCAACATATGCCGCAAGATTGACAGGATTCTTCTGTGCTGCAACTTCTTCGCGATAAACATCAATAGTATAACTGAGTATCTGGAAGGTGTAAAAGCTGATTCCGATAGGCAGGGACAACCTGAGCATAGGAATGGAAAGCCCCGTCATTGCATTAAAATTGGCTATAAAGAAATCACAATATTTGAAATACCCAAGTATGGCAAGGCTGCTTGAAACGGATAATACCAGCAAAAGCTTTGCTATCTTATTTTTTTTGCGGAAACGCTCAATAAGCAGCCCGAATACATATCCCATTACAATGGCGGCTACCATCCAAGCCAAGTATTCCGGTTCACCCCACCCATAGAAAAATAAGCTTGAAAGAAGCAAAACGGTATTTTTCAGAGCGCGCGGCGCAATAAAATAAAAAATAAGTACGCAGGGTAAAAACCAAAACAAAAATGGTATGCTTGAAAACAACATTCCAATACGCTCCCCTTCTATCGGAAATTATTCAACCATTGCGGGAGCGTCCACAAGCACCGTGGATTGCGGCTCAACCCCGGAGCAGACCGCCACAAGATTATCAATGTTCTCTTCAAGGCCGTACGCCATGACCACATAGTCACCCACAGAAATAACAACTACCTTATCAGGAAAACCACACATCCACTGCTGGCCCTGAACGGATGTCTTGTATGCCTCGGCAAACCCGGATGCTTTTGCAGGGTCCTTAAGCCTGACAACAGCGGAGCTGAAGGTGTTGGTGTTCATCATGTGCTGAAGGGTGGCAGCATCATCCTCAAGCATGTCGTAAAGCTCATCGGTAACGTGGAGCAGCTGCTTGAAGCTTTCAGCATTATCTTCCGTCAGCAGAAACTGCCCCGGACCCTCCGTACTATGTTCCATATCACCGCCGGCGCAGGGAAACTTTTGTTCCTCACTAAATGCAGCCCATACCTCCGTATAGAAAGCCGCAGCAGACTCAATTTCAGGTGCTGCAGACTGGCTGGTGTCGCTGGTGCTGCCGGTATCGTCGGTCCCGTCCTCCCCATTGCTGCAGCCTGTAAGGACCGCCACGGCAAAACTCATAATCATTACAAGCAGAATAGAAATTATTTTCTTCATTTTGCTTTTATCCTTTCAATAGATGTGTTTTGAGAGCTGGCTTTTTATAAACTCAGCGGACCTCTCTGTCCCTAAATACAAAAATCCATGATAATCATAGCACTCCTATGTGAACTTTTCCACCACTTTTTTTGCAAAAAACAAAGCAGATAACCCTTATATTTACAAGCCCTATCCGTAAATTGAGGGCAGTTTAAATATTTCTTTAAATCATGTCTTTTTTAGTATGCCTAAACAAATATATCCTATGTATTTATGCTTTAATTTATATTTACAAGCCATTTCTTAATGTGCCTGGCTTACTGACAGGGGAGTTTGACACTTAAATAATTAAATAAATACCGTAAGCCTTGATACAGGCTCATTTAGTGCCGTGAAACAAAAGTATTACATGAACCTGTATATCAATAAATTCACTGTTCAGAGAAAAGCCGTTCTCATTCTCTTCTGTCACCAACAACATATCAAAGCAGTCATTAATCCTCCAGTATTCTTTCTCTTTTCCAGCCCCATTACGCAAATTCAGCAGACAAGGCATCGCACAGTTTTTCTTCGTGTGCAATGATTGTGACCGACACCAGCTCTTTTTCAGCAGGATAACCGGTGTCGGAATCAATAATATATGCCCATATTGCTTCTCGTCCTCGCCAATAAAATATCTCTCATAATTTCCAAATAATATTATACTTTTTTCGCCTTTCAAACGTAAAGGACACTTTCCATAAAAAAACAACTGCCCGTAAGGTATCAAAAATATGCAAAGCTGCCGCTGCCCCTGACTGATATTTGCGCCGGATCCGGTCAGCACTGTGTCATACCCTTGCGGGAGAAGCCCGATCATATCCCGGCACTGACTCATTTCCACCGCTGCCGTAAGCTGTTCCTCTGTAGCACTGTCATTTCCGTATTTCAGATTATTTCGGATGGTATCGGAAAACAGGATGGTATCCTGCAGAACGATTGCAATATTCCGTCACAGACTCTCCCTTGCAAAATCGCGTATATTCTGCCCGTTTATGCAGATTTCTCCGCTTTCTATGTCATAAAACCGCATGAGCAGGTTGACGATGGTAGTCTTCCTGCTTCCGGTTGCGCCGACCAGCGCCACTTTTTTGCCATTAGGAACAGACAATGTGAAATTACGGATTACGGGAGTTCCCGCTTCATAGGAGAAGCATACATTTTGAAATGTGACGGCAGCTTTTTCTCCTTTTTCCAGCATCCCGCCATTTTTATCCTCTATCTTGATGATACGGTCTGCTTCCAGTGCCACATTCTCATCATGGGTG
>CAJUEX010000002.1 GCA_910585715.1 uncultured Lachnospiraceae bacterium
TTGTTTGCTATGCCCTTATAGGAATGGGTTATCTCTACTATCCTTTTTCAACCTTGCTCCTTAGTAAGTTGATTTTAAAATTTTCGTAATATAATTAAAAAAGTCTCTCATTCCAAATTACGCCTTTCAAAATTCCAGCCTTTTATCGGCTTTATGGAAATTAGTATAGCATATTTTTTAGATATGGCAATTGCTTAAAAATATATTTAAAAAAGCGAAGAACCTTTCAACTCTCCGCTTTTCACTATTACGCAAAAATTCCTACAGTTTCTACATATTTTGCCCTCTCCATATCCCTTTGGATATCTTCCAGCATTTCTTCATAAACACCATCTGCTTTTGCTTCCTCTATCATTTCTTCCACTTCCTCTTCGGAAATACTTGTATAAACACTAATACCAAGGTTTTCAAAGCTATTACCGGATTCATCATCCTCTACAGGCGGCTCAAGATTTTTGGAGACAAGCTGCTGTAAAACTTTTTTCTTTTCTGTGCGGAATATGTCCAGTTCATCAAGGGTAACCAGCATATTTTGATTATCGCTTCTGCGAAGCTCTATGTAATCTATGAACTCATTTTCCATAAATATGGCAATATCGCCTTCTTCAAAATAGCAGGCTTCATCAAGCCTTTCGCCCTGTCCCAGAATCTGCATTGCCTGTTCAATCGTTGCTCCCAATGAAATTTTCTTTCCTTCTATTAAAATTCCTTCATGAGGAATTATCGTAATGCGCATATTTTTTATCTCCTTCTAAATTTTAAAATAACTATACATTGATGACAATTTTGGAATTTCTGATTTTAATGTACTTTTATGGTTATAATTTGCACCACTAGACAAATTCCTACTTAACATTTCCTTCATTGAACTAGCGACTCCTGAAATGGATTTTATTCCCCAGTAATTGCCTCCACTCAAATTACTTACACGCAATACAGCTACTGAATTACTTTTAAATCTATCAATCCTTACAGTCGGAACAGTTGCAAATGCATAAGTAAACAATCTTGCATTATTAATAGAATACCCTTCTCTCCCTATTGTAATATTCGTCTTAAAATTATCAGCAGAGTAAATCATATCCCAAAGCATTGGAATTTGCGCATTATCATTCCAATTTGTTTTGCATTGAATAATATGAATTTCAATTTCTGTAAAATCTCTAGCTACTAATGCATTCAAGACTTCTTTTAAATTATAATTCATTTTTCCACTATGCCTTATTTTAACTTGATTACCATCTTCATCATTAATCAATATTTTTTCCTTATCTATACTATATTCTGATTTGTCTGGAAAAGTAATTGCAATCAAATCTGACTCCGTATTTGATATAAATGTACCATAATTAACAGTTATTGCATTTCTGATTGGATCCGGTATTAAGTTTTTATTATGTTTAATAACAACACTTCTCCTACCAATGCAACATAAATTTAAATACCAGCATACAAGACCTTCCCAATTTGCACCACCTCCCGATACTTCACTCTGGCTTCTTGTCCCATCCGTACGCACTTTTGACATATTCGTTGTATAAAAAATATCTTTTAAACAATCTCCTAAATCAAATATTTGATTTGCACTTCTATTTGGTATAAGAGAATCGATTTTAACTTTCCATGTTGGCCAGGCAGCAATCATGCCTTTTGTATTAAACAAATTCTTAACTGATTCTTCTCTTAATTTTTCTATAATATTTTGGTTCATAAAACAGTTTCCTTTCTACGACAGCTTACTATAACCATAAGTCTATTCTTTTTCCAAAAATTGCAAAAAGCAATCCGAAACACTCGGATTGCCTGAAATATATCATAAAACCTTCATTATCTCAGTTGCTACTGCTCTAGCTAGTAATGGTGGTACAGCATTGCCAACTTGTGAATACTGAGGAATTTCTACACGCCTTCGCAAACCACCCGTTGTTCTTTTCCCCAAAAACTCAAAACTATCATCAAATGACTGTATTCTCGCCAATTCTCTTACCGTAAATGTTCTTGGCTCAAATGGAGAAATATAATCATCTGCAATAGTCATAACAGTTGCCGATGGTTTAGTCCGATCCAATCTGGTCCGAATATTTTTCTTTGTAAGTAAAATATCCGCATTATCTTTACTAACATTGCCAGCTCTAAATAATGCCACAACTTCTTCAACATCAATCCCTATTTTCTCTACACAATGCTCTATTAGTGCGGGAGAATTTATAATATCAATTCCCTCAGTCATAACTCGATTCTTCAATGCTACACCATCTTCACCCTCTTTGAATAACGCAAATCTCTCACAAATAATCTGCTGATGCGTAGAAATTTCATTATTATATATAATTCCATTACTATTAATTGTGTTTCCATTAATATCTGGTGTACGACCTTCTCTTGACCGCATTTGAAACTCAACATCATTTGTATGTATTTGATTTCGCACGTTCTCATCACGAATCAAATCACTTATAGCATCTGTAATTGTTAAAGCATTTTCATCTGTATATATAGCTACTGGATATTCTGGTGGAACCATATCATTTCTGTATGCCATAACTATTATTCGATTTCTTCTTTGTGGCACTCCAAAATGAGCAGCATTTAAAATTCTAGGTTCTAATGTATGATATCCAATCAAATCAAGCTCGTTACAAAATATATCCGGTACTAACTCACCATCTTCATATTGATGTCCCGTTGCTCCGACAAAACCATAAAATCTTGTATCTGTAAATCCTGTTACATTCTCTAATACAACATACTTTGGGCGAATTTCACTAATCACCCTAACATACTCTCTAAATAACATATTTCTTGGGTCATCCGGATTCCTTCTGCCTGCCCGACTAAATCCCTGACAAGGCGGACCTCCAAATATTGCATCTATTTCTGGTATGTCTTGTCCCCTGAAAACTTCTAAGTTCTGAATAGATTCACGAATCATATTTCCATTCAACTCTCTAATATCGCCTCTATGAAAATATGTATTTATGCCTTGATATAATCCTAATTGTTCATGTCTATTCATGTATGTTTGTTGAACATCTGTATTAATGTCGCTAGAAAAAAGAATATCAAATCCTGCCTGAATAAGACCTTCGCTCATTCCACCTGCACCACAAAATAAATCTATTGCATATGCCATTATCGTTTTCTCCTTCTTCTTAATTTTACCACATAACTTACAAAACGTCCAGGGTTTTCTGTTCTTTTATAATAGAATATATGTTCTGATTTGTCAATAAGATTTTATCTTATTATTGTTAATTTATTCTACTACTTTTCATTATTTAGATAATGATATTCTAAAAATAAAAAGGGGCTTTTTTCATAGCCCCTCGCCTAAATATTCCTCCGGTTAAATAAAACAACAGCTCCCGCCATATTCACTGCCATCAGCGCAACCGTAACAATAACCGCCGGAACATAATCCCCGGCAGCGCTAATCCCTGTCAAAAGATTCAGGGAACCCATAAGATATGCCGGCGAATATTCCCTGACCGCAGGCAGCAGGCTTAACAAATATGCCGCAAGAAACTCCCCTCCTGCCAAAAGAATCACGGCAGAAGCGCCATTTAAAAAAGCGGAGGCAAAAGGAATAACCGTTATAAGCCACAGTCCCAGCAAATAAAAGCAGAATGCTGCAAAAAATACATGCTCAGCAATGCCGTTATCCCAAAAATAAGCATTATAGCCATAAGTAATCCCATAGGATAACAGACTGCCAGCCGTCCAGACAATACACATAGCGCTTGTTTTTGAAAAAATCACCTTCCAGCGGTTCAACCCTTTTGTAATCACATTAATAAGCGTACCCTTTTGAAGCTCTGCGGTCAATATACCTCCAGACATCACCAGAAGGATAATCAATGCAATGGGCATATTTTTATAATATTGTGTCCAGGAGGTCATGGCGTCTATATCCACATGATTTACAACAAATCCGCTTTCCGCCAGATCCTCCGACATCATTTCCATCATCCAGGGAGTCAGCTTTGCTATGGCAGGGCTCATAATGCCAAATAAACAAAAAATAATCACAAAGATAAGCAGCTTTCCGGTGCGTATCTGCTCTAAAAATTCTTTTTTCAAAAAAGCAAACAGAGAATTCATCTGCCAATCACCTCCAAAAACAGATTTTCCAGGGTAGGCTCCTGCATTTCCATGCGCCGTATAAAAATATGACGTTCCGCCAGAAATGCCATGATTTCACCCATATCCTCTTTGGTCTTTTGCGGAAAGAAAAGTTTTGTTCCATTTCCGGAACAGCTTCCCCCATACTGCTCTGCCACTAAAGCCGCATCCTCCTGCTGATAAAATTCAATTTCCAGCTCACTGCCCTTTCGGATATCCTTTATTTCTTCTATTGTGCCCTCTAACGCTATCTTTCCATTATTCAGCAATGCAATCCGGTCACAAATACGCTCCACGTCGGAGAGGATATGAGTGGAAAATAAAACGGTGGTCTCCTGCCTGACAGAAGATAAAATATCCAATATTTCCTTTCTGCCAACAGGGTCAAGAGCGGAAGTAGGTTCGTCACAGATAAGCAGCCCTGGACTATTAATCAGCGCCTGGGCAATGCCCAGCCTTTGCTTCATTCCACGGGAAAAGCTGTGGATTCGTTTATTGACATTTTCCAGTCCTACAAGCTCTAACAATTCTGTTGATTTCTTGCGAATTTTTTCTTTATCCATCCCGGTAACCCTGCCGCACATGGTCAGGTATTCTGCCGGCGTCATAAACCCATAAAATTCAGGCACATCCGGCAGATAGCCAATATATTGATTGGTGCGGTTCTGCCCGAAAGTTACTTTTTCTCCATTTACAAGAATTTCCCCGCTGTCAGCCTTTAGCAGACCCAGTATCATTTTCATGGTGGTAGTTTTGCCTGCGCCATTTTGCCCGATAAATCCGAAAACCGAATGCTCCGGAACAGAAAGGCTCAGATGGTCTAAAACCGAATTTGCACCAAATGCCTTTGTAACATCGGAAATTTTTAAAATATCCATTACTGCTCCTCTTTTCCCAAAATAAAATATAAAACAGGCCCGATAAACTGCATTCCCACAATAACCACAACCAGCCATAAGGCACGATTGCCCCGTTTATAATTTTTGTGGGTAAGGATGTGCCACAACGTGTAGAAAAGCAATGCAAATTCTGCAATGGCTAAAGGAATTAAAAATGGTAAAACTTCTGAAATATTTTGCGGCATGATTATTGCACCTCCGTCAATTCTTTTTTTAGTTTTTGAAAATCCGGCTCTTTTTCCAATATGGCAAAGACAGGATTATCATATAAATGCTTTATATCTTCCACCACCAGCTTTCTGTCCCTTGGGGCATTGATATCAAGCCCTGATTCTTTAAACCATAATTCTATCAGGTTAAAGTAATCATCTCCATGCAGGGTCATTTCTTTTAGGAACAATAAATTCTTTAGGCACAAGCTGCACTTTTGCAGCTGTCTGACTGCCTTTTGTTTTTCTCCCTGAGAGGAAAAATAAAGCGCTGCCTGATAATAAAACTGACTTGCACTATTGGGATGTAATGCTTCTACCTCAAAAACCTCCATTATTTTTTCTATCCTGCTTATTGTTTTTTCGCACATGGCAAAATCATCACCTTCAATGCGAATGCGCATTGCCGCACTGCTAATCAATGAGAACAGATGACTGTACATGCTGATCTGCGCAAAACCGGCTGCTTTTTGCATATGCCCTGCAGACATATATGCCTGAATCAATATATTGTTGCTTTGGTTTACCAGCTTTTCAGGATTCAGGGTGTCCTCTAAATCATCAATTACCTGCGATATATTACCAAGCTGAAGATTCACATATGACCTTAAAACTACTGCGTTGCTGCATATGCCAATATCCTGACTGCCGGATATGATGTGATTGCATAAATCTATAACAGATTTCATGATTTCTGTCTGTTCTTCTTGATTTTTGGCTAAAGAAACATGATTCAGCCAAAGCACGGCTATCTGAAAAAGAAACCGGTAACAGGAATAGTATTGTTTTACAAGCTCCCTGCTTTTATGCATGGCGCCTTCAAAATCATTTTCCGCAAATCCGGCAGCGAGCTCTCTGTAAATCCTTTCAATTTGCTCATTGCCAAGTTGTGGCTCATATCCTAACAATTCATCTACTGTAATGTCAAAATATGTGGCAAGCTGGGGCAAAAGAATAATATCGGGAGTACTCTGCCCTGTCTCCCATTTGGAAACAGAGGCTTTTGTAACACCGATAAAGTCAGCCAGCTGCTCCTGAGTAATCTGCTTATTGTGCCTTAGCCGGATCAGGTTTTCTCCGATGTTTAGCTTGTTCATTTTACATGTTCCTTTCTGTTTTATGCTTTATAGTCAGATTATACCCAGCGTAAAAGTAAAAAACAATGGAAGCTGACGATACTTTATGAAATAAAATCAACTGTCAGGAAACTTTACCATAAATAAAAAATATTTATTTTGTTTTAGTCAACTAAAAAACAACCATGACATTTAAAGTCTGGTTGTTTTTCTATGCTGATTACTGATTCATAAATAATTTCCTGTATGGAAAAGGGAGGCTGAGCTGTTACCGGGAAACAATGTTATAAGCAATTCCTACTTATATACCACCTCATTTGCAACATTTACATACGGATAATAGGAAACCGTCACATCCGGTGTATTTACATCCAGATATTGGTATGTACTTTTATCAAGCTGGATTTTAACAGAACCCATTCCGTTACTATCCGGCGTCATCACCATATAATAAGAAGTAAAGCCCTTATTGGATGAGCGGTCAAGCTCATAGCTTCCATTTTCAACCAGCTCAGGACCTGCCTGTAATCCTCTTGCAGCATTTGTGCATCCAAAAAATCCCAATGCTGCTATCAGGATTCCAAATGCTGCTGCCAACAGGGAATATCCCATTTTTGCTTTTTGTATAATAAATAATATGCTTATAACTGTAATCAAAGCTCCAATCATAACTACGCAAACATCCTCAATAAGAATTTTAATGACTTCTATCCTGCCCATTTGCGCAGGCAACAAAAAACAAATAATAAAAACCGCCAGCACAAATAACAAAATATATACAAATGTTTTTTTCATCCTATCCATCTTGCCATATTTCTCCTTCCAACATAATGAATATTTCACTTTAATACAAAAAGGATATTTTAAATCGAATTTTCACTAAATTTAAAATATCCTTTTAAATATTCCTATATCCTATTTCCTATTTCCTCTTCCCAAACAAACTCAAAAGTTTCAGGAACAGATTTATAAAATCCAAATACAACTCAAAAGCGCCCATCAGAGCCAGAGTCAGCACATTCCCGTCATTGGAGTAAGCAACCATCTTTTTTATCTTCTGTGTATCATATGCGGTAAGCCCTACGAAAACAAGCACGCCTATTGCAGAAATAACCGTGTCAAACACGCTGTTTCTTAAGAACATATTTACCACACCGGCAAGAATAATACCAATCAAGCCCATAAAGCACAGACTGCCGATACTTGTCAAATCCTTCTTTGTAGCCAGTCCGTATACTGCCATAATTCCAAATAATGCTGCTGTCAGCAGGAATATAGTCGTAATGGATGTGGTGGTAAATATCATAAATAAAACAGAAAAAGTAACACCTGTCAAATAAGAATATGCCGCAAACAATACGCCTGCCAGAATAGCATTATTCTTTTTCACCGCCCAGTTGGAAACGATAACAATCAATAGCTCCGCTCCTAATAAAATATAAAAATTGTAACCGGTAAGCAATTGGTATCCAATCTGGGGTGATGTGGTAAGAGACGCCCATGCTGTAATCAAAAGCGCCACAACCATAAAAAGGAAAGACTTTGCCACAACCTCCTGTGCTAAAATCGTTCTTACCTGGGAAAATCCTGAAGTAACCGGATTGCCGCTTTCATAACCCGGATTCATGTATCCCTGACTATCATAATTTGCGTTGTAGTCATTTGAATAGCTGTTATTGTAGTTGTTCTGATAATTGGTAAAATTATCATTTGGATTATAATTATCCATGTAAACCCTCCTTAAAAATATACCTTATAACATTTACTGTTTTTCAAAGAATAGCACATTTTTCAAAATCATGCAATCATTTAGCCAAATAAATATTTTTTCTGCTCCGGAGTGAGCACGTCAATTTTCTTTCCGAGAAAAGCAAGCTTTCTGGCTGCCACATCCTTATCAACCTCTACAGGTACATCTATCAGCTTTTCTGTAAGCTTATCCCCGTTTTCCACCAGATATTTAGCTGACAGCGCCTGAATGGCAAAAGACATATCCATAATCTCTGCAGGATGCCCGTCTCCGCAGGCCAGATTTACCAGTCTTCCCTCGCCCAGCACGCAAAGCGTATTGCCGTTTGCCAACTGATATCCCACAATATTCCTGCGCATTTCCTTTGAAGAAACTGCCATTTCACGAAGCCCTGCCATGTCGATTTCACAATCAAAATGACCGGCATTGCACAAAATAGCCCCATCCTTCATAACCTGGAAGGCTTCCCCGGTAATTACCTTGTCACATCCGGTTACTGTTACGAAAAAGTCACCGTATTTAGCCGCTTCCTTCATGGGCATCACATCAAAGCCATCCATAACTGCTTCAATAGCACGAACCGGATTCACTTCTGTTACGATTACTCTGGCGCCAAGACCCTTTGCGCGCATGGCAACGCCCTTGCCGCACCAGCCATAGCCTGCAACCACTACGATTTTTCCTGCCACAATGAGATTAGTGGTCCGGTTAATTCCATCCCATACCGATTGTCCGGTACCATAACGATTGTCAAATAAATGCTTGCAGTCCGCATTATTTACCCTTACCATGGGGAACTTCAATTCTCCCGCCTTATTCATAGCTTCTAAACGCAAGATTCCGGTAGTGGTTTCCTCGCAACCGCCTATGACATCCGGAATCAGGTCCACAAATTCCGTATGCATCATATGAACTAAATCTCCCCCGTCATCAATAATGATATTAGGTCCCACTTCAAGTACCTTGCGTATATGGCTGTTATACTCTTCTTCCGTAGCATCATACCATGCATGCACTTCCAGGCCCGCCTTTACCAGGGCTGCTGCCACATCATCCTGTGTGGAAAGGGGATTGGAGCCGGTTACATACATATCGGCGCCGCCTGCTGCCAGCACCTTGCAAAGATATGCTGTTTTCGCCTCTAAATGTACAGATAATGCAATCTTTTTTCCCACAAAGGGCTTTGTCTTTGTAAATTCCTCTTCAAGAGTACGAAGAAGGTCACAATTTCTCTTTACCCATTCAATTTTCAGTTCGCCGGATTCGGCTAAATTTAAATCCCTGATTTCACTGCCCATGCTTTTCCTCCTAAATTTCTGCAACGATATCTGTTCTTCTCTTATATTTCCTATCGCAACATATATTCAGCCGAATTTTTATTAGAGTGATGGTCGTCTGTCCTGTCATCACTTGGCAATATTATTGCCAAATCCGATATGTCCGCTTCCCATGCTTCTTCACATCGTAAAGAGCTTCATCCGCATGCTTTAATGTTTCGTTGATATCACAGCCATGCTCATAATCCGTACAGGCAATTCCAATAGAGCAGGAAATATAATTTTCCTTTGGAATATCTATTACAACATTCTCCTGCCGGGGAATGCCGTCTATAAAGTAATTTTGAAGCTCTATTTCCTTGTAAATAGACTTGGCAGTAGTTTCTGCCAGTTCTATGGAAGTATCCGGCAGCGCCAGTAAAAATTCATCCCCGCCATAACGAACGGCATATCCTGTTTCGCCTGCAATCTTCTTTAAAATGTCAGAGAATCTTACTAAAATATAATCTCCTACAGCATGACCAAAGGTGTCATTGTAATACTTAAAGCTGTCCAAGTCAATATAAAGGATTGTCAAATTACCGCTCTCCGGCCTTTTCTTGTTCAAGTCATTAGTATCTGTGCCCACTATCTTCATAAATCCCTGACGATTTAACAGACTGGTCAGGATATCGGTAACAGCGCTTTGCTGCAGCTTATTATTAACATCCTGCAGTTCATCATTGTATTCCATTATCTTTTTATTAAAGTCAATACGGTCTATGGAGTCCACTAACTGCTTGAACGAAAAACGCATAACCGTCAGTTCACCTTCTGTAAGAGGGGAAAAATTGGAAACAAAATTGTCTTTTAGCCTGGTATATCCGATTAGCACATTTTGAATTTTATTATTCATAATAATCGGAATGCAAATAAAATAAGAAATTTCATCATTACCAAATATATTTGTGATTTCATAAAATTCCTCATAACGCTTTTCCATTCTTGATACAATAAAGCCTCTCGGATAGTAAGTAAGCTTTGTAGCAATTAACTGGATATACTCCTCCGTAAGAGGAAACTCCTCAGCAAAATAAAATGGCTGCAGCTGTTGGCCGTCACTGGTAAGCAAAATAATCTGGTCTAATAAAAAATGGTTCTGAATATGCACTGTTGTAGTTTGAATTAATGAATTCCTTTTTTGTTCCTGACTAATCATATCCTGGCATGTGGAAAGAAATTGAATATGCTTTTCCTTTCGCTCCAATTCCTTCTGGGTTGCAAGATGATTCGTCAGTTCATCTATCATTTCTATTGTGATTTCTCCCATAGTAAGGTTCATGGAAGGATTTTCCGGCGCTTCTTTTTCCAGACGGCAACGGGTAAGATAGAATTGTCTTTTCAATGTATGCTCTTTGGCATATTCCAGACACCCCTTTAAAATATCTGTTTCCTCCTTCTCTTTTCCAAGGGCGGAATATAAATCAGCCTGTTCAATGGCAAGTTGATGATAGCTGAAAAACAAATTGCCCTTAGAACGCATCATAAAGAAATAAGCGTTGTCAAAATCACTTTGAGCATAGGAATATTCATTGGACTTTTTGTTCAGCAGTCCGGTTACAAAATAATAAAGGAATAAATCATCATCCCATAAATAAAATTTGGATTCATCATTGCAATCCAGCAAATGGCTTAAATAACGTTTGGCTGATGCAAGGCACAGCGAACAATTATATTCTGAATCCAGCCGAAAATAAGACAATGCCGCCAAACCGTATAGCTTGGATGTATTGCAGACCCTCAGTTTAAATTCCTTCATCTTTTCAAGGATTTCTATACATTTTGTAACATATAGAATGGCATTCTCGTAATCCTGGGCTAATATGGCATTGATTGTTTTGTTATACAGCATTTCGGAAATAGAGTCCAAAGAGGAAAAACGATAATAAATAGCAATCGCCTTGTTATAATAATCATTTGCTTTTTCAAAATCACCGGATACGCTGCTGTTGTATCCCAGCCCGGCATATGTATTGGCTTCCTCAATTGGATTATTACAATAAGCTAACAAATCTATACATTTTTTGTAATACTCTTCCGCTAAATCAAACTGACCATATGCAGACACTACCAATATATTCTTTTTGTAAATCTCTATGGCAAAATAAAGATTATCGAGCTGAAGGGCCAAATCAATTCCCTGCTGCAAAAATCCCAGCTCGGATTCCATACTGTTTCCGTAAGCAAAAGTATAAATATGGGCAAGGTGATTGAGATACTGATATTTCTTGGCTTCCTCAAAAAATAAATCTATATGCTCCAAGTGGAAATCCTGAAGAAAAATAGTGGTCCAGCCTCTGAAAACAGCAATATATTCCAGCAAATGCGCTTTAAACGTATAATAATCCTTATTTTCTTTTGGTATATGGGCAAGGCATTCCTTTGACTTCTTCATGCCCAAATCATATAAACCATTATGAGTATGGGCGATACCGGAAATATAAATGCATTCAAAATACATAACCGGATCTGTGTCCGGACTGATACTCTCCTTTAATTTATCAAGCAACAACAAGGCTTTGGAATAATCCCCTGAATATATATTCGTCAAGGAATACAAATAAAGAATCTGTTCTTTTAATTCCTTTGCCACAAAAGAATGCTCCACTTCCAGCTTATGATACAAAATATCCAGATAATAGTTGGCCTGTTCAATGGCAAGGGTATGCACCATGTTATAAAGCATGGGAATATAGGCGGGAAAGGAAAGTACATGGGGGCTGAATTGAATAGTAGGCTCAATAACCTGCTTCCGTTTGGTAATTCCAAAATCAATCAGGCGATGTCTGTCGTCAACCTGCTTTATTAAAGCCTTCCATTCCCCTGCAGCATAAGGTGTGGGCTGACTTACCTCATTATAGCTTACAATCACTCCTAAATTCCTGACAGATGCAGAATCAATCAGCGCCTGCAACAAATCAATGGTTGATTTTGGTGCAAAATGGGCGCTGTTTAAAACAAATACCAAAGGATGACTGGCAGCCAGATAGTTTAAAATAGAAAGAATCGATTGATTCATCCGAATTCGTTCGTAATCCATTTCATAAATAATAATATCTTCATCCCGACGGCAGGCTTCATTTTGCAAATAAGAAACAAACAATGATTTATGTAACGGATAAACATTACAGGCATCAATAAAATCCTCAGGCGTCATATGCTGATAATATGTAAAATATAAATTCCGAATCCAGTCTAAAAACGGCTCAAACGCACCTTGCATCTGGGTGCTGGCATATTCATGGCACAATAATAAAATGCCGGAATCCATAGGAATCGAAGAAGCCAAAAGCTCCTCTGTAAGAACTACGCCATCATAATGCTTTACAAAAAGAAAATGATTTGATTCATTGGGTAAATCCTGTACTAACTGATTGATAAATTTATACACATATGAATTCTGATACATGTTAACCTCCCTGCAAAATCAGTCATTCAATAATCGACAAATAAATTATAACAAAAAAATGGCTATAGGTCATTCTTTTTTTATTATTATTTATAAACTTACTACATTTCTATCTTTCCCCTCCAGAAATGCCTGAATGTTCTTATAAACCTCACTTACAACCCTCTCTCTGGATTCCGTGCTTGCCCATGCCATATGGGGAGTAATTATTAATTTTCTGCTGTCCTGAATCCTTCCTAATGGATTATCTTTAGCAATGGGTTCCTTCCCAAGTACATCAAGACCTGCTCCTGCAATCATATTTTCTGTAAGAGCCGTGTAAAGGTCATTATCATTTACTACGGGTCCTCTTGCCACGTTAATAAGAACAGCGGATTTTTTCATCTTTTTAAAGGCATTTATATCAAAGAGATTTCTTGTCTTTTCGGATAGGGGACAATGGATGGAAAGAAAATCACTTTCCTTGCATAATGTATCAAAATTCACTCTTTCATAATCCCTGCAGGTGCTATTGCCGGAAGCAGAATAAAAAATCACCTTGCAGCCAAAAGCTTCTGCAATCTTTGCCACCTTCCGTCCGATGTTGCCCATTCCTACAATGCCCCATGTCTTTCCTTCCAGCTCTGTATAAGCTTCGTCAAAATTAGAAAAGCGGTCCTGATTTCCATAAACGCCGGACTTTACATAATGGTCATAAAAGCTCAGCTTTTCCAATACGTACAAAGCAAGGGCAAAGGTATGCTGCGCCACTGCTGCGGTAGAATAGTCCACCACATTTGCCACCTTGATGTTTCTGCTTTTGCAATATTCCAGATCCACGTTGTCAAAACCTGTGGCAAATTCACAAATTAATTTTACATTGGGACAATTTTTTAAAGTATTTTCATTCATAGGCGCTTTATTGGCTATGACGATATCCGCATCCCCCACATGCTGCGCCGCATCCTCTTCCACAGTATTTGCAAAATATGTTACCTCACCAAAGTCTTCATAACAGGCAACATCTATATCTGTTCCTACGCTGTTTCGCTCTAATACTACAATTTTCATTTTTCTGTCTCCCTATACATATTAACTTATACTCTGTCTTATATAAATATACTGTTCTTTTCGAAAATTGGCAAGAAAAAAGAGTGCGAACGGTTACCTTCACACTCTTTTTCCTCTGCTATATGAAGTCAAAGACCCTGCGGGAATAAAATCTTACCGGGTAAACTGTACCTCTGTATGATAAAGGGCCTTTTCTTCCAAAAGCTGTTTAAAGGTTTTCTCCTTCTTTTTCTCTTCATAATCATCAGACCAATAATAGCCTTTAAAGTCCATGTATTCCTCACAGTCACAAATAAACAGGTAGACGGTTGAAATATCCCTGTCCTGAATAGCATAGACATTTGCAGAGGCCCCGTTACCTCCATTGGGAAGCGGCTCTCCATTGGCATCCAGAGCCACCGTAATAATGGAAGCAAGATCTTCATTGGAATCATATTTTTCATTTACCTTTATTTCAAAAGGTGTCTTTTCTACAGATGCAATACCTATCCCGTTTTCATTGGTTCCGTTGATTTCCACTATCTGGGTTTTTGAATTATCTACACAAATAGGGATTTCATAGCTCCAGTTTCCATCAAACCAGTAATTTGAATATTGGTTAGGAAAATCATAATAATCTGCAGGAAGATGTTCATCCAAGTATTTAAAATACTCCTCATCCGACATGGTTTCACTCATTTCTCCCAACTCTTCCCATGTCAAATCACAGCCTGTCTCTGCTACTGCCTTTTCTCCAACAATCTGTGTGATGGAAAAATCCATTGTAAAGCTTTCCGGTATATCCAGTTTCTTTATAAGATTTTCTGCTGTCTCAACATCTATTTCTCCTGAATACTTATCAAGTTCTGTACTATCCTTATTAATATCATCCAGACTAATTCTCAAAATTCCGGCATAAGTATTTTCATCTATCATCTTTCCTTCCAGATATCTGAGTGCTATTACTTCTGATGGATTAAAGCTATACTTTTCCCTGGTCCGCACCTGTATAACCGGATTTCCTTCCAAATCAATCAGGGTGTCCGGAAAACCTTCTTTACTTTTCATGGATAAAGCTAGATAAATCGCCTGGTCATTGCAATATATTTCAGAAAAGCTTACTTTTACTCCGCCCGCTTCTTTTGTATAAACAGAATCCTCTTCATTTGTCTCTGTATTTTCCTCCTGCAGGGGCGTAGCCAATGTACTATAATCACCTTTAAAGCTATAAGAACCTTGCAGCATTTCAAATACATGTCCTATAATAGGCACCTTGGCAGCCAAAACCGGATTGGAAATAACAATGCTGCATACAATTGCCCCTGCTGCTGCCACACTTCCCCATTTTATCACATTCTTCTTCCTATTCCTTTTTCTGCAAACTTCCTCTCCCTGTTCCAATCCTGTTTTTACAGCCTTGGACAATTCATCAGGAATTTTTATTTCATAATATTTATGAATATCATATTGATTTTCTTTCTTCATAGTAAGATTCCTCCGTCAACTTTTTTTTAAGCTCCTTTTTCGCCCTTGACAGATATCCTTTTACTGTTCCTTCCGGAATATCCATAATGCAGGCAATTTCTTTTATTTTCATATCAGAAAAATAATACAATACAATGACCATTTTATAAAAAGGTCTTAATAAATCAATTGCCTCGTACAAATCAATACGTTCTTCTATGTATAAAGAAGAAGCTTCCATTGTTTTTTCCTGACATTCCTCCAACGAAAGAATTGGAGCCTGTTTTTCTTTTTCTCGATAAATACAGTTAATCAGTATTTTGGTAAGCCACGTTTTAAAAAATGCCGGTTTCCGCAGCCTGTCAATAGCTATCATACCTTTCATGACGCAATTCTGCACTGCATCTAAAGCATCCTGTTCATTTTTTACATAAAGGAAAGCCGTCTTGTATAAATAAGTCTCATATTCTTCAATTAAAATCCCGTATGCCTTCCGGTTTCCCTTTATGGCTTTTTTTACAAGCTTTTCTATTTCCTGCTGATTCATTTGTACTAACCACCTCCGGTAAATCTATTATGGACCCAATGGAATTATAATTATTATCCCTGTTTTTTTGTAATCAAATGTTACTGCCGGCAGTTTATTTTCTTCATTTGCTTTACATTTATTAGATACGTGAAAAAGAAAAAAAGTTACAATTAAGAAAAAAATCCTCCATGCCTTTTTGAAAGGCTTCTGTCCAGAAATCAATATCTGATAAACGGTTAGGTAATTTATCAGGCGTTATATCAAATATAAACACAATACCTGCCATGAAAAAAATAAATACAATAAAAATCATGCTTCTGAATAACAGCTTGTTCTTCCTTGCCCGAAATAATAGATATAAAAGAATGCAGGCAGGAAAAAGAAAAAGCGCCGCCCTTTTTAAAATAAAGCTCCAATACGCCGGAGCTTCCTTTAATATCAGATTGTATTCGTTTCCAAGCTGCTCTTTGATTCTGTTTTTTTCCGAATAGCTGTCCGCATAAAAGGTCAGTTTATCTAATAATACTTGGCTGTTTTCATCTGCCTCACATAAAAAGATATCTGTTTTTGGCAGCACTCCCTGTACATAATAAGTCTTTTTCCCATATATAAGTATTTTTCCTATTATATTTGTATCACCAAACAACTTCCATGCTGTCTCATCCCCGATAAGACAGCTTTCCGTATCTTCCTTATTTAAAGAATTTTCGCCCGGAAAAAGCAAAGCGGAATTGCCGCAGATTTCCATGACGGGAAAGCTTCCTTCTCTGGAAAGCTCTGTATTTTCAATAGTCTGGCTTTTCTTTTCTCTCCAAAAGAGAAAGGCTTCCGGCGCTTCCTTTTCCTCTTCTTTTTTTAGGCAAAGCAGCGCTTCCTTTGGTGAGATACCCCATTGCTCTTTTTCCTGTGACTGAGCATTTTCAATGGAGCACTCCGTATACTTTTTTAAAACGGAAATTTTCCCGAGTACACTTTTTCCAATAAGCAGATAAACCACGATACCAATCCATAAAAGAAATAAAAGGATCCATCTGCTCCACTGTTTCAATTTTCCAGAAGGCGGACCGTATCGCCTTCCTTTATGTGTTTTGTAGCGCTTACGATAATCCGGTCTTCTTCCGTTATGGCTCCTGAATCAATTGCAGCTGTGCTTTCATTTTTATCCAATATCGTCACATCCCGCCTTACTGCTTTTAATTCCTCTCCCAGAATAGTCTGGTTAGTAGCTGCTAACAATACATAATTTTTTATTCCGTCGCTGTGAATGGCGGAAAGAGGCACGCAAAGATTTTTTTCCCCATCCCCCGCTGACAGCTTCATAGTGCCGGAATCTCCAAGCCTTCCCATATCCTTTGTAATTGGAAAAGAAACAACATATATACCCTCCTGCTCTTTACTTTCTTCAATTGTCTCCACAGGAATATCTGAAAGTACCTTCTCACCCGTACCAATCTTCACTTCTGTCAAATCTCCTATGTTTATATATTTTCTGTCCTTTTTGGTAATTTCCGCACTGAAACGATATCCTTCTTCCCTGTCCGTCATATGAAGAAGGGCGTTATCTCCTGTTCTTTCCCCTTCTATGGCATGGATTTCCACAATATCCCCTTCCATAGGCGCCAGTATTTTTCCGCCCTGTTCTTTTATTTTTTTATAAGCCTCCAGCTGCTTTTCCAGTTCCCTCTTTTCCAGCCTTGCAAGCTCTAAGGAGCTGTCTGCTGCAGCTTCCCTGTTTGCATCCTCCACTGCCCTGCCTGCCATGCGCATATCCTCTTCCTTTTGCAGAGAAGCCTGTCTGCTTTCTGTTTCCAGACTGCTCACATTTTCATCCAATTCCTCTTTTTTTCTTTCCCACTCCTGCTTTAAAGATGCCGTCAGACTTTCCTTATAGCCTGCCAGTGCCTGTCTTGCCTCTTCTATTTCCAGTTTAAGCTGTTCTTTCTCATTCTTTTTTTCTTCTTTTTCTTCTTGGGATACGGCTTCTCTGGATTTTATTTCTTCAAGCTGTTGTTTCTTTTCCTCTAAATTTTTTAACAGGCTCTGATATTCCTCATCCTGCTCCCTTGCCTGTAAAACATATTCCTTCTGGGGTGGAAAGCTGTCTCTTTCCGCCTTTGCTTCATTTATTTTATCCTGGGCTTTCCCCAGACTGATATCGCTTTTTTGTCTGGTGTTTTCATAATCTTCATTGGCTCTTTTCTGATTTACCGCTTTTTCACCTGCTGCCAGCGCCTGATTTTTTTCCATAGCCTTTATCTGTATACTGCTTTTTTCAATTTCTATTTCCTTATCCTCTATAAGGCTTTCCAAATCATTCAGGTCTAACTGCACTAACGGCTCATCCTTGCTTACGCTCTGTCCCTGCTTTACCAAAACCGCCTCTATGCGGATTCCCTCCTTTGCCAAAACTGCTGCCCTCTTATTTTCCACAATACTTCCTTCCGCCTCCACCCTGTGAGTCAGGCTCATTTTTTTTGGACTTTCCACCCCTACCCTTGGAAGTATGGCTCCGTACATTCCTCTTGATATAAGCCCGCAGATGAAAAAAATCAGGAAAAACCAGAAAGCCGATTTTAACACCTTTTTCTGGAAACTCTCCGCCCTTTTTTCATGTTCCGCTTCTGCAGACCCTCCATTTGTCAAAAGTCTGCCTAATTTTATTTTTTTTTCCTTCATATTCTCACTCCAATACGCATTGATTACCATTTACACTGTCATTCTTTCATGGCAGAAGCAACAATTCCCTTTTCCAGATAATCCTGTCCCAGCAAAAATACAAATATTGCAGGTATCAAAGCCACTACGGAAGCGGCAAAGGCATATCCCGATTCTGCCAGACCGATTTCCGGCAGATATAAGGACAGAGGCCATAAGCTTTTATTCTTTAAAAATGCCAGGGGCTGTTCAATTAAGCTGAAATATTCCAGAAACCCCAGCACAAATGCCGATAAAATCCCGGTTGAACCAAGAGGCAGCCCGATTTTTATAAAAAGCTGCCATTCTCCTGCACCATCAATTTCTGCCGCTTCCAAAAGTCCCTTTGGAATGCCGGAAAAAGCCCGGTAAATCAGGAAAACCGGAAATGTAGAAAATATGCCCGGCAGGATTATGGACCAGCTTGTATCAATCAGCCTCATATGATTTAATACAAGATAATTGGAAAGCATGGTTACCTGAAAGGGCAGCATCATCAAAATAATATAAAAAGTAAACAACAGGTTCTTTCCGGGGAACCGAAACCTTGCAAACGCCCATGCCGCCGGCACCCCTGCCAGAAACTGACCTGCCAGAGTGAGAAGGACAATTTTCATGGAATTAAAGAAAACCACATAAAAATCGGGCCTGTCAAACAGCAGCTCCAGATAATTGCGCAGGGTAGGATATCGGGGAAACAGGCTGAACTTTGCCATTCCCTTTACTTCTGCCAAAACGGGCATAAGATTTTCTGTCAACTCCGCCGTTCCCGTAAAGGAACCGATAAACAGCAGATAAACCGGAAGACAAATAACAAGCGCCATACTGCCAAGCAGGATTCCTTTTGCAATTTTGCCGCATATCTTTTTGGGAGAGCGGTTTTTGATTTTCATGGCTTTTTCTCCTTTTTTTAATGACAGTTCACCCCGCCTTGAAGGAGCCGGCTCGTTTACAGGAAAGCCCCCGGGGCATATGGCAGTCTTTCCGGCCTTTACAAAGACGCCGGTCCTTACGCACCGTACTCTGGTGCGTTAGTACCGCTGCGTTTTTGTAGAGCGAAAGCGTGCCGGAAAGACTGCCATATGCCCCGGGGGCTTTCCTGTAAACGAGCCGGTTCCTTCAAGGCGGGGTGAACTGTCATTTCTCATTTCCTTTTAGATTTTTGATTTTCTTCCCTGTCATCCCATAAAAACTGCAGCAATAAGATAAATCCGGTTAAAACCACGGCAAGAAGCACTGCTGCCGCCGCCATTTTATCCAGCTCCAGATTCAGAAACCAGTTATTGAATAAATGCTGCAAAAGATACATGCTTTCATGAGGATAGGAGCCTGCTACCAGATATGCCTCCCGAAATACCTTAAAGGAATTCAAAAAGGACAATACTGTAATGGTATACAGGGTAGGCTTTAAATTGGGCAGGATAATCCTGAAAAAACAGACTCTTTCGCTGGCGCCGTCCACTCTTGCCGCTTCCAGTATGGCTTCCGATATGCCAAGAATCCCTGCCAGCCATAAAATTACCGTATAGCCCAGATTTTTCCATATATAGCTGATTACAAGCACCCAGAACGCCGTATTGCTTCCCATAAAATCAATGGTATTTCCGGAAACCCTCTCTAAAAAAGCATTTAATAATCCCTGCTTATGAAAAAGCAGCTTCCAAATCAGCACTACAGTAGCTGCGGGAACCGCCATGGGAAACAAATAGGCGGATTTTAAAAGCTGTACCTGCTTCATTCTGCTTAACAATACGGCAATAAACAGGGATATGACAATTAAAAGGGGAAGGCACACTGCTGCAAACCGAAAGGTATTTTTTGCTGCCAGCAAAAATGCCTGATTGTGAAATATCAGCTTATAATTTCCCACTCCTGTAAATTTTCCGGTAACTGCCGTCAGAAAAGAACGGCGGACCACATCGAGAAAGGGAATCATAATAAAAATGCTTACTCCTAAAAGGCTCGGCGCCAGAAACAGAAATGCCGTCATCATTTCTTTCTTTTTCTTTTTTTTCATAAAAAACTCTTTTCTGATTACTCAGAGAGGTAAATCTGTATTCTGTTTATAATATCGTTCACCGCATCATCTACGGATTTTTCTCCGTTTAAGGCGGCGGGAGCCAGCTCAAGTATTGTATTTTCTATTACTTTATCCATATTGGAGGCTACGCTCAAAGAAACTGCCATTTCTTCCAAATGCTTTGCCTCTTCTTCATTCAGCCATGCTATATGCAAATCCAGCATTTCTCCATCTTCAGAGGATGTACTTAACCACACGCTATTTTCCTCGTCCTCCTCCGGGCTGCTAAAGGGACTTACAAGAGAGTCCTTAAATGCTTTTTTATTCACCGGAAATCCCGTATCTATAGACATAGCCTGCAATTCCTCTGACAGCATATAAGAAACAAAATCCATTGCCAGCTCTTTGGCAGCGCCATTTTCGCAAATCCCCATAATGGAACCCGGCACAAAAACATTTTTTACCTGTCCCGGCAGCAGCTTAATCTGTTGTTTTATCTGCTTATCCTTTTCTATCTGGTTCAATACAGAAGTAATCATACAATAATCTGCATAATTGGGAGAAGCGCAGCTTGCTCTGCCAAGGCACATCTGCTGTTTGCCGTCCCAATAAGTAAAGGAATCGTTTTCCGCATTGAGGTAATAATCATCATTGCCATAAATCTCTTCCCGAAGAGCTGTCATTCTCTCATGCTGTTCTTTGTCCTGTCCCGTTATGCCTTTTTGTTCTGCTTCAAAAATTCTCTTTACCTGAGTTAAAAAATCAGCTAACTCTTCTTTTTTGATTGTGCCGTCCTCTGCTATCCAGGCAGGCGAATTTACTTCATACAGCTTTTTCAAGGTTTCTCTTTCGTTAAAAGCGCCCAGAATAGTGCCTGTTTCATTTTGTTCCCGGAGCTTTTCCACCGTATCCGCCAAAGTAGTCAAATCCGTAATTTCATTTACCGTGGAATCTTCCGCATATAAAACCGGAATCCGGAACCTGCTTGGAATGGCATAAATTTTATCTTCTTTTTTATAAGCGCCCAGAATATTATCAAAAAATGTATCCTGCTCAAAATCTTTTGTAAGCATCGGGCTTAAATCCGCTAAAATTCCCTTTTCCGCATATGTCTGAACCGACATGCCGTCCAGCAAAATAATATCGGGACCTTCTCCGCCCAATATTTTTGTGTTTAAATTTCGTATGGCATCCTCCTGAGTCATGCCGTTTTTGTCAGTAATGCCGATTTCATAATCTACATACACTTCCGCATTTTTCTTTTGATACTCTGAAATTGCCTGCCTGATACTGCTGTTTTCCTCCAGGCTGTACACCTTTAACAGTTTTTCCGGAATGGCAGCGGCTTCACTGTCGTACACATAATTCTTTAACAAAACTTCCCGATTAGAATAGTCATAATACGCTATCAGAAATTCTCCGTTTTCTTTTCTTGTCATATAAAAAAGACTGAAGCTTGGATTTCCCAGAGAAGAAAGATTTCCTTTCATAATCTCTTCCATTACATTTCCGCCTACCACATGACGATACAGACCGCCGGAATATGCCAGAAATATGGAATTTTCATCATCACCCTCACAGAGCAGGACCTCTCTTGCAGCGCTGTCCGTATCTCCGAAATTCTGTGTCAGCTTATCTGCAAAAAAGTCATCCAGAACCGGATCTTCTATAATTTCCTTTGTCTGTATATCATATTGCATAATTTTATCGCCAACTAAATACAATATGTTTCCTATCTGTTGCATATAATAAACCTGATTATCCGCCTGGCAAAAATCAGTAAGACTTCCGGAAGCTTTTTCTACTGCACATATTTTTTCACCGATACGGACTAAAGGAGTGCCGTCGGATAATATGCCAAGACAGCCGGCATAATCCGGTATCTCTATATTGGTGGCATTTCCGTCCTTGTCTATATAGAGAAGGCTGCTGCCGTTTGATATTTCATTTTCTGTTCCCTCAGCCTCAACAACATTTGCCGTGTCCGCCTCTTGCAAATCTTCAAAATCGCCTTCCGTTTCAGAAACATTTTCTTCATCTGTTTCATCCGTTCCATCCGTTGCAACAAATGTACCGTCTTCTGTGCGATATATATTTGTGTCATCTTCTGTACCGTCTTCACTTGTTGAATTTTTAAAATAATTTACAAAGTAGCTTCCGTCCTTTCCTATGACAGCTTCCATTATATAGGCGCCTTTTAAATTATCCCGCAGGTAAGTATCCTTTTGTTGAAAGGAAGCTCCTCCATCCTTGGAAATAAAAGCGCCCTTTTCTGCATCCAATATGACTATGGAGCCGTCTTCTAATTTTTCCATGGCCAGAAACATACTTAAACCTTCAGGAAGGGACACTTCCGATTCTAAATATCTTCCCTTGGCATTGCCTGCTGTTTCTTCGTCAGTATTATTTTCCTTAACTTCGCTTCCGGAACCCTCATTTGTAGCCGGCTCTTCACTGTTTCCGCACCCGGCAAGTGAAAACAGCATTGCTGCCAGCAGCAGGGCTGTTATTCTTTTTAGAGACTGTTTTATCTTTTTCATGTTTCCTCCTTTTGTCTACCTTGTCTATCTTCTATTTCTTGATTCTTTTATAGGATAGCATGGGAGTCTCTAAGTTTTCTCTAAGTTTTAAAAAAAGTAGGGAAAAAGGGTTCGATGGGGGGACGTGGGAGCCGGAGACACATGTAGAAGTCTTCCTGGCACGCTTTCGCTCTGCAAAAACGCAGCGGTACTAACGCACCAAAGTACGGTGCGTAAGTGCCGGCATCTTTGCCAAGGCCCGGAAGACTTCTACATGTGTCTCCGGCTCCCACTGTGTATTGGAAAGCCTGTTTGAAATGTTATTTGGTGGAATGGGATTTTGCTGTTTTGGCTATATGCAAGAAAATTAAAAGCAATTATTTGTGTGTGATATTTAGATGTTTTATTGCTGAATTATAGTGTGTGATATACTTATTTTGCGGAAGCAATCGTGTACTACAAGGTGTTGGCCTCCCATTACATAGAATGGGAGGTGGAATTTTTCTATCTACAATATGAGACAGAAAAACTACCCTTGTATACTTTGAGCGGTATTAAGGTGGTAATTCTGTCATCTTTCTCTGGTCAACCCCTTGTGGGCAGTTGCTTCCCTTTATGAAAATACTATATCATATGTGACGCTTTGTTTCAAGTGTCGTTAATATTTTTTTTATTTTCCGTATAATACTTTGGTATTTTGTCATATTTATGCTACTATTATATGGTACATGATAATTTTTATTAAAATAACATAAATCCATTCAACGGCGGCTTTTGCCCATTATTTGGTTATTGCTTTATTTCATTAATTATGAAAAAATAGAAAAGATGAAATCAGGGGGCAGAAAATGAATATTTTAAAAAAGTATTGGGATTCTGTGCACATTTACATATTGCTTTTAATACCATGTACCTGTAGCTGTGCCGGCATTTTTTGGACGGTTTTTAAATTTTTGGGATATTATCCCCATCTTTCGTGGATAAAAATTGGAATATTTGATTTCAGTCAGATAATTCATCTGGGTTTTTCTATTTATTTTATTTTTCGCAGCAAAAAAGACCCTTCTTATGTTTCAAGCCATATTGTTTATATTAAATGCTTTATCAGCGCTGCTTTATTTATACAATATATTTTTATTTTAACATTATTCCCATCTGACTATGTCTGGGAATGTACTTTTCTCTTTTTTGCAACTTCGGTTTTTTTCTTTGACAGCAAAATGATGGTTATCCATGTTATTTGTTATATTGTATTTCTTTTAGCGGCTCAAATTCTGAATCCTGATGCTTTTCTTCCTTTAAACGAGCCGAATTATATAGAAATCATTGCGTTCCGGATATTGATTTTGTCCCTTATTACTCTTTTGATTTTATTGATTGTTTATTTTGCGGAGCATTTTATTATACAGGCGCTGGCAAATGAAGAAGAAAATATACATTTATTGGAAAAACAGGTGGAATATTATAAAAATTCAGAACTGATGGATATAGAATTACGAAAATTCCGGCATGATATTAAAAATCATTTTATCTGTTTAGAACAGCTTCTTAAGGATGGTAATATAGAGGAATTAAATGCCTATTTTCAGGACCTGGAAAAATCTTTTTCCTCTCAGGAAAAGTTATATTTTTCCGGCAACCATATAGTTGATGCAATTTTGAATTATGACCTGTCCCGCAATTGTTCTGACTATGTTAAAATTACAATATTTGGCTCTCTGGCTGAAATCCGGACTGTTACCTCTAAAGATTTATGTACTTTATTTTCCAATATTCTTTCCAATGCCATTGCTGCTGCCAATGAATGCACTGCCGATAATAAGCCGGAGCTTACCATTCGTTTTCAATCCGGAACACAATACTTTTCCATTGAAGTATCAAACAGCATCCGTAAAAATGAACAGATAAATTTTTATAAGAAAATGAAGCAGAACAGGGACCGGAATCACCGCCTTGGTTTAAATAAAATAAAGGAAGTAACTGAAAAATACAACGGCTCCTTTGAACAATATATCAATGGACAGACCTTAATTACCGGCATTTATCTTCCGCTTTAAATTAATAAGAATTGCTTGTTTAAAAAGGAGACATATTATGCGCATTGCCTTTTGTGACGACCAGAAAGCTATTATAAAAGAATTAGACCAGTTAGTCCGAAAATTTAATCATCAAAATCAATTTCAGGACAATTTAATTTCCTTTTCCACTCCCTTAACCCTTTACTCCTATATGCAGACGGAAAAGGTTGATCTGATTTTTATGGATTTAGAATTTGAGGATATTTCGGAAGATGGAATTGAATGGTCAAAGAAAATTTTAAAACAATTTCCAAAAACTATTATTATTATCCTGACTGCCTATGAATCCCGTTATAAGGATGGATATGTAGCCCGGGTCTTTCGTTTTATGACAAAGCCTGTTGAGGAAAAGGAATTATTTGAAAATTTACATGCCTGCCGTCAGGAGCTGCAGCTTGCCAGGACCATTTCCTTATCCAAACGGGGAATTGTCCATGAAATTTCTCTTGAGGATATTTTATATTTTTCCGCCCAGTCCGGCGGAACGGAATTATGGACCTGTTCCGATATGTTCTGCTGCGAGGAAAGCCTGCTTCAATGGGAAATGCAGCTTCCGGAAAATATTTTTTTCCGGTGCCATAAGAAATATCTTGTTAATCTGACTCATGTAAAGGAATTTGACAGCAGCTATTGCACTTTAAATAATGGGGAAAAGCTTCCCATTTCCAGAAGAAAGTGGAAAGGATTTCAGATTGCTTATATGAAATGTGATGTTTACGGATATTAAGATACTGCATGACCTTCCCTCTGACTTATGAAAATATTTCATCTGCAACAATCGGAACCCAAACCTCTATGGTAAACCTTTCATCCTTAAGCTGCGCCTTTACCGTTCCTCCCATCTGAATGGTGAACCCCTTTACAATCGCCAGCCCTAATCCCGTTGTTTTCCTGCTCCTTGACTGGTCTGTAGTATAAAAGCGGTCAAATATTTTATCCATATCCTTTTCGTCTATGCTATCCGTCATATTGGAAACCCGGATTTTAATCTGATTTTCTTCCTGTATGAAAGACAATTGGTATCCGCCTGTGCCATGAACCAGCGCATTTTTAATCAGATTTTCTATGATTCTGACAAATGCGTGCTTATCTGCCCTGATTTTACAAGACTTTCCGGTAATGGTAACCTTTGGCTCACAGTTTTTTTTCAGGAAATCCTCATAAAACATGGATATGGTTTCTGCAAACAGGTTTCCTGCCTGAAATATTTCCGGTTCCAATTCCATTTCTCCCGCTTCAATCCGGGCATATTCAAACAATTGATTCAGCATATCCGTCACATTGTCTAAACGCTGCTCCACCGTTTTTAAGTATTCCCGCTTCTTTTCTTCTTTCATGTTTGCTTTTTGCAGCATTTGAAGATAACCTTTAGCGGAAGTAAGCGGTGTGCGAATGTCATGGGAAATACTTGTAATGCTTTCCCTGTAAATTCTGTTTTCCCTTTTCAGCCTGTTTTCTTCTTCCTTATTATGCACAAGCAGCCTGTTAACTGCTAAAATTACTTCTTCTGTTTCCCCTATGGGACAAAAAGAGGATAACTGATAATTAGTATCCTCTTTTTCCATAAGGGCAATCTCTTCCTTTATATGATGGATTTGCTTTCTATAGCACCATAAGCGAAAGGATAAAATAATCCCGGTCAAAATCAATATAATAATTGCTGCTGTCAACTGTGCCTGCATAAAATCTCCTACTATTTTATATCTGCTTTTTTAAAATGTAATACTCCGATTCCAAAGGAAAATATTATCCAAAGAACTGCCATGACAACTGCCCGTACAGCAAAGCTTTTATCAATATTTTTAATGGGACAGTCAGCCATAAGGTTCAAAAGGTTATAATCAGAAATTTTAAAATCAAAATGAAAGTATTTTAAAACAAGGTCAATGCCCACGGTAATCAAGTCGGAAAAACAGACGATACAAATGCTGATTGCAATTCCTGCCCCTAAATTTCTGCAAATTTCATTTACAGCAACAATCAATCCTATAAATGCGGCTCCAAGCAAAAGCTCTATTGCCGTATAGCTGCAAAGATTTCTAAAAAACTCTCCGTCTAATCCCCCTGTACCACTGAAAACAAGCCCAAACAGAAAAGTAGCTATTATCATTGCAATCATCATCAAAATGGATGCTATTATTGTCATTATATATTTGGAACTAAAAATCTGCCATCTGCCATAGCCTTTTCCGGTAACATTTTTAATCGCTCCGTTTCCATATTCTCCACATACAAAGATTGCCGCAAAAATAGAAGTAAAAATACCCGCAAAAACTCCAAACATCTGCTGCAACACATCCAAAATGCCGATTTGCTCGAATATAGAAACCGGATTTTCCTCATTTTCTTCCATTGCTTCTTCTGATACTACCACTCCCATAGAGCCATTTTCCACTTCTCCCTGCTGGATTTTATCCACCATCACTAAAGTACTATATACAAACAATACAAATGCTATCATTACAATAGAACATATATATAAGCTTTTACTTTTCTGCAACTTATAAAATTCTCCGCTTAATAAATTAATCATTTGCTCCGCCTCCCAATAATTCCATGAAATAACCTTCTAAATTTTGTCCCGCCAGATAGCTTTCCTTTATATTTACACCGTTTATAATCAATTCTCTGTTTATCTGCTCTAAATCATCTAACTGTTCAAAAATACGCAAAACTCCCTTCCCCGGGATATCAAAACTGTTAATATGCAGCTTTTCTTCCAGAATATTTGCTGCAAGATTCTCATTATCCACAAAAATTTTCTGACATCTCCTGCATCGTTCATCCAGCTCCCCGGTATCAAATTCTTCAATTAACGCTCCATTTTTGATTATGCCGTAATGAGTTGCTATTTTAGAAAGCTCGCCTAAAATATGGCTTGAAATCAATATCGTAATTCTTTTCTCCTGATTCAGCTTTAATAACAGTTCACGGATTTCTATGATTCCTTCCGGGTCAAGGCCGTTAATGGGTTCGTCCAGAATAAGAAAATCCGGATTGCGGAACAGGGAAATGGCAATTCCCAGCCTTTGCTTCATTCCCATGGAAAAATTTTTTACCTTTTTCTTTTCTGTTCCGGTCAGCCCTACAAATTCCAGCATATCATCCACTGCCTGTTTTTCCGCAATGCCAAAGTTTCTTCGGATTACCTCCAGATTTTCCTTTGCTGTCATATTTACATACACACCGGGATTTTCAATGAGAGTTCCTATTCTAAGGCGCTGCTTTTCCAGTTCCCCGGAACCAAATAGCTCAATTTCACCTTCTTCAGGAGCTGCCAGCCCTGCTACCATTCTCATAAACGTAGTTTTTCCAGCGCCGTTTTTTCCGATAAAACCGTAAATTGCACCTTTTTTTACATGCATGGATACACTATCGACTACTTTATGATTTCCATATACCTTTGTGATATTTTCTGTTTTCAATACATAATCCATATCGTATTACCTGTTTCCTTTCTGCCTGCCGTTTTGCTGTATTTCTGTATATAGCATAACAGGCAGCAATTTAGAAAGCTTAGGAAAAGTATAAAGAAATCATAAAGTTTTTCTCTTTTCCCTTATTTTAATTTAAATCCGATTCCCCACACTGTTTCAATGTAGGTTTCCTTTTGATTAATCTTTGCCAGCTTTTGTCTTATATTGCTGATATGGACGTTTACTGCATTATCCTCTCCCAAAAACTCTTCATTCCATACGGATTCATAAATATTGCTCTTTGTAAATACTTTTCCCGGATTTTCCATTAACAGCTCTAAAATCAAAAATTCCCTCCGTGTCAGGCGGATTTCGGTTTCCGCAACAGTAACCCGGAATTCTTCCGGTTCTAGGAGAATGTCTTTGTATTTTAATTTTCTTCCGGCGCCTTCTGGTTCTTCTGTCCTTTGCTTTCCCAAAGCTCCGGCATTGTTCCCGCTGCGCCTTAATACTGCCTCTAAACGTGCCAGCAGCTCTTCTGTATCAAAAGGTTTTATAATATAATCATCTGCTCCTGCCCGAAGCATAGAAACTCTTGTCTGGGTTCCATCCTTTGCTGATGAAATTATAACTGCTATTTCGGGATATTTTTTCTTTATTTTTTTCAGCAAATCTTCTCCGTTTATTCCCGGCAGCATTAAATCCAGAATCATTGCTGCCGGACATTTTTTTTCTATATATAAAAGGGCTTCTGTTCCTGAAAATGCCTGACAAGCTTCATATCCGTTCCGGCTGAGCAATTCTTTCAGCATATGATTGATATCATTATCATCTTCCACAATTAGTATGTAATCTTTCATTTTTTTCCTTCCATATTTATATTTTTTCTATGAAAAACAGCCCCTGTAAGGGCTGTTTTTATAAATCTCCATATATCGGATAAACTTAAACTCCGGTCTGTTACCTGTAATAATAAGCCTAATTTAAATATTTCTGCAATGTACGCATACATTCCTTTATATCAAGGGGCTTTGCCAGATGAGCATTCATACCGCATTCAAAACAACGCTTGGCATCATCAGAAAAAGCATCTGCTGTCATTGCGATAATAGGCAGGTCCTTATCCTGACGACTTAATGCCCGTATGATCCTTGTGGCATCATAACCATTCATTCTGGGCATTCGGATATCCATTAAAATAGCGTCATAATAGCCTGCCTCAGATTTTTCAAACATTTCCACACATTCCTGACCATCAACTGCCCTCTCAAGAACTAATCCCACTGTGCTTAAGATTTCATATGCAATTTCCCAGTTTAAATCAATATCCTCTGCCAAAAGAATACGCCTTCCGGTAAAATCAATTTCCTTTGCTCCGCTTTGCTCTGCACTCAGCTTTTCTTCCCCTGCATAAGGCATAAGGCGGGTATACAAGGTGGATTTAAATAATGGCTTTGAAATAAATCCTTCTATTTCGGAAATGCTCACATCATTTTCAATATCGCTCCAGTCATAAGCAGAAATCAGAAAGACCGGGATTTCCTTACCTACTTTTTTCCGGATTTCCTTTATCGTCTGTAATCCGTCCATATCCGGCATTTTCCAATCTATCAGTACAAAATGATAATCTTCATTTTTATTATGCTGTTTTTCTATCATTTCCACTGCCTCTCTGCCGTTTAAGGTCCAGTCCGCATGAACTCCAAGCTCATTTAAATTGGATACAGCGCTAAGGCACAGCTGTTCATTATCATCTACTACCAGCACATTCCACTCAGGAAGCTTCATATCATCTTCTTTTATTTCTGTCTTCTTCAAATCCAGTATAATGTGAAATTTGCTTCCTTTTCCTTTTTCACTTTGTAATTCAATAATGCCTCCCATAAGGTCAATGATACGTTTTGAAATGGACATGCCAAGACCGGTACCGGTAATACTTTGCACCTGCTCCGTTTCTTCTCTTTCAAACGTATTAAATATTCTTTTCTGGAATTCTTCAGACATTCCGATTCCGGTGTCTTCAATAATAAAATGAGTCCTTACATATTCATCTCCCAATGAGGATTTCTCCTGATATAAATGCACATCAATCCTGCCCTTTTCCGGCGTAAACTTAAGAGCATTGGATAAAATATTCAACAGCACCTGATTTAAACGCACATCATCGCAATAAACATCTTCCGACAGAATATCCTGAATAAAAATATCAAAATACTGACTTCTTTCCCTAATCTGAGGCTGCACGATATTAACAATATCATCCATCGTCTCCCTTAAGGACATAGGATTGATATTCAAAACCATTTTTCCGCTTTCAATCTTGGACATATCCAAAACATCATTAATCAGGCCAAGCAGATGTTTACTTGATAATTTCACTTTCCTTAAACAATCTTCTACACGAACCACATCATTCTTGTTTTTCAATGCAATTTCCGTCATACCTATAATGGCATTCATAGGAGTACGAATATCATGGCTCATGCTGGAAAGAAAATCCGTCTTTGCCATATTTGCCCGGTCAGCGTCCTGTTTTGCCTCATTCAATTCCTTCATTTGAAGCTGTGACATTTTATAATACTTAAAAAAGACAAATGACATGGCAAACAAAACAATAAGAACTGATACCATCATTGTCATAATACGGGACCTGTCTAATTTGGTTACGTTATCTCCCATGACTCCGCTTGGCATGGCTGTTATCAAATACCATGTGGTATTTTCAGAAATAGGAGAACAATAAATATATCTTTTATCGCCGTTTACAAGCATAACCGAAAAATAATTTTTCTTCCGGCTCATGGAATCTTTCAATTCCTGTACATATTGTTCAATATCCGTTTTATCTACTGTCCGGAATTCATCCTTTACCCGCTGGAAATAACTGTCTCTATAAGCGCTTCCGTTTCTGATTACGAACATTCCGTCACTGTCAATAATATGGGTATATATCTTTGATTCATCCGAGGATAAAAAAAGAGCCTGATTTAAATACTCCATGGATATTCCCACTACCAGGGCACTGCTTTTTTTGCTATTTCCCATAGAATATGCAGCCTTTTTCCCTAATAAAAGAAACTTATCTCCATCTTCATTTGTTCCCTGTTCTACTATTGTTCCATTATTATTTAAAGAATCCAAAACCTCGCTGCTGCTTTTAAGTTTAACCTTATCTCCGTAAACAGTTTCCAACTGCCCTTCTTCATCCAGAAAACCAAGATAAGAAAACTCCCGGAGAATAATATTTTCCTTTAATTCATCCAGTGTTTCATCGTTATATTCAGACGTATCTGGCGGAACGATTTTAATAATTCCTTCCACCTGACTTAATCGTAAGGAAATAATAGAAGTAAATTTCTGCTGCAATTGAATATTCATTTGGTACATGTATATTTCGCTTATTTCTGAAATTAACGTTTTTGTCTTGTCAGCCATATGCAGGACAAGAGTGGTAAAAGCTATAATACATATGGCAACCATTCCCACAAAGCTGAATCTTATGAAATTCTTTATCTTCTTATTCATCTTAGTACTCTCTTTTCTTTATTGTATCCATTACAGCTTCAAATGCCTTAATAATTTTAGGATTAAATACGCCACACTCATTGTTATGAATCATTTCTATTGCTTTATCATGACTAAATGCCTTTTTGTATACTCTTTCAGAGGTCAGGGCATCGTACACATCCACGATAGATACTACCTGTGCCCAAATGGATATATCATCACCCTTCAAACCATCCGGATAACCCCTTCCGTCCCAGCGTTCATGATGATGCCTGCAAATATCATAGCTGTAATTATAAATTCCTTCATCCATGATATTAGGTATATTTTGAAGAATTTCACAACCCTTAACCGTGTGCTGTTTCATGATTTCAAATTCTTCATCTGTAAGCCTTCCCGGTTTATTTAAAATCCTGTCCGGTATGGAAATCTTACCTACATCATGAAGTACGGAGGATGTAACGATTTTATCGATTTCACTCTTGGACAAATGGTATTCCGGATACATATCGCTTACTTTTTTCATTAAAATTTTAGTCAGCCCGCATATACGCTTTACATGCTCTCCCGACTCACAATCCCTGAATTCAATAAGTGTGGCAAGAGTTTCCACCATTGACTTATTGAACCTGTTAAGGCGCTCTACCTGTTTCTCTACAATATGCTCTAATTCATTTCTATGGCTGTACAATTCAATAATATTGCTGATTCTGCATTTTAAAAAATGTGCCATAAAGGGCTTGGTAATTACGTCAACGGCACCGAGCTGATATCCTTCAGACAACATTTCCCTGCTGTTTTCCGCAGTTATGAGAAATACAGGTATGTTTTCAATTTTTTTGCTCCTGTTCATTTCTTTAAGAACACCTAATCCATCTACCTTTGGCATAATCAAATCAAGAAGCACGGCAGAAATTTCTTCATTGCTGTTTATTATCTCAATAGCTTCCGCCCCATCGCAGGCTTCTCTTATTTTATATTCCTCTTTAAATATTTCTGCCAGAATACCCCGGTTAATTTCGATATCATCAACAATCAATATTGTTTTTTCCCTGTCCATGAAAGCCTCCTTGGAGAAATACTGTTTATAAATATGATTCACCAACTATAATATGCAACATTTATAATTATGTATATTTAATTGATTATATCATAAATTTTACGGGATGTACAAATACATATTATAATCTTGCTCAAAAGAAAAAATAATAAAATTATTAATAACATAATAACTTTTTAGAGATTATTTTAAGAATTCTCTGTTACAATAAAACTGATAGCATATTGCTCACATTACAGATATTGGGAGAATCATGAAATTATGAGAATTCTATTAGTGGAAGATGATGAAAAATTATTGCAGCTCCTTGCATTTTCCCTCAAAAAGGAGGGTTATCAGGTAGACTGCTGTAATAACGGCGGGGACGCCATGTATTACATTTCCCAAAATGCCCATGACATCATCCTTTTGGACCGGATGCTTCCGGAAATGGACGGACTTGCCATATTGAAAAAAACAAGGGAAGCCGGAATTACCATTCCGGTCATTATGCTTACAGCTTTAGGACAGCTTCAGGACAAGATTGACGGGCTGGATACGGGAGCAGACGATTACCTGGTAAAGCCCTTTGCATTTGAAGAGCTTCTGGCAAGAATTCGCTGTATAAAAAGAAGGCCCCGGAAATGGGAAGGAAACAATATGCTGACCTTAGGCGATATTTCTCTTTCCCCGGAAGAAAAAATATTGACAGGTCCTGAAAATTCCTGCACCCTTTCCAAAAGGGAATGCGATTTGTTAGAAGTGTTTTTAGTAAATAAAAATCAGACAATGCCCCGGATGGTGTTATTGTCCAAGGTATGGGGACCGGATGCGGAAGTGGAGGAAGGAAATCTGGACAACTATATCCACTTTCTGCGCCGCCGCTTAAAGTCTGTAGGAAGCCTGCTTACGTTATCTACTGTGCGGGGAGTAGGGTATAAACTGACAGAATGAAACAAAAAATTCAGTAATTTTGAGGAATCAGGATGTTTAAAAAAGTACACCTAAAGCTGACTCTGCTTTGTACCGGAATTACAGGCATGATTTTAATATGCATGACATTTTTTTACCTGCTTGTAGCAGAGATTAACTTAAAAAATAATTATTATCACTCTTTTGAAAGCAATGTTCAAAATATCATTTATAATCTGGAAAAACAGACCATCATCTCTTATGAATGGCTTTCAAAGCTGGAAGCCGGCGGCAGGTACTTGATTTTTTTAGAAGATAACGACCAGCCTGTTCTTTATGGAAATATTGTGAAAAATGAAAAAAGAGAAGAACTTCTTTCCAATGTAAAAAAGGAATACAGCTCTTTGTATGAAGCGGAAAATACAGATGCCTCTTCTCTGCTGTCCTTTCATCTGGAATTCACCTATACAGGGTCAGATAGTTTTTTTGCAATTAACAGACAGGAATATTATGTGTCCTACGGAGAAATTCCGAAAGAACATGGTTCTATAAAGGTATACATTCTTTGTTCCCTAACAGATTTATATAAACAAATCTATATGCAAAGAATTTTATTTGCCTTTATCAACCTTGCTGCCCTGACGCTTTTATTTTTCTTTTCCTTTTATTTTACAAAAAAGCTTTTAAAACCAATTGAAGAAAACCAGAAAAAGCAGATTCAGTTTGTTGCTGCTGCTTCCCATGAGCTTCGTACACCCCTGACTGTCATATTGTCCTCTGTTTCCGCCTTGCAAAAGCTTCCGGATAAAAATACAGGACAGTTAGCAGTTTCTAACTCTTCTTCTGAAGAAGATTCCCTGAATGAAAAAAACTTCTATCAGATTATAGAAGGGGAAGCAAACCGCATGTCAAGGCTGGTAAATGACATGCTTCTATTAGCAAATGGAGATAATCAAAGCTACTCTGTTCAATTGAAAGAAACGGAGGCAGATACTCTTCTTTTAAACTGCTATGAAGCCTTTGAAATAATGGCAAAGAAAAAGAAAATTGACTTTTCCATCCTGTTGCCGGATACAAGAATGCCCCTGTGCAAATGTGACCCCCAGCGTATTGCCCAGGTACTTGCCATATTAGTCCATAATGCATTAAGCTACACGGAATTGAAATACGAAAAAAAGAAAACATCCGGTAACCCTGCGGCCGGACAAGGCAGAGTAGCATTAAAGGTTGAATACAAAGACAACCACCATTATTTTTATGTAATCGACAACGGAATCGGCATTTCTGATGAGGAAAAGAAACATATTTTTGAACGTTTTTACCGGGCAGATGCCTCCAGAAGCAAAAAAGACCATTTCGGACTGGGACTTTGCATTGCTTTGGAAATTATGAAAGAACATCATGGGACCATTCTTGTTTCAGATACAGATGGAGGAGGAAGCACTTTTGTTATAAAGCTGTAAACAACATGTCAGGCAGCAATTCAGCCCCCGTCTTTCCCCCACAGGAACCAGAGCCGGATGAAGACAGAAAATGTTTCTACGTCACCACGCTCTCGCTCTGATAAAAACGCAGCAGTGCTAAGCTCGAAAATACCTCGCTAAGCACTGGCGTTTTTATAAGGGCTCCTTAAGAAATCATTTTCTGTCTTCATCCGGCTCTGGTTCCTGTGGGGGAAAGACGGGGGCTGAATTGCTGCCTGACATGTTGTTTATCCTTCATATACATTTTTAAAAGCCTGATAAGTCTTTTCCATTCCCTCTTCAAAATCCGTATAGGTAAAATCCATCTCTTTTGCAAGCTTGTTTCCATCATAAAGCTCTGTTTCCATTTTTGTTAAAGGAAAAGGCAGAGGAATGTTTTGCTGCATTACTTGTTCTACTGTGACTTCCTGCAAAAGAAACGGCCTATCCGATACTTTTTTTAATATTTCAAAAAACCTGCTATAGCCGATTTCTTCATTCCCGCAAACATTAAATGCCTGATTATAGGATTTCTGATTTCCGATTGAGATTAGAATTGCCCTTGCCACATCCTTTACATAGGCAAACTGGAACCTGCCGTCCGCATCAACAGGATAAGGCAGAGGCTGTCCTTTTACAATCCACTGTATAAACATAGATTCTCTTGGAGCATAATTGAAAGGACCGTAAATAATTCCGGGACGGATGCTGGTATAAGCAATACCAAGGCTTTCACAGGTTTTCCTTGTTTCCTTTTCCAAAAGCATTTTATTGTACATATATTCACCCGTTTCGCCGGGATAGCGGATATCCAAAAACTCTGTGGATTCGTCTTTTAATCCGTCTATGTTTCTTTTGTATACATCACAGGTGCTGATATAAATATACTGCTTTACCTTTCCCGGAATGTTTTTAAGCAGACTATCCACATCCATTGGCAAATATGCACAAAAATCCACAACTGCGTCATATTCCTGATAAGGCAGTTTTTTTAAAGAATCTGTATCATGCCTGTCTAAGTGATACTCTGTTACAGAGGGCATATTCATAGTATAAGTGCCTCTGTTGATTAAAAATAATTCATGATTTTCTCTGGCTGCCACTATAGTAAATACCCTTCCTAAAAAGTAGGTGCCGCCGATTATTAAAATTTTCATGTGCTTTCTCCAATCATATATTATATGGTTTGGTATTTGTGCTTTATTTTAATATATTAGATAGTTTTTTATTTTTTTGTCAACATAAAAATATTTTCGATAAAAATCTTCGGGAATCTTCCGAAGGGGGACATATTGCAATCAATAACCGCATATGCTATAATGCCTATTAGGCAGGACAGAATGCTTTCTATACAGACACCCCCTCCCTGCTACCAGTTTAGGAGCGGTAACGGATTCATTTTACCAAATCTGACAAATTATAACAAGATATAAAATAAATTCTTGTATTTTTACGTTTATTTTATATAGTTTTTATCAACAATCAATTTTTACAATTCTTCCATCCTTCAAATATATCCTTTTCCTACATTTTTCTGCTATCTCCATATCATGAGTAACTAAAATAATTGTACTTCCTTTTTTATTCAGCTCTTCAAAAATACGAATGATATTCCTTCCGTTTTCCTCATCTAATGCGCCCGTCGGCTCATCCGCCAGAACCACATCCGGATTGGCAATAATGGCTCTTGCTATTGCAACCCTTTGGCACTGTCCGCCGGATAATTCTGTGGGATAACTATTTTCCTTATCTTCTATTTCCAATAATTTCAAAGCTTCTTTTACTCTGTTTTCTATTTCCTTTTTTGTACAGGACTGATATATCAACGGCAGACTGATATTTTCTTTTACCTTTAATTCTTTAATCAAGGCAAAATGCTGCACTACGAAGCCTATCTTTTTATTACGGAATTTTGCCATTGCACCTGATTTTAACTGATTTACTTCCGTTTGTTCAAAATAATATTTTCCCTTTTTAGGTTTCGTAACTGCTCCTAAAATATTCAGCAATGTGGATTTACCGCAGCCGCTTTTTCCGACAATTGCTGTAAAATCGCCTTTTTCCACTTCCATGTTAATATCCTTTAAAGCATGTACGGCAGAATTGCCGTTTCCGTAAATCATATCAATGGTATCTAATTTTATAAGAGACATTATTCTTTTCCTCCGATAATTTCACTTATATTCATTTTTAACAAATAAACAAATAAATTGATAGAAACAATAATACTTATTGCAAGACCAGTTAATAAAATAATCACAATATTTTTTCCTGAATACTGATTACATAAGAAAAATACGACTGTAAAAAAGCTTCCTGTCATAATATTTAAAATATTAAGCAAAAATATATCTGCTAAAATTTGAACAGGCTGCGCCCCGCATAATAACTGAATCCCATATTCTCTGTTCTTTTCCCGGATAAACCCGCATAAAACACTGGATAGGCTGATAATTACAAAAAATAATAAAATTCCTGCAATTATTTTAAATTGTTTTAATACCTCTTCCGTCATGGAAGAATACTCTTGAAATAAGTCAGTTGTCCTTTTTGCCATTTCCGGGTCTTCCAGATACATACCATATTTTTCTACACCGGCTTCTTTTCCTAATTCATAAAAAACTTTTTCTACCTCCGGATATCCTGAATCAGAAACTATCACACCCCCAATTTGTAAAAGCTGTCTGATTTTATCAAAATATTCACTGTCTGATGAAGTAAAAGCAGGTAAAATCATATATCTTCCGCATGATTTAAATTCCTTTTCCATCTCATCATAGAAAAATTGTTCTTTTTTTAATATTCCTGTTACTTCCAACACCACATCTTCAAATAGGTAATTACACGTTATTTTATCACCAATTTGAAATATTCCATCATATTCACTGCCTAACACAACCGGAATTTCATCTCCTTTATGGTACACATAATTTTTTTCCTCAAATCCGTTTCCCTTTGCTATTTGAATATTAAAATGATAAAAAAATTCATCTGATACCTGCAATGATTTTGTCCGATACCAGTCTTGTCCTTCCATATCAAAGATACTGCTTTCTGCTTCTCCATCCTCATATCCTTCTAAAAAAATATCAGAAATTACTGTACCATATATTTCAACTGGTTGTTCTACTATGCTCATAAATAAAAATTTCTTTTCTTTAATTAACTTATCATAAAAATTTTTTAATTTATTATAAATCTCTATATTGTTATCATCCACATATTGGTAATATTGTATATCAGACATTCCATCTATCGTAAAATAATAGGTCATAGCTCCATAAGTATCGGAATAATCTGCTATATTTTCTTCTACTGTTTTCCCCTGTTTAAATGCAAATCCTAAAACACTGAAGCTCAATGTTACCAAAACAATCATTAAAAATATCAGCAGTCTGTTTTTTTGAATTGTCCGGTACATGCTTTTTAAAATGAATTGAATATATAACATTATTTGAGCACCTCCTCTAAAGGAGATTTTAATATTTTCAAAATTACAAACATAAGAAAAATAAGAATGACAGGAACTGTTACTAAGTAACCTATATATAAAAATCTTTTATAATTTGGATGCAGTATAACCGCATATATTCCCCCTGCCAAAGCAGATACAAGAAGAATATTGAAATACCTTTTTCCCAAAAGAAGAAAAATACTTCCCTTCGTAGCTCCTAATAACTGCCTTATTCCTATTTCTTCCTTTTGATGGATTACCCACTCAAAGGATAATAATATCAGGCATAAAATATCACAGAAGAAAATAACAAGAAACCATCTGCTATATAACATTCTGGGAATTAAAGAATTAAAATAGCTGGCGCCCATTGTCAATCTTTCCATTTTTATATTCATTTTTTGTAAGCCTTTTGAAAGATTCTCCATTATTTCTTCTTCTTTTCCTCCTTCAAGAAAATCCAACTGATAATAAGAAGAAGTAAAAAGGTTATTTTGAACATACCCATTGATATAAATATAATTATCAATAACTGCATCACATTCATATCCTAAAATACCGATAACCTGAAACTCTGTTCCTAAAATTGATATATATCTTTCTTTTCCCTTTACATAGGATTCTTCTGTTAATTTTTTTCCGATTACTGCACAATAATTGTCTTTTTTTAAATCTTTTTTTTCAAAAAAACGCCCTTCTTTCATAGGAAGGTTTACATATCTTTTATTAAAGTAAATGGAACGCAGATTAATTTCATCCAGCTCAAAATCGGAAGTAACCGCCATTTTTGTATTTTCCTTATTTATCAATTGATACAATTTATCCGGCTCAAAATTTTCCTGCTCTATGGATATAAATTCATATGTTTTTCCAAAAGAACCAGAGTCCATGTTTGCCAACGTTTCACTTATGGTAATATGCTCCAGCAACAATATGGATAGGATTGGAAGCAGCATAGATAAAAGCATAAGTATAATAGTTATTTTATTAATTTTTATCTTCAATTCATTTTCCTCATTTTTCATAAATAAATATTTTTAACAATTTTTTAGCTATAAAAAAGAATGCACATTCATTTCTTTTTTTATATGAATATGCATTCTATAAACACTATATTTTATAAATATCATTAAAAAAGAAAAACTTTATTTTCCCGTTCCATATTTTGTATATCCTGTTTTAAAATATATTTGTTTCCATCCAAATGGTAAAACATAATTATGAGTTACATTAGACCAATTCAGATAAATAGTTTGTGTATTTTTAGCTGTGGCAGAAATATTACCATATCCATATGAACGCTTTACTGCAACAGCACCTTTTGTGCTACTTTTAGAACCTCCTATATAAGCAAGAACATAATGATGCTTATTCTTATTAACATATCCTACCGTTTTTGCACAAACTTGTTTTTGATACTTACGAGAATATACGTTAGGCGCAGATACATATACATATTTAATTGAACTCTTAAAACTTTGTGCCAATGTTTTTGCAGATACATCCATTTTGGGTGATAAACTAAAACTAATAATTACTATTGCTGCTATAAATATGCTATAAAATTTTCCCTTCACTATTTTATCTCCTTTAAATATAAATTATGTAATAAGGTATATATTTTTTACCTCTAGAGGAATTAATGCCTCCTTTCTTGTTACCTCCTCGTATTATATAACTTAACATAATTTATCTTAATATTTCCTAAATGGTAAAAATAACAGGATAAATGGAAAAATTGGTAAAATATTATTTAAAAGTATTCAAATATGTACTTTTATATTAATCTTAACCACAAATTTTCTGCTCTACATTTTTCTGCATAGAACGACTGATAGGTAGAATATCTCCATTTTTCATAGTAATATTATTTTTTTCATATTTCACAATATATCTCATATTTACCACAAATGATTTATGAATTTCACAAAAATTACTTTTATTCAATCTTTGTGATACCTGAGACAATTTCTCATAAAAATATTTTGTTCCATCCATTGTAACCATCCGAATTTTTTTTCCCTGGCTTTGAAAATACAAAATAGAATTATTACTAATTTTACATTTTCTTTTTCCCATAATATATTCAAAATAAACATTTTGAAACTGAAATAATCTTCTATACTCATTTAAAATATAATTAATTTTATTATTATTTACAGGCTTAATTAAAAAATTCATAGGTCTTATATCAAACAAATTCATGGCATATTTATCTTCAGAAGATACAAAGATAATTTGCATCAATTCATTTCTTATATCTAAACGAATTTTTTTTCCAACCTCTATACCATAATTTTTTTCCAATTCTACATCTAAAAACAAAATGTCAAATAACCCGTCACTTTTCAATATTTTAAAAAGCTCTGTTGAATTTTTAAGTATGTCTACGTCAATTAAAATATCTTCTCTTCGGGCATATTTTAATATATTCGATTCTAATTTTATTGCAAATTTTTCATTCCCATCACATATTCCAACCCTTAACATTACTTCCCCCAAATAAAACATATTACACAAATTTTTTTACTTACAAAATAATATACTTTTATAACTATATTATATTATAAAGTCGCTATTTTTTCAACTATTTTATATTTTTGTATTATTTTATTATAACTATTCAGCCTACGAGTTTTTAAATGTAAGGACATGGAAGCTGGCAGAACATGTTTTATTTAATTGCCAATACCTGTACTTGTCTGAAAAGCTGTAAGCTAATATAATGGAAAAATATTGTCATATATCACATAAAAAAACCATGTGCAGACAGCTACATAGCTGAAAACACACGGTTTTTTAAACTTATCCTAATCCAAATTTAAAATACAATATTACAATCTCTTCATCAATTCTTCTCTCTGAGCCTCATATCCCGGCTTGCCAAGCAATGCGAACATATTCTTCTTGTAGCTTTCCACACCCGGCTGGTCAAATGGATTTACGCCAAGCAGATAGCCGCTGACACCGCAGGCAAATTCAAAGAAGTAGAACAGCTGTCCTAAATAAAATTCATTTACTTCCGGCACGTTTACCATAAAGTTTGGAACCTGTCCGTCCGTATGGGCTAAAATCGTACCATTCATAGCGGACTTATTAACAAAATCAACGCTCTTTCCTGCCAGATAATTCAGTCCGTCCAAATCTACCGACTCTTCTCCGATAATGATTTCCTCCCTGGAGGTTTCAATATTAATTACTGTTTCAAACATAATTCTTGCGCCATCCTGAATGAACTGGCCCATAGAATGCAAATCTGTGGTCAAATCAACGCTTGCCGGAAGAATACCTTTATGGTCCTTTCCTTCGCTTTCACCATATAACTGTTTCCACCATTCAGAAACATAGTGAACGCTTGGCTCATAGTTTGCTAAAATTTCAACTGCTTTTCCTTTTCTTAAAAGGATGTTACGAAGCGCAGCGTATTTTAAAGAATCATTTTCTGCAAATGGAAGCTCTAAAGCATTTTTCCTTCCGGAAGCAGCGCCTTCCATTAATTTATCGATATCCGCACCGGAAACGGCAATCGGAAGCAGACCCACCGCTGTCAATACGGAGAAACGTCCTCCCACGTCATCCGGAACAACAAAAGTCTCATAACCTTCTTCTGTTGCAAGATTCTTTAAGGAACCCCTTGCCTTATCTGTTGTGGCATATATTCTCTTTGCAGCCTCTTCTTTGCCATATTTCTTTTCCATCATTTCCTTAAATACACGGAAGGCAATGGCAGGCTCTGTTGTGGTACCTGATTTGGAAATCATGTTAATGGAAAAATCCCTGTCCCCGATTACGTCAATTAAATGCTTGATATAGGTAGAGCTGATAGAATTACCCACAAAATAAATTTCAGGAGTTTTTCTTGTTTCCTTGGAAACCACATTATAAAAGCTGTGTCTTAAAAATTCAATTGCTGCCCTTGCTCCCAGATAGGAACCGCCAATGCCGATTACCAGCAATACTTCGGAATCGCTTTGAATCTTTGCCGCTGCTTTTTTAATTCTTGCAAACTCATCCTTGTCATAATCTACCGGCAAATCAATCCAGCCTAAAAAATCATTGCCTGCACCTGTTTTGGATACTAATACTTCTTTGGCATCCATTGCCAATTTCTCCATCATGCTAACTTCTTTTTCGTTGATAAATGGAGCCGCTTTTGAATAATCAAAGGTTACTTTTTTGCTCATGATATTACTCCTCTTTTCTTTTATTTTTTATTTTCTTTTTTCCAGTATTTTCAAAATCATGTTTAGTGTAGCAAAATCAGCTGTTTTTTTCAAGTTAATTCTTCCAGTTTATTACTTTTCATGATATCATATCGATAGATATCTTTTCTGTACGAATAAGATAAAAATTTTAAAAAAATATATAATATATAATAAACTTAATTATCTAAAATATACAAAAAGAAAGGGCTTATATGATGGAATATGTATTTGAACAAAAAATTTTAGAATTAAATAATGAAAAAGTAATGGAAATTCCCTTTAATGTATGGGAAGTACAGGAAAACATCGGGGATTATCCCATAGAGGCAGTGGTAAACGGGGTAACCTTTCAATGCAACCTCCTTCCCAAAAAAGACGGGTATTATTACATTCCTCTGCAAAATGCACAGGCTGATTTTGAGGAAGAAACCTTTTATCCTGTTTCTTTTACCATTTTAACAGAACCGCAAAAAATTTCTGAAAACAGCCCTTATAGTATAGAAAACCCCATTCGTAAAATTGAAGGCGTAAAAATTATTACCCAGCCATGGGATGGCTTATGCGGACAAACCTGCATTGCCATGCTTGCGGACATTACGTTAGAAGAGGCTAACAATATTATGCACTGCAGGGAATGGCAGGCAAATATGGGAAAAATGGTATTGACGCTGGATTATCTGGGCATCCCTCATTCCAATAAAATTATTTACACTCAGGGAAAAGAAGTAACTCTTCCAAAATGTTCGATTATTATGGAAAAAATGGGACGGTTCAGCCATTATCTGGTTTGTTACGATGGCGTTTATTATGACCCTACAGATGGCATTTTAGAAGAATTTGATTTGGCAAATATGAAAGGATACTTGGAAATTTTGTAAAATTCTGTTATAATTTCTTTTTATAGATTAAAATTTTTCATTTTATCATATGATAAGTTAAGGAACAGGAAAGAGGTGTATGCTATGAAATATAAGCCAATTGGTGTGTGCTCCAGCTCCATTGACATTGAGTTAGAAAATGACACAATAAAATCCGTTTCTTTTATTGGCGGCTGTAATGGTAACCTTCAGGGAATTTCTTCCCTTGTACAGGGAATGAAGCCGGAAGAAGCCATTAAAAAATTAAAGGGCATTAAATGCGGATATAAAAATACTTCCTGCCCGGACCAGTTAGCAATTGCTTTAGAAAAAATGATTCATAAATAATAGTAAATGAATATTATAAAATACTTAGATATTTTCATGAATAGTGGAGGCTTTATGAAAAGAATCGTATTAACAGGCGGCGGAACTGCCGGTCATGTAACACCGAATATTGCTTTGATTCCCAGACTGAAAGAGCTTGGGTACGATATACATTATATTGGTTCCTATGATGGAATTGAAAAAAGACTGATTGAAGATTTTGATATTCCCTATTATGGTATTTCCACAGGAAAATTACGCCGGTATTTCGACCCTAAAAATTTTTCCGACCCTTTCCGCGTCATGAAAGGATTTGCAGAGGCTCGAAAAATATTAAAAAATATCAAACCTGATATTGTATTTTCAAAAGGAGGATTTGTATCCGTTCCTGTTGTAAGAGCTGCTGCCAGCCGAAAAATTCCAAGCATTATCCATGAATCGGATATGACTCCCGGTCTGGCCAATAAACTGTGTATTCCGGTAGCAGAAGTAGTATGCTGCAACTTTCCCGAAACCTTAAAAGAGCTTCCGGAAGACAAAGCCATGCTTACCGGTTCCCCTATACGGGAAGAACTGAGAAAAGGGAATAAAATTGCTGCTCTTGATTTGTGCGGCTTTACAGCCAATAAACCGGTTATCATGGTAATAGGAGGAAGCCTTGGAGCTGCAAACGTAAATAAAGTCGTCAGGGACGCCCTTCCGGAGCTGTTAAAAGATTTTCAGGTGGTTCATATCTGCGGCAAAGAAAAAGTGGATAATCTTCTGTTAAATACAAAAGGTTATAAGCAATTTGAATATTTAAAGGGAGAATTAAAAGATGTTTTTGCCATGGCAGATTTAGTAATCAGCCGTGCAGGCGCCAATGCTATTTGTGAATTACTTGCTTTAAAAAAGCCGAATCTGTTAATCCCTCTTGGAAGAGGAGGAAGCAGGGGAGACCAGATATTAAATGCCAAATCCTTTGAATCCCAGGGCTTTAGTATCGTGCTGGAAGAAGATGATATTACTGAAACTCTTTTGGTAGAAAAAGTACACGAACTGTTTTTCACAAGACAGACCTACATCGATTCCATGAGCCGGAGCAACCAGCTCAATTCCATTCAGACCATAACCGGACTGATAGAAAATGTATGCAGTCAAAAAGCAGAATTACAGACAGAATCATAATTTATAAAGTATAAATAAAAAGAACCGGAAATTAATAATTCATTTCCGGTTCTTTTTATTATTACATTTTTTCAACTTTTTCTTTCAGTTCTTTAATATCTTTCTTAGACAAAACCTTCTGGCTGCATAAGTCATCAATGAAAGTACTTACATTTCCCTCATCCCAGAATCTGATAAATTCCTTCATGAGGTCTCTCTTATAATCTTTCTCTTTAACAAGAGGCTGATAGAAGAAATATCTGCCTTTTCTATAAAAGCTTAAGTATTCCTTTCTTACCAATCTTGCAAGGAATGTAGAAACTGTTTGTGGTTTCCAATCCTTACCAAAATCATTGTTTACGTTAGCTGTTACATCTGATAAAGCTAATTCAACCTCACTATTCCAGATACATTTCATTACTACTTCTTCGCTTTTGGTCAAACCGAACTCTGCCATATAAACCTCCTTATGTGTGTTAAATATTTTTCTTACTTTTCATATTATAAACTATATTCATTGGAATTGAAAGCCCAAAATCAACATTTTTGGTAAAAATTTAATCATTTTTAGTAATTTCGTTATTTTAACCAATTTTTTTACATTTTTTTATTTAAAATATGTGTAATTTACCCATAAATTTTACTGCTTTTTTTGATAAAAATTAGAAAAATAAAAATAATAAGATAAAATAAAAGTACTTTTTTAGCTTTTCCAAATATTTTTACTGTTTTGTAACAGTTTAAATAATAGTTTTCACAGGAATCAGAATAAAAATTCGGCAGAACATGTTTCTACGTCATCACTCTCTCGCTCTGATAAAAACGCAACAGTACCAAGTACGAAAATACCTCGCTAAGCGCTGACGTTTTTATAAAGACTCCTTTAAAAATCATGTTCTGCCAAATTTTCATTCCGATTCCTGTGGAAATTACTGTCTAAGCAATTACACTGTTTTAATTTTTTACATTTACATTTTCCCGACTGCTGCAGCTATTTACACAACCACTGCACCCGCTGCATCCGCAACCGCATCCTAACTCCTTATTTTTTGCTTTTTTTACAAAATTTCTAATAATAAAGAAAACACATATAACTATTATGGATAAAATTAAAATATCTGCCATATTTTCACCTTCCTCTAAAAACATACATCTGAAATACATATCTTATCAGGAAGAGCAACTGTTTTTACCGCTTCATCTTTAATATAACCTTTTGCTTTTAATCCTGCTGATATAATATCCTTCCATTCACAGGCGGATAAAACAATTTCATTCTTATTCTCAAGCAGGACAATACAGCTGTCATTATTACATTTGCCGCCGCAGGACAGCTTATAAAGATTTTTCCTGTCTATGGCGCCGATTTCTTCTAATGTATTCAGCATTCGGTATACAGTGGCAATTCCAATGGTCTGGTCCCTTTTATGAGCCTTATAATAAATTTCCTTGCAACAGGTGCATTCTTCATCAAAAATAATGTCAATTAACAGTTTTCTCTGACTGGTAATGCGATATCCTTTTTCTTTTAATATAGTAAGCATTGCCTGTTTTTGTGACTGGTTATCTTTTATATGGCTGTTTTTGCTTTTTTCTTCTACCATATATACTTCCCTTCCTTTTGTCAACCGACAGTAAAATATATGTGTTGCTGCGTTTTTATCAGAGTACTAATTAGCTTTTGCTAACTTATTGATACTTAATGTACTGCTTTCTTTATAAGGTCTGAACAGGAGATAAAGAAATCCGATTATAATAATGAATGAAATTACTGTAAAAATTCCAAAGGTTCCTGTTGTAATCAGATTGCCAATCTGGAAAATGCATAAGGAAACAAGATAAGCCAGCCCTGTCTGGTAACCAATTGCAAACCAAAACCATTTTGCATTGTTCATTTCCCTTTTAATGGCTCCCATTGCTGCAAAGCAGGGTGCGCATAATAAGTTAAATACCAGAAAAGAATAAGCTGCTATTGAAGTCATGCTGCCTGCAAGTGTGCTCCAGATTTCCGCTCCATCCTCTGAAACCTCTGCAAATCCAAAAAGAACTCCAAAAGTACCCACTACGTTTTCCTTTGCTATCAGTCCGGTTACTGCTGCAACTGCCATTTTCCAGTCTCCCCATCCAAGAGGTGTAAAAACTGGTGCGATTACACCGCCTATTACCGCCAAAATACTGCTGTTGAGCTCCTCTTCCTCAAGCATTCTAAAGGAACCGTCAACCCAGCCAAAGCCTTGCAGGAACCAAAGTACGATAGTGGATAATAAAATTATCGTACCTGCTTTTTTAATAAAGGACCAGCCTCTTTCCCACATGCTTCTAAGCACATTTCCTACAGTGGGCATATGATATGCAGGAAGTTCCATAACAAAGGGAGCCGGGTCTCCCGCAAACATTTTTGTTTTCTTTAGAATAATACCGGAACAGATAATTGCTGCAATTCCTACCATATAAGCGCTAAATGCCACCCATCCTGCATTATTGAACAATGCTCCTGCAATCAATGCAATAATGGGAAGCTTTGCACCGCATGGAACAAAAGTCGTGGTCATAATAGTCATTTTCCGGTCCCTGTCATTTTCAATAGTTCTGGATGCCATAATTCCCGGAACACCGCAGCCGCTGCCAATTAACATTGGAATAAAGGACTTACCGGACAGTCCGAATTTTCTAAAAATCCGGTCCATAATAAAAGCAATTCTTGCCATATATCCGCAGCTTTCCAAAAATGCAAGGAAAATAAATAAAACAAGCATCTGGGGAACAAATCCAAGCACAGCTCCTACACCGCCTATAATACCGTCCAAAATAAGGCTGCTAAGCCAGTCAGAGCATCCAACCTTTTCAAGCACATTCCCAACCAAAACCGGAATACCAGGCACCCATATACCAAAAGCCGCCGGGTCTGCATTTTCATCTATCTCAGCTGCTGCTTCAAAATCTGCAGTGCCGATTCCAAATAAATGCCATCCATCGCCAAATACTCCGTCATTTGCCCAGCTTGTAGCTATATCGCCCACAGTAGTTACAGATACATAGTAAACTATGAACATCACAAGGGCAAAAATCGGAAGAGCCAGAAACCGATTAGTTACAATTTTATCTATTTTATCCGAAACAGACAGTTTTTCTTTGCTTTTCTTTTTATAGCAGTCCTTAATAATAGATGAAATATACACGTATCTTTCATTTGTAATAATACTTTCTGTATCATCATCCAATTCTTTTTCAAGCATTTCAATTTCTTCTGTTACATCAGGAATAAAATTCATTTGAGACTTTATTTTATCATCACGTTCCAGCAATTTAATAGAAAAGAAACGTTTTTGTTCTTCCGGTACGGAATTTCCAAGCTTTTGCTCTATGGAAGCAAGTATTTCTTCCACATTGGCAGAAAACTTATGTACACTGGATGACTTCGTTCCTGCTTTTGCTGAATTAACAGCCATTTGAGCAGCTTCCTTTATTCCTTCCCCTTTTAAGGCTGAAATCTCCACTACCTGACAGCCCAGTTTTTCAGAAAGCTTATTGATTTGAACCATATCACCGTTTTTACGGACAACATCCATCATATTTACAGCCATGACAACCGGGATTCCCAGCTCCATAAGCTGTGTGCTTAAATACAGGTTTCTCTCAATATTTGTCCCATCCACTATATTTAAGATAGCATCCGGTTTTTCTCCGATTAAATAATTTCTTGCCACTACCTCTTCCAATGTATAAGGGGACAGGGAATAAATGCCAGGCAAATCCATAATGATTACATCTTTATTTCCCTTTAACTTTCCTTCTTTTTTTTCAACCGTAACACCGGGCCAGTTTCCCACAAACTGGTTGGAACCGGTCAAAGAATTAAATAATGTTGTTTTTCCGCAGTTTGGATTACCTGCAAGTGCAATTTTTATTGACATGTTTCTCCTCTCATTTCTGCTGTAAAATCAGCTAAACATTTCATAATTTTTTCTATTATCAATAAATTATTAACAAATTATACCGCTGTTTTTTACATTGTTAATTTACTTCAATCATCTCAGCATCGGCTTTTCTTAAAGAAAGCTCATATCCCCTGATGGTTATTTCTACAGGGTCCCCAAAAGGCGCTACTTTTCTTACAAAAACTTCTGCTCCTTTTGTAATCCCCATATCCATAATTCTCCTTCTTACAGCGCCATTCCCATTGATTTTTAAAACAGTCACTGTTTCTCCGCATTTTACCTGCTTTAATGTACCCATTTTTATTTTCTTTCCATCCTTTCCATTTATCTTTCTATTAAATCATGATTTTACTTGCCATATCTTTATTGATGGCAACTCTTGAATCTTTCACGTTCACAATCATATTTCCTCCGATTTGAGAAACTATCATTACCATACCGCCTGCTACAAATCCAAGGTTTTCTAAAAATTTACGGGTTTCTTCTTTTCCGCCGACTTTTTTTATATAGTTGATTTCTCCTTGTCTGGCCATTGTTAGGGGCATTTGATCATCTCCTTTTTTAATTTAGGATATTAAAAATTTTTTTGCTTCTGATTATGTATTTTTTTAAATGATAATGACTTTCATTTACATCTATAATATATGACTTTACATAAAAAATGTCAACAGAGTTAATGAGAATATTTCTCAATAATTTTGTTTAATTTTTAAATATATTTTGTTTATGTTTTAATTGCTTTTCCCACATAATTATGTATAATAAAATTAATTTGAAAAATACAAGATAAACCGAAAATAAGGTGAAAATACATGAATCTGGAACATTTTAAAAAAGAACGGCTAAAATCCACAATAAGCGATGGTATCAGACATTTTAAAATTTTTTTGAAGTGGACGATACTTTCTTTATTTATAGGAGTCATTGTAGGCTCCTTCAGTTCTGTTTTCGGAGTTTGTATGGAATGGGCAAATGAAATGAGGACAAAACATGATTTTTTACTGTTTTTTCTGCCCATTGGAGGGCTTTTTATTATATGGGTCTATCATTATTTTCATTTTGACAAGGATTCCGGTACAAACCGCATACTGGATACGGTACATTCAAAAAACACCATTCCTTTCAGAATGGCGCCTTTGATTTTTATTTCTACTGTAATCACTCATTTATTCGGAGGTTCTGCAGGACGGGAAGGAGCTGCCCTTCAGATTGGAGGAAGCTTTGGTGATAAAATAGGCAGGGTTTTAAAGCTGGATGAAATGGATAGAAAGGTTATGGTCATGTGCGGTATGAGCGCTGCTTTTTCCGCCTTATTCGGCACGTCTATGGCGGCAGCAGTTTTTCCTTTAGAGGTAGTTACAGTAGGTGTCATGTATTATGTGGCATTGCTTCCCTGTGTTATCTCTTCCCTGGTCGCTTCTTTTTTTGCCAATGAATTTGGAATCAGCCCTGAATCCTTTCATATTTTAGAAATTCCTGCAATATCTGTTGAAAGCATTTGGAAGATAGCCCTTCTTGCTCTTATATGCGCCTTTGTAAGTTCTATATTTTGCACTTTTCTTCATACTACAGCAGATTTATATGCAAAATACTTGCCAAATCCTTATATCCGGGTTGTAGCTGCAGGCTGTTTTATAACAATTTTAACTTTCTTACTTGGTACAAGGGATTACAACGGCGCAGGAATCAACGTTATTGAACGGGCATTTTTGGGAGAAGTGGTTCCTTATGCCTTTTTACTAAAAATGATATTTACTGCAATTACCCTTGGCGCCGGATACCGGGGAGGAGAAATCGTTCCCTCCTTTTTTGTAGGGGCTACCTTAGGCTGTCTTTTCGGCAATATTTTTTCCATATCTCCTTCTTTTTGTGCAGCCCTTGGCATGGCTTCCGTATTTTGCGGAGTAACAAACTGTCCTATTACCACATTGCTTATTTCCTTTGAGCTTTTTGGCTTTGCAGGCACCAGATACTTTATTCTTGCAATTGCAGTAAGCTATATGCTTTCCGGTTATTCAGGGCTTTACCATGAACAAAAGATTATGTATTCCAAATATAAAGCAAGATTTATTAATATAAATACAAAGGATTTGATATAATTTTTAATTTTTCCTGTCTCATCAAGTCATAATTAAAAACACATAAATACAAATGCCCCCTGTCCATTTGACAGAGGGCATATTGTATTCATATGCAATTTCATATCATTTCTTACATTCTCTTGACAAAAAAATCATCTATAATTTTTTTAATTTCTTCCTCCGGCATCGTTTTTAAAAGATAACCTTCCGGTTTTAGCGCCATAACTTTTTTCACGCTTTCCATGTCTCCTCTTCCGGTTAGGAAAATAACCGGAATATTTGCAGTTGCCTTTTCTGAACGAATCATTTCAAGGGTCTGTCTTCCATCACAAACAGGCATCTCATAATCAAGCAAAACCAGATCCGGCCTGTTTACCGTAATGCTTTGAATGGCAGATATGCTGGAATTCACTTCTGTCACTTCATAATCATTTTGAAACATGCTTGCAATTTTATTCCGCATAAAATCTGAATCATCCACTATGAGAATCTTTTTTTTCTGCTGTTTCCATTCTTCCTTTTCATTCACCAGGTATTGCTTTACTGTATCTATTGCATTTTCAGGATTGATGTCAGACCCTATTTTACTGCGGATAAAATCTACAGTTGCTGCGCTAAATGCAAAGTATCCTTCTCCTGTATCAAATAACAGGCTGCAGGAGGGCTGTACCCGGTCAAAGGAATCCAAAAGCTGCTCATGGGTCAAAAGGCTTTCCTTTTCCAAATGAAACAATTCCAATGCAGGAAAGCTTTCCTTTACACGTTCCATAAACTGCCTTGAAATATATCTGCCTATATTTATTACCATGTCGTCTACTTTTTTATATTCCGTGTTAAATATATTTCCAACAACTTTTAACAAAAGCCGTTCTTCAAATACAAGGGTAATTTCCCATTTTTCTTTCTTTTCTCCGGAATAAATAAAACGGCAGCAGACAACCTTTCCGAAATTTTCACCTACATATTGCTGGCTTATCATTTTTGCTTTCAACTGGAACATATCCTGAATCAATTGAACAATAACCTGCTCCATGATTTCCTGCTCTTTTTCATGGGGAATGTCCATCCATCTACTTTTCTTTTTTCCTACAATTGCCAAATCCTCTGTTAATGTATGTGCAACTACCCATCCTATGCAGACACCAAGAAAATGACGAATAGACTCTATGGAATATTCTGATTCTTCCATTTCCTTTTCAAGGGCAGGCAGAGTTTTATCACTAAAATCAGCATGGAGACGCTTATGTACCTCATATTCGCTGTAATTAATAGATCGCATATAGCTTTCTTCATGTTCAAAATGCTCTATAGAGTGATTCTTTAAATATTTTACTCCTTCCCTGCATACCCATTCTCTTTTTTCTTCGTCTTCACTAAGCTTTAACAATTTATCCATTGTTGATATAAGCAATTTATGCTCTTTATCAATAAAATCTACTCCTAGCTTATATCTATCATTCCATTTAATCTGCTTCATAACTCACCTTCTCAATATAATAATGTTTGATTAATCTTCCTCTTCTTCCCTTGGCAATGAAATTTCTTCCTCCGCATCTACAATTACAGGATTCTTTTCTTCCTCGGGAATATCTTCAAGGGCATCCTCCACGTTTTCAAATTCCTGACTTCCGTCAGATACCTTTTCACGAACCTTTGCAATTTTTGCAACTGTTACATTGTCATCCAAATTAATCATCTTTACGCCGGAAGTAATTCTTCCAAGGGTAGATATATCTTCCATCCTTAACTGGATAATAATTCCTTCCGTTGTTATCATCATGATTTCATGGTCGTCATTTACTGCCTTTACACCTACTACATATCCGGTCTTTTCTGTTATTTTATAGCATTTTACGCCTTTACCGCCGCGCTTTTGCACAGTAAACTCATCCAGATAAGTACGTTTTCCCATACCTTTACTGGAGACAATCAACAGAGAATCTCCCTGGTGGTCAAGCTGCATTCCTACTACTTCATCCTGGTCGGACAGATTCATTCCTATAACACCCATGGACGTCCTTCCGGTTGCCCTTACATCTGTTTCTTTAAAACGGATGCACATGCCATGCTTTGTAACAAGGAAGATTTCTGTTTCATTATCAGTAGTCTTTACTTCGATTAACTCATCATCTTCCCTTAAATTAATGGCTGCCAGTCCATTCTTACGCACATTGCTGTACTCCATAACGGAGGTTTTCTTTACAATGCCGTTTTTTGTCACCATAAACAGATTTTTGTTTTCCTCATAATCCTTAATAGGAATAATAGCGGAAATCTTCTCACCCGGGTTTAACTGAAGCAGATTAATAATAGCAGTTCCTCTTGCATTTCTACTTGCTTCCGGAATCTCATAGGCTTTCAGTCTGTAAACCCTTCCATAATTAGTAAAGAACATAATATAATGATGGGTTGTTGTCATAAGAAGATCTTCAATATAATCCTCTTCAATGGTCTGCATACCTTTAATGCCTTTACCACCCCGGTTTTGCGCTTTGAAATTATCCACAGTCATACGTTTTATATAGCCCAGGCTTGTCATGGCAATTACCGTATTATCCTTTGGAATCAAATCCTCCATGGAAATATCATATGCATCAAATCCAATGCTGCTTCTTCTTTCATCACCATATTTTTCAGCAATAATCAGAATTTCTTCTCTGATGACTCCTAAAAGCAGTTTCTTGTCCGCCAAAATAGCTTTTAATTCCGCAATTTTCGCAAGCAGCTCCTTATGCTCATTTTCAATCTTTTCTCTTTCCAAACCGGTAAGAGTACGAAGCCGCATATCCACAATAGCCTGAGCCTGCACTTCAGATAATCCGAAACGTTCTATCAAACGTTCTTTGGCAATCTGTGTATTCTGGCTGCTTCGGATGATCTGAATCACTTCATCAATATGATCCAGAGCAATCAACAAGCCCTGTAAAATATGATCTCTTTCTTCTGCTTTATTTAAATCGTACTTGGTACGCCTTGTTACTACCTCTTCCTGATGGATTAAATAGCTTTTGAGCATATCTAAAAGATTCATTACCTTTGGTTCGTTATTTACAAGAGCAAGCATAATAATTCCAAAGGTATCCTGCATTTGAGTATGCTTATAAAGCTGATTCATAATCACATTGGCATTGGCATCCCTGCGAAGTTCTATAACAACCCGCATACCTTCTCTGTCTGATTCATCCCGAAGATCGGTAATTCCATCAATTTTCTTTGTTTTTACAAGCTCGGCAATTTTTAAAATCAGGTTCGCCTTATTTACCATATAAGGAAGCTCTGTAACTATAATACGACTTTTTCCGTTTGGAAGCGTTTCAATATCGGTTACTGCCCTTACACGCACTTTTCCTCTTCCGGTGCGGTATGCTTCTTCACTTCCTCTTGTACCAAGAATAATGCCGCCGGTAGGAAAATCAGGAGCCTTTACTATTTTTAACAGCTCATCAATTTCCGTATCCCTGTCTTCCTGCACTTTGTTATCTATAATCTTTACAACCGCATTGATAACTTCCCTTAAATTGTGTGGAGGTATATTGGTAGCCATACCTACTGCAATACCGGTAGTTCCGTTTACCAAAAGATTCGGATAACGGCTTGGCAGAACGGAAGGTTCTTTTTCCGTTTCATCAAAGTTGGGCACAAAATCCACCGTATCTTTATTGATATCCGCCAGAAGCTCCATGGATATTTTAGAAAGCCTTGCTTCCGTATAACGCATGGCAGCGGCACCGTCCCCATCCACGGAACCAAAGTTTCCATGTCCGTCTACCAGAGGATACCGGGTAGACCAGGGCTGCGCCATATTTACCAAAGCGCCGTAAATAGAGCTGTCACCGTGCGGATGATATTTACCCATTGTATCACCCACAATACGGGCGCTTTTTCTGTGGGGCTTGTCAGGTCCGTTATTCAACTCAATCATGGAATATAAAACCCTTCTCTGTACAGGCTTTAATCCATCTCTTACATCGGGAAGCGCACGGGACGCAATAACGCTCATGGCATAATCAATGTAAGAATTTTCCATTGTTTTTTTCAAATCTACTTCATGGACTTTATCAAAAATATTATCTTCCATTCTAATCTATTCTCCATTCTGATTACACATCCAGATTTTTTACAAATCTGGCATTTTCCTCGATAAATTCCCGTCTCGGCTCTACTTTATCTCCCATAAGCGTTGTAAATGTAAGGTCAATTTCCGATTCTGCCTCTTCATCCATAGTAACGCGAAGTAAGATTCTGTGTTCCGGGTCCATGGTAGTTTCCCAAAGCTGTTCCGGGTCCATTTCCCCAAGTCCTTTATAACGCTGAATCTTGTTATTCTGGTCTCTGCCCACTTCCTTTAATATGCCGTCAAGCTCTTCATCGCTGTAGGCATACCATACCTTTTTATTTTTTTCCAGCTTATAAAGAGGAGGCTGTGCCAGATACACATAACCTTCTTTTATTAAATCCGGCATAAAACGATAAAGAAATGTTAACAAAAGCGTACTGATATGGGCGCCATCCACATCCGCATCGGTCATAATGATAATTTTGTGGTAACGAAGCTTTGAAATATCAAAATCCTCATGTATACCTGTACCAAATGCGGTAATCATTGCCTTTATTTCTGCATTGGCATATATTTTATCAAGCCTTGCCTTTTCCACATTTAAAATCTTTCCACGAAGAGGAAGAATTGCCTGGGTTGCACGGCTTCTTGCTGTTTTTGCAGAGCCGCCTGCACTGTCTCCCTCTACAATATAAATTTCACAGTTTTTCGGATCCTTATCGGAACAGTCTGCAAGCTTTCCGGGAAGGCTCATTCCTTCCAATGCTGTTTTTCTTCTTGTTAAATCCCTTGCCTTTCTGGCAGCTTCCCTTGCCCTCTGTGCCAGAATGGATTTTTCACAAATAATTTTTGCAACTGCAGGATTCTGCTCTAAGAAATAAGTAAGCTGCTCGCTCACCACGCTGTCCACTGCGCCCCTTGCCTCGGAATTGCCAAGCTTCTGCTTTGTCTGTCCCTCAAACTGAGGGTCTTCTATTTTTATGCTGACAATGGCAGTCAGACCTTCCCTGATATCCTCACCGGAAAGATTTGTCTCGCTGTCCTTTAATAATTTATTGGTTCTCGCATAATCATTAAAGGTCTTTGTAATGGCATTGCGGAATCCTGCTAGATGGGTGCCTCCTTCCGGAGTGTTAATATTATTTACAAAGCTGTAAGAGCTTTCCGTATAGGAATCATTATGCTGCATGGCAACTTCCACATATACATTGTCCCTGCTGCCTTCAAAATACATCACATCACTGTAAAGAGCAGTTTTGCTTCGATTCAGATAGATGACAAATTCCCGGATGCCGCCTTCATAATGAAATTCCTTTATAAGAGGTTCTTCTAATCTATCATCCTTTAAACGAATACGAAGGTTTTTCGTTAAAAATGCCATTTCACGGAGTCTTTGTTTTAACGTATCAAATTCAAATACTGTCTCTTCAAAAATAGTGTCATCCGGTAAAAAGGAAACTTTTGTACCTGTTTTCTCCGGTTCGCATTCTCCCACTACCTTTAAAGCATAAACAACATGACCTTTTTCATACCGCTGCCTGTAAATCTTCCCGTCCTGGAAAATCTCTACTTCCAGCCAATTAGAAAGAGCATTTACAACAGAAGCGCCTACGCCATGGAGCCCGCCGGAAACCTTATAGCCTCCTCCGCCGAATTTTCCTCCAGCATGTAAAACAGTAAATACAACCTCTACTGCCGGAATCCCTGCCTTATGATTGATTCCAATAGGAATACCGCGGCCATTATCTATTACGGTAATGGAATTATCCTTGTTAATGGAAACATCTATAGTATCACAAAATCCTGCCAGTGCCTCATCCACAGAATTGTCTACAATTTCATATACTAAATGATGTAATCCCCTGATTGACGTACTTCCTATATACATGCCCGGTCTTTTCCTTACTGCTTCAAGACCTTCCAAAATCTGAATCTGGTCCGCTCCGTATTCAGCGCTCATTTTAAAACCTCCTACTATTTCTTTCCTCTTAGATAAACACTATCATCAGTAACATTTTTATCTTTAATTTTCAGACTGAATGACCCCATCTGTTACTTTAAATATTTTATCAATTTCAAACCGGTTATTGATAAATTCATCAAGCCCCGTACATGTAATGATTGTCTGAATATTGCCAATACTGTTAAGCAGATAATTCTGCCTGTTGCTGTCTAACTCTGACAATACATCATCTAAAAGTAAAACAGGAATATCATTTGTAATTTTCTTCACAAGTTCAATTTCCGATAACTTCAGAGACAAAGCAGCAGTTCTCTGCTGTCCCTGAGATCCGTACTTTCTTATATCCAATCTTTTTACTTCCTCTAAAGAAGAAGTATTTCTATTTACAAGAAAAGAAAAATCATCCCTATGAGGTCCTACGGAAGTCACTTTAAAACGAATATCTCTCTCCTGATTAGCTGCAAGCTTACTTTCAAAATCATTAACTGTTACATCCGGCTCATATTTTATAAAAAGCTCTTCCTTTCCGCCGGAAAGATTTTTATGTATTTCATAAATAATTTCATTTAACTGTTTTACAAAGGCTTCTCTTCGCTCAATAATTTTTTTTCCATAGGATACAAGCTGACTGTCCCATATATGAATGGTATCTCTTAAATCCGGATTATTATAAAAATCCTTTAATAATTTATTTCTTTGATTAATAATTTTATTATATTGATTCAGATTATAGAGATAAAATTTATCTAATTGGCAAAGCTCCATATCCATGAATCTTCTTCTTTCAGAAGGACCGTTTTTTATAATATTCAAATCCTCGGGAGAAAAAAACACAACATTTAAAAGTCCTAAAAGCTCTGCAGCCTTTTTTATTTTCTGTCCGTTTATGGCAATCCCTTTAGACTTGCTTTTTCTAAGGTGCATGTCCACCTTATATTCCATACCTTCCTTTTCAAGATAAGTACGGATATGGGCTTCTTCCTTTTCAAAATTTATAATTTCTTTATCCTTGCTTCCCTTATGGGACTTGGTAGTAGAAGAAACATAAATTGCTTCCAAAACATTTGTCTTTCCCTGGGCATTGTCGCCATATAAAATATTAGTACCCTTTTCAAAAACAAGGGAAAGGTTTTCATAATTTCTGAAATTTTCAAGTTCAATAGACTTAATTATCACGATTTCACCAATTCTTTATTTTTCGATAATTTGAATGGTTTCCCCGTCAAAGAAAACCTCATCACCGGCATAAAGCTTCTTTCCTCTTTGTGTTTCCACTTTTCCATTAACCTTTACAAGCCCGTCCTGAATGGCAAACTTTGCATCCACTCCTGACTCTGCAAGTCCCGCTGCCTTTAATGCCTGCCCTAATTTAATAAATTCATCTTTTAATTTTATTTTTCTCATATCACGCCACCGTAAAGTTTACCGGTAAAATCAGATATATATAGCTTTCCCTTGCATCCTTTATAAAGCAGGGAGCTTTTGGATTTACCAGATACATTTCAATTTCTTCCTCGTCAATAACCTTTAAAGCATCAATCAAAAACTTAGGGTTAAATCCTATCATCAGGTCTTTTCCCTGTTTTTCTATGGAAATATCCTCATTCATACTTCCAATGGAAGAATTTATTTTTAATTCCAGCTCTTCATCGGTAATATTGATTATAATAGGCTTCTTGTCCCCTTCCTTTACTAAAAGAGTTGCCCTGTCTATACAATTTAAAAATTCTTTTTTATTAATTTTTACTTTCGTTTCATAATCAGAGGATAACATCTGATCAATTTTAAAATATTCTCCTTCTATCAGCCTCGACACTACAATTGTCTCATCAAATTCAAATACCACATGCTTATCTGTAAAATAAATATTTACATATTTATCAGATTCACCTGTTAATATTTTGCTTATTTCGTTTAAGGTTTTTCCCGGTACAACTACTTTAATTTCATTATAAGAATCTTTTAATTCTATTTTACGAATGGAAATACGGTGTCCGTCCAGGGAAACAATTTTAAATTCATTTCCTTTTATTTCAAACAATTCTCCTGTCATCAATTTGTTATTATCATTATCGGAAATAGAAAAAATAGTCTGCCTTATGACTTCCTTCAAAGTAAACTGGGAAATTGCAATAGATTCATTTCTTTCTATACTTGGAAGATAGGAAAAATCTTCCCCTGACCTTCCGCTTATATTAAATTTAGACTTTTCACAGGTAATCATGACCTGATAATTTTCATCTGTTACAATTGTTACATCATTGTCAGGAAGCTTTCTCATAATTTCAAGGAAAATTTTTGCGTCTATTGCTATAATGCCTTTTTCAAGAATTTCTCCTTCTATTGTTGTTTCAATGCCAAGCTCCATATCATTTGCAGTTAAAGTGATGACTCCTCTTGAAGCATCTATTAAAATACATTCTAATATCTGCATGGTGGTCTTTGAAGGAACTGCTTTAGAAACAATCTGCACACCATTTAGCAGGTTTGCTTTTCTGCATATTAATTTCATTGTGAATAACTCCCTTCCATGAAAAATGAAAATTTTTATATTCATAAAAAACAATAAATAATAATTATTTTAGAAGTAATCTTAATAATAGCTGTGGAAATGTTCATAACTTCTTCTATTATACTATTTTTCGGATAAAAATGGAATGAAAAACTTGTGAAAAATCATATTTCTTAATATGGATAACTTGCTTTTTTTCCACACCTGAAAATAGTAATTATATTTATAAATAAAATAAAAAATAATTATTCACATGCTTCCCACAAAATACTAACATTAAAATGTGAATAAGAATCAGACAGGATTAATTTTTTTCTTTATAATTTCTATTCTGTTTCTTAATTCTTCATTTCCGTTGCCCAGTTCATCTTTAATTTTATTAATACCGTGAATAACCGTTGTATGGTCTTTTTTTCCAAGCTCTTTTCCGATTGATTGAAGGGAAATACCTATCAGTTCCCTGCAAAGGTACATAATTACCTGTCTTGGCTGTACAAATTCTGAATTTCTTTTTTTGGAAATTATGTCGTCCGGAGAAACGCCGTAATGTTCGCATACTATCTGGATAATCAATTTTGGAGTTATTTCTTTTGGTGCATTTGGATAAATAATATCCTTTAAAGCATCTTCTGCCAGCTCCAGATTTAACTCAGCTCCGGTATTTAATTTATAAGAAGCTATTACCTTTTTAAAGGCGCCTTCTAATTCACGGATGTTGGATTTTACATTTGTTGCAATATATTTTAAAATTTCCTCATCTATTTCACCATAGTAGGTTTCTGCATTTTTCTTTAAGATTGCCATTCTTGTTTCATAATCAGGAGCTTTTATGTCTGCAATCAGTCCCCATTCAAAACGGGAGCGGAATCTTTCCTCCAAAGTAGCCATTTCTTTCGGAGGCTTGTCTGATGATAAAATAATCTGTTTTCCTGCCGTATGGAGAGCATTAAAGGTATGGAAAAATTCTTCCTGAGTGCTTTCTTTTCCTATTATAAACTGCACATCATCCAATAATAATACATCCACTGTGCGGTATTTCTCACGAAGATTGGTCATTTCCGCAGCATTACCGCTTCTGATGGAGTTGATGACTTCATTGGTGAACTCTTCACTGTTTACATACAATACCTTCATGGAAGGATTCTGTTCTAAAATAAAATGTCCGATGGAATGCATCAGGTGAGTTTTTCCAAGTCCTGCCCCTCCATATAAATAAAGAGGATTGTATGCTTCTCCGGGAGATTCCGCTACGGCTAGGGAAGCGGAATGGGCAAATTTGTTGTTACTTCCCACAACAAAAGTATCAAATTTATATTTTGGATTTAAATTTGCAGTTTCAGAATTAATATTATAAATTTTCTTTATCTCTTCATTGGATTCTCCTGTGGGATTTACATCCTTTTCCAATATAAATGAAACACTGAACTCATGGTTGAACATTTCAGAAATGGAAACCTGAAAATAGTTTTTGTACTTATTAGAAATATAATTCAGGGCATGAGCCTGATCGGAAGGAATTAAAATGATGACAACATCATTTTCCACATTATAAAAGTTCAGCGGTTTTACCCAGGTGGAATAGGATATATCTGATAAATCATATTCCATTTTTATTGTTTCTTTAATTTCTTCCCATCTTTCTCTGATTTCTTCCATGTCTTTTCTCCTAATATAAAAAATGTACCTAATATATAATAAACTAAAAAAAATAAAAATTCAAATGCTTCTGTTTTTTAAAAGGAAAATAAGAAAGTTTCAAACAGTTTACATAGTTTTTATGATATGTTATAAAAATGTGTATAACTTTTTTCATTGAATACACATAATGCACAAGCTTATATTGTGGATTTTTCTTTGTTATAATCACTAATTAAACAGTTTTTAATATATTTATCCACAAGATGTACACAATTTGTGGATAGAATTATGTAAAGTTAAAAAAATCCAATTAAAAAGTTCATATCTACATATAGTGTATTGTTTTTTATTTGTACAACAACATATTGATTAAAAATTTAAAAAAAAATTTTTATTCTTTCTTTCTTTTTATTTTATGGAAAAATCCCTTTATTTTACTTGACTTGGCAGATTCAATCTTATATAATTGTAACGATATTTTCCCACATAAGCAAAGGAGGTGTATCCATCTATGAAAATGACATTTCAGCCAAAAAAGAGAAAAAGATCAAAGGTTCACGGATTTAGAGCAAGAATGAGTACTCCGGGCGGAAGAAAAGTATTAGCAGCAAGACGTGCAAAAGGAAGAAAGAGATTATCAGCATAAGCCGCAGTCATGTGGCTTATTTTTCTCTTGTAGAGGATTTCAGTTATGATATTTACCGAATCCTTAAGGAAAAACCAGGATTTCAGGTTAGTTTATAAAAAAGGCAGGTCCTATGCCAATAAATATCTAGTAATGTATGTGATGGAAAATACCGGTGAAAAAAACTATCTTGGAATATCTGTTAGTAAAAAAGTGGGTAACAGTGTAGTAAGGCACAGAGTAAAAAGACTTATCCACGAAAGTTACAGACTACAGGAAAATATGTTTAATAGTGGTTTAAATATAGTAGTCATTGCCAGAAACAGCGCAGCTTATTTTACTTATAAGGAAGCGGAAAGCGCATTATTACATCTTTCAAGGCTTCATGGCATTATAAGACCATGAAGAAATATTGAACATTAATATGAAGAAAATATTCATTGGTTTAATTAAATTTTATAGAAAGTATTTATCTCCGTTAAAAAGCACAAAATGTCCTTATATTCCTACCTGTTCTCAATACGGGCTGGAAGCTATTGAAAAATATGGGGCATTAAAAGGAGGCTTATTAACTGCATGGAGAATATTAAGATGTAATCCCTTTTCAAAAGGCGGGTATGATCCTGTACCTTAAAACCGGAGGAAATAAAATTGACAGAAATGATATTAACAAAAAACGGCGGTATTCTTTCCCCTATTTATTATATACTGGGAATGTTAATGAATGGGATTTTTACCGTTCTTGACAAAATAGGAATACCGAGTGTAGGTTTATCTATTATACTTTTTACACTTATTATTTATTTGTGCTTATTGCCGCTGACAATTAAGCAGCAAAAGTTTTCAAAACTTTCTTCAAAGATGAATCCTGAGCTTCAGGCAGTTGCCAAGAAATATCAAGGCAAAAGAGATAATGATTCCATGATGAAAATGAATGAGGAAACAAGGGCTGTTTATGAAAAGTACGGGGTATCCCAGACGGGAAGCTGCTTACCCTTGCTCATACAGTTTCCGATTATGTGGTGTCTTTATCGTATTATTTCTAACATGCCTGCATATGTTCCCCATATTAAGGATGTTTTTACAGATTTAGTAACCAAGCTTTCCAATATGAGCGGAAGTGCCGAATTTTTAAAGACTTTTTCCCAGGCAAATATTTATTCCAAGCAATTTAAAAGCGATCAGTTTATTGCCGGAAGCGAATATATGAAGAATACCTTTATTGATGTTTTAAATAAAGCATCTTCTGCTGAATGGATGTCATTAAAGGAAAAATTCAGCAGCTTGTCTGCCGAAATATCCACTACATTTGACACATTAAGCGAATATAATAATTTTCTTGGTATTAATATTGCAAATGCGCCCGGTTTTATTATGAAAGAAGGTATTTCATCAGGAAATAAAATGCTGGTTATAGGGGCAATTATGATTCCTGTGCTGGCAGCTTTGACGCAATGGATTAATACGAAGTTAATGCCTCAGCCGGAGCCGGATAAAAACGGAGAACAAAATACTATGATGGCTTCTTTAAAAATGATGAATGTTACCATGCCTATTTTTTCTGCATTTATGTGTTTTTCACTTCCTGCAGGTATGGGACTTTACTGGATATCAGGTTCTGTAATAAGAAGTATTCAGCAGATTGCCATCAATAAACATATCGATAAAATGGATATTGATGAAATGGTTAAGAAAAATCTGGAAAAGGCGGAAGGAAAACAAAAAATTTACAGTAATAATTCAGGAGTTTCTTCTACTTTAACAAGCAAGGCACATAAAACAACAAAAAATATATCTTTTGAAGAAAAGCCTTATGTAGCTCCTGTTGTAGAAAATTCAGAAGAAATAAATAAGAAGAAAAAGAAAAACAGCCAGAACAGCCAGTCTTCCGGAAGTATTGCTGCAAAAGCAAATAAAGTAAAACAATTTAATGAAATCAATTAAATGAAATTCGGACAAGGTTAAATATAAAAGGAGGAAGTTAAATGGAATTTATAGAGGTTTCTGCAAAAACAGTCAATGATGCTATTACAGAAGCATGTCAGAAACTGTCAGTAACAAGTGATAAGCTGGAATATGAAGTAATAGAAGAAGGTTCCTCAGGATTTTTGGGAATCGGTTCAAAGGCTGCAGTTATTAAAGCAAGAATCAAAGAAGAAGAAAAAACTGTAGACCAAAAAGCAAAAGACTTTTTAAATGAAGTATTTGTTGCTATGAAGCTGACAGTTGCTGTTGATATAAAATATGATGATGTTGATAACAACATGAATATTGATCTGGCAGGAGATGAAATGGGCGTCCTGATTGGTAAAAGAGGACAAACTCTGGATTCCTTACAGTATTTAACATCTCTTGTTGTAAATAAGGATATAGAGGATTATATTCGGGTAAAGGTCGATACTGAAAATTATCGCCAGCGCAGAAAAGAAACATTGGAAAATCTGGCAAAGAATATTGCCTTTAAGGTGAAGAGGACCAAGAGGCCGGTTTCTTTGGAGCCTATGAATCCTTATGAGAGAAGGATTATACATTCTGCGTTGCAGGGGGATAGGTATGTTATTACACATAGTGAGGGAGAAGAGCCTTTTAGAAGGGTTGTTGTTGCTTTGAAAAGGTAATATTTAATAGGATTTGAAAAAGAGGACGCAAAAGAGGAAGGTGGTTGGATTCTCTGCTGTGTTTTTGATAAGGCTTTTACTAAACAGCCTGAGGAAGGTTGTTGGCGGCGGTCGGGTCGTCATATAGCGCCGTCCATGGCGCAATATGACTAAAATTGCCATCCGTGGCAATTTTGCCCTGGGTTTTGGGCAGGCTGTTAAGTAAAAGACTTATCAAAAACAATGCAGAGAATCCAACCACCTTCCTCTTTTGCTGTTTTTTGGCGGGCTTAACTTTTTGGGAAATATAAGAAAAATTAAAATGAGTAGGGCGTTTCGATACACAGCAGGAGGGGGATGATAATAAATTAGTCTTTGGGGCCTTGATGAAGGCGTCGGTCCTTGCGTACCGTACTTTGGTGCGTTAGTACCGCTACGTTTTCATAGAGCGGGAGCGTGCCCGGAAGACTAATTTATTATCATCCCCCTCCTGCGTCCTCCTTGCCAATCTCCTCCTTGCCAATTTCTTTCCTGCTAATATTTACTCTGCTAATATTCAATTTTATTCCTCTTCACTAATGAAAGGTTTTATGGTAAACTTACAGTGTTGTTATGCTCATTAAGAATTATCAGGAGTGAGTTTTTGGAAAAGTCAGGAGCAGAAGATGAAGACGGATACGATTGCTGCAATTGCCACGGGTATGACGAATTCCGGGATTGGGATTGTCAGGGTTAGCGGGGAAGATGCAATTTTTATTGTAAATAAAATATATTGTTCTAAAAATGGGGACAAGAGGTTATCAGATGTAAAAAGCCATACGATACATTATGGCTTTATTTATGATGGTGAGGAATTGATTGATGAGGTCATGGTATCTGTTATGAAGGCTCCTAACAGCTTTACGGCGGAGGATACGGTGGAAATAAATTGTCATGGCGGTGTTCTGGTGATGAATAAGATACTGGAAACTGTTATTAAGTATGGGGCAAGGACGGCTGAAGCCGGAGAGTTTACGAAAAGGGCTTTTTTAAATGGAAGGATTGATTTGGCAAGAGCAGAGGCGGTAATGGATATTATCCATTCAAAAAGTGAATTTGCTTTGAAAAGCTCTGTAAATCAATTGAAAGGTTCTGTTTCCAATGAGGTAAAGGATATTCGGGAGAAGATTATTTATGAAATTGCTTTTATTGAGTCTGCTTTAGATGATCCGGAGCATATTTCTTTAGATGGTTATCCGGAAAAATTGAAGGAAAAAACAGAGCTGTTATTGGGGCGGATAGAAAAGCTTCTTCAGTCTTCTGAAAATGGAAAGATATTAAAGGAAGGTATTCAGACTGTTATTTTAGGAAAACCCAATGCAGGAAAGTCTTCCCTTCTTAATCTTCTTGTGGGAGAGGAAAAGGCAATTGTTACCAATATTGCAGGAACTACCAGGGATATTCTGGAGGAATCCATTTCTCTTCATGGAATTGTGTTGAATATGATTGATACGGCAGGGATTCGCTCTACAGATGATGTGGTGGAAAAAATCGGTGTGGAAAGAGCTGTAGCTTATGCTTCCAATGCGGATTTGATTTTGTATGTGGTGGATTCTTCTGTTCCGTTGGATGATTCAGATGAGCAGATTTTTTCTTTAATAAAGGAAAAAAATACGATTATTTTATTGAATAAAACGGATTTGGACGGGGTAGTAACGGAAGAGTTATTATTGGAAAAAATGAAAAGTAATATGGATTGTGAAAGTCCGGTGGAAACAGTAGAAAGTCAGTTAGCAGAGACTAATCAAGTAAGTATTATAAAAACTTCCACAAAGGATAATACAGGAATTGATTTATTTGAAAATACAGTAAAGGAAATGTTCTTAAAAGGAGATATTTCATTTAATGATGAGGTATTTATTACGAATATGCGTCATAAGGAAGCTATTATGGATGCAAAGAATTCTCTTCTTTTAGTAAAGAAAAGTTTAGAAGATAATATGCCGGAGGATTTTTATTCCATAGATTTGATGAGTGCATATGCTTCTTTAGGTACGATTATAGGAGAAGAGGTTTCAGATGATTTGGTAAATGAGATTTTTTCAAAGTTTTGCATGGGTAAATAAGGTTAAATTGTATGTATGGAGTAAAAGTAAAAAAAATAGAGTATATGGTTATTAAGAAAGGGTAATAGCTCAGAATGTTGTTTGAACTATTGCAAAAAAAGAAAGATGTGTTGATATGTTAGAAAATAGAAATACTTTTGTGGAAAAAGTGGATGTATGTATTGTAGGAGCAGGACATGCAGGCTGCGAGGCAGCTTTGGCATGTGCCCGAATGGGACTGGAAACGGTTATTTTTACAGTAAGCGTGGACAGTATTGCCCTTATGCCGTGTAATCCCAATGTGGGAGGCTCCAGCAAGGGACATCTTGTAAGAGAAATAGATGCTCTTGGAGGTGAAATGGGCAAAAATATAGACAAGACTTTTATTCAGTCAAAAATGTTGAATATATCAAAAGGTCCTGCCGTTCATTCCCTTCGTGCCCAGGCTGATAAGGCGGATTATACAAGAGAAATGCGAAAAGTGCTTGAAAATCAGGAGAATCTTACCATTAAGCAGGCAGAGGTTTGTGAATTATTATGGGAAGAGTTAGTAAATGCTAATCCAACTGCTAATAAGTCTGTAAAGAAGAAGATAACAGGTGTGAGGACATACACAGGTTCTGTTTATGAAGCAAAGGCTGTTGTTTTATGTACCGGAACTTATTTAAAGGCAAGATGTTTGTGCGGTGAGGCAATTACTCATACTGGACCAAATGGGTTGCAGGCTGCTAACTATTTAACAGATTCCCTGATGGATATGGGAATTGAAATGCGCCGTTTTAAAACCGGAACCCCTGCCAGAATGGATAAACGCTCTATTGATTTTTCAAAAATGGAAGAGCAGCTTGGGGATAAAGAGGTTGTACCTTTTTCTTTTTCCACAAAGAAGGAGGATGTACAAAAAGAACAGGTTTCCTGCTGGCTTACTTATACAAATGAAAAAACCCATGAAATTATCCGGGGCAATCTGGACCGTTCTCCGATTTATGCAGGAGTAATTGAAGGAACAGGGCCCAGATATTGTCCTTCTATTGAGGATAAGGTTGTAAAATTTGCAGAAAAAGACAGGCATCAGGTATTTATTGAACCGGAAGGATTACATACCAATGAAATGTATGTGGGCGGAATGTCTTCTTCTCTTCCGGAGGACGTGCAGCTTGCCATGTATCGGACAGTACCGGGACTGGAGCATTGCAAAATTGTGAGAAATGCTTATGCTATAGAGTATGACTGCATTAATCCAAACCAGCTTTATGCTACTTTGGCGTTTAAAGAAGTGGAAGGTCTTTTTTCAGGGGGTCAGTTTAACGGTAGCAGCGGATATGAAGAAGCTGCAGCCCAGGGACTGATTGCAGGAATAAATGCTGCTTTGTTTGTACAGGGAAAAGAACAGATTACTATTGACCGTTCAGAAGGATATATAGGGGTGCTCATTGACGACCTTGTGACAAAGGAAAATTTTGAACCCTATCGGATGATGACATCCAGAGCGGAATACAGGCTGCTTTTAAGACAGGACAATGCGGATTTGCGGCTTCGAAAAATAGGCTATGACGCAGGGCTTGTTACAAAAGAGCAGTATGAATATGTTTTGGAAAAAGAAAGGCTGATTGAAGAAGAGGTAATCAGGCTTCAAAATACAAAGATAGGAGCTAATAAGGCAACGCAGGAATTTTTGGAAAGTCATAACAGTGCTTTATTAAAAACAGGAACTACCTTAGCTGAAATTATGTGCCGGCCCGAATTGTCTTATGAAATTTTAGCAGCTATTGACCCGGACAGAAAGCCTCTTTCTGATGATGTAATTGAGCAGGTAAATATCAACATTAAATATGATGGTTATATTAAAAGACAGCAAAAGCAGGTAGAACAGTTTAAGAAAATTGAAAATAAAAAGATACCGGAAAATATTGATTATGAAGATGTTCCGAGTCTTAGAATTGAAGCAAGGCAAAAGCTGAAAAAGTATAAGCCTTTGTCTGTAGGACAGGCATCCCGGATTTCCGGTGTTTCTCCGGCAGATATTTCTGTTCTTCTTATTTATCTTGAACAGTTTTATAAAAAGATGAAATGTAAAAAATGAAGGTAAAAGTCCTAATATGATGAAAAGTAAAAAATATAATTTAAGTGAATTTAAATCAGGTCTGGAAGAATTGAATATCGTTTTATCAGAAAAACAGATAGAACAGTTTATAGATTATTATGAGCTTTTGACAGAATGGAATTCTTTTATGAATTTAACTGCTATTACTGATTTTGACCAGGTAATAAAAAAGCATTTTTTAGACAGCCTGTCCCTTATAAAAGCATATGATCTTTCAAGAGAAGCAAAAGTAATTGACATTGGAACCGGTGCAGGGTTTCCCGGTATTCCTTTAAAAATTGCTTTTCCTCATTTAGAGGTGACTTTACTGGATTCTTTAAATAAAAGAATAAAATTTTTAAATGAAGTAAAAGATAAGTTAGCAATTACTAACTTAGATGCTCTTCATGGAAGGGCGGAAGATTTTGCAAAGCCGGAAAAGCTTCGTGAAAAATATGATTTATGTGTTTCCAGAGCAGTTGCAAATTTATCTACATTATCTGAATTATGTCTCCCCTATGTAAAGGCAGGAGGAAAATTTATTTCTTATAAATCAGAAAAAATTAAAGAAGAAAGCATAGCGGCAAAAAAAGCTATCGGGATTCTCGGAGGGGAAGTAGAAGAGCAGGTGGAATTTACTTTTTCAGATGAAGGACTGTATCGTAATTTATTTGTTATAAAGAAAATAAAACCAACTCCAAAAAAATATCCCAGGAAAGCAGGGCTTCCTGGGAAAGAGCCGTTATAAATTTTTATATATCCATATCAATATACATTCTAATGTGATTAACCACTTCTTCAGGTTTTTCCAAATGCGGAAGATGTTTTGTTTCTTTTATATAGCTGACTTCAATTGCACTATTATAATTTAAATAATCTGCGGTTATCTCTTCAGATTTATTTTCTTCTTTTCCTTCAATAATATACATGCTGTAATCAATTTCTTTTAGGGCATGTAAGATATTGATATTTGTGTATCTTCCAATATAACTGGATATGGCATATTTGGAATGGAAGTCTTTTGTATGGGCAGCCTCTGTATAGGCTTCTATATCTCCTATTTTAATAAGGTCCTTATTATAAAAATATTCATCTGTGAATGCTTTTGTAATAGAAGTCTTGCTTGTGAGTAAATTATATACAAAAGTTCCGAGAATAGGACATTCAATTAAAAGCTTTAATATTTTGGTTCCGTTGGAAGGTATCTGGTTCAGCTTTGTAATATCTTGTGGATTTATAAAAATCATCTTATTTATTAAATCAGGATTATTGTGGCATGCCATAATTGCAATTGTGGAAGAGTCACCGGAAGTAATAATATCCGTTTTCTTACCAATAATATTTTTAATGAAATCACTGATTAACTGAACATATAAAAAGTTAGTATAGGTAATATTTATTTTATCAGATAAGCCATAACCTAAAAGGTCGATAATGAATACTTGGTTAGTCTTGGTTAACTCATTGCATATTTTGTTAAATTCATATCCGCTGCTGCCGGGGGTTAAATCATGTATCAGCAGTATAGGAGCTCCTGTTCCGGTTACGGTATATTTAATTTTACCAAATCTCCATTCATAATATTTATTTTCTTTTCCTTTTAATATTTCTTTAACGGTTGTTAAGGAATATAGAACCCGATTAATGATATATAATGTAATAGTGACCAGAATAGATAATATTCCTGCTTTTTTTAATTTTGATTTCATGAATTCCCTCCATATTTAAATTTTCCCTTTTACATATTATAATGCACATTTTCGTATTTTACAAATAAAACTTTAATTGGGAATGATTAATTTTAATGGTTTTATAAGAATGATTTAATAAATCACTAAATTATAATATCTTGTGATTGACGAAAAATCGTGATAAAATAAAAAACAGAATTGTTGTTCAATAACTTATTTATTTATTTTTTATGGGAAGGCATATGATAAAATGAGTGAAAAATCAAAAATAAAAAATGTTTATTTGAATTATTTGAAAGAAAAGAGCGAGCTGGAAGAACTCATACTTGAATGCGGGAGAGAATTAGAGCAATTAGAAGAAAAAATATCACTTGATAAAGATAGTTATAATAAACTTCGCATATTTTCTCCAAGGCAAAATATGAGATTGGAAGAGGATGTTATAAAAGAAAGTAAAGAAAGGTCTGATGAACTCATTGAAAAAATGAATTCTTACAAAAGAAAACTTTCGGAAGTTGAAAATAATATAAAAGCCATTGAACAGATTAGAGAAAAGGTAAAAGCCCAGTCAGGTGTAGAAATTCTATCTATGAATGAAAATGACAGAAAAAGGATTGCCAGAGACTTACATGATTCTATTATACAAAATATGGTATATTTAATTCACAAAGTGGAATATGCCTCTAAATTTATAGATCAAGACCCGACCAGAGCAAAGTTAGAGCTTAATATTGTTACAAAAAACTTAAAAGATGTAATACAGGAAATGAGGGACTTGGTATATGACCTTCATCCAATGAATTTTGATGATTTAGGTTTTGAAACAACCTTAATGGATTTTTTTAGTAATGTGTCTCATACCTCTTCTATGGAAGTTTCTTATGAGATTCAAATGAAATATGAACAATACAATCAACTTATATTAATTACTTTGTTCCGTATTATTCAGGAGTGCTGTAATAATGCTATAAAACATTCAAAAGGAAAAAAACTTTCTGTATTATTAAAGGAAGAAAAGGAATTTTTAATTTTAAAAGTTCAAGATGATGGAACAGGTTTTTCTGAATCTGATTTAGAAGATAAGGATATGAAGCATTTTGGTTTAAAAATAGTGCAAGAGAGAGTTTCTTTTTTATCAGGAAATTTTTATATAAATTCGTCAGAAGAAGGAACAGTTATAAAAATAGAAATTCCTATTGAAAGTGATTAAAGTTAAAAAAAAATATACAAAGTATTTTTTATTTTTGGGAGCAATGAGTTAAGTGCTGCATTTGTATTGGTGTTAAGTAAAAGATTTTAGATATTTAACTTTTACAGATATGAATTTAGGAGGTACATATATGTGTGTAAAAGTAATGATTGCCGATGACCACAAAATGATAAGGGAAGGTTTAAGACAACTTATAGAGATGGAAGGTGATATAAAGGTAATTGAGGAAGCAGAAAATGGTTTGGAATGTATAGAAAAATTAGAAGAGAATAAACCGGATTTATTGCTTCTGGATATTAATATGCCAAAGATGAATGGTATACAGACCTTAGAGAAAATTAAAGAAGAAAATCTGAATATAAAAGTTTTGATGCTGACTGTACATAGCGAGGCAGAATATTTAGTAAAGGCAGTAGATATTGGTGTGGATGGATATATATTAAAGGATGCTGATTCTGCCGAACTTAGAAAAGCAATTTTTTCTGTATTGGAAGGAAATAATTATATTCAATCAAGTCTTATACCTTTACTTAATTCTAAAATGATTGCCAGAGATATTGATAGTGAGAAAATTAAATTGCTTACAAAAAGGGAATTAGAAATACTTATTAAAATATCCAGCGGTATGTCTAATAAAGAAATCGGGGACATGCTTCAGATAAGTGAGCGTACAGTGAAAAATCATATTTCCAGTATTTTTAAAAAGATTGAAGTATCTGATAGAACCCAGGCAGCTGTTTTTGCTATTCGTAATAATTTGATTCGTATTTAAGAAGAATATGAAAAGTGCTATACGAGGTATAAATGATGAAGAATTTATATAAAAATGTTTTTTCTTTTTATTAATTTTAAATATAATTTCCTGGATACTATTTGTTTTATCAGATACAATAGCAGAGCTCATATTTCATTCAAATATGTTTCTGGATGGAGAATTAATATCAATTCCTTGTGTCTGTCCTTGCTGAGTGTATCGACAATTTGATATTGAAGTAAAGATGATAAAAATTTGAAACAAATTTAAGGCTTATGCAGATAGGTGCGCAAAAAGTAAAAAATGATAGAATATATATACAAAATATACTCTATGAATTAAAAATACAGACAATCACAAAGATTTTTTGATAATTAAATTGTTTCACGTGAAACATTCTTATTATTAAATTTAAAAAACACAAGATAATGTTTCACGTGAAACATATAATCCCTAGATATAGTAATTGCAATCGTGAAACATTATAAATCTTCCAAAAATCCCCCGTGAAACATTAAAAATAATATAAAAACCATGTTCTGTTAATTCTCTATCTGATACCTGTAAGGAAAACTGTTATCCAAACTGTTAACTTTACAAAATACAATTTGTAACAGTTCAGCCCTCAGTCTTCCCACACAGGAATCAGAACAGGCTGCAGGCAGAAAATGTTTCTACGTCGCCACGCTCTCGCTCTGATAAAAACGCAGCAGTGCTAAGCTCGAAAGAACCTCGCTAAGCGCTGGCGTTTTTTATAAGGGCTCCTTTAGAAATCATGTTCTGCCTGCAGCCTGTTCTGATTCCTTTGTGGGAAGACTGAGGGCTGAACTGTTACTACAATTTTTTCAAATATTTCAAAAACCATAGCGAAACCCTTCTTTTAGTGTTATAATCAATAAGGACATGTATGAAAGAGTAGGAAGGAAAATGAAATGGGAAGAATTATTGCAATAGCAAATCAAAAAGGCGGAGTAGGGAAGACCACTACAGCCATTAACTTATCAGCTTGTTTAGCGGAAAAAGAAAAATCAGTATTAGTGATTGATACAGACCCTCAGGGTAATACCACCAGTGGTTTCGGTATTGATAAAAACTTTTTAGAGGATACCATATATGAATTGATTTTAGGAGAATGCTCCATACAGGACTGTATCATTAAAAATGCCATTCCGGGCGTATCTGTTGTTCCCTCAAATGTGAATCTGGCAGCGGCGGAAATTGAATTGATTGGCGTAGACAAAAAAGAATTTATTTTAAAAAACGAAGTGGATTTCATAAAAGACAATTATGACTATATCATTATTGATTGTCCCCCATCCCTTAGTATGCTGACAATCAATGCCATGACAACTGCAAATTCCGTATTGGTTCCTATTCAATGTGAGTATTATGCTTTGGAAGGGTTGAGCCAATTGATACATACGGTGAATTTGATTAAAGAAAGATTGAATCCTGACTTGGAAATGGAAGGCGTGGTATTTACCATGTTTGATTCCCGAACGAATCTGTCCAATCAGGTTGTTGATAATGTAAAGAGCAATTTAAAGCAAAGTGTATGTGAAACAGTGATTCCAAGAAATATACGTTTGGCGGAAGCTCCTAGTCATGGAATGCCAATTACCATGTATGAACCAAAATCTGCAGGAGCAGAAAGCTACAGGCAGTTAGCAGATGAAATTATAAATAGAAAGGGTGTATAAAATATGGCGGCAAAAGCGGCAAGGGGTTTAGGAAAAGGACTTGATTCTTTAATTCCTGCTTCGACGGGAGTCAGCAAAAATGAATCAAATGGAAAAGAAAAAACATCAGAAAAAGGGCAGGAGACTTTAGTAAAGATAACAATGGTAGAACCAAACAGAGACCAGCCCCGTAAAAATTTTGATGAGGATGCTTTATTGGAGCTTTCAGAATCCATTAAACAGTTTGGATTATTGCAGCCTATTTTAGTTCAGGATAAAAAGGATCATTATGAAATTATTGCCGGAGAGAGAAGATGGAGGGCTTCAAAGTTAGCCGGTTTAAAGGAAGTACCGGTTATTATTAAAAATTTAACGGATCAGGAAATCGTAGAAATTTCACTGATTGAAAATATTCAAAGAGAAGATTTGAATCCTATTGAAGAAGCGCTGGCATATAAAAGGCTTTTAAATGAATTTCATCTGAAACAGGATGAGGTGGCAGAAAGAGTTTCTAAAAGCAGGACCGCTGTTACAAATTCCATGAGACTTTTAAAGTTATCCGAAGAAGTGCAGCAGATGGTTATTGATGAAATGATTACTACCGGACATGCCAGGGCATTGCTTGCAATTGAAGATTTGGAAAAGCAGTATATGTATGCCCAGAAGATTTTTGATGAGAAGCTTAGTGTAAGAGAAACAGAAAAGCTTATGAAAAATCTGGACAAGCCGGTAAAACAAAAAAAGGAAAAAGGAAAGAACCTGGATTTTATTTACCAGGATATAGAAGAGCAGTTAAAGACAACGCTTGGTACAAAGGTATCTGTTTCTTCAAAGGAGAATGGAAGCGGTAAGATTGAAATTGAATTTTACTCCAGTGAAGAGTTAGAACGGATTATGGATATCTTGAAAAATTAAAAAAATACAGTATTAAGATATTTAACTTTTATTACGAAAAATTATACAGGAGGAAAAATATGTCTAGTAAAATATTTGACAGCATAGGCTTGGGTAATTTGGATCTTGCATACTTATTTATCGGAATGCTAGTACTCATCCTTATATTATTCATATTAGTTATTATACAAATATCCAAAAGCAGCAAATTGAGAAAGTCTTATAATAAATTTATGCAGGGAAAAGATGCGGAAAGTCTGGAAAATGAAATAAGCAGCCTGTTTGAAGATATCACTTATTTAAAGGAAACAGTACAAACTAACAGCAAGGAAATCCGTACTTTATATAAAAAACATGAGCTGGCATATCAAAAAATAGGTATTGTAAAGTATGATGCCTTTAAGCAGATGGGAGGGCAATTAAGCTTCAGTCTTGCTCTGTTAAATGAAAAGAACAATGGTTTTATTATCAATTCAGTTCATAGCAGTGACGGCTGTTATTCATATACAAAGGAAATAACAGCAGGGGAATGTGCAATTTCTTTAGGAGAAGAAGAAAAAGAAGCATTGGAAATTGCTATTTATGGAAAGTCTGTTTCTAAAAAGAAAGAAAAATAACATTGAGGAAAAATACATGGCAAAACTCGTAAATGTTGATAAATTAAAGGGTGGAGAAATTTTAGCAGTTGATGTAATGACGGATGATTTTAAAATATTACTTGCTGCCAATACTCCAATAAAAAAAGAATATATTGAAAAATTAAAGGAACTGGGTATTTCCCGGGTTAAGATTCAAACAGAAGAATCCGAAGAAGAACGTTCTGCCATATTAAAAGAAGAAGTAAAAGAAGTATGTTTAAATAGAGTAAGGGATGTTTTAGGACGTCATACCTATAATAATAATAGCGAGTTAATGGAAATTAATTCAACAGCAAATGATGTAATTCAAAATATACTAAGTGATGAGCAGGCTGTAGAAGCAGTTTATGAAGTAAAAGAAAGAACTCCTGATATTTATGAGCATTCCCTTACTGTATGTTCCATGGCTATCCTGACAGGAATAAAATTAAGACTTTCTGAGGATATCATTCATGATATAGGAATTGCAAGCCTCCTTCATGATTTAGGGCTTAGGTATATTACCATTAAATATTTTAATACGGATATTTCCACTTTAAATGAAAATGAACAGGAAGAATACAGGAAGCATACTGTTTACGGATATACTGCTGTGATTCATGAACAGTGGATATCGGAAAGGGCAAAGAGGATACTTTTATTTCATCATGAAAAAAAGGGAGGAATGGGATATCCTCTTCGCGCCACAGATATTCCGGTGGAATGTCAGGTTTTAGGAATCTGTGAAACCTTTGATGAATTAATTTGCGGCATTGGATGTATTCCTTTAAAGGTGCCTGAAGCCATTGAATTTATAAAGTCCATGAAAGGGCAGTTATTTGATGAGGAAGTAACGGAAGCGTTTTTCCAGTTCATAGCTGCTTATCCGATAGATGCCATAGTGAAATTAAGTGATAATACAATAGGAATTGTCATCAGTCAGAATAAAGGATTTCCGGAAAGGCCGGTTCTTAGGTTAATTAAAGATAAAAATGGAAATACTTGTAAAACGGAAATGATTGTAGATTTGATAAAAGTTCACAATGTGGTTATTGAATCTACAATGGATGATTTGTGACAGGAAATGAAAAAAAGAAATAATAATGATAGAAATAAAATTGCTATAAATTAATATGATATAAATTAAAAAAGGAGTTTATTATGTTAGATATTAAGTTTTTAAGAGAAAATCCGGATGTTGTAAAGAAAAATATTCAAAATAAATTTCAGGAAGAAAAGCTTCCTCTAGTGGATGAAGTCATTAAGCTGGATGTGGAAAAAAGAGATGCCCAAAAGGAAGCAGATGAGCTTCGTGCAAACCGTAATAAAATTTCGAAAGAAATCGGCGCCCTTATGGCACAGGGAAAAAAGGAAGAGGCAGAGGAAACAAAGAAAAAGGTAGCAGAATTTGCTTCCCGTCTGGCAGAATTGGAAGAAAAAGAAAAAGAGCTGGATGAAAAAATATTAAAGATTATGATGACTATTCCGAATATTATCGACCCTTCCGTTCCAATCGGAAAGGATGATACAGAAAATGTGGAGGTTACCAGATATGGGGAGCCGGTTGTGCCGGATTTTGAAATACCCTATCATTCCGAAATCATGGAAAGCTTTGATGGAATTGATTTGGACAGTGCAAGGAAGGTGGCAGGCAACGGTTTCTATTATTTAATGGGAGATATCGCAAGGCTTCATTCCGCAGTGATTTCTTATGCAAGGGATTTTATGATTGACAGAGGCTTTACCTATTGTGTTCCTCCTTTTATGATTCGCAGCAATGTGGTTACAGGGGTTATGAGCTTTGCGGAAATGGATGCCATGATGTATAAAATAGAAGGGGAGGACCTTTACCTGATTGGAACAAGCGAGCATTCCATGATTGGTAAATTTATAGATACGATTATTCCGGAGGAAACCCTGCCTAAAACTCTTACAAGCTATTCCCCCTGCTTTAGAAAAGAAAAAGGAGCCCATGGCTTGGAGGAAAGAGGAGTATATCGAATCCACCAGTTTGAAAAACAGGAAATGATTGTTGTATGCAAACCGGAGGAAAGTCCTATGTGGTTTGATAAATTATGGCAGAATACTGTGGATTTATTCCGCTCCATGGATATTCCTGTCCGCACTTTGGAATGCTGCTCAGGAGATTTGGCTGATTTAAAGGTAAAATCCTTTGATGTGGAGGCATGGTCTCCAAGACAGAAGAAATATTTTGAAGTAGGAAGCTGTTCTAATTTAGGGGATGCCCAGGCAAGAAGATTAAAAATCCGTGTAAACGGAGAAAATGGAAAATATTTTGCACATACATTAAATAATACAGTAGTTGCTCCTCCCAGAATGCTGATTGCATTTTTGGAAAATAATTTAAGGGCAGACGGTTCCGTTGCCATACCGGAGGCTCTCAGGCCTTATATGGGCGGAAAATCCGAAATTCTTCCAAAAAAATAGAATATGTGATATATACCAGAGGTTAGCATTTACTAACTTCTGGAAAAACATCTAAAAGTTTCTATTGAATTTCTTCTATATTAAAGTATAATGTATATAAGAAAGTTATTTTGTATAGGAGGTGATTTCTTTGCATAAATATTTAAGAGCAGTAGGCTTTAGCAAAATCAAGAGTAGAAAGCAGCTGATGGAATTATTAGGCTACAGCGTAAAAAGTGCAGAGGAAAAATCCTATACTTCAAATGGAGAGGATACTCTCTTTGCAGAATACAATAAAAGCTTCGGGGAAAATATAGGCATTACTATCTGCGGTGAATATGATGAACAGAACTGCTTTAGCCTGGATTATTATTTTCCTTACTGCAAAGGCACTCAAATCAGCTCTACAGAGGACATCTCTATAGAGAGACATGCAGACAAAGAGTCCTATGCAGGTGTATGTGATGATATAAAAGTTGGAGTTTCTTTAATTTTCTATTTACAAAACCTGATAAATTATTTAAAATTAAAGAATGCAGGACAGCTTCCTGTAAGGGGAACATCTTTAGTGCTTTCTGCTCTGTCGGTAAGAGGCATGGTTTTAATGCCTATTGATAAAAATGAATCCGACAGGAAAAGGGTTAAAAAAGCTTCTTCCGAGAGAAATCACCTGATTGCTGCAGCAAGGAAAGGCGATGAGGAGGCAATTGAAAATCTGACTTTGGAGGATATGGACACATATACGATTATCTCCAAGAAAATATTGAAAGAAGATGTGTTCAGTCTGGTGGATACATACTTTATGCCATATGGCGTAGAGTGCGACCACTATTCAGTACTTGGTGAAATTGTGGACTTACGTAAGATAAAAAATGCATTGACAAAGGAAGAAGTTTATTTATTGACGGTGAATGCCAATGATCTTATTTTTGATGTAGCAATTAACAGACAGGATTTATTTGGAGAGCCCCAGATAGGCAGAAGATTTAAAGGGTTTTTATGGATGCAGGGATTTATTAATTTCCCATCCTGAAAATAAATCTGCTCCCATAGTTAAATGGATATAATAAACCCCTCCTAAGGGTTAGTTGTAGGTTCGATTCCTACTGGGAGCATAATAAATTAAGGAAGACAAATGAATTATATCGTACTGGATCTGGAATGGAATCAATCAAGGACTAAATCAAGTTCAAACAAAGAAATTCCTTTTGAAATTATTGAGATTGGTGCAATAAAGCTTAATGATGAGAAAAAGGAAATCGGAAGGTTTCATGAGCTGATTAAACCCGAAGTATATTTGGACTTAAATCGTACAATTAAAAATATTGTCCATATAAATATAGAAGAGCTAAGCGAAGGCACGCCCTTTGTTGAGGCAATGGAAAGATTCCTGGAGTGGTGCGGTAAGGAAGAATATATTTTTTGTACATGGGGTCCCACAGATTTAGTAGAGCTTCAGAAAAATATGAAATATTATCATATGGAACCATTATCATTGGTTCCTATTGCTTTTTTAGATTTGCAGAAGCTTTTCAGCCGGCAATATGAAGATAATAAAACCAGAAGGGCTTTGGAGTATGCGGTGGATTTTCTGCATATTGATAAAGAAGAACCATTTCACAGGGCTTTTTGGGATGCTTATTATACTGCTAAAGTTATGGCGAAGATTTCGGATCAGGCTTTGGATCATGTTTCTTTTGATGTGTTTCATATTCCAAAGGAAAAAAATCAGGAAGTATATAAGGTTTTTTATGACTATGCAAAATATATTTCAAGGGAATTTGCTACAAAAACAGCGGCTATGGCTGACAGGGAAGTAATCAGTACCAGATGCTATATATGCAACAGGAATCTGCAAAGAAAGTTAAAATGGTTTACTCCCAATGGAAGGAATTATTACAGCATATCAGTTTGTCCGTTTCATGGAATTATGAAAGGGAAAATAAGAGTAAGAAAAACGGAAGAAGATACGTATTATGTGGTGAAAACCTTAAAGTTTATCAGTGAAGAAGAGAAGAACGAAATTTTAAATAAAAGAGAAAAAACAAGCATTTATAGAAAGAAAAATAAAAAAATGTACAACCGGAGAAAAACTATTTCTCCCATGGTTGTACAAAATAAAAATCATATATCCTGATTAAGAAATGTCCCAGTTATTTCTACGTCGTCTTTTTCCAAAAGGACGGCGTTTTCTATTTCCTTTCAGGTTTCTGTTTGGAACAAGACGTATTTTCCTTCTGCGCTTTCTTCTTCCAAAATGGTAATTTTGTATAAAGGATCTTAAAAAGACAGCTATAATGAAGAGAGCGGCAATACCCAGAATCAGGAGAATCACTTTTATTATATTTACAAAAATTACCTTTGGCTGCGGTTTATTTTCCTCCGGTGATTCAACAGGTACTGCCGGGCTTTCAAAATCATAAGTGGTCTGGGCAGATGCTTCTAATTTTACTGATGCGCTTCCTACGTTTATTCCATTATAAGTATAATTAATCGTGGCAATAGATGCATCCTTTGTTTCATCATAGGATAAAGTAGAAGTGGTTTCGGAAAAATCAGCTGTATTGGGAATGACAATATAATCGTCTTCATTTAATGTCATAATAGGTTTTGAACTGCCGAAAATATCACTGTTTGAAGTGAAAAAATTAGTGTTGTCTGGAGTATAGGCAGTTTCATGTTCTGAAACGTTCAAACATTGGAAGTTAGCAAAGCCATAGTCAAAAAGTGCCACCGTATCAGCAAACTGGGCGGGAGAATCTTCCTTCATGACCACACAGATTAATTTCATGCCGTCCTTCTGGGCACAGGAGACCAGGGCGGAATGAGCATCGCTGGTATATCCGGTTTTACTTCCCACCAGATAGTCATAAGCATAAGACTTTCCGGGAAGAAGTTTATTTTTTGACCATAATTCCATTAAATCCGGCTGGGTACTGGTTGGCTCGATTACGTAATGCAACGTGCTGGACATTTTACAGAGCATTTCATTGTTGAAAAATTCTCTGGCAATTAAAGCGAAATCATAAGGAGTCGTATAATGATTTTCATCATGAAGCCCGTGGGGATTCATAAAATGGGATTCCGTACATCCGATTTCCGCTGCTTTTTCGTTCATCATTACAACGAAGTTATCAATAGTCCCTCCAATATGCTCTGCCACCGCATTTGCCGTTTCATTGGCAGAATAAACCAAAATGCCGTAGAGACATTGTTCCATGGTGAGAGTTTCACCTACGTCCATTCCCATATTGGAAGAGCCTCTTTCAATACTGAAAACCGCTTCGTTGGAAAAGGTGACAGTATCATTCATATCTGCCGTTTCTGCTGCAATGAGGGTAGTGAGTATTTTTGTAGTGCTGGCAGGATACGATTTCTGGTGAATGTTTTTCCCGTAAAGAATGGTTCCGGTATTGGCTTCCATTAAAATAGCGGCTTCTGCTGTAGTAACCGGGCCGTCAGGCCAGTTTTCAATTTCATTTGTCTCTACCGGAATATTTTTTCTTGCTTCCGCTTCTGCTTCTCTGTCTACTGTGGCACAGACGGTTACAGCATTTCCTAAAAAAAGGGCGCCTGCCAGAAGGAGAGAGGCGCTTCTATATAAAACATTTTTGGCAATTTTAAAATTCATGTGGTTTTCTATTCCTTTATCAATATTTTTCCCTTATTATAATACACTATTTCTGCGAAAAACCAAAGAAAATAATAAAAAAATTAATATTTTGCCGGCTGAACAGTTACCAATAATATTCTGCCGGCAAAGCTGTTACCGAAGTTGCTAGCAAATTTTGACAAATGAATATATATGAGTATATAATGATGATGATTTTAGCTTGCTTTTTTAATATAAAAACTATTTAAAAATATGAGACATGTCAGGAGTAAGATAATATGAGACTTCGCAATATACCCGGTGCAGATGATGTGATTGCGGGCTGCCCTTATGTTATACAGGATGGAAAAGCTATGAGGGGGAGGCATCAGGAAAGCTTTGAATGCAGTCAGCCCATTTATATTGAAATAGGAATGGGAAAAGGGAAATTTCTTCATGAGCTGGCAAAACAGAATCCTGCCGTAAATTTTATTGGGATTGAAAGGTATTCAAGCGTGCTGCTTCGGGCAATCCAGAAAATGGATGAGGAGCCTCTGGGGAATTTGAAATTTTTATGTATGGATGCAAGGGAACTTTCAGAGGTTTTTGCGCCGGAGGAAGTGGATAGGATTTATCTGAATTTCTCCGACCCCTGGCCAAAGGACAGACATGCAAAAAGACGGCTTCCTTCCAGGGAATTTCTAAAAAGATATGACAGCATACTAAAAAAAGAGGGACGGCTGGAATTTAAAACGGATAACAGGGAGTTATTTGAATTTGCATTAGAGGAATTACCCTTTGCAAACTGGAAGGCGGAAGCAGTTACTTATGACTTACACAATGATGAAGAAATGTGTAAAGGGAATATTATGACAGAGTATGAGGAAAAGTTTTCAGCAAAAGGGAATCCTATTTACAAATATATCATTTATCGGTGAAGTTTTGGTAAAAAAAGCAGTGGTCCGGGCAGCAGCTCTTACACAGGAACCGGGATGGGAATCTGACAGAATATGTTTCTACGTCGTCACGCTCCCGCTCTGATAAAAACGCAGCAGTGCTAAGCTCGAAAATACCTCGCTAAGTGCTGGCATTTTTATAAGGACTCCTTAAGAAATCATATTCTGTCAGATTCCCATCCCGGTTCCTGTGTAAGAACTGCTGCCCGGACTATTACAAAAAGAAAGGTGATAATATCATGCTGTTTGTTTTTTTTCTGTTATGGGTTATTTTTAATGGAAAGCTCACATTGGAAATTGCCGTATTCGGAATTGTTATTTCAGTTTTGGTTTATTGGTTTATCTGTAAATTCATGGACTGGAGCCCGAAAAAGGATTTATATTGCATGAGGATTTCCGGCCTGCTGCTTCAGTATGCTTTTGTTTTGCTTGTAGAAATTTTTAAAGCAAATATGGCTACCATAAAAATGATTTTTACAGAAAAATATGAAAGGGAGCCGGTGTTGATATCTTTTGAAACGTCAATTAAATCAAAAGTTTTAAGAGTTCTGCTGGCAAATTCCATTACCATTACTCCAGGAACCATTACCGTGTCTTTAGAGGATAACCGTTATCTGGTGCACTGTTTTGATAAGGACTTTGGCGAAGGCATTGAGAACTCTGTTTTTGTAAAGCTGTTGGAAAAAATGGACAAGGCAGGTGAAGGGCATGAATAATGAGGCTTTGGCACTGGAAAATGTTTATGATATATTTTTAACGGGGATAATCATTATATTGGCAGTAATGCTTTTATTTTGTTTTTTCCGTGCCTGTCTGGGACCAAAGGTAGCTGACCGGATTGTTGCAGTGAATATGATGGGCACTATAGTCATGGTTATGATTGCTGTTTTGGCAGTCCGTATGAAGGAAAGCTATCTGGTGGATATTTGTATCATTTATGCCATGATTAGTTTTTTGGCGGTTATTGTATTAACCAAGGTTTATATGGGTGTGTATCTGGAAAAAAAGCAGAAAGAAAAGGAGGAAGAGGGCAATGGAAATATTTGATTGGGTTCATTTTATTGCAGGCGCTGCTTTTTTAATTGCCGGTCTTTTTATTTTCTTTATAGAAATACTCAGCGTTTATAAGTTAAAATATGTGCTGGACAGGATGCATGCGGCGGCAACGGGAGATACCCTTGGAATCCTGTTATCCATAATCGGGCTTATGATTATGAACGGATTGAATTTCACCACCTGCAAGATGGCTCTTATTATCCTGTTTTTATGGTGTGCTTCTCCCGTATCCTCTCATTTGATTGCAAGACTGGAAGTAACCACCAATGAATCGGAAGACAAATACGGGAGGATGGAAAAGTAATGGAATGGCTTATGTATATTTTACTTGGATTTTTGGTAATCTGTGCCATTGCAGTAAGTTTTTCCAAAAATCCTTTAAATTCACTTTTGATTTTTATGTCTTACAGCCTTGTTATGTCCATGGTCTGGATTTTTCTGGAATCCCCGGACCTTGCCATTACAGAGGCAGCAGTGGGAGCAGGAGTCACTTCCGTGCTTTTCTTTGTCACCCTGAAAAAGATCCATGCCATTGATGAAAAAAGGGAAGGAAAAAAAGATGAGTAAATTAAGAGATGAAGAAAGCTATAAAAAAACTAAGGCTTATAGTTTTTTCCGCTGGTACCGGGGAGAAAAGGACCCTTTTCTGGGAGAAGTGGAAATGCAGGCAGGTCATCCTTATAAAGATAAAAGGACTGCGGAAGAGCTGATGCAGGAAAAGGAAGCCATAATGGACCGGGTTTATGATATTGGCCATAACAAGGAAATTAAATTTTTTAAAACGGTTTATGGCATTATATCTGTTATTTTCTGTCTTGCCCTGACTTTTGTCCTGCTTTTAATGGTTTCCTATTCCCCGAAAACAGGAAATCCGGGCAACCCCAATGAAAATGAGGTGCCTGTCAGGTATATTGAAAACGGATTGCAGGAAACGGGTGCGGTTAATATTGTTACAGGCATGATTTTGGATTATCGTGCTTTTGATACATTAGGAGAATCCCATGTTCTTTTTATTGCTACCATTACCGTGTTTATTCTTCTTAGAATTGACAAGGATGAAAAAGGAAAGGAAAAGGACAGGGAAGAAGCAAATGACAGAAATTATGAACCCAAAAATGATGCCATTTTGCAGGTAATTGCAGTGATTATAGTTCCTCTTATTATTATATTCGGCATTTATGTGATTTTAAACGGACATCTTTCGCCGGGCGGGGGATTTTCCGGAGGCGCCATTATAGGTGCAGGGCTGATTCTTTATTTAAATGCTTTTGGATTTGCAAAAACAGAACGGTTTTTTACGGAGAAAACCTATAAAATAATCTGTTTTTGTTCTTTGTCCTTTTATTGTCTTGCAAAAAGCTATTCCTTTTTTACAGGGGCAAATCATTTGGAAAGCGGCATTCCTCTTGGGACGCCGGGAGCTATTTTAAGCAGCGGCCTGATTCTTCCTTTAAATATCTGCGTGGGATTAGTGGTTGCATGTACTATGTATGCTTTTTATGCCCTGTTCCGAAAAGGAGGCTTTTAATATGGGATTCGGACCGAACTTATCAGCAAATTATGCCGAAGCAGTATCCGTGATTTTATTTGCTATTGGATTTACCAATCTTCTTTTGCAGAAAAACCTTATAAAGAAAATCATAGGACTGAATATTATGGATACGGCTACTTATTTGTTTTTAGCGTTAAAGGGATATATACAGGGAAGAGTGGCGCCTATTGTAGTGGATGGCGTACAGGAAGTAGAAGCTTATATCAATCCTATACCGGGAGGTCTGGTGCTTACGGGTATTGTGGTTTCCGTATCCGTTTCCGCCCTTATGCTGTCTTTGACTATCCGTTTGTACAGAAGATATCATACTCTGGATTTGGATGAGATTTCCACCTTATTGAAAAAGGAGGAAAATTAGTATGGATTTGTTACAAAACATTCCCTTCTTTTCCATTTTACTGTCCCTGTTTTCCGGAACGGTTACTTCCATGGTGAACGGGAAATGGGCAAAGAGGATAAATGCTTTTATTATTACTGTAATTATGGCAATGTCCGGGGTGCTTCTTTTTTATCTGCTTGGGACGAAAGAAAGCTATACATTTATGATGGGGCACTTTCCGGCGCCCTGGGGAAATGAAATCAGGGCGGGAGTTCTGGAAGCCCTGATGGCTCTGTTCTTTTGTATAATCATGCTTTTGTCATTGATAGGAGGCAGGGAGCATCTGGAAAAGGAAATTGCTCCAAGTAAACAGAATTTATATTACATTCTGGTAAATTTATTATTAAGCTCACTGCTTGCCCTGATATACACAAATGATTTATTTACTGCCTATGTATTTGTGGAAATCAATACCATATCTGCCTGCGGATTGATTATGATTCGGCAGAACGGGCATACCTTTGAAGCGGCAGTCCGGTATATGATTATGAGCCTGTTAGGCTCCGGTCTGCTGCTGTTGGGAATCTGTATTTTGTATGACTGTACCGGCCATCTGCTTATGAGCAATATAAAAAGTTCCGTCATTATAATGGCGGCAACGGGTAATTATCATGTGCCTTTAGTGGTGGCAATTGCTTTTATCTGCGTGGGACTTGCCATTAAAAGCGCACTGTTCCCTTTTCATTCCTGGCTGCCCAATGCCTACGGATACTCTACCGCATCCAGCGCTGCTATATTGTCCAGCCTTGTGTCAAAAGGATATATTTTTCTTTTGATTAAAATCTGTTACCGGGTCATTGGTTGGGAAGTAATTTTAAGCAGCAAGGTTATCCATATTCTGTTTCTGTTTGGTCTTTGCGGCATGATTATGGGCTCCTTAAGCGCTATTTCGGAAAATGACATCAGAAGAATGATTGCTTTTTCTTCTGTGGCGCAGATTGGCTATATATATATGGGAATCGGACTCGGCACATTGGAAGGAATGACGGCAAGCGTATATCATATATTATCTCATGCAGCAACAAAAAGCCTTTTATTCATTGCGGCAGTAGGGCTTACGGATGCTTCCGGACAAAGCAAGAAATTCATTGATTTAACAGGGGCGGCTTACCGGAATAAGCCTGCAGGAGTTGCTTTTACGGTAGGAGCTCTTTCCATGGTGGGCATTCCGGGATTTTCCGGTTTTATTAGCAAGCTTCTTTTCAGTACCGCCTGTATACAGAATACGCCTTATAAAATGCTGCCTACGTTGATTTGTCTTGGTATCAGCACTATATTGAATGCTATTTATTTTATGAAAACGGTTATCCGGATTTATACGCCCGTGAAATCTCCTTATGACAATATACCGGTAAAAAAGAGTTTCCGTTATGTGGGGGCTCTGGTTTGTTTTGTGATTTTAAATATTGTTCTTGGAATGTGTTCAACGCCTATTGTAAGTATGATTCAAATGGGACTTAAAATGTTCAGCTAGGAGGCTTTCAGATGTATACGTTACTATTACCGATACTGTTCCCGATTGTTATGGGCATATTATTGTTTCTTCCTAAACCGGAAAGAAGAAAATCCTATCTGGTTTATACGGGGCTTGTGCTGGCTGTAAATGGAATTCTGGTGATAAGGGCGGTTCTTTATTCGGGAGGGCTGGTTACGCTGTTTACTCTTCATCCGAAGCTGCCGGTAATACTGCAGGCGGATGAGCTGGGAAAGCTGTTTGCCCTGATTATAACAGTTATTTGGATTTGCAGCGGTTTTTTTGCCTTTTCCTATATGAAGCACGAAAAAAATGAGAAGCGTTATTTTGCCTTTTATTTAATGTTGTATGGAGTATTGATTGGAATCACTTTTTCCGGAAATCTGATTACCATGTATATTTTTTATGAATTAATGACGCTCTGTTCATTTCCCCTTGTTATTCATAATCAGTCGAAAGAGGCGGTTATGGCGGCAATGAAATATTTGCTGTATTCTTTTTTCGGCGCATATATGGCATTATTCGGAATTTATTTTATAACAAAATATGGAAATACATTGTCCTTTACCTTTGGCGGTACTTTAAGCAGTGCGGCACAGGAAAACAAGCCCTTGCTTTTATTGATTGCTTTCATTATGCTGCTGGGTTTTGGGGTGAAGGCGGGCATGTTTCCTGTTCACGGATGGCTGCCAACTGCCCATCCGGCGGCGCCTGCGCCTGCCAGCGCAGTGCTTTCCGCCATCATTGTAAAGTCCGGGGTGTTTGCCATGATAAGGGTGGCATATTTTATCATAGGCGCTGATTTTATCCGGGGCACATGGGTGCAGACAGTATGGCTGACCCTTTCTTTGCTCACGGTATTTTTGGGTTCCATGCTTGCTTTTGGAGAAAAGGTGCTGAAAAAAAGGCTTGCCTATTCTACAGTAAGTCAGGTTTCTTATATTGTATTCGGACTGGCTCTGTTAAATCCTGTAAGCATGACAGGTTCTTTGTTGCATGTGCTTGCCCATGCTCTGATTAAATGTACCCTGTTCCTTGTGGCAGGCGCCATTATCATTCAGACAGGATGTACAAGGGTGGATGAGCTTCGGGGAATCGGTAAAAGAATGCCCGTTACTATGTGGTGTTATACCATTGCTTCCCTTGGGCTCATTGGCATTCCGCCCACGGGAGGATTTATCAGTAAATGGTATCTGGCAACGGGAGCTTTGGACAGCGGTATAAAAGTATTTTCCATTGCAGGCCCTGTGGTGCTGCTAATCAGCGCGCTGCTGACAGCGGGATATCTGCTTCCTATTTCCATTCAGGGATTTTTACCCGGCGAGGATTTTAATGCAGATTCTGTAAAAAAGTGTGAGCCGGATAAATATATGCTGCTGCCTGTTATTGTACTTACCGGGCTGTCCGTATTGCTTGGACTGTTTCCAAATCCGGTCATTCAGTATTTTTCAGAGCTTATTAACCGGCTTGTGTAGAAGGGAGGGATTAGAATGAATGCAGTTATGATGTTTATTGTAATATTGATTCCCATTCTGGGAGGCGCCCTGGTCCCTCTGATTCCTTTTAAAAAAAGAAATCACAGGCTTGTTTTTGTTGAAACAGTAGTGATAATCAATTCCATGCTGGTCTTTAGTCTTTTGATGAACAGGCCGGAAACTTCTTTTACTCTTATGCATTTTACAGGGGATTTGACTATCAGCTTTCAGTTAGACGGGCTTGGAAGCGTATTTGCAGCGCTGGTTTCTTCCCTTTGGCCTCTTGCCACGTTATATGCATTTGAGTATATGAAGCATGAAAGTCACGAAAGGATTTTCTTTCTTTTTTATACGGTTACTTATGGTGTGACTTTGGGTATTGCTTTAAGCGGCAATATGATTACCATGTATTTCTTTTATGAGCTTTTGACTCTGGTGACGTTTCCCTTAGTGCTGCACACATTGACAAGGGAAGCGGTTCTGGCGGCAAGAAAGTATTTGTATTATTCTTTAGGCGGGGCGGCGTTTGCTTTTGTAGGCGTCATATTCATGATTGTTTACGGAACCGGGGAAGGTTTTGTATTGGGAGGAACTTTGCATCTTTCCAGAATTGGAACAAGAGTGAACCTGCTATTGCTGATTTATGTATTTGCCTTTTTCGGGTTTGGAGTGAAGGCGGCTCTTTGTCCCTTTAATTCCTGGCTTCCTAAAGCAGGCGTGGCTCCCACTCCTGTTACAGCCCTGCTTCATGCGGTTGCAGTAGTAAAATCCGGGGCGTTTGCCATTATGCGCCTTACTTATTATTGCTTTGGCACGGAGTTTTTAAGGGGAACCTGGGCGCAGAATGTAGTGATGACAGCGGCTATCATTACCATTGTATATGGCTGCAGCATGGCGGTAAAGGAAAGGCATTTAAAAAGAAGGCTTGCCTATTCCACCATTAGTAATTTAAGCTATATTTTATTTGGCGTAACGATTATGACGCCTTTGGGACTGGTAGGAGCCTTGAGCCATATGGTGTTTCACGGCATTATGAAGATATGCTCTTTCTTTTGCGCCGGGGCGGTTATCTATAAAACGGGAAAAACCTATGTGTATGAACTGGAAGGACTGGGGAGAAAAATGCCTAAGGTGTTTGGTATTTTTACAGTGTCCGCTTTAGCTTTGATGGGTGTGCCGGGATTATGTGGGTTTATCAGTAAGTTCAATCTGGCATCTGCTGCGGTGGACAGTGAAAACGTACTGGCTTATTTTGGAATCGGAGCATTGTTGATATCCGCATTGCTCACTGCCACCTATATGTTTTCCATAATCATACGGGCATTTTTTCCAAAGGCAGGGCTTTCCTTTGATTCCATAAAGGATGTGGAAGACCCCAATTGGCTTATGATGGTGCCTTTATGCCTGTTTGTAATTGCCATGTTCTGTTTTGGCCTGCAACCGGGTGATTTGCTGAATGTTTTTTCAGATATAGCGGCGGGAAAACTGTAAGGGAGGGGATTTGAGCATGAGTTGTATTTTAGCGGACCATATATTTTCCATACCAGAAGTATGCGGCTACGGGCTTCATTTTTCCTTTGGAGGCCTTCGGACTATATATGTTGTCATTGCCCTTTTTATGTGGGCGGTAACAGGCATATTTTCTTTGGAATACATGAAGCATTATGCCAGTCAAAAAAGGTATTATATTTCCTTTTTCATAACCTTTCTGGCTACCGTAGGCGTATTTATATCGGCGGATTTGTTTACGTTGTTTATATTTTTTGAAATGATGTCCCTTACTTCTTATGTTTGGGTGGCATATGATGAAAAAAAGGAATCTCTCCGGGCAGGAGAGACGTATCTTGCCATTGCCGTTATTGGCGGTATGGTAATGCTGATGGGATTATTTTTATACCGGGCGGCAGGAGTCAGTGATATTGGCATTGGCAATCAGGGCTTTTTATATGGGGCAGGTTTTTGTCTTTTATTTGGTTTTCTGGCAAAAGCAGGAGCTTTTCCCCTCCATATATGGCTGCCAAAGGCTCATCCGGTGGCGCCGGCGCCTACAAGCGCTTTGCTTTCCGGTATTTTAACGAAGACCGGAATTTTCGGAGCCATCTGGGTAAGCGTGAGTATTTTCAGGAATAATGAAGATTATGGAAAAGGGCTTTTAATCCTTGCTGTTATCACCATGGTATTGGGAGGCATTTTGGCGTTAAATTCCCATAATTTAAAAGAAGTGCTTGCCTGTTCTTCGGTCTCCCAAATCGGCTTTATCCTGACGGGACTGGCAACGGTCTGTATATTGGGAGAGGAAAGCGCCCTTGCGGTAAAGGGCACTATTCTCCATATGGTAAATCATTCTTTGTTTAAGCTGGTTTTATTTCTTGTGGCAGGGGTTGTGTTTATGAATCTTCATAAGCTGGATTTAAATGAAATTCAGGGTTTTGGAAGAAAAAAGCCTTTGCTTCAGTTTATTTATCTGATGGGTGCGCTGGGTATAGGAGGCATTCCTCTTTTCAGCGGTTATATCAGCAAGACGCTTCTTCATGAAGGTCTTGTAGAGGCAGGCCTTGTATGGGCGGAATGGTTGTTTTTATTAAGCGGCGGCATTACCGTGGCTTATATGGCAAAAGTATATATTCTGTTGTTTTTGGAAAAAAATAAGGACTATGGGGTTCAGGAGAAGTATGATAAGTTAGCAGGAGCTTACATGAATAAAAAATCGGCAGCAGCGCTGACAGTTAGTGCATGCTTATTACCCTTATTCGGTATGCTTCCGGGACATACTCTGGATAAAATAGGAAATTATGGAATGGGATTTTTTGGAATGGAGCCAATGAAGGAAGTTCCCCATTATTTTTCCATGGAAAATTTAAAGGGTGGTTTTATTTCCATCGGAATCGGTATTGTAATTTATTTTGTTGCAGTAAAGGGCTTGTATAAAATACAAAAGGGCTATGGAAGCTTTCTGCCAAGGTGGATGGATTTGGAAAATAAGGTGTACCGTCCGCTGATTAATGCTGTTTGTGGGGCATGTAAATTTATCTGCCGTATTTTGGAAGGGGTTTTGGATTATTTCATAGTATTTTTAAGGAAGACCATATACAGGGACAAACCGCTTCCCCATGAATTGACGGAGGGAAATGAATTTACCCATAGGGTGGGCGGTTTTCTGGATAATGCCCTTGTGTATTTTAACCGGACCATCTGGAAGAACCATCCAAGGGAGGAGAAAAATTATGAGCACAGGATGGCTATGTTTTATACGATGATTCGGGAGAATAATAAGATTATTACAAGAAGCCTGTCTTTTGGACTTATGATGTTCTGTGCGGGGCTGCTTATGGTGCTTGTGTATTTGCTGACGGTGTAGTGAGGTTTAGGATATATAATTCAGTTCTTGGCATTTCTGCTGCCGGTTCTTATTCCTGTGCAGGAATGCTGAGGGCTGAATTAGTAATTATTAGTATTTATAATAAAAAAATAAAAAAAAGGGATAGCCAAAATCATTTTTTTTTGTTACAATAGTATCTGTTGGTGATAGCATATGTTATCGAAGCGTGGCTCAGTTTGGTAGAGCGCTGCGTTCGGGACGCAGAGGTCGCGTGTTCGAATCACGTCGCTTCGATTATAGGAAAAGGATGAAAACATCAGATTTTTTTGAATCTGGTGTTTTCTTTTTTTGCAAATATTTTTTTAACATATTTTTAAAGTTTTAGATAATCTGTCTATAATTCTACATTATTATATATAAAAAAAGTAGCAGTCATATAATTTGTTTTCAAGTTTATATTTTAAAAAACTAAGATATTGACATAACGAAATCAAAGTGATAAATTTATAATAAGCATACTTGTAGTACATACTAAATAAACAATAAGCTATTTAAACAAATGAAAAATGAACGGAAAGGCAAAGAAAAGGAGGAACTATGAATAAAAGTAAAAAAGCAATAGTAACATTTATTTTAAGTATCATGATGATTTTAGGTTCAGGTATCGTAGTAATGGCTGGAAGTACCGGTACAGAATATGTAACAAAAAGTTCTCTGACCGAAACGGCTTATTCTAATGTATCCGGAGGAACTATGGGGCAGGCATACTTTACAGCAGCATGTACAAAGGGAAGAATTTCTGTAAGTCCACAGGAACGCAGGGCTGGAAAATATCAGGATGTCAGTGTTTTTTATGTTTCCAATGGTGAACAAATGTCTTCCAATACCAGCCTTACAGGCGCTGCTCTTTGGAAATTAAAACTGGCTGGAATCGGTTTAGGTTACGGCAGCATTACAGCCAGATAAAAAGATTCAGGGAGGGACAATGAAAAATTACTTAAAACAATTTTTTTTACATAAAGCCGTATATTTGCTTATATTAGTATGTGGATTTTTGCTTTTTGAAATAAGCCGGACGTGCTTATACATAAAAGAAGAAGATAGTTATTATACCATTAATATTCTTTACCCGATTGTGAACTATAGTATTTATTATTTTATTATTTTGCTCTTAACATCCGTTCAGTTTTTTCATTCTTCATGTAAATATCATATGCAGGAAGCCTTAGATGGAATATCCTACAAAAAAAGTGAAAAAGGTCAAATACTTTGTATATTTATGCTCCATACAATTTTTACATTTTTTGTAATGGGATTTTGTCTGCTTTGGTACTTGTGTTGTTTTAAGATTGTCCCTTCCCTTTTGATTCATATAATGTTAAATATAACTGTCAACATTGGCATATGCGGCGTTTTAGCAATTGTTACAGGAAAAAACCTGTCTCTGTTATATTCTGATTTTTTAAGAATTATTGTGTTGACAGCTATAATTTGTATTATTTCACCTATAAAAAATGAAATCAATTATTGGATTGGCTTTGATACTTCCTTCATAGAAATATTTCCTGAAAATTCCAACTTTATAGTAAATGGATATGTGGGATATCCGGTTCAGATACAAAGAATAGCCCTTATATTATTTTGGATTGCCTTGAACCTTATCATGATTGAATTTCATCTTAATAAAAGTATAAAAAAGGTTATATGTTCTGCATTATGGAGCTTTGCTGCAATTATTTGCTTTTGTATATTTTTGATTCCTCATACGAATTTAACCGGTCTGGGAAAAAAGGGTTCCATACTATATAGTCAGATACACTATTTGGGATTGCCGGCATCTGAAAAAAAAGAAAGGGGATTTTGTGTAAAAGGTTATGATATGGAGTTAGATATTTCTAACCAGTTAAAAGCTTTTGTAACAATAGATATAGAAAAAAATAAGGAAGAAATAGAATATATATTTACTCTTTATCATGATTTTCTTATTAACGGAATTTATGACCAGTCAGGAAATAATCTGGCATATAAAAGAAGCGGAGATTATTTATCCATCGATGCAGCAGATGATACGGAAAGCATTACTTTTGAATATAAAGGAAACGGACGTCCTTTTTATGCAGAATATACAGGTGTTTATTTGCCGCCGGGAGTGCCTTATTATCCGGTAGCGGGTTTTCACAAGGTATATGATGAAAAAAACAGGTGCTTTTGTAAAATAGAGCTGCCGGAGGCTGTGCCATTTTCTGTTCAGGTAAATTCACCGCAGAAGGTATATAGTAATTTGCCCCGGAATGATTCGGGAAGCTTTACGGGATGTGCAAAGGAAGTAGTATTTTTAGGGGGCTTTGTAAAAGAAATTTACTATAAGGGATACCGCTTTTTATTTCCTTCCATCTATAACGAAGAAACAGTATTAAAAGATATTAAAGAAACGGCAGGGAAATTTCAGGATTTTAAAGGGGGCTTAAAGGAATCCCTGACAGATAAAGTTTTTATATGGCTTCCCGGAATAAATGCAGCGGACAGAGAAGCATATTTTGACGATTTAGTTATGTGTTATATGTTTAAAGAGGAATATCTGGTAAATTGGTACAAAGAACAGTATATGCAAAGTCAGAATAATTTAAAAATAAGGAATCAGGTCTTAAAATATGAAAATTATTGTAAAAAATGTGGAAAAAAGTTTTGGAAAAAACAAGGTGTTAAATAATCTGACCATTCGGTTTGAAAAAGGAATATATGGTATTTTAGGACCGAACGGAGCCGGCAAGACTACTTTATTGCGCTGCATAGTGGGAATATATGATATACAAAAGGGGGCTATCGGATTTGTCGACAATCAGGGAGAATTTTGTTCACCGGGAGTAGGAGCCATCGGATATTTGCCGCAAAAGTTCGGGATTTTTAAAAATATGAGCGTCCGGGATTTTATGCTTTACTTTGCAGAAATGAAGGAAATAGACAAAAATATAAGGGATAAAGAAATTGAAAGCTGTTTAAAGCTGGTAAATTTAGAAGAACGTATGAAAACAAAGGTAAAAAACCTTTCCGGCGGTATGATCAGACGGTTAGGAATTGCCCAGGCACTGTTAGGACAACCGGAAATATTGATATTTGATGAACCTACTACCGGGTTAGACCCGGAAGAGAGAATGCGCTTTAAAAAGATTATTTCACAGCTTGGAAAAGACCGGATTGTTATTATATCCACCCATATTATAGAAGATATGGAAGCATTATGTGACAAGGTTATCATAATGAAAAAGGGAGAAAAAATTATGGAAGATACTATAAGCAATATTGTAAGGGGTCAAAAAAATGCTGTGGATAAAGAGGGAAAAACACAGACTGTATTAGAAGATATTTATTATGAATGCGTTAGCCAGAAGGATTGAATGGAAAAATGAGAAAAAATATTGACCTGTTCTTTTTTCTAATGAAAAATAAAATAACATTTTTTATTATAATAGGAGTTCTGTATCTGTTTATAATTCCCTTATTGATGTTTTCTTTAAAAACCAGCAATTCTTTATGGAATTATACAGAACTGCTGGTAAGAATCGTTTATCAGGTATTTTATGTTATGCTAAACGGCATTTCATATATTTTATTTATGCAGGATTTGATAGAAGAAGAAGGACGGGAGATATTCTATATAAATAAGAGGATGTATTTACCGGAAAGCTTTATGTTCACTGTTATTTCCTGTGTCCTTTTGCATTTATCCTTAAATATTTCAGGTATTTGGGAACAGTCCGTAAAGGAATATATTTTTTTTGTAATTATTGAAAATGTACTGGTTTTGGGAATTTTATATTTTATATTATATTGCAGCAGCTCCTCTACAGTTGCTGTCACAATTATGTTATGTCTGTTAATTGGTTCCTTATTGTCGGGTAATATATATTTTTCTGTAATGGTGCCTCTTGACGGAGACTATAAGAAAATGTTGTATCAGGCTTTTATACAAATCGGATATGCTGTTATATTTTGGTCTTTGGGGGGTATTATCAATGTATTTTATTCAAAATTTGAATAAAAAACAGCGGGACAGATTAAAAAAGACGGGTTTGCTGCTGCTTATTATTTTACTTTTCTTTCTTGTGGTTTATATAAAAGAAATGTTATTAAAACAGGCAATTATATCCGATTATCAAGCTGTCAGTCAATATGAATTGTTCATTCCGGATAAAAAGCTTTTTTATAATATGGCGCAGGAACAAATTATTGCAGGAACTTTAAAGGGTTATCGGGATGAACCGGAAGAAATGGATAAGGCGGCATATGAGGTGTTTTATAATGTTATCAGGGAATTGGAAGAGAAATTTGAATGCCGGGTTATTTGTTTTAATCAGGTATATGTGGGCGGAAAGAAAAATGAGTACATTATATATACATATGATAAGAGCATAGGAGATTCCTTCATGGATATGGATTTTTTTCAAGTAAAAAAAGGAAGGTTATTTGAAGATAAAAAAAATGAGCTGGTAATCGTGAAGGGAAATAAAGATAAGCCGGGCAGTGAAATTCTTTATAACAGCGCAGATGGCAGGGAATACAAATTTCCAGTGGTGGGCAGGCTGAAAAGAAGCTATTTTCCAATTGGAACTATGCTTACAGAAAAGGTCTCCTGTCAGGTAATGGATTTCAGGGCCAATAAAAAGGCGGTTTATTTGTTAAATCCGGATAGTGAGTTTTGCAGGAGCAGGAATGTAAAGGGAAACGTATGCCTGGTATATATAAAATTTGAGGATAAAGATGCCCTGGAGGGTAAAGAGTATCTTGAAAGGTATGGTAAAGTTACAAAGATGAAATTGGAATAAATTGGAGGAAACCGGTTCAGCCAGTCTCCTTTTGAGATAAGTAAGAAGAGCGAAAAAAGGAGCTACGCACTGATTAATACGGCAGTTCCTTTTTATGCTTGTGCTTATTTTTATTTCTGGTGCATTAAGCAATAAGGCACTCCTTTTACATGGACTTTAGGCTTTTCATTTGTGTGGATCACCATTGGCTTGTCATTTACTTTTATTTAATCCGTCATACAGTATTTTTTCTTCTCCCGTTGAAAGAATTACTTTCTTCTTATATAGCAAAGTCCATGATGCCTGATTCTTTGTATAATCCATTTTATCCTGCGGGAAAAACGAACGGCAGAAATATCTTCTTTCCTCTCCGTTCCCTGTCAGGAACAAAAAAATATTTCTTCCTTCTGCATTGTTTTTCATAATATAATCCGCTTTAATAACCGAATAAGCATTGAGTTTCCTGTTGTACTTAAAGATCGTATCATTGCTGTCAATCATGCTTTCCAGAAGCGGGAACATATTTACCCTGTCTGCAATCCTGTAATACAGATCGGACGACTGGATTTGTTCTGCCGTTATCCGGCGTTCCTTTATTGCATCAAATATTTTTCCTCTGTCATGGACTAATTCCGGTCTGTCAGTCAGATATTGAAGTCCCATTAAATGGAAGCATTCTTTTTTATCAAAATTTATCTGTATTGAAACAGATTTATTTTTTCTTCCCAACACTAAATGGTATTCTTTATCCAGCAGTGTTCCAAAAGCCTCCACGCAGTCATACACATTACGCATCAGACTTACCTCTTTTACTTTTGAAATAGGAAAAGCCCTGCTTTCGCAGAGCTTTTCCTGACGTTTTCTTTCAACTGCATAGCAGCCTAGCCAGAATGCGGTAAACGTCAAACCCATTCAAAGCTCGTAAGGCACTGCCTTCTGGCACAACACCTTATGTCAATGCTTTGACTGACACTCAAGTTGCCCGTCTCTATTATTATATTACGACAGGCACGAAAATATGTCAATCAGAATTTCCAGAGGAATACACATCTGCGGTAACAGTTCAGCCGGCAGTTTTCCTACAGGAATCGGAATAGGGATTTGGGAGAACTGCCAGCTGAACTGTTACCATCTGTGCCTCCGACACGCCGATTACCTCCGCTAAGCAAGTCAACTATATTCTGCGTGATCCCGGTACAAAGTCCTCCCTGCTTACAGCCATTGTGCTGCCCAGTCAGCAAGCTCTTTGCCGGATGCGTTTGTCATAAACCGTTTTCCGCCCATTACCTTTGCACCTGCTGCCAGCGCCTGCATATTTTCTCCGGAACTGCCCATTCCGCTGCCGCCGGAGGTTGCAAAAGGAATTACTGTTTTACCGCTGAAGTCGTATGCTTCCATAAAGGTGTCAATGATGGAGGGCTCTCTGTACCACCATATGGGAAATCCGATAAACACCGTCTGGTATTGTGCCATATCTGCCACCTGGGAGCTGATTGCCGGACGGCAGCTTCTGTCATTCATTTCAACAGAACTTCTGCTTTTCTTGTTCTGCCAGTCAAGGTCTGCATTTGTGTAAGGAGCTTCCGGCTTGATTTCAAACAAATCGGCTCCGATTTCCTGTGCCAGTTTTTCCGCTACTTTTTTTGTTACTCCGCTTGCGCTGAAATACGCAACTAATGATTTACTCATTGAAAATCCTCCTGTTTCAATATATTTATGGTTGATGTGCCGGATAGAAAATTCGGTCAATGAAAACAACCGGAAATGAAATCGTGACTTAAGTCATCATCCATCTGGAATACTTTTATTGACTTTCCTATCCATATTTCCTATAATATGTTCAAGTTAATAATACAACTTAAAGTTAACTTTAAATCAAGAACTATTTTTAAAATTTTAATTTTACAAAATATTAGATAAGATACAGCAATTCAGCAACAGTTCAAACAACAATTTTTTTTGCGGATTTTTTCAGGGAGGTTTCATATGCTTTATACAGTTGGTGAAATGGCGAAAATTTTAGGTGTTCCGGCGTCTACGCTCCGTTATTATGATAAAGAAGGGCTTCTTCCTTTCGTAGAACGTTCTAACGGCGGAATCCGTATGTTTACGGAAAAAGATTATGAATGGCTGAAGGTTATTGAATGCCTGAAAAAATCATCGGGATATTAGAAAAAAGATTTCTATGTAACATAAAACATCCGCCAAAGCCAAATGCTAAAGCGGATGTTTTTAAAACGAATCTTCCCAATATGCTAAATAGAAAAATCTAATTGGCTGCCCACAGCCCTTTCTTCTTCGGTCCGGAGATGATTGAACATATTCTGCTGGTAATACTGATCGATTTTCCGAAGCAGTTCATCTACGGAATTGGCAGTGATGGTAACGGTTTCTCCGTCTGTTTCCGAAGCGGTTTTCCTCTTTTCTTCTAACCGTTCCTCTGCCTTTTTCTTTTCCGCTTTTTTATCTGCTTTTTTCTTTTCCTGAACCTTTTCCTGAGCCTTCTTTTCAATCCGTTCCTTTTGGGTCGCCAGGGATTTATCAATCACTGCAAAGAAGGAGCCCATTCCGTTGTCGTTTACGGTCATTCCGTAAGCCTTAACGTTGTTTGCCATGCTGCCAAGCTGGGTCTTCATTTGTGAAAGACCGGATGCGGCATTGCTTAAAATTGCCTCGTATTTTTTCCGGTATGTTTCGTCGGTTGCCATCCGTTCAATCTTATCTGTATCAATTAAGACGGTAAGACCGTTTGGATTTGCAAAGCTTCCCTTCATCATTTCGGCTTCCTGCTTTTTATCGGAAGCTACCAGTACGAAATTAAGATGTCCGTATTTCTTTTTCAGGGTGTTGTAGTAATCCAGCGCTGTCTGGCTCAGTTTAGGATTTCCGTAAGTGCCGGCGCCCTTTACTTCTACTTTGTCTTTTCCGTAAGCTCCCTCTGCCTCACCGGCAGCAGATGTCTTCTGGGAAGCTTCACTGCTTGTTACGTTTTTCTTTTCTCTGCTTTTTTCATAGCCGTAAGTATTTTCATAAGCTTGTGTATACAGGGAATTATTGATAGTTGCCATATTCGATTTCCTCCTTAAAATCTTTTTTCTGCAAGTCCTTTTGCAGTTCCTGTTATAATGTTTATCGGCTGATTTGTCGGATTCTTTATGAAAAACAGACAGGATTGGAAACTTATTTCCATTATTTTTTCTTCAGCTGAAACTGCATTCCCTCGTAAACCCGGACAGGATTTCCCCGGATAATTTTATTGTGCTCCTGCCATGCAAGATTTGTCTGTTTTTTCTGTGCCTTTTTTTCTTTATCCATAAGAAGCTCCCGCATTTTTTTAAAAGCTTTTTGTTTGTTCATGTACTGACTTCTTTCTTCAGTAGAGGTAACGGAAATTCCTGTAGGAATATGGGTAATCCGTATTCCTGTTTCCACCTTATTCACATGCTGCCCGCCCTTGCCGCCGCTGTGAAATTTTTCTATGCGAAAATCCTGTTTATCGGATATTTTTTCTTTTGCCGGAATAATGCTGACATCCACGAACCAGTTTTTTCTTTTGTGGCCGGGGCGGAAAGGGCTCTGGCAAATCCATTGTACACTGCCCTCCAGCATGGATAAATCTGATTTTGATTGAATCTGTATGGAATCAAAACAATTCTGCCCGTCGCCTCTTTTAGCAGACAGTAATTCTATATCAGGAAATTCCTCCTGCAAAGCCACAAAAAGCTTAGCTACTGCTAACTGGCATTCCAATGGCCCCTGTCCGGCGCTTAGTTGTATAATCATAGTTTACCTCCTGCTTACTTTTTGCTTCCTGCTTTAAAATTATATATCGGCTTTAAAAGCCCGGTAACTTCTACAGTATCCTTTATTTGTTCTAAAATCGTATTCATGCTCCGATAGGCAAAAGGAGCCTCATCTAAAGTATCAGGACCGATACAGCTGCAATAGATGCCTTCCATTTCCTTCCGAAAGGCGGAGACCGTATACCGGTTTTTTACTTCATCCCGCCGGAGGCTTCTGCCTGAGCCGTGAGGTGCGGAAAAATTCCATTCTTCATTGCCTTTTCCCATGCCAAGCAAAATCCCGTCCCGCATGTTTACCGGAATCAGGAGCCTTTCTCCCTTTTTGGCGGAAATAGCGCCTTTTCGCAACAGTCTCTGTCCGTTTTCCTCCTCCAGATAATTGTGGACGGAGGAAAATTCTTCTGTTGCTTTCAGCTTCATTCCCTTTATGATTTCCCGTAAAATAATTTCCCGGTTCAGGGCGGCATACTCCTGCAGAATATGAATGTCATGTATATATTGTTCCATCAGCTCTCCTTCCAGAAAGGTCATGGGATAAGGAACCTCCACTGCCCGGGCTTTTAATAATGCTGCCGCCTTTTTTACATAGTGCTCCGTTACTTCCTTTCCAAGATGTCTGCTTCCGGTATGGACGGTAAGATAAAGGGTGCCGTCCTCTGCTTTGTCCATTTCAATAAAGTGATTTCCGCCGCCTAAAGTACCAAGGCTGTGCAGCGCCTTATTTACATGGATATGTTCATAGCAAAGCAGCAGTTCTAATGGAAAATCCTCTGCCAGATAATGGGGTGTTTTCCGGATGGCAAAGCCGGAAGGAATTTTTTCTTTTATGAATTTATCCAGCTTTCCAAATTCCAGCCGTTTGTCTTTCAGAACAACGCAGCTGATGCCGCAGCCCACGTCAATTCCCAAAAGATGAGGGATTATCCGGTCATGAATGGTCATGGTCAGCCCAATGGGGCCGACTGCTCCCGGATGCACGTCAGGCATGATTCGGATGGAGCTGTTTTCAGATGCCTTGTCGTCACAAATCATCTTAATCTGTGACAGGGCATAATCCTCTATATCCTCCGTAAATATTTTTGCTGTTGTATAATTTCCTTTGATTTCTTTCATAAATAATAAGTCCTCGTCTTTCTAAAAAAGGGCACAAAAAGACACCTCAAATAAGAGGTGTCTTCATTATCGTTCTTTATCTGCTGTACACTTTATAAAAAATAAACAGACCGTGGCCGCCCGGCTTTTACAGGCAGGCAAAATCCATATATGCAGCCGGGAGCTGCATAGGAATATGCTGCTTAACGGGCTGTTTGCAGGAATAAAGGAAGGGTAATGGTGCCTCTCATTGCATTGTTTCTTTTATTTTCAATTGGGTTTTTCACAAGATAGCTTTTTAACATGATAATCGCCTTCCTTTCTTATTATGCGGGTTTATTCCCGCGAGCAACGAGCCAAGTGATTGCGTGCAAGCATTTGGCAACTGCCGCGAGGGTCAAATGCCCCAAAGGGCGGGGTCTTTGACTTGTAACAGGGCTACTATAACACAAATTGGGGATTTTTGCTATAGTTTTTTTATTTTATCTGCTGGCATGTTCGGTAATAATCAGTTTATATGCCATATTTATCCCTCATCCCTGCTAAGGCTGCTTTGGCATCTTTTACCTGCCCGTTTTCTATTTGGATTTCCGATAGCTCAATATCTTTATACATTGTAAGTTGGCGCATGGCATTTTCATAAATTTCCATACTCATAATAACCATATCACCATATCCGTTTTTAGTAATATAAATGGGCTCATTTGATTTGTGACACATATCGGAAATTTCCGAAGTGTTCTTTAAGTCTTTGATAGGTATAATTTGTGGCATTTGGCGACTGCCGCGAGAGTCAAATACCCCGCTCCTTGGGGCGTTTCAAGTTTGATGCCCCGTTGCTTGAGGCGGGGTCTTTAACTTTTTTGCAAGCCACCCCTTAAAAATTCCGCCCTTTATTAACGGCACAGCCCATCTGCAATATGTAAAAGAGCACGCCAAGGTTAAAAAACAGAAGAATAAGCGTCTGAACCGCAAAATTTTCCAATGATCCCGTGGGAAGAAAGTTTAGAAATACCTGCAATAAAGGTTCGCTTTGACAGCCCTCGATAAAGCCATTATTGGAAATGCTGTAGAGGCTTAAATGAATTTGGTTTTCCCTGCAGAAAAGCTCCATTTCCTTTAAAAAGGGCAATACATGGGATGGTATGCCGTCTACATATAAAGGCAGACAGAACACAACCGTATCTGCATCTGACAATTCATGCAGGATTCGCTGGTGGTCTTTTTGGTTTCTCAGCTTTTCCGTTACTTTCGTGCCTTTGACGAACAGACGCTGCAGGCTGAGAAAATAAGCAGAGGCGCAAAATCTTTTTTTGGGACTGCAGTTTATAAAGACTGTCTTCATATTACATCCTCCAGTTTGGAAAGGTCATTTAGAAAAATAACCCGGGAATCCTCAAAACCGTCATTTAAGGCGTTTCTTTCCGCCATGTATGTAAAGGTGGCTTTTTCCGGTTGGGTAATGCTGCCATAGACAATTACTTTAAGCAATTTATGCTTTCCATAACGCAGGGTATGGTGCATTTGCCTTCCCCGATAGGTACTAAGGGGAGTGGAGCTGCCAATGCTTCTGTCAAGAATATTTTTAATATTAGGGCTGTAGCTGCCATAGAGATTTTCTGTAATAATAATCAGCTCATCCGCCCGCCCGATTATGCGGCATGCCTGATGGAGGCTGTCCTTCATGAAGCATTCTGCCGGATGCTTTGTCCAACAGCCAAAGCATCCCCGGCAGGGGGCATATTTCCCGTCTGCGTGAATAAGGTCATCGCATTTTTCTTTAAGTGCTGCATTGTATTTTGCATCTAAATCATGCACAATTATTTTCAATCTTCCACCCCCGAAATCTTCACATAGTCCTTTTGTTATGCCTGCTTTTTTGTTACCGGTATCCATACCTCATATTGTGCATTTTGCGGGTCCGGGTTCAGATAAACTTCAATATCGGGAGCATTGGCATATTCGTATCCGGAAGTGGGAAGCCATTCCGTTACAATACGTTGCTCTAATTCCTGTATGGACTGATTTGTACCGGTACCGGGAAACACAGCCCAGGTGGATGCGGGTATGGTGTATTCTTCAAACCGCCCTTTTTCTTTTGTGCTTGCAACAGCAATAAAATATTTCCATTCTTCTTCATTGTTGCAGGCGCTTACACCTAAAAGCCCCGTTAAGGGCGTGTCCATCATTCCCGCCAGGGTCTGGATGGTTCCGTTGGCAGCAGCATCCTGCCACATTTTGGGTACAATCATAAAGTTTTTTTCAATATCTCCCTGTAACGGTGCAGATATGCCGACAATACGGAAAGCTTCTTTTGTTTCAATTCTATAATTCATTTCAACGGCTCCTTTTACAGTAATTTTAAATGTAATGGGGGGAAAAGATTTTACGGATATGCCTTCATTCTTTACAGAGGAAGGGGCAATGCCATGAACGCTCTGAAATGCTCTGTTAAATGCAGTTGGGGAATGATAACCGTATTTTTCTGCAATATCAATTACTTTGGCGTCTCCTCCCTGTAAATCTACTGCTGCTAAGGACATCTTTCTTCTCCGGATATATTCTGATAAGGTCATGCCTGCCATATAAGTAAACATTCTTTGAAAATGATAGGCAGAGCAGCAGGCAATCCGCCCAAGCTGTTCATAGCTGATTTCGTCCGTCAGATGCTCCTCAATGTAATTTGTGCTTTGGTTTAATCGCTCAATCCATTCCATATAGTACCTCCTGATTTCAATGTAACGTTACCTTTCCCATTATATAATGTTCCCTGAAATTTTCCTCTCAATATCTGCACAAAAAAGAGAGGTACTATATCAATTATTTTCTTTGTTCTTTAAAGCTGTATATGGCGTTTGCGGCAATGTGTTCATAAGAATCAAAGTATAAATAATAACAATCACAAGCCGGGAAGCGCTGAAAATAATTCGTCTTCCTCCTGTCAAACCTGTCTCGTTTGCAAAAACACTGACCGCATTAAGGAGGGAATGAGTGATAATACAGGGAAGCAGGCTTCCGCTTCGGTAAAATATAGTTACAAACAAAAATCCGGCGGCAATTGCCCCAACTACCTGACAAAGATTTGCAATAAGTTCCATGCCGCTGCTATTTAGCAGATTCAGTAAATGTGCTAAGCCAAAAATAACGCTTGAAATAAAAATGGCAGTTTTTATGTTATTCTTTGCAATAGCTTTAAAAAGAAAACCCCGGAAAATCACTTCTTCCAAAAATCCCACACAAAGCATATAACATATGTAGCAGACTGTATCTATGAAAGGAAAGTTAACGGTAATTCCATTCCAGAGATTGTGAGAAGCTAATAAAAGCAATGGAATATAATAAAGAAATCTGGAAGCAGGCACAGACGTTTTACAAAGCCCATATTGCTTAAACAGATTATTTTTCTTAATCCAAAATAATAAAATCAGAACGAGTAAAATACTAAAAATCAGACTAGCGGAGCATTCAATTCCGATTATTTGGTTTAAGGGATTTGCCAGGGATTGGATAATGCTATAAATCACAATCCAAAGGATTGCAAAGGCTAATTCATTTTTTTCATACAATTTTTTCTTTCTCCTTTTGTTCTTCCTGTACTGCCAGCAGGGCTCCCCGAAATGCCCGTTCCAAATGGGCAGCTACAAGTTCTTCGTCAAATTCTAAAGAATTGTTGGCAAAGATACTTGCGTAACCGTGGGCAAACATAGCAATGGTTAAAAATACTTCTTTCGTCTGCTTTATATCCAATCCCATTGCTTCCTGCATTGCTAAAATAACAGGCTCCAGTTCTTTAGAATCTACCATTTCAAGCAGGTTGTTTTCTGCTGCAAAGCCTGATTGAAAAAGAAAACGAAACAAATGGAGCTCTTCGATTGCAAAGCGAATATAATTCAGCCCCATTCCAAGCAGCATTCCCTTCTGAGGTTCTTTGATATTCATTAAATATTCGGCATGGAACCGGTCTAATTTGGCATATACTGCTTTTTTCATATCTTCAATTGTTGCAAAATGGTACATGACGGGCTGCGTGGAGCAGCCTAATTTTTCAGAAACAGTCCGGGCATTGACATTTTCTGCCCCAATGGTTCTTGTGACTTCAAATGCTGCGTCTATTATCATGTCTTTTGTTATTTTAGCTTTTGGCATTTTTACTCCCCCTCCCGTATTATAACGCGAGTTATATAACTTGAATTATAATGCGGGAAATGTGTTGTGTCAAGATGTTTTTTGTTATTATCAATTTTTCTTTTTTTTCGTCTTTTTTATTAAATTTTGTTTTAGTGCAATAGCTTAGTAACAGTCCAGGCAGCAGCTTTTGCGGGGAGCTGCTTTCTGAACTGTGAGAGTTTACTTTGGTGTTATACTCCGTGTATATAGAAAAAGCTGATTATTGATTTACAAATTGTTAAATATTAAAAAAATTGGGAAAAAGGGATATTAAAGAGCAACAGAGGAAAACAAGAAGAAATTTGTATATAATATTTTAGCCGGAGAAAAACCTGCCATGCAGGCTTTCTCCGGCTCCAAATAATAGTTGTTATATATATTTGATAAAAGGACTATTCATCCATAAGTATAACTAAATAATCATTCCTAGAAGAATCTAAATAGGAATCGTATTCATGTTGGAACGTCATGAGGTAATCGTAAAGACCATCTTCCAAAATATATTGGAAGTAGAAGCAGTAACCGTCTTCTGTAAAAAATTTAATATCCAATAAGCCATCTGCAGCTTTATTGTCTTCTGTTTTTTCATATGCTACCAGACCTTTTGTAATTCCTGAAGAAGGATACATATTTTGGAGGCGCTCTTTTGTCTGTTCATATACAGAGGTGTAAAGTGCTTCATTTATTTCGGCGTCTTCTCCGGGCTTACCACAAAAGGTTTCTCCCTTAAATACTTGTACTAATGAAACCTGTCCGGTATTTTGTGACAGTTTTATAAGGTAATTAAAATCATCAGCTCCTTTAAATGTCACTTCCCAGTCGGCATAATTGTCACTGACAGGTTGTTCACTTGCTACAAATTCGATAGTTTTATCCATTGCGGTAAAATCCAGGCCGTACATGGTTTCCAAATAGAAAGCAGCTTTTGCAGCAGCCTCTTCCTCGGATAAGTCCGTTGCATTTGGATAAGGGTCTGACAGGTATTTCTGCCAGGCTTCCTTGAGAGCCTTTGCTTCATCGGAATTTTGCACCACATAATCGGATTTATAATTATAATCAATGATTTCCAGCAATTCTTCGTCTGACAGCTCTTTTTCCGGTAAAAAGAGTTTTCTGTTGTAGGTCTCATAGACAAGAGAATCGATATTTTCGGAATCCTCCAGCTTATCCACTATCTGCAGCTTCCCTTCCGGAAAAACGCCTTCGTTTTCGTATTTATCCCGCAGCTCGGAATAACGTTTTTCTTCCTGCCGGGTCATTTCCCTGGAATAGGTGATTGCTTCGGTATCATGTTCTCTTGTAAAATTATGTTCATCGTTTGAGTTTGCGATTTCCTCAAATTCCTTGTCACTCATGGAAAGCATTCTTTGCTTCACATAGTCGATAATCTGCGCTGTTACCGGAACGGAAACAAGGCATATGACAGTCAGTGCGCAGGCAGCAATGCCAAACTTAAAAAATGGCCGGCTGGAAACTTTTTTTGTGGTATGGCTAAAAGCTTCTTTTCCAAGGTCTTCTAATAAATCATTCATTTTTATTTCATAATTTTTACTTGTAGGACATTTGCTTTGTTTTGCAAGCCTTCGTATTTCTTTATCAAATTTATTCATACTTTTCACCCTTTCCAATGGTTGCCTTCCATAAGCTGCTTTAATTCTTCCCTTGCTCTGGAAAGCCTTGATTTTACAGTTCCCTCCCGTATTGCAAGAATCTTTGCAATTTCCTTAACGGAAAATTCTTCAAAATAGTAAAGAATAAGCACCTCTCTAAAGGAATCGTCCAGCTGGCATACCAATTCCAATAAGTCAGAGGCAGTATCCTTTTTTCCTTCATTTTGTATAAATAAGGAAGAATCCTCTACCAGCTCAATCCGGCTTCTTTTTTTTAAATAAGATTTGGACTCATTTACCAGAATCTGAAATATCCAAGCCTTCATTTTTTTATGGTTCCTTAATTTTTCCAGGTGGCTGAAAGCCTTTAGTATAGTTTCACCCACAACATCCTCTGCATCCTCCACGTTTAAAACGATGGAATAGGCAAGACGGAACATGGCTGTTTTATTGTTGCTGACAGTTTCTATAAAATAACTGTTCAAGCATTGTTCATTGCCCTTCATGGGTTCCTCCTTTCCTTACCATGATGAGTATACTCATATATAAGACATTTTACATGACAGATTGGTTCCAAAAATTAAAAAGAATTATTGACATATACAGCCAGACTGTATATTAGAACTGTATAATAATATATTAAAATATACCGAAGGTGATTTCTTGAACAGAAATAAAAATCTACCATTGACAGAAACGGTTTATTATGTGCTTCTGGCTTTGACAGAGCCTGCCCACGGATATGCCATTATGCAAAAGGTGGAGGAATTAAGCGACGGACAGGTGAGGCTGGCGGCAGGAACAATGTATGAGGCTATTGAAAATCTTTTAAAAAAGAAGCTGATTACTTTGCGGGAAAGCGATAGAAGGATATGAAATAAATCGGGATGCTTTTATTTATGTTGCAGTAATGGGCATTAATCTGCTGTTCAGTTTTACCGCTTTTTTCGGTGAGGAATATGGCATTTGCCCATAAACTTGTTTTATTATAGTCCCGAAACCGGTCTGCAAAGTATTTTGACACAGCTTGCTGCCCTCCCCGTCCGGTGTTATCTGGGACTGGCACTCTACCTTTATTAGCATTTGTGTTTATTTAATAGTGTATCTGCCGTTTCTTTTGACAAAGGAGTATCGGGAGGCTTTAGATACTCCGTAAAAAATCCCTCCAAACCCAAAAGGGTCTGGAGGGAACAATAATTATTTCTGTTTGTCTATTTTTTCTTTAATAAAAATCCTTAATTCATAAAACAGCATAAAAAATGTTGCAATTAAAAATCCAATCATCAAAATTTTCTGGGTAATTGCAAAGTAAGCAATATAGAAGACAATTGCCACCAGATAAACAATTACCAGTATATGCCACTTTTTAGAGGCGCTGTCACCAATTAATTTCTTTTTTACCACATTGTCTTCCTTAATAAGTTCATCAAGGCTCAAACCAAATTCATCGCTGATGGCAATCAGGTTTGAAATATCAGGAATGCCCTTGTCGTTTTCCGCAAGCTGTTCTTGTGAAAGACCTGCTTTTTTCGATAGTCTTTGATTTTTTCTCCTAAACTCAAACTTTAAGTCCTCCTTTTATTTGATTTGTGGGCACATCATAGCAATTTAACAAAATTAAGACAAGAAAAAGGGGGTTACATTGTGCTACTTAGCGTAGCGGTCAGTATTTTATCAGTATATAGCTATTGTTGCAAGAATCAGGCAAATATTTTCATGGACTTTATAGACAAAATACATTATGCTAATACTAATAAAAAATGTAACGATTCAGTCTGGCTTGGGCGGGCAGGCGATTTGGAAGGGGATGGAGACCGGCAGGGTATATGATAGTCTTTCAGGCCTTGGTAAAGACGCCGGTCCTTACGCACCGTACTTTGGTGCGTTAGTACCGCTGCGTTTTTGCAGAGCGAAAGCGTGCCAGAAAGACTATCATATACCCTGCCGGTCTCCATCCCCTTCCAAATCGCCTGCCCGCCCAAGCCAGACTGAACCACTGCTAAAAAATCCGCCGGTCAAATCCGGATAAGATAAAAAGGAACCAGCCCATGAACCAGAAAAGCAGAAAAAACAGTTTTGTCATACAGGCGGGGATTCTGGCTGCTGCCGGAATCATCAGCCGTATTATCGGTCTCTTATACAGAAGCCCGTTAGCTGCCATTATCGGAGACGAAGGAAACGGATATTACAGCTCTGCTTATAATATTTACACCATTATCCTGTTAGTATCCTCTTACAGCATTCCTTCTGCCATTTCCAAAGTAATTTCTCAAAGACTTGCTTTAAAGGAATATAAAAATGCACACCGGATTTTTCAGTGTGCTTTGATTTATGTATTTATCGTAGGCGGCGCCGCCAGCCTGTTTGCCTATTTCGGCGCTTCTCATTTAGTACAGAAAAATGCGGTGGTTGTATTAAGAGTGTTTGCGCCTACCATTTTCTTTTCCGGCATATTGGGCGTGCTCAGGGGGTATTTTCAGGCTCATAAGTCCATGCTGCAGACTTCCGTTTCCCAGATTGCGGAGCAGATTTTAAATGCGGTCATCAGCCTGACGGCAGCCCATCTCCTTATAGGGCTTGTTGCCGGTCAGGACGATACTACCAGGGCCGTTTACGGGGCTATGGGAAGCGCTCTTGGAACAGGGGCGGGGGTGTTGATTGCACTTTTATTTATGTACTGGGTTTATTCCATTAATAAAAAAACCATTTACAGGCAGATAAAAAGAGACCGGACAAGAGAACTTTTGTCTGCGGACCAGATTTTCAGGATTATTATATTTATGGTGACTCCTGTTATTTTGAGCACTTTTATTTATAATTCCAATACCTCCATCAATCAAAAGATTTTTGAGGAAATCTACGGAGCGGTAAAAAAGGTTTCCGAAAAAGAAATTGCCACTATGTACGGCATTTTTGCAGGAAAGGCTGTGGTTCTGGCAAATATCCCCATAGCAATTGCCTCCGCCATGTCTGCCGCCATTATTCCCACCGTTTCCGGCACCTATGCCAAGGGGGAAAAAAGGGAAACCAATAAGAAAATCGGGGAAGCCATTCATACTACCATGCTGATTTCCATTCCCGCTGCCGTAGGATTATTTTCATTGGCTGAGCCGGTGGTTGCCCTGCTGTTTCCAAGGCCCAAGGAATCTATCGGGCTGGCAGCAGGCTTGTTGCAGGTGATGGCGGTTTCCATTATTTTTTACGGAGTATCCACCCTGACAAACGGTGTACTGCAGGGAATCGGAAAGGTGAATATGCCGGTAATCAATGCGGCGGCTGCCCTGGTGCTGCAGATTTTGGTTTTAGTGCCGTTGCTTTTATATACGGATTTAGGACTATATGCCATGGCAATTGCCATGATTGTGTATTCCTTTTTTATGTGTATTTTAAACGGCATTTCCATAAGAAAGTGTCTGGGCTATAAGCAAAAATACGTGAAGACCTTTCTGCTACCTTTTCTTGCCGCAGCCCTTATGGGCGCCGCAGCCCACTATATTTATAAAGGACTGCATTACCTGATAAAAAGCAATATGATTTCCCTGTTTGGGGCAATTGGAATGGGGGCGGTCATTTATTTTGTGACGGCAATCAGGATTGGGGCTATTTCCGAGGAAGAGCTCAGGCGGTTTCCGAAGGGGGGCATGCTTGTGGGGATTGCTAAGAGGGTGCGGCTGTTGTAAAGCGCTACTATACCATTGACTGCTGGTAAAATTATGTAGGATGTAGGTATACTAATGTTTGAAAAACGGGATGATTTAAGCAGAAGGAGCCAGTATGAAAGATTTATTTGATTTATCAAAATTTGATTCATACAAAGAAGATAATCGCAGGGAAGTGAAGAAAGCAAAAGGCGGTCTTCCAAATAGTTTATGGGATTCGTATTCTGCTTTTGCCAATTGTTATGGCGGGGTCATAATTCTTGGAGTAAAAGAAGATAAGAATGGCGGCTGGTATACAACCGGGCTAAAAAATGCTGCAAAATTGAAAAAGGATTTCTGGGATACGCTTAATAATCGTAAAAAAGTGAGTTTAAATCTTCTGAAGGATGATGATGTGGAAACTTTTTCAGTAAATGATACAGGTGATGTAATTATGGTAATCTGGGTACCAGCGGCAAAACGTGAACAAAAGCCGGTGTATATTAATGACGACCTGTTTGGCGGGACTTTCCGCAGAAACTGGGAGGGCGATTATCATTGTACCAGATTGCAGGTTAAAACAATGTTAAGGGACCAGGCCGAGGAAACAATGGACATGGAGATTCTTGATGAGGCCGATATGGAAGATTTGAATAAGGATTCCATACGCGGCTATCGTAATAGCCATAAATCTTTTAAACCAGGCCATCCCTTTGAGAGACTGGATGATAATGAGTACCTTAGGGCTATTGGAGCGGCAGGGTTTTCAAAAGAGGATAAAAAGCTGCATCCCACTGCGGCAGGTATGTTGATGTTTGGAAATGAATACGATATTGTAAGATATTTTCCGGAATATTTTCTGGATTACAGAGAAAATCCAGATATTGTAATCCGATGGACTGACAGGCTTCAGTCTTCATCTGGTGAGTGGTCAGGAAATTTATTTGATTTCTACTTTCGCATATATAATAAAATTATTAAGGATATCAAAGTACCATTTAAAATGCAGGGGGGATTTCGGGTTGATGATACACCGGTTCACAGGGCATTGCGGGAGGCATTGGCAAATTGTATTATCAATACAGATTTTTATGGAAAATATGGTGTTATTATAATTAAAGAAGGCGATAAGCTTACATTGGAAAATCCCGGTTATATCAGGCCCGGAAAAGAGCAAATGCGAAGGGGCGGGAAATCCGACCCCAGAAATAAGAGCCTGATGAAGATGTTTAATATGATAGATATTGGCGAACATGCGGGAAGCGGAGTCCCCAATATATTTAACGTATGGGAAGACGAAGGCTGGGAAGAGCCTGTAATAGAAGAAAGCTTTGACCCGGACAGAACTTCATTAACATTAAAATTTGCTAAAAAACAAGCGATAAAAACAAGCGATAAAAAACAAGCGATAAAAACAAGCGATAAAAAACAAGCGATAAAAACAAGCAGAAATATGGAAAAAATCAGAAAATACCTGCAGGAAAACGAAACGGCAAAAACAAGCGACATTGCGAAACTGCTTACTTTGAGCGTGTCGAGAACAAGAGCCGTGCTTTCGGAAATGAAAGATGTGGAGGCATTGGGAACAAACAGGACAAGGATATATCGGCTGCGAAGAAAATAGGAAACGTTCAATTGTAAAACAGGAGAAAAGAATAAAAAACAAAATGAGACTGGAAGCAAAAAATATTAAAAAAACATACAAAGGAAAAGAAATATTAAAAGACATCAGCCTGTCCGTTCAGGAAGGGGAAATCATTGCGCTGGTGGGAACAAACGGCTGCGGAAAAAGCACGCTTCTCCGCATTCTGGCAGGAATTACCATGCCGTCGGCAGGAAAAGTTATTACAGGTCCGGGATGCCGGTTTTCCTTTATTCCGGACAGATATGAAAAATCGGACTTTACCATTCCCGGTTTTATGGAGCATGTGCAGCGGATTTTGCAAATAGATGCCAAAGAGCAGTTAAAGACTTATTATAAAGAGTTTTATCTGGAGGATATGCTGGATACGCCTATGAAGCAGCTTTCCAAGGGAACCTTGCAAAAGGCGGCTGTGATTCAGGCTCTGCTTGGAGAAAAGGATGTGCTTTTTATGGATGAGCCTTTATCCGGCCAGGATATAAAGTCCCAGCAGTATTTTGTAAAAGAAATAAAAAGCCGGAAGGAACAGGGGCTGTCCGTTGTTATGGCATGTCATGAGCCTTTTTTAATAGAGGCGCTGGCAGACAAGGTCTGTCAGATAAAAGACGGAAGCTTAATAGATGGCAGAAATTATGTGTTTGAAGAGTAGAAGCATGGTCTGTTGCGAAATATCCCGCCTGTGATATTGTCTGTCCTTTCAGACAAAATTTTGTTCTCAGGGCATTTCGCAATAAATTAAAAAGCAAGATGATGGGAGAAGATAAATGTTAGGTGTACACTCAATTTGTAAATACGAAACAGAAAAGCTGTTAAAAAGCAGGAAATGGCTGGTGCCGGCTGTTTTATTCATCATGTATCTTGGAATGTCCTATTCCGTAGGTCCTCTGGATATTTTAAGCAGTTTTGGCATTTGTTCGCTGGTGGTGTTTATTGGAATGACGGTACTATTTTTTATGTACAATGACTTTTCTTATCAGGCAATGGACCAGACAATCTTTATAAGAATTTCCGGCAAAAAGAGCTTTTACGCAGGCAGGGTTCTGCTGGTGGGAAAAGTTAGTATGATTGCTGCTGCCATTTCTGTTTTGGCGCCGGTAATACAGTATATGATAAACGGAAAAGATTTTTTTACTGCCCCTTTTACAATGGAAAAAGTAATATCCGGCTTTGTCTTGTGTTTTTTATCCGGGTTTTGCGGAGGAATGACGGCTATATTGCTCAATGACAGATTCATACCTAAAAAGGAAGCTTCCATCGCACTGTGTATTCTGGTTGTTCTGCTGACCATTGTAAAGGGCGGTTTACATGAAAAATTTCCTTTTGCGAAATGGGTTAGCTGGGTGCTTCCGCCACTATATGATTTAAGCTTTGCTTATAGCCATGGAGATAATTACCTATTTAGGAATACTGGAATTTATTTTTTGTGGATGTTGTTTTATCTGGCGCTGCAGATTCTTTTTTATGTGTGCATCATGGATAAGAAAAGATGGGAATAGTATACCGCACAGGTAAGTAATTCCAAATCAGGATGTTTCAGTATAATTTTTTATGTAAGGCATAAAAACGGTTATGAACATAATAGTTTATAGCCGTTTTTTATTTTATAAAAATATAAAAAATTATGAAATAAAAAAATTGAAAAAAGTCAAATAAAATTTTCACTAAAAATTTTCGGAAGAATTTATACAAAATTGCTGAAATTTTTTTCTTTTGAGAAAAGCTATTGTACATCAGCCATGAAATTTTATATACTAAGGTTATCTTCAATGTTCCAATGGAACATTGGGGCAAAATAAAAAATGGGAGGCAGAAAAGAAAATGGAAAGTTCAATTAAAAAACAGGTAAATAAGTTCCTGTCCTTTTTCATGGCTATGGCAATGGTGCTTACGTCTATGACGATTACACCGCTTACGGCGAATGCGGAAGAAGGCGCGGGGACGGTCAGCGGCAATGATGTCAGCGGCAACGATATAAGCTTATATTTTAAGCTGCCGGCTGATACTACTCTGGCAGACTGGGGATTTAACTGCTGGGGCGACGTTACAGTGAAAGATGCAGGCGAAGAAGGAGTGGTTGGCGGTACCTGGGGTGCTCAAAATAAACCGACCCTTTTGGATGGCGAAAACGGATTTGGATATGTTACCGTTACAATTGCCGATAACGGTAAGGAAAGCGGAATCCAGTTTGTAAAGTTGTTAGGGGAAGATGCAGAGAAAACAGAAGCTCCAACCGTATATGCATGCTGGGATGAAAATCTTGTAGACAGTGAACTGAAAGCTGCATATTTTAATCCGGATGATTCAAACTGGTATAAGGATGCAGCCCTTACCGAAAAGCTTGGCGGAGAAGATCTGGGAATTCATGAGACTGAAAAGACAAAACTGAAAGTATATTACTACATTTCAGATGATAGCGCTACAACTTTTGGTGATTATGCAGTAAACTTATGGGGCGGATCCGTTTTAACAGAAGCAGGACCATTTCTGAATATTAAGGCATGGGCAGGACAGAAGTTCAGAACCCTTTTGGATGCAAATATGAAAGATACTGTGGCAAATATGCCTGGTAAATGGGGTTATGTAGGTCTGGACGGCAACAGCATTGAGGGATTGCAGTTCCTTACAGAAGATGGCGGTGTAAATAATTGGAATGCAGCAATCAAAGAAATGGGATTGACAGAGGCATATTATGTAGCTGGCTATGGCTGGTTTAAGGATGCAGCATGTGAGGAAGAAATTAAGGCATTAGAACTTCAGGAAGATGAATTTTATATTGTCGGAGCCACCTCTTATTTAGGAAACTGGAAACTTGAAGATGCTGTCAAGATGGAAAAAACCGGAGATAAGCAGTACGAAGTTACCATTTCCCTGCCGGCAGGCACATATGAATATACACCTGTACAGGATCCTAAACAGTTTAGCTGGGAACATCAGTACAAGGATTATGAAAATGAATGGGCAAATTACACCCTGACATTGGAAAAAGACGGAGACGTAGTCTTTACAGTAAAAAATCCGGATCCAGCTACCGGAAAAGCAGAAGTAACTGCAAAAGTTAAAGAAGAGGAAACACCTACACCACCACCGGTAGAAGTAAAGAAATATACAGTAACCTTTAAGGATGGCGACAAGGTTCTTAAGACAGAAACAGTAGAATCCGGCAAGGCAGCTACAGCTCCTGCATTACCAACAAAGACCGGATACACTGCAAGCTGGGATAAGGCTTTTGCAAATGTAACTGCAGACGTTACTGTTAACGTAAAATGGACCGCTAATACTTATACACTGACCTATGATGTCAATGGCGGAACAAAATTGAAGGTTTCCACAAAAACAGTTACTTATGACGGTACATACGGTGAGCTTGCAAGTCCTTCCAGAAAAGGCTATACCTTTAAGGGCTGGTATACTGCTAAAACCAAAGGCACAAAAGTAACATCAAGCACAAAGGTAACAGGAAATGCTACCATTTATGCACAGTGGACAAAGGTAACCAAGCCGGGCAAGGTAACCATTAAGAGCGTTAAGAATTCTGCTAAGAAGACCATGAAGGTTACTTTAAAGAAAGTAAAAGGCGCAGACGGATATGAAGTAAGATACTCCACAAAGAAAAATATGAAAGGTGCAAAGAAGAGCACCAGCAAGAAAACAACACTTACAATTAAGAAGCTGAAAAAAGGAAAAACCTACTATGTTCAGGCAAGAGCATACAAGCTTGATTCAGCAGGCAAGAAAATTTACAGTGCTAAATACAGCACCACAAAGAAAGTAAAGATTAAAAAATAATTAGCCTTATTTAGTAATTGGAATAAGTCAGGGCAGATGTTGGAGTTCAATATCTGCCCTGCTTTTACCAACAGGAATATAAAGAGTGATTCTAAGAAAGGATATCGTATGAAAAGAAAAAATATACTAGCAAAAGGAATGAGTTGGCTTCTTGTAACAGCAATGCTCGTAACCGGCTCTGCAGCGGGTTTTGTCCTTCCGGCTCATGCAGCTAATGACGGAATAGAATCTACAACAGATACAGATGATAATCAAGAGCCTGTGGCAGAAGACGTTCAGAATACGGAAGAGGCTGGTCAGGACGGGGAAAAGGATGTACAGCTCCCGGCGGAAGATAATCAGCAGACGGATTCCGATGAAATGAAAACAGATCCGGAAGAAGGATCAGAGGAACAGCCAGACCAGCAGCCGGAAGAACAGCCGGATCAGCAGCCAGAGACTTCTCAGGACAATGAAGATAATAGCAGCCAGGAGCCTGCAAATGAAGTAATAGAAAATGATGAAGTAATAGAAGGTTCTGAGGATGCAGAAGAGCCTGTAGGAGCACTTGTAGTTGTTAAGAGCCCTGTAGTGGATGCAGAAAATCATTCCATTACATTTAATTTAAATGGTGCCACGGGTGTTGCTGCCAATGCAAAGAAGGTATTGCTTCGCGGCGATGTAATCGATGACTGGGACGTAGGAATTGAAATGGTCAAAAAGGATGATGTATTTACCGTCACAGTGGAGAATGTAAATCCGGGAGTTTATACATATAAGTATGTGGTAGACGAAGCATGGATGACAGACCCTCATAATAAAAATACCGTTTCAACGGCAGACGGAGCGAATTCTGTTGTATATATGCCGGGTCTTTCTTCCCCGATTGGAAGTATTTCCGTTATGAAGGGCAATGCCAAGACACTTCCTTCTACCTTAAAATATTATGATAATGCAGGCAATTTTACAGAAGTTCCTGTTACCTACAGCTTAGAAGCCGGACAGACTGATATAGAGTTAAATGGTGACAGCGTTACTGTAAATAGAGAAGCAGGAGCTACTGCAGAGGTAATTGCAAGCTATGAAAAAGACGGAAAAACAGAAACCGCTAAGGTAAAGCTTTCCGTAGTAGAAGAAATTTATACATATAATATTTATTATTATGATTTTGAAGAATCCCGCATGACCACTTCTGCAGCACAGCTTTGGTTGTGGGAGTACAAGGTTACCGGCGGAGTTCCCTATGATTTTGCCGAGTTAGTAGACATAAATGGAAATAACTGGTTAAAAGCAAGCGTGGAACTGTCTTATAAGGATTTGGCTATTATTGCAAGGTCTTACGGAGGATGGACATGGCAGAATTCCTCTAAAGGAATGGTATATCAGAATGAGTCCGGAGAAAGTGAGGTGGATTTGTATATTGTATCCAGTTCCAAGACCATTTACACGGATGTCCCGGACCTGGAGCTTTTAAAACCAAGGGAGCGTTATGTATTAGTTGAATATAACAGAGCGGCGGGAGATTATAAAAACTGGGAAATTTATACATGGAACAGCGGATATGATACGAAGATTCCTTTAAGTAGCCTTGGAGGAAAGAGGGTAGCCAAGATAAAGATTAAAGATTCTGTTGCTGATATGAGTCTGGGCTTTATTATGCGCAGGACTGATATAGGAACGGAATGGGCTGAAAAGGACGGCGGAGACAATTATTTGAATATGCCTGCCGACCAGACAATCTTAAAGGCTCAGTTTTTGCAGGGACAGGGAATCGTTTCCACCACTCCTGATAATATCGGCTATATTATGGACGGTGAAAATGATGTGATTCATTTCTATTACAGGGATGACGTAAAATACTTAAATTATGAAATGGATTCTTTGGACGGCAAGGTAAGTATTTTTATCGACGGCGTGGAACATGCCATGACTTATAATAGTGATGAAGAGCGTTTTTGCTATGATCACAGCATTGCAGATGTGGCAAGCGGCTCAAGCGCCACATATCAATACTATTATATGGTAGATGGAAAAAGAGTGCTGGATAAATTTAATGAAATGACAGGCAACGATGCAGGAGGACAATATAATTTCTGCACATATTCCAATTATAAGGATAAAGTATCCCTTAGCGCAGCATTAACAGCGGATTCTATGGACTACAATCAAAACAATGTTTTAAAGGTAGTGCCCAATGTAGAAAACAATGTAAATACTTTAAGTGGAAACAGCGTAAGCGGAAACAGCTATTTTGAAGTGAAAAGTGTACAGTGTGATTTAAGCAGGCTTGGAGGTTCCGATGAATTTTCCATTGATCCGGAGCTGATGGAAGGAACAATTTCCGTTTCAGACAGCACTGCACCCGGCACTTACACAATTCCAATCGTTTTATACGATATATATGGAAATAAATATACAACATCCAAAAATGTGGAAGTAGTAAAGCGCACAAAAGCAGAAGGAGAATTTGACTGGGACGAAGCAATTGTTTACTTTGCTGTAACAGATCGTTTTTATGACGGAGATGCTTCCAATAATGATGCTTATGGTGTAGGTGACTATAATACAAGCACTTCTAAAGAAAAAGACGGCGGCGGTTCCTGTTATCACGGCGGCGATTTTGCAGGTCTTACCCAGAAGCTGGATTACTTAAAGGATTTAGGCGTCAATACTATCTGGATTACGCCAATTGTAGAAAATATTACACAGGACTTAAGCAGTACGGAAGGACTTTCCGCATATGGTTATCATGGTTACTGGACCAGCGACTTTACAAAATTAAATAAACATCTTGGAACAGAGGAACAGTTTAAGACATTGTTGGATGAAGCTCATGCCAGAGGAATGAAACTGATGGTGGATGTGGTTATCAACCATGCCGGTTATGATACAGAAGAATATTTTAATAGTATATTAAAAAATGAAGACGGCGAATATATCAGTATGCTGCGTGATGATTCCAATACAATTGACGGGGATACTGTAAGAGACGGATTATCAGGACTTCCTGATTTCGTTACGGAGGACCCGGCTGTAAGAAATCAGCTTGTACAGTGGCAGGTAGACTGGATAAAGAAATATGACATTGATTATTACCGTGTAGATACAGTAAAGCATGTAGAGTCTACTACCTGGGCGGCATTTAAGAACGAGCTGACAAAGGTAAATCCGGAATTTAAGATGATTGGTGAATACTCCGGTGCAGGCTATGCAAGTACAGGAGGAGAATTAGGAACAGGCTCCATGGATGCGCTTCTGGATTTTGACTTTAATGACTTTGCTCAGAACTTTGTAACAGGAAGCATTGAAAATGTGGAAGCATCCTTAGTGGACAGAAGCAGTAAGATTAACAATACGGCAACTATGGGCTCCTTTATCGGAAGCCATGACGAAGATGGTTTTATCTATCGCTTATGCTCAAATGATGATGAGACCGGTTCCGGATTAAGTGAAGAAGCAGCACGCAAGCTGTACAAGGTGGCTGTTTCCTTACAGCTGACTGCAAAAGGCATGCCGGTTATTTATTATAATGAAGAAATCGGACTTACAGGCGCCAACAATTATCCGTTCCAGGAAAACCGTCAGGATTTCGACTGGGCGGAAGCGGCAAAGCAGGAATTTGAAGCGGAAAGCGTGTTGAATCACTATAAGACAGTACTGTCCATCCGTAACAAATACAAAACATTATTTGCAAAAGGAAGCCGCACTACTATTGATGCCTCTGATGCAAACGGGTATGATATTACAAGCAGAAGCTATGGCGGAGAAACACTTTATATTGGATTGAACATCAAAGACCAGCTGCAGGAAGTAACCTTTGCTGTAGATGGCAAGGAAGGAACCGTTTACAGAGATTTGTATAATAATGTAAGTTATACAGCAAATGCACAGGGTAAAGTAACTGTAAGCATTCCTAAAGCACAGGACGGAGGAACCGTTATCTTAGCTAAGCAGGTTACGGCAGAGGATATTAAGGCAGACAATACTGCAATTACAATCAATAAGGGTGATACTAAGAAATTAGAGGTAACAGTGACACCGGCAAATACCACCTCAAAGGTAGTGTGGTCTTCATCTGATGAGAAAATTGCAGTGGTATCTAAAACTGGTACGATAAAAGGAATGGAAGCAGGCAATGCTAAAATTACAGCAGCTTTGGACGATAACAGCGGTAAAAAGGTAGAATTTGCTATTACGGTAAAGGCTTCCGGAAGCACTACAGAGCCTGAAAAGCCGGGTCCTGCAGAACCGGAAAAACCAGGTCCCACAGAGCCCCAGCCGGAAAAACCAGTTGAGGTAAAGGTAACGAAGATTTCCGTAAGCGGTATTTCCAAAAAAATTGCAGCAGGCAAGAAGATACAGCTAACCGCAAAGGTTACACCTGCAAATGCTGCAAATAAGAAAGTTACATGGAAGACCAGCAATAAGAAATATGCTACAGTAACTTCAAAGGGCAAGGTTACACTGAAAAAAGCAGGAATTGGAAAGACAGTAACGATTACTGCAACTGCAGCTGATGGAAGCAATATAAAGGCTACCTATAAGATTAAGATTATGAAGCATGCGGTTAAGAGCATAAAAGTGAAGGCTCCTGCAAAGACAGTTAAGGCAGGAAAATCCCTGAAACTGAAAGCAACGGTGAAGACTACCGGAAAGAGTGTAAACAAGACTTTGAAGTGGACCAGCTCCAACACCAAATATGCAACAGTAAGCAGCAAAGGTGTGGTAAAGACGAAAAAAGCAGGAAAAGGCAAAACAGTTACCATTACTGCAACGTCTACAGATGGTACAAATAAAAAGGCTAAAGTGAAGATTAAAATTAAAAAATAACAGCCTGAAGAATAGCAACAGGAAATGAAAAGTGGCGGTATGGCATATCGATATGCTGTGCCGTCATTTTTGTTATTTTAAGATTAGGGAAGGTATATAAAAATATTTCATGTTTCACAGGTTTTTAACAGTATTATCACATTTCTTTCACCGATTATTTTTATAGTATATACAAAATAAAGATAGCAAATAAAATATTGTAAAAACAGATTTTTTTATGATAGACTGTATAAAGATATTTAATGATTTCTTTATACTTTTCCTAAAGTTTCTTAATAACAATATGGGATAATAAAAACCAAAAAAGGAGATATATTATGAAAAAAACAACAGCAATTGTTTTAGTGATTGCCATTATGGCATTAACCGGATGCGGGAGCAATCAGGGAAAGGATGATTTAGCACAAAGCAATCAGGAGGGGGAAGCAGCGGCAGAAAGTTATCAGGAGCTTACAGTAGGTGATTCTGCCCCTGATTTTACGGCTGAAACCGTTAGCGGAAACAGCTTTACTCTTTCTGAGCATAGCGGAAAAGTAGTGCTGCTGAACTTCTGGGCAACCTGGTGCGGGCCGTGTGTGGGGGAAATGCCGGCATTTGAAAAGCTTTATGGGGAATATGGAGAAGAGGTTGCCATACTTGCAGTAAACAGCATGGAGGATACAATATCAGTTGCGCAGTTTGTTGCAGATAACGGATATACCTTCCCTATTGCTTTTGATGCAAATGGAGCTGTCAGTATGAAATATCCAACGGATGGAATTCCTTATACATTAGTGATTGGCAAGGATGGAACCGTTAAGAATATTTATCTGGGCGCCAAAGATGCAGAATCACAATACCTGGAGTATAAAAGCGCTATTGATAAAGCATTGGAGGAGTAGCAGTCAGAGGCAGGAGGCGTGTTATGAAGCATCAATATATGAGATGGGGCCTGCTTATTGCAGGAATCGTACTTATTCTTATGGGAATAAGCCGGAATGGCTTTCAGGATATAAGAAATAAGGCAATCCGAATCTGTTATGAGTGCATAGGAATAGGATGATAAAAAGAAGAAAACTGATTCAGGTAATCTGTGCCCTGCTATATAATTGCAATTTTACCGGATTTGCCAACGGAAAAATTTATCAGGGAGATATAAAGGGAGTTTGTGTTCCGGGGCTTAACTGCTATTCCTGTCCGGGAGCAGTGGGCGCCTGTCCTCTTGGCAGTCTGCAGACCGCATTGCTTTCCTCCAAATATAAATTTCCTTATTATATATTGGGAATGCTGCTATTGTTTGGCGTAGTGCTTGGAAGAGTAATTTGCGGTTTTTTATGTCCCTTTGGACTGGTGCAGGAACTGCTTTATAAAATTCCATCCAAAAAGGTAAAGAAAAATAAATGGACAAGAAGGCTTTCCTGTTTAAAATATGTGATTTTGATAATATTTGTTGTGGCAATTCCTTTAATACTGACTGTACCGGGATTCTGCAAATATATTTGTCCTGCAGGCACGTTGGAGGGCGGTTTGTTTCTTGTATCAATGGATGAAAGGCTGCGGGCGCTGGCAGGCGGGCTGTTTATATGGAAAATGGCAGTTCTGGCGGTGGTGGTGGTTTCGGCAGTGTTTATTTTTCGGAGCTTTTGCAGGTTTCTTTGTCCTTTGGGGGCATTTTATTCGCTGTTTCATAAGGTATCCATGGTGGGAATCAAAGTGGATGAGAAAAAGTGCAGTGGCTGCAATGCCTGTGTTTTAACCTGTAAACTGGATGTGAAAGAGCCGGGAGATGGAGAATGCATCCAGTGCGGCGAGTGTATCGGGGCATGCAGCAGATGCGCATTGAGTTTTGGAGTGAAAAATGAAAATCATAAATCTGATAGAAAATACAAAAGGCAGTAAAGAATGCTTCTTTGAACATGGATTAAGCTTTTATATAGAAACACATAACCATAAGCTGCTTATGGATACCGGAGCCACCAATGGATTTCTTGCAAATGCAGAAGCTCTTGGGGTGGATTTGAAAAAAGTTGATACGGTAATCTTAAGCCACGGCCATTACGACCATGCCGGAGGAATACTTGAATTTGTAAAACAAAATCCAAATGCCGGGATTTTTATGAAACGTCATGCAGACGGAGAATATTATCATAAAAATGATACTATGGAAAAATATATAGGCATTGACCCCCAAATTAAAAACCTTTCGCAGATAGAATGGGTAGACGGAAACAGGAAGCTGGATGAAGAGCTGTTTCTTTTTAGCGGCATAACCGGAAGAAAATTATGGCCTTCCGGCAATCTGGAGCTGAAGATAAAGAAAAAGGATGGTTTTTATCAGGATGAATTCAGTCACGAACAGTATCTTGTAATTGAAGAGGATAAGAAAAGAGTTTTGTTATCCGGCTGTGCCCATAATGGCATTTTAAATATTCTTGAGGAATATAGAAACATTTACAATTCCTTTCCGGAGGCAGTAATCAGCGGTTTTCATATGCAAAAGAAGTCCGGATATGCACAGGAAGACTTGGAAATGGTTAGAAAAATCGCTATGGAATTAAAGAAAATGCCCACAAAGTTTTACACGGGACATTGTACCGGAGAAATCCCTTATCAAATATTAAAAGAGTGTTTGGGCAGTCAGATTGAGTATGTGCATAGCGGGGATGAAATACAGCTTTTGTAAAAAGCATACAGAGGGCAGAAATACAAAAACAGATACTGGTCATAGCCCGGAATAAACGCCCGGACAGAGCTAATGGCAAATGCCGCAGTTACTACAATATATAGTAGCTGTGGTATTTTTTTTGTGTATAAATAAAAGGTATTTTACAAATGAACTAATATGATTTTGAAAAGGAGACAAAAAACGTCATAATTGGTAAAAAAAGCGACGCAAAGTTTTAGAATTAAATGCGAAAAGAGTTGAATAAACTCTATCGCATTTAT
>CAJUEX010000003.1 GCA_910585715.1 uncultured Lachnospiraceae bacterium
TAAAGTGCGTAAGTTTTTGTTACCGGTAACTTACACACTTTATATTACACTCCCGGTTCGGAACCTTTTATCTGAACTTTTTTGTTTTCTTAATATTTGTTCTCTTAATATTTATTTCTTAAAATTTGTTGCTGAAAGCTTACTTCTTAAAGATTTGCTTCAAAAAATTCCTTTATTTCCTCAAAGCATTGTTCCTCATCTTCTCCCTCCACGAATACAGTCACCCTGTCCCCGCATTTTACGTCAAGACTCATAAGCGACCTGAGCTTTGTAGCCTCTGCCGCTTTTCCATGACCGTTTATGGTGATGGCGCTTTTATATTTTTTTGCTTCCTTTACAAGATTTCCGGCAGGTCTTGCGTGGATTCCGATTTCGTTTCTGATTGTATGTTTAAATGCTTTCATAAGTCTTATTTCCTTTCTGCTGTTTTCACTAGCTTTGCTTCTCTTATTATTGGCATTTTTCTTGAAAAACATTGCTGTTTTGTTGCAGCTTTTGAGACCTGGAAATATTTTGAAAGACTGGTAATAAAAACTTATGAAAAAGTATCGGATAACTATTCTTTAAAAATTTCTTCATAGGAAGCATTTAGTGTCTCTTTTATGGCTTTTAGCTGGGAAGCCTTAATATGTTGTATGCCTCTTTCAATTTTCACAAGAGCTTCTCTCGTAATCTCAACATTTCTTAACTGCAGTAGTGATACCAGTTCTGTCTGCCCAATTTTTTTCTCTATTCTAAGTCGTCTGATATTAGCTCCAACATGAATATTATCCTGCTTTATTTTTTGTCCCATATTTTCACCGTTATACTGTGAACCGATTTCAGTCCATTTTTCTTTATTTTATTTACTTATTGTGATATAATGGGACTAGTTTCAGTCCATTTTAAACATAAAAGAGGTATGCTATGAATCAAATCATAAATGAATTAAACATTTCTTCATCCATAAAAAAGCTTTATTAGAATTAGGCTTTACCACAGTTACAGAATTGGAAAATTATAATTACTTTTCTCTATTAAAACAGTTTCCAAAATGGCATACCTTGGATAAAATAGTTATAGAGCTAAATTCATTAGGATATTTGCTGCCTCCTGAAAACGAAATATCTATTTATAATCTTTCACTTTCAAAAAGGCTTTTAAATATACTTATAAGAAATCAAATTCTTTACCTGTCACAGTTATCAGAATATTCTAAGGAAAGAATTTTGAGTTTTCGTAATCTTGGTTCAAAAACCATGTGTGAACCAGAAGAAGTCTGTCAAAAATATAATATAGAAATTTACTCTCTTCAGCCAGTAAGAGATACTTTCAAACAATATCGGATTTCTTCAAGACTTTATGAAAGCTTATTTCAAAATCATATCTTTTCTATCAACGATTTTCAAAAATATTCTGCTTATGACTTATATTTGATTTGCAAAGAAGACTATATGCTTACGATGGATACCTATTATATACTAAATAAACACAATATTTTACTTAAAAGCTGGAATGATTTATTTATATTTGAAATCCTGCCAAAGAAAAAAGCTCGCACATTATGGTTAAAATATCGTATAAGAACTTTGACACAATTCCATGCTTATTTAACAAACAAGCCTATGCCCACACAAAAAATTTCCTCTACCCTAATTAATGAAATAATTATTCTTGCAGATAAACAATAACAACAACAAACATGGCAGACCAATAATGACCTGCCATGTTACTTTAATAATTCATCATATGTTGTATTCAATGCCTTTTTTATAGCTCTAAGCTGGGAAGCCTGTATATGTTGTATGCCCCTTTCAATTTTCACCAATGCTTCTCTTGTTATATTGACATTTTCTAATTGCATAAGCAATACCAGTTCCGTTTGCTTAATCTTCTTTTCTTTTCTGATACGCCTTATATTTTGACCTATACATATGCTATCCCGCTTAATCTTTTGCTCCATTTTTTCATCACGCCTGTAAAATTTATTTTATCTTGTTTTAAATATTTTATTTAACAGGAATAATTAGAAGGGACTTGTTTTAGTCCATTATATGCTTTTGCTTAATTAGATATGTTACTATGTGACATTTTTTCCCCATTTAAAATTAATACATTTATCAATTCCAAATAATAAAATAAGATGCAAAGCCTAAATGATTCAATAGACCTTGCACCTTATTTCATCTTATTCGCATATGTAATTTTATTATAATACTCCGAGTTTATTATTGTATATATTAATATAAATGCCTTGTATTTCCTGCTTATCCTTTATCTCATTTGAAAGTCTTATGCACTTATTCAGCTTTCTTGACAAATCAAAATGCCCCTCTGCCACCCGCTGAATATTAACACGTATTTCATTTTCAATCGTCAAATCTGTTTTTGTTTAACTTCCTGAAGATCAATTTCAAGATTATTTACTTTTTCATCTAAATAATTTACTTTTTCCAGAATCAAATCAAGCTTAGCACTGTCTGTCATTTTCCCACTCCTTTATGCTGTTTTTTAATAGTTACATTGTAATGTGAGCTAAAACGCACTTTACACATTTTTTTCATAAATCTAAAAGTCCTAAAAACTTACATCTCCGGTTCACAAGTTACCACCTTCATATCATCATTTTTTAACAAAGATACCTATTAAAGAATAGAATATTGTTACTCTGGTGCGGCTGGAACCGTAATCATCCTGCCTCTCCAAAAGAAGACGTTGAATGCCTCCCTGCAACTATTATTTTATAATATTTTCTTTATATTGTTAATATATTATCAGAAAAATGTTTGGACTGTAGAATATACTAAAAAATGTAAAATAAATTCTTTCAAATATCATTACCATATTTACCTGCTTCAAAATATGAAATTCATCACACACTTTCCTACAGTTCATAAGGAGTAGTTTGATAAACGTAATAGTTCAGCCAGTTTGAATACAGGTTATTGCTATGGGACCTCCACTGCAGGTTAGGCCGCCTGGAGGGGTCGTCATTTGGAAAATAATTTTTAGGCATCTGAATATCAAGCCCCTTTTTCAAATCCCTCTCGTATTCATTCTGCAAAGTAACCCTGTCGTATTCCGGATGCCCCATAACAAAAATCTTCTTCCCTGCTTCCGCTATGGCAAGGAATACTCCTGCTTCCTCCGATTCTGCCAGCACCTTTAGCTCCGGACGGGCATGAATGGCTTCTGCACTGACAGTTGTATAGCGGCTGTGAGGCGCCATAAAATAATCATCAAAGCCTCTTACCAGCGGAACCTTCCGATTGCTTACTTTATGTTCAAAAACCCCAAACAGCTTTTTAGGCAAAAGTTCCTTTTTTAGTCCATAATAATAATACAGGGCTGCCTGGGCTCCCCAGCAGATATGCAGGGTGGAGGTTACGTTTTCCTGACTCCAGTCCATAATCTTACATAATTCCTCCCAGTAATCCACCTGCTCAAATTCCAGCTGCTCTACCGGAGCACCGGTAATTATCAGCCCATCATAAGAATTATCCTTTAATTCGTCAAATGCTTTATAAAATTTATTCAAATGGTTTAAAGATGTATTCTGGGAAACATGGGAGGACATATGCATAAAGCTTACATCCACCTGCAGGGGAGTATTGGACAAAGCCCTTAAAAGCTGCAGTTCCGTCTCCTCCTTTAAAGGCATCAGATTCAGGATACAAATCTGAAGAGGACGAATATCCTGATGAATAGCACGAAATTCATCCATAACAAATATATTTTCATTTTCCAGTATTTCTTTTACCGGCAAGTCACTTTGTGTCTTTATTGGCATGTAAATCACTTCCTTGGTTTGTCTGTTACATTTTGTCTTTCTCCAAATGGCGCTGTTCCTTATTATATCACAGACACAAGCATCTGTAAGCACCATTTACCGTTTGTCAAACATGCTGGCATGCTCTCCTCACTGTCGTCATTATACCACATCTTTACAGCATTTTCAAAAAATCCTCTTCCGATATAATGGGGATTTCAAGCTCCTTTGCCTTTTTATTCTTGCCGGAATTAGAAGTGATGTCATTGTTAATCAAATAGGTGGTCTTTCCGGTAACGCTTCCCGTTACCTTTCCTCCCCTTTCCTCAATCAGCTCCTTCATTTCGTTCCGGTTGGCAAAATGCTCTAAAGAACCTGTAATAACAAATACCATTCCTGCAAGGCTTTGCTCTGCGCTGTTGACAGGCTGCTTTTCAATTTCTAATTCCTTTAACAGCTCCTCTAACTGCTTCCGGTTTTCTTCTTTTGCAAAGTAGGAAGAAAAAGCTTCTCCTAACACTACCCCAATGCCGTCGATTTCACTTAGTTCTTCTTTATCCGCCTTTTGCATTGCTTCTATATCATAATCATAATAACGGCAGATAACCTTTGCATTGGCAAGACCGATTCCAGCAATGCCAAGTCCATATATAAGCCTTGGCAATGTGGTATTCCTTGCTTTTTCAATGCTCTCTGCCAGATTATTGTATGACTTCTCCCCAAAGCCTTCCATCCGGGTAATTTCTTCCTTATAGCGGTCTAAATGGAAAATATCCGAAAAGCTGTGGATAAAGCCTTTTCCAATGAACTTTTCCAAAGTAGCTTCGGACAAGCCGTCAATATTCAGAGCATCTCTGCTTACAAACAGGGTAAAGGACTTGATTTTCTTTGCCTGACACTCTTCATTGGTACAGGTCAGCACCTCTACCTCGTTTACTTTCTGAATATGGGTTTTTCCTCCACAGGCTGGACATTCCTCCGGTATATGCTTAACTCCGCTTCTTGTAAGATTTTCAGCAATCTGGGGAATAATCATATTTGCTTTATAGACGGTAATCCTGTCTCCAATCCCAAGCTCAAGCCCCTTCATAATGCTGATATTGTGCACGCTGGCACGGCTTACGGTAGTGCCCTCTAACTCCACCGGCTCAAAAATCGCTACCGGATTGATAAGCCCTGTGCGGCTTGGGCTCCATTCTATTTCCTTCAGAGTGGTTTCCCTGATTTCATCAGCCCACTTAAAGGCAATGGAATCCCTTGGAAATTTAGAAGTTCTTCCCAATGATTTTCCATATTCCAAATCACAGTAAGCAAGCACTAACCCATCTGAAGGCACGTCATAGGTTTCAATCTTCTTTGCAAAATACTCAATGGCCTCCAGGATAGTATGTTCATCCACCTTTTTTGATTCCACTACCTCAAAGCCCTGGCTTTTTAAAAATTCAAGCTGGTTTTCCCTGGAATTTTCAAAATCCGGCTGCTGCTCTTCCGTATTTCCCGATTTACAGTTAACAAGGGAAAAGGCAAGGAATCTTACCTTTCTCTTTGCTGTGATTTCGTTATTCAATTGTCTGACAGAACCGCTGCATAAATTTCTCGGATTCTTATACTTTGCTTCCGTCTCCGGAATTTCTTCGTTTATCTTCTCAAAATCAGAATAGGTAATGACCGCTTCCCCTCTTAAGACCAGCTCACCCTGAAATGGAATTTGCAAAGGCAGGTTTGTAAAGGTTCTTGCATTATTGGTAATGACTTCCCCCACCTCTCCATTTCCCCTGGTGACCGCTTTTGCAAGTTTTCCTTCAATATAAGTAAGAACTATCGTTAAACCGTCCAGTTTCCATGATAAAATTGCCTCTTTTCCCTGCAGCCATTCCTTTAATTCCTCTCTTTCCTTGGTTTTTGCCAAAGAAAGCATAGGGCTTTCATGCCGCTCCTTTGGAAGCTCCTCCACTGCCTCATATCCTACTGTTACCGTAGGGCTTCCGGCTAAAGTCATTCCGGTTTCTTCCTCCAAAGCCACTAATTCATCATACAGAGCATCATATTCACGATTGCTCATGATTTCCCTGTCTTCTGCATAATATGCCTTAGCTGCTTCCTGCAGCCTGCCTATCAATTCCTTCATTTTAGCTGTCTGTTCCATTCCCATTCCCTCAATTTCCTTTTATCATTCAAAATCTCCATTGGAAGCGGCATGCTTCAGCCCCACTCCCTTATAAAGCTTCTCCAGTTCGCTTCCACTAACTTCTCTCCACTTTCCATAGGGCAGCTTTCCCAATTGGATGTTCATAATCCGTACCCTCTTTATGGAAACCGCTTCATTTCCTAATTCCCTGCACATCCTTCTAATCTGCCGGTTCAAGCCCTGTGTCAGAATAATACGGAACGTATATTTGCCCGTTCTTTCAACCTTGCATGGTCTGGTTGTCTGCCCTAACTCTTTTAAGTAAACCCCTTTTGCCATTCCTTCCAAAAAGCTGTCTGTCAACTCCTTTTTTGCCTTTACCACATATTCCTTTTCATGCCCTGCCGAACCCTTCATCAGCTTCTGAATCAGTTCTCCGTCATTAGTTAAAAGAATCAGCCCTTCGGAATCTCTGTCAAGCCTTCCCGCATAAGTAACGCGGATTGGATACTTTACATATTCCAGAATGGTTTTCTCTGCAAACTTATCCTTTTCTGTACAGGTAATTCCCAATGGCTTATAAAAGGCAAGCACCACTTTCTTGTTTTTGCCCTCTATAAGCTTTCCGGAAACAGTTACTTTATCCTTACTGCCTGCCCGGTCCCCCATGGAAGCGGTTTTTCCATTGATAGCTACTGCTCCTTTAGCAATCAGCTTATCCGCTTCTCTTCTGGAACATATTCCTGCTTCTGCTATATATTTATTGATACGTATTTTATTTTCTTCCATGATTTTATCCTGCAATTTTCTGATGTTCTGCTTTTGAAAAAACTTTTATATGCTTTCTCACATGTTGTTAAGTATAGCATATTTGAGTGGAATTATCCATATTGCTTTTTTCTGTCAATTAACATCCTAAAGAAAAACTGTATCATTGGGAAGCAGGGATTTTTCATTAACATTGGCGCCGGCAGCCAAAAAACCGCTTTCTGAACTTTTGCAATTTTTGCAGCTTTTGCAGTTATTGCAGTTATTGCAACAATATAAATGACTTGTTTTATTACACACAAAAAGAAGCCGTTTTTATGCGGCTCCTTTTTGGCTGTTTCAAAAATAATATAAGAAATACTATTTGTTGTTAAAAGCTTGTATCGTCTGTTCCTGCTGTAAGATTTCCGGCTCTTTCATCTTTTGCATTGCGGGCGCTCATTCTGCCGCCTACAAAGCCGGACAATACAGCATTTAAATCCACTCCGGTAGATTCCTTTAATCCGTCTGTTACCTGATTTAAAGTATTCATTACATCTTTCATTAGCTTTGCGGAATTACCATCGCCATACATGGTGATTTTATCCACCTTTGTCAACGGTTCCGCTGCATTTCTTACAACCTCCGGCAGGGCTTTAAAGTACATTTCCAATACGGCTGCTTCGCCCATTTTTGTCATAGCTTCTGCTTTCTTTTCGATACCTTCTGCTTCCGCCACTGCCTTTGCACGGATAGCTTCCGCTTCTGCAAGACCTTTTGTACGGATACCGGCTGCTTCCTGCTCCTTGGCATATTTATCCGCTTCTGCCTGTGCCTTTAATGCTTCTGCTTCCTGCTGTGCTTCGTATTTCTTTGCCTCTGCATCTCTTTGACGTTCATAAAGCTCCGCATCCGCCAACTGCTGCCTTGCAAATTTATCTGCTTCTGCTTTTTTCTTGACCTGGGCATCCAAAGCCTGTTCCATAACCTCGGCTTCCTTCTGCTTTAACATGATTTCCTTTTCCTGCTTGGCAATGTTGGCATTGGCTGTGGTAACCTCAATGGTCTTACGCTGCTCTTCCTGCTGAATCTGATAAGCCGCATCCGCTTCCGCTTTTTTGGCATCTGCTTCTTTTTTCAGCTCTGCCTGCTTTATGGCAAGGTCATTATTGCGGATGGCAATGTCCGTCTTGGCATTTACCTGGGCGTCATTTGCCTGCTTCTGGGCAATTGCCTGTGCCATGGCAATATCCTTTTCGCTTTCCGCTCTGGAAATTGCGGCATTTTTCTGAATCTTTACGATATTGTCCACACCAAGATTCTCGATAACTCCATTACCGTCTACGAAATTCTGTACGTTGAAGCTGACAATGTCAAGCCCCATGGCTGCAAGGTCCGGTTCTGCGCTTTCCTTAACAAGAGTGGCAAACTTCTGGCGGTCGCTTACCATCTCTTCCAGGTTCATCTTACCCACGATTTCACGCATATTACCTTCCAGCACTTCTCTTGCCACCTGGGCAATGTACTCCACCTTCTTGTTCAGAAAGTTCTGTGCTGCTAACTGAAGCCGCTCTTCTTTATCGCCAATCTTCACGTTAACTGCTGCATCCACGCTGATATTGATATAATCAGCCGTAGGAACTGCACTGGAAGTCTTTACATTAATGGGAATCAGCTGCAGATTCAGTTCATCCTTTTTTTCAAAAAACGGAATCTTGATTCCCGCCCGTCCAATCAGTACTTTCGGTCTCTTTCTCATACCTGAAATAATGTAAGCCGTATCCGGCGATGCCTTTACATAGCCCGACAGCAAAATAGCCAGAACTACAAGCACAATAATAGCAGGTACAATAAATTTTACTAACTCCGATAACTCCATAACCCTCTCCTTCTCATTGGTGTTTTAGTATATTATATACGGTTATAGTATAGCACACTTTTTAAAAATGCGGGAAAATATTTGTTGTATTTTGTCGGGTTCTGATTTGGGTATTTATTTGTTTTTCTTTGAAATTCCGAAAAATTTAAATTTATAGACGTAGGAGTTCGGTACAACCTGTTATAATTTTAAAAGCATACCTCTCAACGGGCCTGTTACATACAAATCAACTGCTTCGGCGCTAGAGCTATTCCTCCCCCACTGCCTCGCACAGCCTTTCATACAGTTCCCTTGTCTTTTCCTCTTCCTTTGTATTAAAAAATATCACCCTCTCCTCCGTATCCACCTGAATAATCACCGGATATTTCCGGTATACGTACATATAGCAGCTTCCAACATCCTCCATGCGGAATTTTCCAAGCAGGTACCCATCGGTTGCTCCTCCATTTGTTTTAGACAGCCGTTTATCCGGAAGCCCGGAAAGCAGGGTAACCTTTTTAATTTTCTCCAAAGGGACCTCTAAATTATATCCTCCAGCCGTAAATTTCACACTTTCTTCCCGGATGTCCATGGAATAAGGAACAAAGTCCATCCGCAGCATGGCTACAGAAAGCCATACCATGGAAACAACGGTAAAAACGGTAATCCCATACACGATAAGCTTACCTGCCGGATGTCCCATGTTAAATGTTAGATTGGATTCAAAAACCCGGTCAGCCACAAATACTCTTTTGTCCTCCGGATTATTGTAATACATTCCGTTCCAGTATTCATCCTCATCTACCAGAATAGGTGTTTTATCCGCCTTTAATATTTCTCTTTTCCTTTTCTCATAATAAACAAAACAGGAAATCAAAAAGCAAATCTCTATTAGCTGAACAAGGCAGAATAGCACTATTCTTTCATTAAAATGTGCGCTGTACTGCTCCTTTCCCATTCCCCATTCCATAATGACAAAAGAAATACTGTCTAAATAAGAAAGAATCACCATACAGTTTCCCATTATATTCCGTTTCAGCCTGCTGCATTTCTGATTGATTTTCGTATCATGGCTGAAAACCTTATTTCCCCCCTTTGTAAAAAAGGAATAGCACAGAAAAAGCGCAAGCTTTGTAAACAGGGAAGTTGCAAATATCACTCCTGCCATTTCTTCCTGAAAAAACTTTAAGATACCGTCGCTTACATAAAGGGGAAGCAGGCAGAGCAATGCGGAAATCAGAAAGTGGATGGAGGAAAGGGGATATTTTCTTGCCAGGCTGCTTGCCGCCGTATCAATATATATGGTCCGTGTTTCCCCAACCGTCCAATGCTTCTCGCATTTCAACCGATACATCCTGTCATGCTCCTTTTTCAGTATCTGATATGGCAGCCAGTAAAGCAGAACAGCCCATACCATGTAGATAATGAAAAAAACGGAAACATAACCTGCCATTGCCGCATGTACCGGAATGCCGGTTAGCAGCAGTATCCCCATGCAGCGATTGATTTTCCTTTTATAGTCTTGGGCAATTTCCCTGACATCTTCCCGCTCAAGCGCCTGGTCAGAAAGAGTGACTCCTAATAAAATCTGCTTTTTTGCTTTTCCTGCCGTAATAAAACAGTAATAAAATGCTCCTGCCAAAGATGCGCTGCATATAAATATAATAATACTGAAAAAAATCATATAACCCTCCTCCTTTACACTGCAGCATATTTTAGATAACTGCAAAACAACATTTTTATAGTTAAGCTCTTAAAAAACCATCTCGCCAAAGCCCTGTCCCCGTTCCGTTGAACTCAAAGAAGCTGCGTTCATCCGATCAAACATATCAGCACAAAGCTTTAAAAATTCTTCTTTTTCATATCCCTTTAAACAGGCCTGGGCGCTCAACAGCTCCAGCTCTCCTTCCAGCTTTTCCTTAAATTCTGCCGTAGCCTCTCCTACGGCACATACCGTTGCCCCTTTTCTTCTGTCTATTTCAATATAGCCTTCTAATTTTAAAATCTGATAGGTTTTATTGACCGTCATGGTGTTCACCCCTATATCCTGGGCAAGCTGCCTGACGGTAGGAAGTGATTCTCCCGCTTTTAATTCCCCTTTTCCGATTCCCATTACAATCTGATTGCGCAGCTGCACATAAATAGGTACATCCGTTTTATTTTCCAATCGAAGTATCATTCCATCTCCACCAAATCCTATAACGCAAATAAGTATTATTTGTATTAGTAATAATAATACAAATAATACTTATTGTCAATCCCATTAAATATATATATACAACTCTGCCAATCAGCCATAACAGTTCAGGCACCAGCCCCTTCACAGAAATCAGTATAGAGATTTGGCTGAACTGTTACGCTGCTCTTCTCTTTATGCCATTTCCCCTGCGTTCTCCCCCATATCTTCTTTGGCAGGCGCTCTTCCGTTCTCCTTCTCATCCTTATAATTCCGGAAAATAAACAAAAACATCCCAAATGCCATAAGTAAAGAAGCAATATCCGCTACAGGCTGGGCATAAATCAACCCGTTCAGCCCTATGAAATGATTAGCAACAACTAACACCGGCAAAAATACCAGCCCCTGTCTGCTTAATGACAAAATCAGGGAAGGAATTGCCTTTCCCATTGCCTGGAAGCTGAAATTGAAAATAAACATCATTCCGATAAAAGGTCCTGAAATCATCAATGCCCGAAGCATTGTGATACCGGATTCCACCACCGCTCTGTCATCAATGAACATGTTGACAATCTGTTTTGAAAAGAACACGTAAAAGAGCGTTAAAATGCTTCCCATTATCACGTTGCATATCATGGAAAACTTCATTGTCTTTCTCATCTTCTTTATATTTCCTGCTCCATAACAGTATCCAATCAAAGGCTGTATGCCCATTCCAAGACCTAACTGCAGCATGACCACAAGCATGTTTGCCTTCATGGCAACTCCCATTGCCGCAACCGGAATATCCCCATAGGAAGCCAGAAAGTTGTTTAATATAATGTTTGCCGTACTCATAAGCACATTGTTGATGGATGCCGGCAGCCCAATGGAAAACACATCTTTAAAAATTCTTTCCCCCATGGAAAAATTCCGGATGGAAATGGAAAGAATGGTCTTTTTACCGGTAAGATAAATCACATAATAAACAGTGGTGCATATATTCCCTATAATCGTTGCAATGGCTGCGCCTGCAACTCCCATGCCCATTCCCAGAATCATAACGGGGTCTAAAACGATATTCACAATCGTACCAAGCATCATGCCGAACATGGATGCCTTTGCCGCACCCTCGCCGCGGACCACATTACCAAATGCATTAGAAAGCACTACGAAAACCGCCCCGTAGCCAATATACCTTAAATAACTCTCCGCAAACACCTCTGTATTTTCACTGCAGCCGATAAGAGACAAAATAACCGGCATTCCTGCAAGAAACAACACCGTCATAAGCAGACCTGCTGCAATACAGCCATAAAAACAAAAGCTGCTGACCTTTTTTACCTTTTCAGTTCTACCTTCCCCTAACAGCCTTGAAATCAAAGTACTGCCGCCAATGCCAAAAATATTGCCCACAGCCATCAAAAGCAGGAAAACCGGAGTTGCCAGAGAAACTGCCGCTACCTGATTGGCATCCTTTGTCCAGCCTACAAACAAGGTATCCGCCATATTATAAAATATGGTCACCAGCATGCTCAGCATAGTAGGAAGCGCCAAAGTGGCAACCGCCCTCTTAATAGAATACTTTTCAAATACGTCCTGATTCATATTTCACTCCTCCTTCATTCATGTAGTACGCTACATATCCATCCAAAAAATAAAATGCCTATAAAGCATTTTATTCATCCTGAAGAAACCTGTATAATACCCTGCCCAAAAGCCTCCGAAGCTCCGTTTCCTCTTCTTTCGTCAATTCTGATATAAGCCTTTTTTCCATTTCTTCCCTGTGCCGGTACATTTCCTCCAGACTGTCAGCTGCCTTTTTAGTCAGCATAACATTCCGGTATCTTTTATTTTCCGCATCCACAATACACTGTACCATTTCTTTTGCTTCCAGCCGCTTCAATATGCCGATAACCGTGGAATGCTTTAACTGCAGAGCCTCTGAAATATCCTTCTGGGTAACCTTGTCTTTTCTGTTCCTTCCCAGATAATCCAAAACAACAAACTGCGAAAAGGTTAAATCCATGCTTTGCAGATTTTCATTAAACTGTTTTTTAAATTTTTCATTTATCAGCTTAAACTGATACCCAAGAGGATATTCTGTTTCCATCAATTGCTCCATTCCCTTTCCGGCATTTGGATCAGATTGCCCTTGACCGTTTTGGGTATTTTTCTGTTCTGCCAGTCGGCTTTTCTTATGTAGCACGCTACATGTCATTATAGGAATTTCCGGGTTCCGTGTCAAGAGTTTCCTGTTTCATTTGCTTCATTTGTATTAAAATCTGTATCAGAACTTTTATTGAAAGCTGGATGCGAAAAGAAGTTGGAACAGACGACGCAGGAGGCGGCAGGGCATCGAAATGCCCCAAGCTGTCCAAAATTCAAAGAGCACCGCCCGAAACAAAACAGCCAAAGAGGGATGAGGGCGGATTCCATACATTGTTTTTGATGGCGCTTTTCCTTAACAGCCTGCCTCAGCCCCAGGGGAAAATTGCCATGGACGGCAATTTTAGGAATATTGCGGCATGGACGCCGCTATATTCCGCCCCGTCCGATACCAACACCTGAATCAGGCTGTTTAGGAAAAGCGCCGTCAAAAACACAGTATGGAATCCGCCCTCATCCCTCTTTGTCGTCCTCTCCTCCACCACTTTTAAATCAATCTATACTACCACTTACATCTACTTCGGATACCTCGTCATCACATACGTCCCCGTACTGCGAATCTCCGAAAAACTTATTTCCCTTCCCCAATGAACAGAACTATTGAAATTTCCTTCCGCAACAACCACTCCATTCCCCTTAACCTCCAATACAATCACAGAATGCCCGTTATTATCCATACGGACAATATCCCCTACCCGGATATTGGAAAAATTCGTATGCTGACGGGCCGGCAGACTGCCAAAAGCCGCATCGCTGATTGCAAAGGCAAATCCGGCACAGCCGTAACCGCCACTGTAAATGCCGCCTTTCCACGCATAATAATTGGCATTGGTCCATTTCATGCCTTCCGGATATTTGGATTTCATTGCAATCATGTCCTTGTAAACCTGCTTTTCATTTAATCCTGAACTGCCGCTGTCCTCAACGGTTACCTGACATTTATACGTTTTCCCATTCTTTCCCTTACAGGTAATCACAGCTTTCCCTGCTTTTTTCGCTGTTACCTTTCCTTTTCTGCTTACAGAGGCAACCGCTTCATCACTGCTTGTCCATGACTTTGCAGACGTGCCGGTAATACTTAACTGATAAGTCTCTCCTCTGGAAAGCATCAGGCTCTTCTCGTTAAGATATGGATTCTTAACAGTCACCTGGCATTTATATGTTTTTTTATTCACCTTTGCTGTAATGGTTGCCTTTCCGGCTTTTTTTGCAGTTACCTTACCCTTACTGTTTACAGTGGCAACTGATTTCCTGCTGCTGCTCCATTTTACTTTCCCGGAAGTGCCCTTTACCTTTAAAACCTTGCTGCTTCCCACATAAATTGTTGCTTTTGTTTTATTCAGCTTAACCGTTGCAGCTTCACCCTGCATTGGAAACATTCCTGCTGCCATAATGACGATAAGAAGCATTGCAAGGACTTTTATTGTTTTTTTTGCAAAAATTTTCATATTCCTTCTCCTCTCTTTCCTGACAGTATGAAACAAATATCCATGCGGGCATGGCTATTCATCTCATTGCCTACCGGAATTAACGTGATTCCGGTTTTCCTGTTTACAGCTTTAACAGACTTTCCTGTCCATCCAGATTGTATCATATCGAATTCAAAGAGAAAGCGCAATGGATTTTTCAGTTTATCCTGAAATTCCCATTCATCCATACAGTCAGATAACTGTTTCAGACGTCGCTTGACTGCATTTTAAGTGCCAGCTGAATCCACATTTATATTTATACTTACTGGTTACTGGCTTAATACAGCCAACAAAGACAAATACCTTTTTGTCTTATTTTGGATATCCTCTCCGGATACCCCATAATACATATACAACTCCTTTGCAATTCTTTTCATATGTTTCATTGCCTTTTTATTTCCTGAATAGGACACCTCAAACATATCCCATTTAAAATCGATTTGTATTCCCATCCACCCATCCTTCAGCCGTATTTCATAAATATGGAAATCCATGGGCATTTCCCCGTCAGGAATCCGGGCAAGCGCTTCACGTCGAAGCTGAATCTGACGGAATATTTCCTTTGCCGTTTCTTCATTGAGCACATCCGGCTGCGCAATTTCTGCCAGACTGCCTAATAACTCCGGCTTTTGCATGATAATCAGCCCTTCTCTGGCACTGATATACTGTTCCATATATTCCCTTCCGGTTTTTGGCATTTCCACTGCATGATATTTTTTCTTTGCATCTGCAATAACCTCTTTCAGTGTATGAGGAGCCGCACAAATCTTCTTTTCTGCCCTTTTGCGCCTGTATTTATAAATACGCTGCCTGATACGTTCCTTTAGCGACCTCTTCCCAGGTGATTTCCATTTCCCGGCTATAAAAATACTTGTAGGTCCGTCAGCGCCTCCAATAATGGAAACTGCTTCTTTTTTCATATCGCTTTTCTCCTTTTCTGCTGTTTATTCCCTCAAGCAACGAGCCAAGTGATTGCGTACAGGCATTTGGCAACTGCCGCGAAGGTCAAATCCCCCACCCCTTGGGGCGTTTCAAGTTTGATGTCCCACTGCTTGCGGCGGGGTCTTTGACTTCTGCGGACAAAATTCCGGCTGCCGGACATTTTCCAATTGTCCATATTTATCAAATCATCGAACTGCCTCTATATTTACATCTCCTCTATCACAAGCAGCAGAACTCCTTCTCTTACGGAAACCTCACTTTCCATCCCCAGAAACTCATTACTTACCCCAATGGGATAATCCGTTTTAAGCACCGCATCCTGCAAAGGATATTTCAGGTTCTTCAAAGTGACTCCCTTTGCCTCACCGTCAAATGCAAACACGGACAGATATCCCTTTTTCTCTTTTCCAAAGGTGATACTTCCGTTTCTCACTGCCGTGATTTTTATGTTTTTATAAAATAGATATCCTCTTGCCCCTCTTTTCAAAAGCCATACAAGACATTGGAAGTTGGCAATGGTATGGGAAATTCTGCCTCCCAGCCCTCCATATATATGAAAGCTCCTATAGCCCAGCTCCATTCCCTGCCGCAAGGCTGCCAGCATGTCTGTATCATCCTTTTCCGGCGCAAGCTGTATTAAATTGGAGTGCACAGGACTTTGCCCGAAAGAATCAAAATCCCCCAGCACCATATCCGGCTTTAGCCCCATTTTCTTTAAATACGCAAAGCCCCCGTCCACTCCAATTACATAATCGGCTTCTTCGGGTTTTATCCCGGGATAATCAAATTCTCCTGCCCCGATAATATAGCAAATGCCATCTTCCATACTTATATCCTTTCCATATGCCTTCACAATGTACCCGCTATTTTTCAATATATTATAAATTTATCTTATAAATTTGACAGCACATGATTTCTAAAAGAGTCTTCTAACGCACTTCTAAAACAACCGCCTCACAAGCTCTTAACAATAGCTTTCCTTCAGAAACTTCCGGCTCATCCATATTGTAAAGAAGCAGTTTTTCGTTGTGACCCTCTAACTCGAGCCCCATGCTATTCTCACCAAAGTTAGACGCTACTAACACCTTTTTCCCATCCAGACTCCGGTAATAGGCATATATCTTTTCCTTCTCCGGATAGGCAGGTTCAAAGCTGCCATAGGTAAACAATTCTTTATATTCCTCTGATTTTCTAAGATTAATCAGCTTTTTATAGTAATTCAGCACAGAGTCTTTCTCTTTCAGCTCATCTTCCACATTTACCTGCCTGTAATTGGGATTTACCTTCAGCCATGGCGTGCCTGTAGTAAAGCCTGCCTGTGCATCACCGCTCCACTGCATGGGCGTTCTGGCATTATCCCTGCTGTACCTGTAACATACCTCTAGCGCTTCTTCCCGGGAAAGGCCTGCTTCTATGGCAGTCCTGTACTGGTTTTTTGTATCAATATCATCATATTCTTCAATGCCTGCCATTCTGCAGTTCTGCATTCCGATTTCCTGTCCCTGATAAATAAACGGAATGCCTCTTAATAAAATATTGACCGTAGCCAGCATTTTAAACCCGTCTATATTTTGGGCATAGGAAGGAAGATACGTATTGACTCCTCTTGGCTCATCGTGATTTTCAATAATATTTGCTAAAAATCCGATTCCCTCACACCTTTTCTGGGACCGGAAGGTAATTTCCCTCCATGTATCAAATTCCACTTCTTTCCCGTCATACCAGCCATGCTCTCCAAAAGTGAGCATATGGGCGGAAAAATCGAACATAGTGGAAAAGTGACCATTTTCTCCCACAAATTCCTCTAACTCCTCTTCCTTCATATTAAATACTTCCGCCACGGTAAAAGCCTGATGCTTTTCAAAGGCAGCTTCCTTTAGCTCCTCTAACAATTCTCCTACCCCATCTACCTCTTCTACCATTTTGGTAGCCCTGACTAACCCGTCCGGGCCGTCCGGCTCATAGGAAGGAAAAGTCGGGTCCTTCTTTATGTTGATAATGGCATCAATCCGAAAGCCTGCCACTCCTTTTTCCAGCCACCAGTTAATCATCTGAAACAATTCCTGTTTCATCTTCGGGTTGTTCCAGTTCAAATCCGGCTGTTCCTTTGCAAAAAAGTGTAGATAATAAAACTCTGTTCCCTCTACCTTCTCCCATGCGCTTCCGCCAAAATAAGAGCGGTAATTGCTTGGAGGATTTCCATCCTTTCCCTTCCTGAAATAGAAATAGTCCCCATACTCTCCTTCCGGGTCTGCCAATGCCTTTTGAAACCATTCATGCTGGCTGGAGCAATGGTTGATTACCAAATCCATGACAATTCCCATATCCCGTTTTTTTGCTTCTAAAAGCAGCTCATCAAACTCCTCCATAGTGCCGAATTTAGGGTCTATTTCGTAATAATCGGAAATATCATAGCCCTGGTCCACAAAGGGAGACTGATAAATAGGAGATATCCATATAATATCAATGCCAAGCTCCTTTAAATAATCCAGCTTTTCAATGATTCCCCTAATATCGCCGATTCCGTCCCCGTTTGTGTCATAAAAGCTCTTTGGATAAATCTGATACGCTACTTTTCCGTGCCACCATTTTTTTGTCATAAGAAACTCCTTTCCAATGCCTGCCGGTTCGTTCTGTTATTCCGGCGGCATACCTGTTTTGTTCTATTTATTGCTGCCAGGTCTCCAGCTTACAACATGCCGTTTTTTGTATTTACAGTATAAATACATATAAACAGGTTTTCTTCCTTTATTATGATAAAAAATTGCACTATTTTGACTTTATTTCTTCTGCCGCCTGTTTTCGATAGGCAGAGGGCGTCCTATGCTTTGCTTCCGTAAACCTCTTTATAAAATAGCCTGTATTTTCATAGCCGCAGCTTAAGGCAATGTCTAAAATCCGCATATCCGTCTCTTTTAAATATTCGGCAGCTTTTTCAATGCGCACTTCGTTGATATATTCTGTAGGCGTCTTTCCAATCAGCTTTTTAAAATATCTGCAAAAGTACTGGGGATTCATCCCTATCAAATCTGCCATATCCTTTGTCCGTATTTTGCTCCCAAAGGACTCATGAATATAGGACAGCACCTTTTTGGCATTGGAAATCTGATAGCTGTCGTTAGCCCCTGCTTCCTTTTTTCGTACAAGCCTTCCCTCCTCGTAAAGAATGGCAATCAACTGGTACAAATAAGACTTTACCAGAATATAGGAGGAGATACTGCTTTTTTCCGCCTGCTTTATCATGTTCTTGTAAAGTCCCTGCAGACTGGAAAAGACAGAGTCTTCCTGGAAAATGAACTGGGTAAGCTGTATTTTTTTCTCAAGCAGGGGACGGATAATCTTATACTGTATTCCGTCAAAATATTCAAAGCTCAGCATTTTCAAATCGAATACTACCGCACTTTCCACACAGCCCTTCTGCCCCAGAATGGAATGAATGCTTCCCCCGTCAATCAAAAGAAATGCAGGGCCTGTAATGTTATGCCTTTTCATATCAATGTCCACAACAAAGCTTCCTTTTTTGAAATATATAAGCTCCATTTCCTCATGCCAGTGAAGCTTCACCACAAATTCTTTGTTTACCTTCCACTGATAAACAGCCAGAGGAAAGCTTACCGTTCCATGGGAAACCTCTTCCTTCAGCTTTCCTTTATCCATGCTTTGTCCCCACTTTCCGGTTAAGCCCTTCCACTGCTGCTATCATGACTAACAGGATAAGTCCCAGGTAAAAAGGGAACAGCTTATAGCTCACATGCTTTGCCAAAATTCCAAGAAGAGGCGGCATAAAGGTAGTGCCCACATAGGCACATGCCATTTGAATGCCCATGATTCCCTGGGAATATCTGCTTCCGAAATTGTCCGGCGTGGCATGGAGCATGGACGGATAAATGGGAGCACAGCCCAGACCTATTAAGAAAAGCCCCAAAAGCTGCACTGTAAGTCCAAAAGGAACCAGCAAAAATACTACCCCCAGACCGGCCACTCCCTGACCCAGCCGCACCATCTGCCTGTTGGAAAGCTTTATTGTAAAAAATCCGGACAAAAATCTTCCAAAGGTAATGCCAAAATAAAACAAAGCAATCCACTTTGCCGCCTGTTCAGGAGAAACTCCTTTTTCCATAACCAGATAGCTGCTGCCCCACAGCCCTGCAGTAGCTTCCATGGCGCAATAACAGAAAAATCCCACCAATGCCTGTTTTGCTCCCTTTAGCTTCAACATTCCCAAAATGCCCGGATTTACCATTTCTTCTGTTTCATTTTTTGCTGCTTCACCCTCCGGTATTTTAGTCTCTTTTATTTTACTCTCATTTATTTTGTTCTCTTTTATTTTCTTCTCGTTTATTTTATCCTCTTTTAATTTACTCTTTTCCAGCCGTCCTTTTTTTCCTTCCATTCCTTTTCCTGCCCCCTCCACCTTTTTCCAAAGGGAAATGGAACACAGCAGACATACTACCAGACAAAACTGAATCAGGCTGATAACTCCATAGCCGGACTGCCAGTTCCCCCCGTCCTTTAGACAGAAGGAAATAATTACCGGACCCGTAGTTGCGCCGATTCCCCAAAAACAATGAAGCCAGCTCATATGCCTTGCCTGATAATGAAGAGCAACAAAGTTATTTAATGCCGCATCCACGCTTCCTGCACCTAAACCCAGAGGAATTGCCAAAGCACACAGCATCCAATACTCATTACTGACGGAAAATCCCAAAAGCGCAATTGCTGTCATAAGAACGCTGATTCCCGTTGTCCATCCCGTTCCCAGCTTTTTGATTATTTTACTGCTGAAAAGACTGGAGACAATTGTCCCGCCGGAAATAATCATGGAAATAATTCCCCCATAGGAAATGGGTACATTCATTTCCTGATAAATGGAAGGCCATGCAGAGCCCAATAGAGAGTCCGGCAGCCCCAGACTGATAAATGCCAGATAAATAATGATAAGTAACACTGTTAAAAACATACTTCTTCTCCTCCTTCTTTTCGGATTTGCTTTTCCAGCTCATCCAAAGCAAGCGTAATCATTCCCTGTTCAAAATCCCTTTCCAGCTCCTCTGAAAAAACAAGCTTTACCACAAACTGACCTTTTAAAGAATCCTTGATGGCTTCCTTTAAACCGCTTTTTATTTCTTCCGTCCAGAAATCCCCGTAAAGCACAAAAAAATCCGGCGCCAGCACACAGCTGTATACAATAAGAAGCTCCCCCACGGACTTGACTACCTGACATGTGTCTCCATAGTCCAGCTCCTCCCAGGAATACGCAACCGGTATTCTGGAAATCTCTCCGGCAAAATTCCCCGCTCCCTTATAAATTTCTCCATGAATAATGATTCCTGCGCCGGGAGCATAAATTCTTGGAAAATAGAGACCAACTATATTCTCCGCTTCTGCCGGAATCCGATAGGAATAATATCCGCTGACCACTGCGTTAATATCGTTTTCAAAGATGACCGGCACTTTATATGTGCTTTGGTAATGCTCCATAAATTCCTTTCCCACAATATCCGGATAATCATTGACAGTAATCATGCCATCCACTTCTTCTCCCGGTAAACCAAAAGCAATAAACCCCGCCTTTTTCCCATATTTTTCAAAGATTTTCAAAAGCCATGAATCAAAGCTGTCTACCTGTACCTTTGCAAAGTATTTTTCCTTTCGCTCCACGCACTGTCCCAACAGATTGATGACTAAAAGCCGTATCAGATTCTGATTGTTCTTCTGATGGCCGTATATTATTACCGCGTATTTGTAATCTTCATTAAAAATATACTGCTGACAGGGACGGCCTCCGTTGGAGGGAATGCTTTCTCCTTTTCTTATTTCGCCGTTTTTCACCAGCTCTTCAAGCAGGGAATTCACCGTAACCACGCTAAGCCCTGTTCTGGCTGCAAGCTCCGGCTTGGTGGCCTTTCCCATAATCTTTAGCTGTTTTCTTATGTTATTTTTATTGATTTCCTTCATGAGAAGAGTGTTTGCTTTCATGGTTTTCGCCTTCTTTCCGATGATTCCTGTCTGATATTTGGTTTGGTATTTCTTTTCTTATATATTAACTTTTTTTTCACTTTGTAAAGATACTTTTTAAAGTTTACTTATTAAGTAGGCATGAATTTATTTTTTGGGCGGACATATTTGGCCACCATTTTTCTAACTCTCCCATCTGCATTTTTTCATATCCACATGATTATCATCCTTCCATTCCACGCCTTCCTCAAGCAATAATGCTCTTTGCTCATAAAAATGAGGCGCCAGCCGCCCTGCATGATTCACCACCCGGTGACAGGGATACTCCCCATAATATTCCGCCATGGCAAGAACCTTTCCCACAAGCCTTGCATTTTTATCCCTGCCAATCAGCCTTGCTATCTGCCCATAGGAAGCAACCTTTCCTTCCGGTATTTCTTCCACCACTGACAATATTTCATAAATCAATTCTTCTGTTAAGGTTTTAGACATTTTACCACTCTCCTGCTTTTTCCATGGCAAGAAGCCGCACCTTTTTCTCAATGCCTCCCGCATAGCCTGTCAGGCTTCCATTGGTTCCAACCACTCTGTGACACGGTATCATCAAGGCAATGGCATTATGTCCCACCGCTCCTCCCACTGCCCGGGCAGACATCTTTTTAAGCCCTTTTTCCTTTGCAATTTTCCCGGCAATTTCTCCGTAAGTCATTGTCTCTCCAAAAGGGATTTCAAGCATGATTTTCCATACAGCTTTCCGAAAAGGCGTTGTTTTCATAAGCAATGGAGGAATAAAACCCGGGTCTTTTCCGGTAAAATAAATATCCAGCCATTGCTTTGCCTGTTGAAAGACCGAAAACTCCCTTTCCTCCCGCTCTCCGGTTAATGTGGCACCAAAATATTTCTGTCCGTCAAACCACAAGCCTGTCAGGGCTTCCCCGTCACTGGCAAGGGTAATCCCTCCAAGGGGCGAATCAAAGTGATTTGTATATTCCATTGACTAACCTCCGAAAATTCATTTCTTACTGTTATTCCCGGCTTCCATCCGCTTCCAGATGTCCATGTCCCGGCATGCCGCCCTGCTTTATGCCAAATTTCCCCCGCATGGCAAGCAGTGCTTCCACCTGTCCCTCCGTCAAAAGGTTCTGCTTCCCCAAAAGCTTATCTGTAATCAGCAGTATGTTGGCATAATATTCCATGGACTCTAACCGGTAATAAGCTGCATAAGCATCCTTTCCCCATGTGACCGCTCCGTGGTTAGCAAGGAGAATCCCATTATGGGTATGTAGATAAGGGGCAATCACCTCCGGCACATCCCTGCTGCCAAGCTCTGCGTAAGGCGCTATGGGCACATCTCCAAGAGTAATGACAGCCTCTGCCAGTACTGGCATATCAAGGGGGATTCCCGCAACGGCAAAACAGGTACAAATAGGCGGATGGGCATGGCACACCGACAGAATATCCGGATTATCCTGATAGGCCCGCAAATGCATTTTCAGTTCAGAGGATGGCTGATTGCTCCCTTCCAGCACATTTCCCTCCAAATCCACCTTCACAAGCATTTTTTTCTTCATGAAGCCCTTTGATACGCCTGTAGGAGTCGTCCATATTTCATTTTCCCCCGTCCGAACGGAAATATTTCCGTCGTTAGCAGCAACAAACCCCCGCACATACATGCGCTGTCCAATATCAATCATTGCTTTTTTTGCCTGTTTCTCTGTCATATACTCCATGCCGGTTTATCCTTTCTTCTGCTATCTCTCATTTTGCTATCCCCATTTCTATATGCGGCATACAAGAAGATGGGCTCCAATTCATCTGCTGCCACCGGGTCAAATACCCATTTCCATATACGGCATACAAGAAGGATTCCCTGCCTCCTGCTTTTTACGAAAAATCTCCTTCAATGATTCCGTATAAGGCGCTCTGGCAATCCCGTATTCCGTAACGATGCCTGCAATCAGGTCATGGTCGGTCACATCAAATGCCGGATTATACACTTTAACCCCCTCCGGCGCCATCCTGTTTTCATACCACATTTCCGTCACCTCATGGGGCGGGCGCTGCTCAATTGTAATTTCCGCCCCCGTAGATGTTTCCATATCAATTGTAGATGTAGGCGCACAGACATAAACCGGAACATGATAGCGCGCCGCCACAGCCGCCACCACGGAAGTGCCTATTTTATTGGCAGTATCGCCGTTTGCCGCCACCCTGTCACAGCCTACGAATACCGCATTTACCCATCCGTTTCTCATAACTGCACCGGACATATTGTCGCAAATCAGGGTCACATCCACTCCGGAAGCCGACAGCTCATAAGCGGTCAACCTTGCCCCCTGCAAAAGTGGCCTTGTCTCGTCTGCAAAAACACGGAAATGATATCCCCTCTCCTGTCCCAGATAGATAGGCGCCGTGGCAGTTCCGTATTTGCAGGTGGCAAGCTGTCCTGCATTGCAGTGGGTCAGAATGCCGTCCCCTTCCTTTACCAGAGTCAGCCCGTATTCTCCAATGGCTTTACAGACACGAATATCCTCTTCCTTCATGGCAATGGCTTCCTTCTTTAATGCCTCTTTAATCTGTGCAACGGGCTTTTGGGCATTTGCCGCACAAACCTGCTCCATCCTGCTTAATGCCCAGGATAAGTTTACTGCCGTAGGCCTTGCGGAATTCAGATATTCCTTCTGACGGCAAAACTCCTTATAAAATGCTTCATAATCCTCTGTATCCGCCTTCTTTGCAAGCAGATAAATGCCAAAAGCTGCGGCAACACCGATAGCCGGTGCTCCCCGGACCTTTAGCAGATAAATTGCATTCCAGATTTCTTCTCCTGTTTTTAAGGATATAATTTCTGCTTTGCCCGGAAGCTTTGTCTGGTCTAAAATCTTCAGTGCGCTGTTTTCGTCGTCTAATTCTACTGTTTCGTATTCCATAATGTTTTTATTGCTCATGCTGTTCTCCTACTTGCTATCGTAATTGTCCTTATAGGCTTATATTAGCATTATTGGGCTGGTAACGTCTAGGCAGATTTTTGGTTTTTTGATAAAAATACGTAGCGGCAGTCATCTGCCCGGCTGATGATTGGGAAGACGCCTGCCGCTATTAAATATTGAAAAAGGCATAGGGTTATCTTTATTTATAAGTAATCGGGCTGTCTTTCATTACTTCCTTATATCGGAAACAGTTCTCCTGATGGTCGTTAATGATTCCACAGGCTTGCAGGTGGGAATATATGGTTACTGAACCTAAGTATTTGAATCCCCTCTTTTTTAAGTCCCTGCTGATAATATCTGACAGGTCATTTTTTGCGGGAAGCCCGCTTTTCTGGTGTTGCTTATATACAATCGTTTTCCCCTCTGAAAATCCCCATAAATAGTCGCTGAACGTACCAAATTCCTCCCGTAACTTCAAAAAACACCTTGCATTGTGAATGACTGCCTCAATCTTCCTTTGTGACCGGATCATCCCTTTTGTCTCCATGATTTTGGGGACATTTTCCTGTGTATATGCTGCCACCTTCACATAGTCAAATCCATCAAAGCATTGTCGAAATATATCTCTTTTCTGAATCATCATATTCCAGTTCAGACCACACTGCATTACTTCCATCATTAAAAACTCAAATTGTTTCTTATCCTCATGCAGGGGAACTCCCCATTCTTCATCATGGTATTTTATCATCTTTTCATTGCACAGACACCATGGGCACCGCTCCATTGAAAAACCTCCCTGTAACAATATTTATAAATACTATTTTATTCATCACTATAGTGCCATGCCTCATTTCACCTGTCAAGTGATTTATCTGCAACAGTTCAGCCAATACAATCGCTATTGAGTCATATACATATATGCATCCTCCAATCCCGCCTCAACCGGGCTGCAGGCTGTCTCCGGCTTTTTCTCGCTGACAATCCTGAGCTGCAGCCCCTTTTCCGTATAAATTCTGGAAGAAATTCGATATTCTTTCATCACCCATCCTGCCTCTTCCTCCTTAAGCCCTTCGCACAGCCATACATGGCCTTTTACCTTTTCCATAAGCTTTTTCATTTCCCCTTTATAAACCAGACTTCCCTTCTTCATAATGGCAAGCTGATTACAGGTTGCCGCCAAATCCTCTACCACATGAGTGGAAAACAGCACGATTCTTTCCCTGGAAAAATCCACTAGCAGATTTCGTATCCGTATTCTCTCTTCCGGGTCCAGCCCTGTAGTAGGCTCGTCGATTACAAGCATCTGGGGCTCATGTAAAAGCGCCTGAATGAGCCCTACCCTCCTTTTCATCCCGCCGGAAAGCTGCCTGTTCTTTTTGTTCTGATGCTGGCTGAGACTGGTCTTTTCCAGATAATACTCGATCCTTTCCCTGCACCCGGCCTTTGACATGCCTGCAAGACTGCCCATATATTCCAAGGTCTCTTTAACTGTCAGATTCGGATAAAGCCCCAGCTCCTGAGGCAGATATCCTATTTTCCTCCGAAGCTTTTCATAGCTCTCCTCTTTATATTCCACATCATCCAAAAATACCGCCCCTTCCTGAGGCTTTAAAATAGTGGTAAGTACTCTCATCAGTGTGGTTTTTCCGGCTCCGTTTTCTCCAAGCAGCCCATAAATACCCTTATCCATCTGAAAGCTTACATGATCCACCGCCCTCGTTCCATTTTTGAATGTTACCGTAATATCTTTTCCTTTCAATGCCAAATTTTTCACCCTGCTTTCTGTTTTTTGTTGATTATCAGCTTATAACTTCATAATTGTTCCATTGCACGCTTCTAATCTGCTGTACACTTCTAATTTGATATCTTAATTATCTATTTCTTATTTTGATTATCCGTTTTTCATCTTAACTATCCGATCAATACATTGACTATCCATTTATTATCCTAATCATCCATTTGCTATCTTATATCCATTTATTACCTTATTTGTCCAGCTTCTAAAGACATAACCATTAAATTGCGCTTTTGATTACTTCCCATTGTCAGCATGCTGCCTGCAGCTTATTTTCTATCTGGGAGTCCATAACGTCTCTTTCACTTTCTTTTTCCCGAAAAACAGCAAAAGACTTCCAAAAGCCATTGCACTGATTTTTCCCAAAATCCAAGTCCAGTTAAAGCCTTCACCCATCATACCCACTCCCTTTTTGCCATAGGCAAACACATAAAGCGCCTCCGGAAGCTTCTGCCCTGTGGTGGAATTTAAAAGGCTCCAGATAATCACCGAAATGCCAAGTCCAGCCCACAGATTATGAAATAAATTCACCAGCGTAAAGGACAGGCTTCCGAAAAAGAATATGCTTCCTGCTGCCGCAATGCCAAACTGAAGCCACAAAAGCCAATCTGAATCTCCAAGATTTCCCGGCCTTTGCCAGTAAAAAACAAAATAGCCTGCCATTGCCACTATAAGTATCCAGATTACCTGAAGAAAAAACCGCTGCAGCAAAGTCCGCCATTTTCTTTTTGAAGGGCACAGGCTGAATACTTCCCATCTGCCTTCGGAAAACTCCTGATAATAGCCGTCTGCGCAAAATACCAAAGCTAACAGCGCTATGTTTGCATCCATTGCCACGCCGATTTCCTCTACATAAGTAATGCCTCTTACAAGTGCCAGAACAATTACGAATAAAATGGAATATACAGCCTTGTAAAAAGGAATCCCTATTTTCACATTATATTTCACCAGACTCTCCTCCTCTTCCACAAGAAAATGCACGCTCCTGCCAATATGACAGAAAACAAAAGCATTGCCGCCTGGTTTGCCGCTGCCATGGGCGGAGGCTCTATTTCTAAAAAGCTTCCCGGAAAACGAACCATAATGGCAAGGGGTCTTCCATAATACCCGAAAACCCCTTCCTCATTCCGTCTTCCCATATTGGAGTAGATTGTATACAATATCAATGCCGGAACAGCCGGAAGCGGACTTTTAAAAGCCAGTGAAACTCCCCCATATACACATACGATTAACAAAAGATTGGGAAGATTATACAAACATACCGCCTTCCATATATCAAGGGGATTTACCGGAAATCCCGCCTGTCTTCCCAACTGCAGGCTCATCTGCCAGAATATGGCGGTTATAACAAAGGTAACTGCCAGCATGGCCGCCATGCCTCCCCCCAGCTTTCCAAGCACATACTGAAACGCACTTACCGGTTTTGTGTGAAGCAGCTCATAGGTATTTTTCTTCATATCCTCAAAAAAGAGAAACGCCAGCAGGATAATGCTGTAAAACACCATGAAAAGCCCGAAGAAGTCTGCATATTTCTCTGCAAAATAGTGGGTATAAGGGGCTTCGTCCATTCTTTCCTTTATATAGTCATTTACTTCCTCCAAAGTTCCTTTTTTCAAATCAAAATGAGCAAAATACGCTTTGCCAATAATGAAAGAATAATTTTTTTCCAGATAAGCTGCGGCTTCCTCTTCCGACATATGCTCCATAGAGGCAGTCACCTTCTCCGCCTCTTTACTGCTCATTCCAAAGCCCGGGGTCTGCAGGTCTTTTTCTATCTGCTTTAAGGCGGCGCCATACCGGTCTCTCTGACTTTTACAGGGAATATACCCTCCTTCCACCCCCTCATTTCCAAATTGTTCCTCTGCTTTTTCAAGCTCCTTTTCATCTGCAAAGTAGTGTAGCTGTAAATAAGGTTTCAGCTGCATATATACCCCAATAAATACAAGAACGGCTCCTATATAAAAAACAGGGTTTTTCAGATAATTTCTGCATTCTCTTTTTACTATGCTCCACATAATCTGCCTCCTTTCCAAAAAAAATTGTTTTTCCTTTACTCCCATATGGTAGCAAAAGAAAAACAATGAAATCACAACCGGCAATAAACAGTCTGACTATTCGATTATTTAATAAAAAAATACGCCCTGGCATATGCGCCTTTCGTTTCCCTGTTGCCAAGACTTAATTTTCCCCCATGTGCCTCACAGAAAAGCCTGCACAAATAAAGGCCCAGTCCGAAATGTATGGAAGAATCCTCATCCTCCCCATGATAATAGGACTTTGTAAGGGTTTCAAAAGCTTCTGAAAAACCTTCCCCGTCATCTGACACCTCTATCACCAGAAAGGACTGTTCCGTGTATAATGCAATCTCTATTTCCTCTCTGGCATACCGGATACTGTTTGTAAGAAGATTTTCCAATACCTCCAACATAATGGAAGCATCCCCGTACAGTTCATTTACCTCTGCCCTTTCCCAAAACTTCCATTGAATGCCCTTTTCCTTACATAGTGTTCTGACTGTAAAAAGCAGTTTCTTTTTCAGCGCTTTATAGGATACCGCTTGCTTTTCAGGCTTTCTTTCCTCCAGCCTGCACATTGCCTGGGTGATATTTAAAAAGTCCTGTAACCTTTCCATCTGCTTCCTTTCCTCCTTCAGCATTTCCTGAAGGCTTTCTTTGTCAGGCTCTTTTTCTGCTGCAAGCTCTGAAAGCATTTCCTGATATCCCTTTATAACGGTTAAAGGCGCCCGCATATCATGGGCAATAGCGGCTCTTAAATTCTTTTCATTTTCTATCATCTGCCACATTTTTTTGTTATTTTCCAACAGCTGGACTCTCATTTTTTCAAATGAACGGCATACCTGTCCCATTTCGTCCTGATTGTCATACTCTATGGCAAAATCCAATGTATTTTCCCTGATTTTTTCCGAGCTTTCCGTAAGAATTTTTAAAGGAAGCCTTAACTTATTTTGGTAAAACAAAAACATTGCCATGACGCAGGCTGCCACGGAAATAAGCAGCACATTCCATGTAATGATAAAATCGCAGCTCTCCACTATTATATTATCCATGTCAGTCATTTCCTCACTGCTTATCCGTCCTGCCTCCACTCTTAGTCCGGGAATCCTCCTTTCCATTTCTATCTGCTCCCAAACCTCCTCCTCATCGGTATAACGGCTCCATATTCTCTTTTGAATTTTTTCCGCAAGACATGTAAGCCCTGTGGAAAGGAAAAAACTGGCAATTAAAGCAACGCACAAATAAAGAGCCATGGTTTTTTTCAGGGTAAGATTTCTTATTTGTTCCATTTATAGCCGCACCCCCATACCGTTTCTATCCATTCCCTGTCTGAATATCCGGAAAGCTTCTTCCTTATGCGCCGTATCAGCTCCGTCACCACCCTGCTGTCCCCATCCCCTTCATATGCGCATACTCTGTCATAAATAGTTTCCTTATCGTAAACATACCCAGCATTTCCCGCCAGAAATTCGATAATCTCATATTCCATTTTCGTAAATTCAATTTCCTCTTCTCCCCATGTGACAGTCCTTCCCGCAAAGTCGATGCCAAGCTCTCCGAAAAAACGTATTTTTGCTTTTTGCCCGTGACGCTCTTCTCTTTTTAAATGGGCTATAAGTCTTGCTTCCAGCTCTTTTAAGCTGAAAGGCTTTACAATATAGTCGTCCCCGCCGGAAAGCAATCCTTTCACCCGGTCCTGTTCCTCAATTTTCGCCGTTAAAAAAAGAATGGGACAGCTAACCTTATTCCTGATAAGCTTACATACCGAAAGCCCATCCAGCCCGGGCATATTGATATCCAGCAGGATGATGTCCGGTTCTGTTTCAATTTTCCTTAAGGCTTCCAGTCCGTTTTCCGCCTGATAGACCAGATAGCCTTTTTTATCAAAGTACAGCTTTAGCATTTTCAGTAAGTCCTTGTCATCATCTACTAACAAGATTTTATATTGGCTCATAGGCGCGCCTCCTGTTGTTTTTTGAAGCATAGCAGGCAATTGTAAAACATCCAGCCTCCCCTCCTGCCTGTTTTGAAGCCCGGCAAACGGGAAATGGGCGGCTGCTTTCTTCCAGCAGATTATAGCACGAAAAACCCAACAAAAAAACAACAGAAACCGCTATCCAGGCAAAAACACGGGACCTTCGTTACTATTCACGGCCCGTAAGCCGTTCATAGCAACGATTCGGGCGATATTCAAAGTTTTGCTTCACAAAAATCGCCCCTCACTCCTGAATCATGTTCTCACGGAATGCGCAGTTTATGCGCATTCCTGACCCGTGAAAAGTAACAAAGTAACGGCTGAACTGTTACTCCCTCCCAAATTCCCTCTTGTCTATCTTTTCTTCCTGTGCTATAATAGCCAATGCTTTACAAATACATAAGACAGTTCGTGACCATCCTGTCTCTAAACAAAACTAGGGATTTCAAGAAAACTTTGCGCCAAAAGGTGCAAAGGCTGTTTCTTTTGCAAGAAGATGGACACGTGAAAACGTGTCCTTTTTTATTTTCTAATACAGCATTTCGGCAACTGTATCTGATTCTTGAAAATCCCGGAAAGGAACGTATGAAAATGGAAATTGACTTTCATCCAAACCGCTATTCTGTTATTGAAGAAAAAAATCCAAGGGAAATTGTTATGCTTCGGGGAAAGGGCTGCGCCTGGCGGCGCTGCCGTTTTTGCGATTATCATCTGGACTCATCTCCGGATGAAGCTGCCAATTTTGAACTGAACCGGGAACAGCTTTTAAAGATTACCGGTATTCATCACAAGCTGGAGGTAATCAATTCCGGCAGCTTTGTGGACCTGGACGAGGCTACTCTTGCCCTGATTGAAGAGGTATGTCAAAAACACGGGATTCATGAAGTGCATTTTGAATGCCACTGGCAGCACCGGGAAGAAATTGCCGGCTTCCGCGCACGCTTTCAGAAAAAAGGAATCACATTGAAAATAAAAATCGGCGTGGAAACCTTTGATTCCCTCTTTCGGGAAAGCTATCTGGACAAGGGCATCGATACCGATGAGCCGGAAGAGATTGCCGCTTATTTTGATGAAATATGTCTTTTGCAGGGCATTCCCGGACAAACTGTAGAAAGCATGGACCGTGACATCCGGACAGGTCTTGCTTACTTTGAAAGGGTATGTGTAAACATCATGCAAGAAAACAAAAAGCCAATAAAGCCGGACCCGGACGTGATTGCGGCTTTCAAAAGGGAGCTCTATCCAAAATATGAGCAAAATAAAAGAATCGATATTTTAATGGAAAACACCGCTTTTGGTGTGGGAGGAGTTGTGGAACATGCGTAACGAAATATTATTAATTGTATCTTTATTGATTACCTTTTCCGGTGTCATTGTATTATTTAAGCTCTTTAAGGAACAAGGCTTATATCTATGGACTGTAATTGCCACCATTGCAGCCAACATTGAAGTGCTTATTGTGGTAACTGCCTTTGGCATGGAAATGACTTTGGGAAATATTTTATTTGCCTCTACTTTTTTAGTGACGGACATTCTCAGTGAATTATATGGAAAAAAGAAAGCCCAGACTGCCGTATGGCTTGGTATTGCCACTTCCATTGCATTTATTATAATAAGTCAGTCATGGCTTTTATACATACCAAATGAAAATGACTTTGCCATGCCCTCTATCCGTGCCGTCTTTTCCAATACTCCAAGACTAATGCTGGTAGGCATTGTAGTGTACGTAATCGTCCAGCTTTTTGATGTGTGGGCTTATCATAAGTGGTGGGCATTTACCAACCGGAAATTCGGTGATAAAAAGAAATTTTTGTGGCTCAGGAACAATGGCTCCACTTTGATTTCCCAACTGCTTAATACAATTCTGTTTACCTGGGGAGCCTTCCTTGGAACCCATGATACGGCTACTCTTATTTCCATTGCGGTTTCCAGCTATGTGATTTTTATTGTTACCAGCCTTTTGGACACGCCTTTTATCTATATTGCCCGGTATGTGTTTGAAAAAGAATCTGCATGAAAGGGCTGTTGACATTAAAAAAAGGGGCTGTTGCAAAAGTAGGTGAATAATCTACTGGAGCAACGGCTCCTTTTGATGTTCTCAGCTAAAAGCGGATTTGTCATATCAGGATATTCTTTATCAAATTCAATAATAAAAGTTCTTCGGATAACTGTATTTGGTTCGATTGGTCTGATTGGTTCGATTGGTTAGCCTGACCACTCTGACCAAAATCAAATGAATACTTTCCATCTAATGGAACAATAATTCTTTTTTCGGCATACAAACACCACCTTTTCGTTTGCATAATATTATAACTCATATCATCTAATATTTCACTCATATGGTAATCATTCCAAGTGAAGGCTTAATGGTATGCGTCCTGATACCTTACTTCTTTTAACTTTAATAAGCTGCACGCAAAAAATCAGAAAAAACATTCAAACACCGAAGTTTTTCCCGATTTTTCTTTCCATAAAAGAAGGAGCGTTGCTTCATAACTACTTTTAATCATTTCCAACAGCCCCCTTTTTATCCTTTAAACAGCTTTATACTCATGGGTACACATGGCTGATTCCACAATTCTCTCGGAATTGCCTCCATATTGCTTATTTTTTGGAAGCCCAGCTTTTTGTAGAAACCCACCGATTTAGGGTCCGCACACAAAAGCAAATATTGTATTCCTAAATATTCGGAATTAAGTATTCCAGCAAGACCTATGATAAAATCTACCATATCCCTGCCAATCCCTTGCCGTTCATACCTTTTATCCACTGCAAGTTCCGAGATTTCCAAAGCGGGATATCCCATCTTTTCATCCTGTCCCATTTCCTTAACGAGAGAAGAGGCCTTAATGGTAATAAAATCCATAATATCATAAGTATCATCTTCTTTATAACCGCAAAATATGTATGTAGTCCCTAATCCCAGCTTATTATCTGTAATAGCACTTTGCTTTATATAACTTTCATAATGGACCGGATTATCACAGCTCTCTTCATTTACTGTAAATCGATTTGCTGCACCATAATACTCACTGGTCATAATCGCTCGGAATCTACTCATTTACTTTTTTAATGGATACTTGTCAGCTACTGCCTTACATGAGCGCATTCTTTCATCCGATACAACCGCTTCCTTGCTTCCGCCTTTCTCGTTTTTCTTTGCTTTTACCACATAAGCATAATTTTTCGCCAATGCCGACATCGTATCATCTCCTTTTTTCTTCTTTTTGTACCAATTATTCCGCCCCACCTGACTACTCCATAGGCACCACTATCCACTGTAAGTTATCCCCCCATATTTCCTTGTCCATTCCTGTCAATGGTACAAAATATTTATCCCCATCCTTTTTAGTGCTCTCCTTTTCCAGCTCCTCTTTAGTCCGATAGAAGAAATCCTTCTTTTCATCCACTGACAGATGTTCAAAATTGCCCTTAACAATGGAATATTTCATATGACACATATCATCCTCTATCTGAAAAAAGTAATGTATGATTTGTCCCTCTCTGGGTATTTCTTTTCCATTTACATCAGCCATATATTGGAACCAGCCGCTTACAATTTCTATATCAGAACCTAAAATATTCTCAAGAAGCGTTTTTGCCTTTTTGTAGTTAGCAGAGCATAATTGTTCAAACTCCTGATTGATTTCAACTGCATTCTCCCCTTCATCTTCCCTGACATTGGTGCCAATCCATTCAATCCTTCCCGTCCCCATGGCAATCATCACAGTATACGCAGTACGTTCCGGTTTTTCACTCAGGAACACATAATAGGAGCCTGCCCCGTTATATTGTACTTCCTTATCCATGGATGAAGATGCCAGTCCAAACATTTTTTCTACTGCCAAACCTGCTATTTCCATTGCTTCATCCTCATCCACCTTGTGGGGAGAAGCCTTTGCAGACTTACTTAACTCCTCACTCCTCTGAAGCAGGGCAGCTGACCACTTATATTCAAAATCTATCATCCGCAGCAAATCCTCATCCGTCAATTTCCGTTCCGGCAAAAAATATTCCTGGTTCCAGATTTCAAAAACGGGATATTCCACCTCTCTGTCAGTAGCCTCCATCTTGTCGACAATATCTATTTCCTCTTTGGGAGCCAGCTCCCCATCCTCATATCTATCCTGCAAATCCCGATAACGCACCCGTTCTTCCCCTGACATTTTTCTGGAATAACACACCGTTTCTATCATATGTTCTTTCGTTATCTTACTGGGGTCGCTGATTTCCAGATATCGTTCATAACTGTTCTTATTCCCTTTTGCCGCCATTTTTTCCTGACTGTCAGCAGAGCTGCCTGCTGTCTCTTTCCGGCTGTTTGCCGGCTCCTCTGCTGCTTCTTCCTGGTCGTTTGCCGGCTCCTCTGCTGCTTCTGCCCGGCTGTTTACCGCCTCCTCTGCTGCTTCTTCCTGACTGTTTGCCAGTTCTGCTTCCACCTGCTCTTTTCCGCCTCCATATTTTTTTACAGCATTGCAGGCTGAAAAAACAGCCACTGCCAGCATGGCACAAAGAAAGATTACCCCAAAAGGAAGTATGCTCTGATTCCTTTTTTTCTTTGCCTTATGGCAATTTTCCTGCTTCATAAAAGCTTTCTCCTCCCGTATTTTTCCATGTCTGCGGCATTGCTGTATGCCATTACAACTATCTTCATAGCATTGCAACAGCATACTGTTCCCCAAGTTCTTGCTCCATAGGTATCAATATCCATTATAGCTTCTTACTCCATAGGCATCGGTATCCTTTACAAACTATTACTCCATAGGCACCACTATCCATTGCAAGTCATCCCCACTTGCTTCCTTTTCCGCTCCTGTCAATGGTGCAATAAATTTGTCCCCGTCCTTTTTAGCGCCTTCCTTTTCCAGTTTCTCCCTTGTCCGATAATCAGTATTCTTCATTTCTTCTTCTGACAACTGGTCAAAACTGTTTTTATTAACGGAGAAATCCATATGATACACCATATCATCCTCCAATTGAAAAAAATAATGTATGATTTTCGCTGTCCCCTCAGGTATCTCCTTTCCACTCATATCAGTCATATATTGACACCCGCTGCTTATCATTTCCATATCAGAGCCTAAAATATCCTCAAGAATCCTTTTTGCTTTCTTGTAATTAACCAAAATCAATTGTTCCAATTCCTGATTGATTTCAACTGCATTCTCTTCGCCATACTCATTTAGATAGTCAGTAATCCATTCGACCCTTCCCGTCCCTACAGCAATCATCACAGTATACGCAGTACTTCCTGATTGTTCGGCAAAAGACACTATATAAGAAGCCACCCCGTTAAAAAATATTTTCTTATCCAGGGATGAAGTATCAACCCCAAACATTTTCTCTATGGCATAATCGGCTATTTCCATTGCTTCATCCTCTTCCACTTTGTGGGGCGAAGATAAGGCAGCCTCCTTCTCCTCTTCATTTCTTTGTGTATGAGCAGCCGCCAGCTTATATTGAAAATCCACTATCTGTAACAAATCCTCATCCGTCAATGTCCGCTCCGGCAGAAAATATTCATGGTTCCAAATTTCAAAAACGGGATACTCCACCTCCCTGTCACTGTCTTCCATCCTGTCGACAATCTCCATTTCCTCTTTGGGAGCAAGCCCATCCTCTTCATATCTGTCATAAAAATCCTGATAACGCACCCATTCTTCCTCTGACATTTTTCTGGAATAACACGCCGCTTCCGTCATGTGTTCTTTCGTTATCTTACTGGGGTCGCTGATTTCCAAATATCGTTCATAGCTGTTCTTATTCCCTTTTACTTCTTTTTCTTCCTTGCTGCCAGATGAAGCTTCTGTCTTTTCTTCCCTGCTGCCAGCCTGCTCATCTGACACGTCTCCTCTTCTGTCCAGCCCTTCTTCCACTTCCTCTTGTCCTACGTCGCCATATTTTTTTACGGCATTGCAGGCTGAAAAAACAGCCACTGCCAGCATGGCACAAAGAAAGATTACCCCAAAAGGAAGTATGCTCTGATTCCTTTTTTTCTTTGCCTTATGGCAATTTTCCTGCTTCATAAAAGCTTTCTCCTCCCGTATTTTTCCATGTCTGCGGCATTGCTGTATGCCATTACAACTATCTTCATAGCATTGCAACAGCATACTGTTCCCCAAGTTCTTGCTCCATAGGTATCAATATCCATTATAGCTTCTTACTCCATAGGCATCGGTATCCTTTACAAACTATTACTCCATAGGCACCACTATCCATTGCAAGTCATCCCCACTTGCTTCCTTTTCCGCTCCTGTCAATGGTGCAATAAATTTGTCCCCGTCCTTTTTAGCGCCTTCCTTTTCCAGTTTCTCCCTTGTCCGATAATCAGTATTCTTCATTTCTTCTTCTGACAACTGGTCAAAACTGTTTTTATTAACGGAGAAATCCATATGATACACCATATCATCCTCCAATTGAAAAAAATAATGTATGATTTTCGCTGTCCCCTCAGGTATCTCCTTTCCACTCATATCAGTCATATATTGACACCCGCTGCTTATCATTTCCATATCAGAGCCTAAAATATCCTCAAGAATCCTTTTTGCTTTCTTGTAATTAACCAAAATCAATTGTTCCAATTCCTGATTGATTTCAACTGCATTCTCTTCGCCATACTCATTTAGATAGTCAGTAATCCATTCGACCCTTCCCGTCCCTACAGCAATCATCACAGTATACGCAGTACTTCCTGATTGTTCGGCAAAAGACACTATATAAGAAGCCACCCCGTTAAAAAATATTTTCTTATCCAGGGATGAAGTATCAACCCCAAACATTTTCTCTATGGCATAATCGGCTATTTCCATTGCTTCATCCTCTTCCACTTTGTGGGGCGAAGATAAGGCAGCCTCCTTCTCCTCTTCATTTCTTTGTGTATGAGCAGCCGCCAGCTTATATTGAAAATCCACTATCTGTAACAAATCCTCATCCGTCAATGTCCGCTCCGGCAGAAAATATTCATGGTTCCAAATTTCAAAAACGGGATACTCCACCTCCCTGTCACTGTCTTCCATCCTGTCGACAATCTCCATTTCCTCTTTGGGAGCAAGCCCATCCTCTTCATATCTGTCATAAAAATCCTGATAACGCACCCATTCTTCCTCTGACATTTTTCTGGAATAACACGCCGCTTCCGTCATGTGTTCTTTCGTTATCTTACTGGGGTCGCTGATTTCCAAATATCGTTCATAGCTGTTCTTATTCCCTTTTACTTCTTTTTCTTCCTTGCTGCCAGATGAAGCTTCTGTCTTTTCTTCCCTGCTGCCAGCCTGCTCATCTGACACGTCTCCTCTTCTGTCCAGCCCTTCTTCCACTTCCTCTTGTCCTACGTCGCCATATTTTTTTACAGCATTGCAGGCTGAAAAAACAGCCACTGCCGCCATCGCGCAAAGAAATACGCCCACAAAAATAATTATACTCCTGTTCTTTCTTTTCCTTACCTCATCAGATATCTCCCGCTTCATAAAAACACTTCTCCTCTTATAAAAAATAATATCCGTCAATTGCAGTTGCACGGTGTTTCACAATTAACAAACGCAATATAGATAGTACCATAGCTATTTTCAACTATGGCACCATCAACATTGCTTAAATTATTTACAACAAATCTACTATCTCAAAACCCCTTCTACCTTAACTGCTTTTTCACTATTTCATAAGTTAAGACACCTTTTTCAGCAAGCTCTTTATCTGCCTCCCAATTCTTTTGCCATGACTCATAATCACTTACTTTATATAATTCCAGTATGCCGTTCATGCAATCCACAGCAATTGGATAAACATGCCCATCTTCCATAACAAATTGGAAAACCATCAAATTACATAAGACCGTATTGTTCTCGTCCGTATTGTATGCGTAGTATACTTCCTTACACTCTCCCGAAATGCCAAATGTATCTCTTAAATATTTCTCTGCTGTCTGGCTTAACTCCTCTGCTTTCGCCTCTCCATCAGATACGGATACTTCATCAGCAAGTAATTCTTTACCGGTATATCCCACCTCTATCAGGCTTCCATCTGCAGCGTCCATGGTAAATCTATACTCATCTACATCTGCAAAGGAAAAATGAACCTCATAAGCGGGTGCTTCCTTTGTACCGAGCCCATTGATATCCGTATAGCATGTCACTTCCATGTCCTCCGCTGTTTTTCCATACACTTTATCCAGCCATTCCTGAGCTTTTGCCACTGCCTCTTCCTGTGTAATTCCTCCATTTGCTTCAGCCTGCTGTCTTGCTTCTTCTTCCTCTGCCTTTTGGACGGCTATCTCGTCTGCATACTCTTCCTGGTACCGTTCGCCTAATGCATAATTTGCCTTCTCCCTGTAATCAATCATTTGTAAGAGTTCTTCATCAGTCAGAGCTCTCTCCGGAAGATAAAAATAGGACGTTTCCGCATCAAAGCAAAGCGTATCCTTATCCACTTCACTTTCATCCTCCACTCTTACAAGCTCTCCTTCCGGGAATCTTCCTTCTAACTGATAAGCAATCCTCAGTTCTCTTTCACGTTCCTTTTCTTCCTGTGTCAGCTCTCTGGAAGATGAGCCTGCATTTACCCTTTGGGAATCCACTTCAGCCACAAGCTCTGTCTTTTCTTCCTCGGACATGCTCTCCATACGGGCTTTTACCAGTGAATCCACTACTGCATGAACGGTAAAGCCTCCGACTCCCACCACTGCCACTGCAAGGGCAGCTGCCACTGCTTTTTTCTGCCATCCGTACATTTTTTGTCCGTGATTATCCTTTTGTTTTGTATTTTTTTCTGTATTTTCTAAATTCCTCAAATCCATTTCCTCCTTTTGCTTATAAACTATTATTTTCTTCTGCTTTTCATCGCCTGCAGTTTCCACAGTTTCTTTCATATTTTCCCCGACTGCCTGCAGCACTTTTTTTGTAAATGAATCCGGTGTCTGCGGAAACCTCCATTTATTATACATAAGACTCCTCCTTTAAAAATGATTTTAGCTGGTTTCTGGCTCTGCCCAGCCGGCTTTTCACGGTTCCCTGTGTTATCCTGAGAATTGCCGCAATTTCTTTAATTGAATATCCCTCATAGTAAAACAGAGTGATTACAAGCCTTTGATTTTCCTTTAACTGCTCCATGGCCTCATATAAATCAGAATAGCTTTCAACATCCATATAACATTTGTTTCCTCTGTGTCCCTCATAATTCCAAATAGCTTCACTATCATCAGAGACCAATGTTATCCTGCTTTGCTGTCTGAGTATATGATAGCACTCATGTATCAGTATCCGGGTCAGCCAAGTCTTGGCATATTCGTCCTTCTTTAAGGAATCCAGCTTTTGAAATGCAATCGTAATGGCTTCTCCCACTGCATCCTCACAGTCAGAATCATTTCTTAAAATAGACTTGCTCACCCGGTACAGACTGTCCGTAGAATCAATCACCAGCCTGGCAAATGTTTCTTTATTCAAGACGTATCCCCTTCCTCCAGCAGTAAATTTACAAATAAAGCACACAACTGCCTGCCATGTAAAAAAATGTTTTGAAGTGTTGCAACAACTTCCTGCTAAATATATACATTATACACTACTATGCAATTTATTTAGCTTTCTATTTATTAGAGGAACCGGCAAAGAAAAAGGTTCCCAAAAAATAATAATTTATCCGATAAGTTTTTTCCGATACAAATACACCTGCCCTGCACACAAAAAAGAACCCTGCTTTTCAAGGTTCCTTTTTCTTTTTAGCATATTGCATATTACATATCCTGTTTGCTCTGTTTCCCTACAGGATAACCATTTCCCTGCCAGTCTGTAGTAGGGGCTGTGACATTGCTTTTGTTCTCTTTTTTGTCCCGAACCGGCCTGCTGCTTTCCCAGATCCCTTTGGGAATCGTATCAATGGGTTTCTTTTTTTCTGTAATCTTCATAAGAACCTCCAGCGTTTTTTTTAGTATTGGAATATTGGGGTAAAAATATTCTGCTTGATTATATTTAATAACCTGCTATAATATACTTGTACAATAAGTACAATTTGTCGGATATGGCGGTGAAGTATGGAAATCATTATCAGCAATAATGCAAACAAACCAATTTACGAACAAATCACGTCACAGTTCAAGGCAATGATAATGAGCGGTGAACTGCAGGCAGGAGAGCCCATTCCTTCCATGCGGGCTTTGGCTAAATCCATTCATGTAAGTGTGATTACAGTCCAAAAGGCTTATGAAGACTTGCAAAGAGACGGTTTTATCGAAACTATGGTTGGCAGAGGCAGCTTTGTATCAGCCCGAAATAAGGAATTCTATCAGGAAGAACAGCAGCGCATTGCAGAGGAGCATTTGCAGGCTGCTGCCCAAATCGGGCGCGTGAGCCACATTTCACTTGCCAAATTAACGGAACTATTGGTTTTATTTTATGAAGAGGAGGACTAGCATGGAACATATTCTGGAGTTAAATCAGGTTTCCAAATCCTTTCCAAAGTCAGGATTTCTATTGGATAAGATATCCTTTTCCCTTCCCTATGGGGCAATTATGGGCTTTGTAGGGGAAAACGGCGCCGGAAAGACAACCACCATAGGCTGTATGCTTAATACGCTTTTAAAGGATAGCGGAACCATCAGGCTGTTTGGAAAAGAAATGTCAGACAGGGATACGGACATACGGGAAAAAATCGGTGTTGTATATGACGGAGACAATTTCCCCGGATATCTGACTGCAGAACAGCTGGCAAAAATCATGTCCGGACTATATTCATCCTGGGACAATACCTTGTTTTTGCAATATCTGGAGAATTTTCATATATCCGGAAAGCAGAAGATAAAAAGCTATTCCAAAGGAATGACCATGAAGTTAGCCATTGCTGCAGCCCTCTCCCACCATCCCCAGCTGTTGATTCTGGACGAAGCCACCAGCGGATTAGACCCTGTTATGCGGGATGATATATTGGATATATTGCTGGATTTCGTACAGGACGAAAAACATTCCATCCTGCTTTCCTCCCATATTACCAGTGATTTGGAAAAGGTAGCGGATTATATTACCTTTATCCACAACGGCAGGCTGTATCTGACAGCTTCAAAAAATGATTTAATGTACAACTTTGCCGTTATGCGCTGTAAGGAAAGCCAGTTTCGCACATTGGATAAATCGGAGATTCTGGCATATCGAAAGAAAGATTATCAAATTGATGTGTTGGTGTCTGATAAAAAGAAAATGCAGAGAAAATATAAGGACATTGTTATAGACTCTGTTTCTGTTGATGAAATCATGGTTCTTTTGGTGAAAGGAGAACGGGTATGAAAGGTCTGCTGAAAAATAATTTTTATGGAATACTGTCCGGTGCAAAAGTTTTTCTGATATTTATGTTTTTATTGGGTATCTGTGTGACTATGATGGAAAAAAACAGCTTTATGGTAATTGTGTATGCCTTACTGGGGATTATTGGATTCTCCATCAACGGCATTACATGCCTGATAAATGAAAGCTCTTCAAAATGGAACAAATATAAGCTGACGGCACCTGTAAAGAGAGCTGAAATTGTCAGGAGTTATTTTCTAAGTCAGCTTATCTGGCTTTTTGCCGGTATGCTGTTTGCCGGAATAGGAATTACCTTTTCCATTTTGCTTCACGGCTCTCCATTTGATAGAAATATAGATATTTTTTTAATATTCGTTATGGGGATAGGGATAAGCCTGTTTACCGCCTCTCTCTTCTTTCCTCTGTCTTATTCAGGCGGCGCTGAAAAAAATCAGGTGTTTTTGATTATCAGTCTGATTGGCGGCATCGGAATTTTTGCAAAGCTTATTGATTTGTTAAGCGTTTTGTTTCATCCTGATTCCTCCTCTCCCATGACTACATTTCAGTTAGTTTTGTCGGGACTTACCAGCATTATCTGTTCGCTGTCAGCTTTTGCTTTGTCTTATTGGGTGACAGTGGGGATTTTTAGACGAACGGAGATATAGGTTTTTATTGGAATCTTGGGAGTTTTTGGAAAAAATTTTATCTTGAAACTTTCCCAGAACCATATTTTAATGTAGCCATAAGAAAAAGCAACCGCCCACAAGGTGGTTAGCCTCGCAGTATGGTCAAATGCCTACCTTCACGCGGCCAAGTACAAAGGTAGGCATTTTTTTCGCTTTCTTTCGTAACAGTAGCCAAACCACTACGATATTTCCTAATTTTCCATCCAGTACTAACAACCGTTTCCTTGCTTTCCAAAATGCTCTTCTGCTATCCGGTCTAACTGAGCAGCAATTAACTTAAAATCCTTACTTAAATCCAATGTCTTTACGCTAATTCGATTTTTGCCCATCAGATACCTGCAGTCTGGTGTGATTGCCTCGTCAGTTTTTGCATACAGCAGCATACCTGACACATTCCCTGATTCTGTCTTATCCTGATTTTTTACATAGGTAAATATTTGATACATATTACCAGAATGCAACGTTGCCTTATCATACTGCATCTGCATTGTTTTTCCGTAATATTTTGCATCTATTATAAGTATCTGCTCCTTGTATCTTAAGAAGACATCTGTCTGCATGACTGGCAGAAACCGTATCATTCTTTCATCTGTATCAGCCGCCAAATCCCAACTCACCCGGGCTGACCCTATTTCAGTCAAATAAGAATGATGACGTTTAAAATATTCCAAAATAAACTTCTCATATAATCTATGCATATATTTATCTGAAAAACTGCACATCTTAAATTTGCCTTTTTCCGTAGTCTGAAGCATTCCATCCAACACGAAATAGCAAACATTCATCAACATTTCATAATTTTTATTGTTTCTCTGGTACTGAAGCATATCCCAACGAAACTCTGCCAGATTTATCGTATCAATCTCATTAAAAAACAAAAGCAGCTTTTTTAAATCATCTTTCCTCAAACTTTTTACGCCATGGTCTCGTAGCAGAATGGAAATTGTTGTTTTCAATATCTGGTTAAAAACATTGTTCACTGACAGTTCATCATACTCACATGCCAAACTTTTTTTCCTCTGAATCTGTTGATTAATGGTTCCTTGAATATCCAGTTTACCTCTCATCAATGGAAGAATCTCACTTTTTATAACATATTCCCTATACAGTCCCTGCTTTAATTGCCGAGATATTCCCTTTGCCAGAATTGCTGCAAACAAATCCTGCACATCCTCAAAATCTTCCGCCGCTATATTCTCATAATTTTTCTGCCTGAGCACTTGAAATGCATATGCTAACATATAATAAATATTTTTAATAAAAATTCCTTTATCACTAGTCATTAAACACTCCTATAAGAAGATTTTCCCAACGCTGTACCTTTTGCTTATCATCAAACCAGTATTCCTGCAACATTGGAATAATATCATAATAAACCACCGATTTCATCCACTCATCCTCACACGTTTCTCTTCCGCAAAAATAACTGTGTCCTATGCGAAAGCCTCCACCAAGAGAATCATCCATCTTAATCTCTCTGTTCAAATTCGTCTGTAATAATACCCTTTTTCCCCAATTCAGTAAGTATCCAAAGACCGCCTTCACCTTTTTCGCCGGAGACTTCAAACGAATTTCTTTCCAATGTTGAATTACAATCTGCATGGTACACGGATTACCATAAATCAGCACCATGTCTGCTGCTCCTTTAACACCATGAAAATCATCTATTTTCTGCTTAATGTCAACATACTGCTCATATGACTTTCTATCAGTATCACAAAATATTAAAACCAAATCAAAAGAGTTATTTTGATATTTATCCTGATATCTGGCAGGCACATTTCCATTACCATCCGCATTTTCTAAGACAATATCGTATTTTGCATTCCACATTCCAAATGACTTTAATTTTTCCAAAAATTCATATTCTTCATCGCCCTCGCATATAATACATATCTTAGTCTGTGATTTTATGGAAGGAAGCTTACTCTTCATCCACACTTCCCCCTCCCTTATTTCCCTTCAAATCAAGCAAAGAATGAATCAAATCGGGTTCCGGCAATGCTCCTAATGCTCCTCTGCGATATTTTTCCATAATATCCGTTGTATCTCTGATTCCTTCCTGTGCCGTAAAGTCTGCTAAAGAATAAACATAGACCCCTTCTTTGTCTTTATGGACAAACCAGATTTGCTCTTTTCTAAACATTCTTTTGCAATCCATTAAGTTAATGTCATGCACTGTAAATATCAGCTGTGCCTCCTTGTTTAATTCATTATTAAACATTGCAACAATAGCTCTGATAAGCTTAAAGTGAATACTACTATCCAGTTCATCCACTACCAAAATTCTACCCTGTTCAATTCCTTCAATAATATAACTTGCAAGTGCGGCAATTTTTTTTGTTCCGGTAGAATCGAATAACAGGCTGGGAACCTGCACTCCTTTGTAAGTGGAAACCAAACGAATCTGTTCCATAATTTTATCAGGAATATCCAAGACTTTTTCCTCTGGTTTTTCCCCACTTCTTACCGCATCCAGCTTAATGTTGTCCATATCCACATATTCAAAATTTTCCATATATAAGTCTGCATTCTTTATAAAGGAAACTATTTTCTCCTGCAAACCATTTTCATTTTTCATAAGTTCAACTGTCTTTTTCATTGGAATATTATTCATATTAATAATATCTATTTTGGAGGCAAAATTTAACATTATCTCTTTTATCTCTGCAAGTTTTTCAAACTTAGCTGTATCAATCAAATAAATCATAATATTATTTTGTGCTACCAGTGACATCATTGGCAGCATTTCTTCATCAATGCAACTATACTCCTGTCTTTCATTATCCTTTAAAAGCCATATCTCCACTTTCTCATTTCCGTATTGGTCTTTTAAAATTTGTGAGAATTTTTCATATGAATATTCCTTTTTTGAAGCATCGTATTTAAAATCATAGGAAAACTTTCTTCCTTCTGATAAAAAAGTAACACCCAACTCATATACCGGATTATTTGTAAATATATTTGGCACTGCTATTATTTCTTTATTTAACAGGACATTACGAATGGCACGGATACATTTGACTAAACAAGTCTTCCCCGCATTATTGGGACCATATATGCCTACTGACTTCAAAACATGAAAGTTATTTTCTCCATGCACATTAGTAGCAAATTTTTTATTTCTCATATCCGCTTTCATTGACAATACAATCTGTTCTGTAAACGAAAAAACATTTTTTGCCCTAACCTCTATAATCATATTCTTTCCTCCGATTTTATGAAACTTATTCTAACATTATTATATCACTATTTATTTTTTATGCAACTTTTTTTCATGAAAAATATCTTCCTTTTGTTCTTGATAAAATACAGTTATTCAACCTTCATGTATATTGCACTCATATTTTTCCTGAATCACATTAAAAAATCAATAAATGACGTGTATGCCACTTATATATCGCAGTCTCAAAACAATATAAATTGTCTTCTATTTATAATGCCTGATAATTCTTTTGTCTTCCACCCCCAAAAGAAAAGCCCTGCAAACACTAAACTTACAGGACTTATTTCTCATATAATCTTATCTCTATTACTATTACTATATCTATTTTATCTCCTTACGATGCTGCAAATGAATACCAATATGCCCTATCCCCAAAACGATATCTGCAATAAACATCCATATCACTTTTCCATATATACCAAGCAAAAAAAATGCCATTACCGGCAACGTTGCGCCAGCCACCGGAATCCCCAGAAAGCTGCTGTAAAAGTCATTCAGCTTTCGCTCACTTTTAAAATACCGCACCCACCAGATTTCATACATTATCATAAGAATACATGCTGCCGCAAGCCACAACGTCCACTTTGAAAGCTCCTGCAGATTAAAATCGGAAAAGAAAAGAGCGCAGCAAGTAGTAAGCGCCTCTCCCACCCGTTCCAGCACAGCTAAAATTTTATTTTCATTTTTAGCACTATAGCCTTGCGGCTGCTTTTTCATCCATATCAAATTTGGAACCATTAACATAGTCATAAATAGCAACCCTACATATGAAAATCCCAAATGTCCAAACATTCTACTTCCTCTCCTCACCCAATATTGCCTTTGCCTCTTCACACCATTCCAGATAAGCCCGGTACGTCTTAATGCCAAATTCTACCGTAAGCAGATAATATTTATGAGCCTCATCCACATCCATATTTCTTTTGAGAATATCTTCAGCGTATGTCAGATAAGGCAATTCCCTCTCTATCTTCTCCCGGAACGCCTCTATATGAGATATTGCCTGCAATGGACCGCCTTCACTGCCAAAAAATAATTTAAGCAGTGTCTCATAACGCAGCTCATCCTTCTCCACCGGGATTTGAAGCCATTGCTTTAAATACCTTCTCCCGTCTCCCGTAATCGAATATATGATTTTATTCCGCTTATTTACTGCTCCATCCCGTTTATCTGCCAGTCCCCTCTTAACCAAATCACTAAGCGCAGGATAAATACTTCCATAGCTTGCTCCCCAAAAATACTTTAAAGAAGTATCCATTCGTTTTTTTATTTCGTATCCTGTTAAGTCTTCATGGCTTAATAGGCCCAAAATTACACAATCAATCTTCTTTTCTAATGCCAACGTCTTCTCCTCTCAAATATATCAATCTGATATATACAACATATATCATATTGGTATATTTGTCAAGTATGGCTATTACGATATTCTGCTTTACCACTGTCAGCCAGCAGCCTTCCCAGTCTCATCCACGCAAAAAGTAAAGTCCCGTAAACACCGTGTTTACAGGACTTTTCCATATCAATTATTCTATTCCTATGGCATCCACTACAAGGGATGCAAATGATTCGTTATTCCAACTATTACACAATTCCCTGTGCAGTCATGGCATCCACAACCTTTAAGAATCCTGCAATGTTAGCTCCCACTACATAGTTTCCTTCCTTGCCATACTTCTTGGCAGCGTCATCCATATTGTGGAAGATGTTCACCATGATTCCCTTTAACTTACTGTCAACCTCTTCAAAGCTCCAGGAAAGTCTTTCGCTGTTCTGGCTCATTTCCAAAGCGGAAGTAGCAACACCGCCTGCATTGGCAGCCTTGCCGGGAGCAAATAATACTCCGTTCTCCAGTAAGTACTCTGTAGCTTCCAAAGTAGTTGGCATGTTAGCGCCTTCTGCTACTGCAATAACACCGTTTGCAACCAGTGCCTTTGCATCTTCCAAATGAAGTTCGTTCTGAGTAGCACATGGAAGGGCAATGTCTACTTTTACTGTCCATACGCCTTTTCCTTCATGATACTCAGCGCTTGGTCTGTTAGCTGCGTATTCAGTAAGTCTTGCACGTTTTACTTCCTTTACTTCTTTTAATAATGCCACATCAATTCCTTCCGGGTCGTAAATCCAGCCTGTGGAATCGGAAACAGTCACAACCTTTGCACCAAGCTGCTGTGCCTTCTGGGTAGCATAAATAGCTACATTTCCGGAACCGGATACTGCTACTGTCTTGCCTGCAATATCATGTCCGTTGCACTTTAACATTTCTTCTGTCAAGTATAATAAACCATAGCCTGTTGCTTCTGTTCTTGCCAAAGAACCGCCATAGGATAAACCTTTTCCTGTAAGCACGCCTTCGTATACTCCGCGGATTCTCTTGTACTGACCGAACATATAGCCGATTTCCCTTGCACCTGTTCCGATATCGCCTGCCGGTACGTCTGTATCAGCTCCTATGTATTTGTTAAGCTCTGTCATAAAGCTCTGGCAGAATGCCATAACCTCTCTGTCTGATTTGCCCTTGGGATCAAAATCAGAACCGCCCTTGCCGCCTCCGATTGGAAGTCCGGTCAAAGAGTTTTTGAAAATCTGCTCAAATCCTAAAAACTTGATAATACCAAGGTTTACGGATGGATGTAATCTCAATCCGCCCTTATATGGTCCGATTGCGCTGTTGAACTGTACACGGAAGGCATTGTTCACATGAACCTGTCCCTTATCGTCTACCCATGGAACTCTGAACAATAACTGTCTTTCCGGAGTAACCAGTCTTTCCAGCAAAGCATCCTTTCTGTATGCTTCTTCATTTTCTTCAATTACAATACGAAGAGAATCCAATACTTCCTTTACTGCCTGGTGGAACTCTGGCTGTGCAGGGTTTTTCTCTACCACCATCTCAAACACTTCATCAACATATGACATTTTTCATGTCCTCCTTTAGTTAGTATAAACAGACCCCATTGCCCAAGCAATATTATATAACGTGTGATTAAAAAGCACAAGTATTTTATCGCATTAACGCACTAGCAATTCATAATATTTTTATGCTTTTAGATAAATATGACGAAACAGCCCTTATTTTTCAAAGGGATATTTTATCTTACAGATATTTCGTATCTGCTCCATCTGCTTCATCATCCGGATGGTTTCCTCATGAGGCATCTGGGGGCAGGAAAGCTGTTTTTTGGAAAGAGCGGTTCTGCATGCCTCCACTTCGTATTCATAACCTGATATCTGCTTCGGACGTTTCTTTACGGATACCTTTTTATGGTCGCTGCTATAAACAGTAAAGCTCTCATAGTTATTGATGTTCTCCACTATCATATATCCCTTGTCTCCCTGTATGATGCCCAGCCTGTCGCTGACTGCCACCATGGAGCTGTTTAATACTGTCATTCTTCCATCCTTATAAGTAAGTGTAATACTGTCATTGGCATCCACCCCGGTTTCCATAAAGGTGCAAATGGCCTCCGTTTTTGCAATATCATGTCCAAAGACCATTGCCGCAAAATTCAAAGGATAGATTCCCACATCCAAAAGGGCGCCTCCTGCCAACTCAGGCGACATGAGCCTTGCTTTATTAGTCATGGCATATCCCAGATTTGCAGTAAGCAGCTTTGGCTCTCCAATCACCCCTGCTGCCAGGGCATTTTTGATTTCCTCCGCCATAGGCATATATCTGGTCCAGATAGCTTCTGTAATGAAAATCTGTCTTTCCTTTGCATAGGAAAGCAATTCTTCTGCTTCCTTCACCGTAACACAAAAAGGCTTTTCCAAAAGAACCGGCTTTCCGTAATTGATGCACATCCTTGCCTGCTCATAATGAAAGGTATGAGGTGTTGCAATATACACCAAATCCACCTTTTTATCCTTTAACAATTCTTCGTAGCTGCCATATGCACACTTTACTCCATGAACCTTTGCAAACTGCTCTGCCTTTTGCAAATCTCTTGATGCAACTGCATAGGCTTCCGCTCTTGACATCTTACAAAGAGTGTCTGCCATAACTCCTGCAATGGCTCCTGCTCCAATGATACCTACCCTCATTTTTAACATACTTTTTCCCTCCTGCTTTTGTAAAAAAGGGGCTGTGATTTCTCACTGCCCCTTAGAAGCTTACTCTAAATATTCTGATTTAATATAACCCGTCTGTCCGTTATATTTAATTTTCGTCCAGCCATCTGCCTGCTTCATAATAAGCTCAAATTTCTCGCCCATATAAACAGTACCCAGTACTTTTCCATCAGTGCTGGCTGACTTACGCACTCTTACGGTTTCCTTTACGGTTACCTTCTCACCGCTGGAAGAAGAAGTGTCGCTTCCTGCCGAAGCATTTTCTTCCAGTGAAGGCTGCTCCGGAACAGTACCATCGTCCACCTTCAGGTATTCGCTCTTAACATATGCTTCCTGACCGTTGTAATCAATCCTGCTCCAGCCGTTCTCTTTCGATTCAAGCCTGGTTACCTTTGTGCCCAGTTCCAGCTTGCCCAGCTTGTCCGCATTTTCACTGTCAGAGCTTCTCACATTTACTGTATCCGTAGCTACTACTGTTTCTGATGCCTGGCCGGCAGATTCCGTTGCCTGCTGTCCGTCGTTCTCCTCAGGAGCTCCTTCTGCCTGTTCTTCTTTCTGTGCCATTTCTGCCTTTACTTCTGCTTCCAGCCTGTCAGAAAGACCATCCATAAATGTCTTTAAATCTCCGTCCTTGTCCAGTGCCTCGTTATATTTTACCTTTACTTTATCAAATAAGGCTACGATTTCATCGGTTACTGCCAGTTCCTTAATATAATCAACTACCGATTCATCTAATTGCTCGTCTAACTGTCCATCATAAATGTAAAGATTCCCATCCTGGCCCGGGCTCATATAAAGGGTAATCAGCCCCGGCGCCGTAGTGCTTAATTCCTTGAACTTAATTTCATAGTACACAAATGCAACATAGGAATTATCAACCGGACCCGGCTTCGTATAAACATCTACATTCTCAAAGCTTTCAATATATGCGCTTCTCTTGGCTATTTTTAACAGCTCTTCTTCATCGCTGTGGTTCTTAATGGCCCTAATGGTGTCCGTATCACCGGAGGCAAGGGAGTTAAAATAAGTCTCCACCAGATTGTTCACAATATCAGTAGGATTTGCCGGCTCATTTACGGCAGCAGAAGTATCATCCTGTCCCTGTACTGGAAGAGCAGCGCCGCCATTTACAGTATTTACGTCATTTGCGCTTACTCCGTTGTCCGATACCGCTCCGCCATCCCCCGTCTCATCCTTCTTCTTTCCTGTAAATACAAAAATGAGTACGATAATAACAATAACTGCTAAAATACTTCCTCCCACAATCGCTGCAAACATTTTATCATCTCTTAACCGGTCTGCAAAACTATTCACGGCTGACGGGCTCTTTTTTGAAGCTGCAGCCTTTCCCTGAGTATTATATTTTTGGATGTTTTGCTTTTGATTATTTTGCTTTTGATTATTCTGGCTCATAATGTTCCTTTCTCATACCCTTCCTTCAGTACCCTAAAAAATTTAAGCGGATATTCAAACTCCTATCCGCCTTTTCTGCCTGAAAACCGATATAAATACCAGTTTCAAAAACGTACCCGAGAGGAATCGAACCCCCATCGGCTGAACCGGAATCAGCTGTTCTATCCGTTAAACTACGGGTACATAGATGTTACAAAATTGTTACATCCATGACATCATAGCACACTTTCCCGAACATATCAAGTAAACTTTTATTATTTCTTCTATTTTGACAACAGTTTAGCGCTCAGAAAGTTTTTTCCAGCTTAGCACTGCTGCAACCTATTATTATTTTAACTCATTAGCAGTCATATAGTACTGGTAATATATTCCTTTTCGAGAAAGCAGGGACTCATGATTTCCCTCTTCCGCTATCCCGTCGTCCGTCAGCACTAAAATTCTGTCAGAATTTTTGATGCTGGAAAGCCTGTGGGCAATGGTCAGAGTCGTCCTTCCTTCTGAAAGAGCAGCCAAAGACCTTGCTACTGCAAATTCACTTTCATTATCCAGAGCGCTGGTTGCTTCATCCAGAATAATAATGGGAGGATTTTTTAAAAATACCCTTGCAATGCTGATTCTCTGCTTCTGCCCTCCGGAAAGCTTCACTCCCCGTTCTCCCACATAGGTATCATAGCCATCCTTCAGTTCCCTGATGAACCCGTCCGCCCCGGCCCTTTCAGCCGCTTTTTCTACTTCTTCTCTTGTGGCGTCCTTTTTCCCGTAAGCAATGTTTTCAAAAACTGTGCCGGAAAATAAATAAACATCCTGCTGCACCATGCCGATATTTTCTCTCAGACTTTTTAATGTATAACTTTTAATATCCTTTCCATCCAGCGTAATCTTCCCCTCCGTCACATCATAAAACCGGGGAATCAGATTGCAAAGGGTCGTCTTTCCTCCTCCGGAGGGCCCTACGATTGCTACTTTTTCCCCTGCCGCAATGGACAGGTTCAGATGGGCAAATACCTGATTGTGGTCGTCCGGATAGGCAAAGGTAACATCCTGAAACCGGATATTTCCTTTAGGAGCTTTTAATTCACCGGCACCTGCTTCATCAAAAATCTCAATATCCGCATCCATGATTTCCAGAAATCTGGCAATTCCCGTCATCCCCCGCTGAAACTGCTCCGTAAATTCAATAATTTTACGAATAGTAGCAATCAGCGTAGTAACATAAAGCATATATGCCACTAAATCTCCGGGGTCTATCAATCCCCTGACCATGAAAGTACCTCCTGCCACCAATACGGCAAGATACATGATTCCGTCAAACAGCCTTGTAGATGTCTGGAAAGCAGCCATATAGCGGTAGCCTTCCTTTTTTGTCTTTAAAAAAACCTGATTGTCCTTATCAAACTTTTCCTTTTCCAATTCTTCATTGGCAAAAGCCTTTACTACCTTCTGCCCCAGCAGACTGTCTTCAATTCTGGCATTCAGCTCCCCTATCTGCTTTCTCTGTTTTGCAAAAGCTGTCTTCATCCCTTTCCTGAGAGTCATACTGACAAGCAGCATGACCGGTACGATTGCAAAAATAATAACCGTCAGCAGCAAATTAATTCTTGCCAGTATCAAAAAGCCAATTGCCGTCTTAATGCCGGCAATAAAAAATTCTTCCGGACAGTGATGGGAAAATTCTGTTACATCGAACAAGTCATTTGTAATCCGCCCCATAATCTGGCCTACCTTTGTATTATTATAATAGGTATTGGATAACTGCTGAAGATGGGCATAAGCATCCCTCCGCATATCCGTTTCCAGCTTTGCTCCCATGACATGACCCATATCCGCCATATAGTAATTGGCAATACAGTCCACAATCCTAAGTCCTAAATAAACCAGACCCAGAATCAGTATGGTTCTGACGGAAAGCGCCGCCATGTTCCTTATTCCTTCATTGGTTATATATCGCATAATAAGCGGCAGTATCAATTCACAAAGTGTTGTAAGCGCCGCGCAAAACAAATCCAGAAACAGCGTTTTTTTATAAGGTCTGTAATAAGGTAAAAATCTCTTAAATAGTTCTTTTGTAGTATATTCTTCTTCCGCCTGCTTTTTCATAATTCCTCTCCTGCTTTTTTCTCATATTTTCTGATTTATACATAATCAATTGCGAAACACTCAACAGCCCCGATTTGCCTTGTAACACAAACAATATCACACGCCGGGCATTTGGCAATTGTCCATCTGATTTTTATAATATGGAAAAGTATACCATAAAATCCTCTGCCGCACAAAGAAGCGGCAGAGAATATTATATATGAAATTTCTGTTCAAAAATTCTATTCCAAAAGGATTCTTTCTTCCTCTTTATCATAATAGTATGCGTGGTCTGAAAGAATTTCTTCTTCGGCAACCTCCAGTTCGTTGATTTCCTTCACCATCTCCGACATGCCTGCCAAATCCCTGCTGTCATATTCCGGCACCAGAATCACTTCATGAACGCTGCTTGGCAGAATATAAAAATCCCTGCCGCAGGCAATGGCAAAATTCTTTAACAGATTGGGATATAATATGGAAGCTGCCCCGTACAGCTTTTCCTGATTGGACAGCACATACATGGATATCTGTCCTGAAGCCGGCTTTACCGCATCCATTGCCTTTCTCACATACTCCTTCCCTTCCTTTGGCAGCTTTTCTTCAAACTGCTCTCCCATAATCTCTTCTATGGACTTTATAAAATATGGCAGAAGGACCGGAGTATTCCTGGATGCCTGTTCGTAGAGCTCCTCCACTGTCACATTCCACATCTTTATATGTTCTTTATGAATCAGGATTGTAGCATTGCCGTATTCCTGCCTGAAAACAATACAGTAAAATACAATAGCCAAATCCAGATAAGGAATAAAAGGAACGTCCTCTAACAATTTCCTGTTCCTTTCCTTATGGATTAATTTATATACTACCCGTTTTTTTACCTGTTCATAATCCGAAAAAAATTCTGCATCCTCTAAAGGATGGTTTTTACAGCTTTTATATATAGTATAAATCTCTTTTATTACGTCTTCTATTTCCATTCCCTGAAGAAAGCGTTCATAAAAACAGTTTAAATAAATTGTAGGGGCAACCCTTTGCCCTTTTTCCCGAATTACCAGGCCTTCCATTTTTACACCGTTGTTTTTTTGTATGGTGCTTGTATGGACCTCTGCCTTTCCATCCATATAAGCGTTCATTTCTTTTTCTATTTCTTTAGTGAATTCATAAAATCTCATAAAGCTTCCTCTTTTCTTTTATACTTTTACCGATTGCTTGTGAAACAGGCGAGAGAGTGCCCTGAGCCGGTAAAATACCCGAAAAGAAAAGACAATAGAAACATGTCCTATTGTCTTGCAGCCTTTTAGATATCGAATGCAGTTTTGAGTCTTAAACTCTTGATAAATATTCTCCGGTTCTTGTATCGATTTTGATTACGTCATTTTGCTCTACGAACAATGGTACATAAACCGTTGCACCAGTTTCCACAACTGCCGGCTTTGTAGCGCCTGTTGCTGTATCTCCTTTAAAGCCCGGTTCTGTTTCTGTAATCTCTAACTCCACAAAAAGAGGCGGCTCAATGGCAAATACGCTTCCGTTATGAGAACATACCTTTACCATTTCATTTTCTTTTACGAACTTTAAGGCATCTCCAATTGTCTCTTTATTCAGGGCAATCTGTTCGAAGCTTTCCGTGTCCATAAAATTAAATAAATCGCCATCAGAATATAAATATTGCATTTCTTTTCTATCAATACGTGCCTGTGGACATTTTTCCGTGGGTCTGAAGGTTTTTTCCACTACACCGCCGCTTTTGATATTTTTAAGTTTGGTGCGGACGAATGCAGCGCCTTTACCCGGTTTTACATGTTGAAATTCAATGATCTGGAAAATATTGCCATCATATTCGATGGTAATACCATTTCTGAAATCACCAGCTGAAATCATAATCTATTCCTCCTAAATATTCCTCGTTATAATTCTTTACTAGTTTATAATAAAAAGAAGCATTTTTCAACTATTTTTTTATCAAATAGTCGATGGCATGCAAATATCCTTCCAATCCCATGCCATAAATCTGATAATCACAGGCATCCTTTGTAACAGAATTCTTTCTGAATTCCTCCCTTTTGGTAATGTCTGAAATATGAATCTCCACTTTTGGAATGGTGGTTATACTGGCAAGGGCATCCCGAATTGCATAACTGTAATGGGTGTATGCGCCCGGATTGATTACAATTCCTTCCGTGCCGTCAAAATAAGCATCCTGCAGCCGGTCAATAATGGCGCCTTCATGATTGCTTTGAAAGACTTCTATCTGACAATGTGCCTCTTCTCCCTTTTTTGCAATCATTTCCAAAAGTCCTTCATAATTAGTAGTACCATAGATTCCTTTTTCACGAATACCCAGAAAATTCAGATTGGGTCCGTTGATGACTAATATTTTCATAAAATCTTTTCTCCTATTTCTTTCACGATTTCCTCAAACTCCTTACCATCAACATCCACGATGAACTGCGCTGCCTCTTCATACACTGCCGCCCGTTCTGACATCATAGTCCTTATTTTTTCTTTTGGATTATCTCCCTGAAGCAAAGGCCTTGTGCTGTCCTTTTGCAATCTTTCATAAATAGTGTCCGGCAGAGCACGCAGGTATATGACATGTCCAAGCTCCTTTAACAGCCTCCTGTTCTCACTGCGAAGCACCAGGCCGCCTCCAACCGCTATGATATACTCTCCGCTTTCCTTCATCAGTTCCTTTATACATGCCGTTTCCATATCGCGGAAATACGCTTCACCTTTCTCTTCAAAAAGCTCCGATATGGTCATATTTGCTTTTTTTTCGATGATTTTATCCGTATCGAGAAAAGGCTTCCGAAATGCATAGGACAGCCTTTTCCCCACAGTGCTTTTGCCGCATCCCATAAATCCGATTAAGATTATTTTACTCATGTATCTTCAATTCTTCCTTCATCCTGATTAATATTTCTTTTGCTGTTTTTTCCGAAATCTTTACATCATTCCACAATTCATATGCGATGATTCCCTGATACAAAAGCATTTTCAGCCCGTTCATGGCTCTGCCGCCATGAGCCTTCACCATAGACATAAACCTTGTTTCGTATGGATTATAAATCAAATCCACCGCTGTTTCTATTTTGTCATAAAACGCTTCCTCAGAAATAACCACATCCTCCACATTAGGAGAAAGCCCTACACTGGTTGCCTGAATGGCAAGATATTTTCTATCCAGCAGCTTCCTGTAATCAGACAGCGCCATGGGAATTATCCTGTTTTCTTTATAAATTCCGTTTACCTCTTCTGCCACTGCCATTGCCTTTTCTACAGACCGGTTCAATATGAATATTTCCTTTGCCTCCTGTTCCATGCAAAGCATTGCCACCGCTCTTGCTGCCCCGCCTGCTCCAAGCAGGATGATTGACTCTCCCTTTATGGTATAGTTTTCCGTCTCCATTGCCCGAAACAGCCCCGGCATGTCCGTATTAAAACCTTTATAACCCTTTTGTGTCCTGACCAGAGTGTTGACTGCCCCTATATTTTCCGCCAGCCTATCCATTTCCGCCAGACAGGGGATAACTGCGCTTTTATAAGGCACTGTAATATTCAGCCCATGTATGTTCAGGGCATAAGCCCCTTCCACCGCTTCCTTTATCCGGTTATTTTCTACCTGAAAAGGAACGTATACCAGATTTCTGTTTTCAATTTCCGCCAGATAATTATGTATGACCGGCGACAGCGTATGCTCAACCGGATTCCCTATTAATCCGCATGTCAGGGTGCTTCCGTTAATTTTCATTTTGTTCCGTCTTCCTTTTTTTATTTTTATCCAGACTTTTCTTATAAAAATAAAGCACAATCCACTCCAGCCGCCGCTTCAGCACAATCTGGATTTCCTCTTTGGGATGAATGGGTTTTACCAGATAACTGGTAATGCCGGTTCTTTTGGCTCCCCATACGTCCGTAAAGAGCTGGTCGCCTACAAACAAAGTGCTTTCCTTATCAGTTCCCATCAGCTCCATTGCTTTTTCATAATTTTTCACGCCAGGCTTTCCGGCCTTATAAATATACCTTGTATGAACCTGCTTTGCAAAGGATTTTACTCTTGGCTCCTTATTATTTGACAATAACATGGTCTCCATTTCCAGTTTATGAAGCCGCAAAAATAGTGCCCTGCTCCTTTCATCAGCTGGCGCCCCGTGTGGCACTAATGTATTGTCTATATCAAATATGACTCCACGGATTCCCCGGCTTTTTAACTGTTCAAAGTTAATCTGATAAGTAGAATCTATGTAGTTGTCCGGATAAAATTGCTTCAATATGCTCATGGTTCTAGTATAAAAAACAGCGGTGAGAATTGCAAGGTATTTTTTAGCTGTTTCTGTGGCAATGTTGCCGTGGCAATTCAGCCCTCAGCTATCCAGACAGACACCGGGACGGGAATTTCACAGAACATGTTTCCGCGTCGCCACGCTCTCACTCTGATAAAAACGCAGCAGTGCTAAGCTCGAAAGGACCTCGCTAAGCGCTGGCGATTTTATAAGGGCTCCTTCAGAAACATGTTCTGTGAAATTCCCGTCCCGGTGTCTGTCTGGATAGCTGAGGCTGAATTGCCACTAAGTTATGGTAAAAACATATCAATTTCTTATATGCACAAAAATCCCCTCTCTTCCACCAATATTGAAAGAGAAGGGAATACACTCATCTGTCAAGAACGCTTTTCAATTCATCCATAAAAGTATTGATATCCTTAAATTCACGGTAAACAGAAGCAAATCTCACATAAGCAACTGCTTCTAAGTCTTTTAATTTATTCATGACCAGTTCGCCGATAACGTTGCTGGAAATTTCTTTCTCTTCCATATTGAAGATTTCCGTTTCCACTTCATCTATCAACTGGTTAATCTGATTGGCGCTGATAGGGCGCTTATGGCATGCTCTTAACACTCCGGCCTCAATCTTGGAACGGTCATAAGTCTCCCTGTTATTATCCTTCTTAATAATAATAAGAGGTATAGTCTCCACCTTTTCATAAGTTGTAAATCTCTTGTCACATTCATCACAGACCCTGCGCCTTCTGATGGAATTATTCTCTTCAGCCGGTCTTGAATCAATTACCCTGGTATTCTCATGGCCACAAAACGGACACTTCATATGTGCTCCCCCCTATTCTATTCTTTATGGAACCGAATGCCCCCTGCTTTTATAAGCTGTCAGGAATTCTCACCACAAGCATAAGCTCATTATATAGGAAAAAGCGCTTTATGTCAACTAATTAATGGGAATCATTGTACGAATTTTTATATATTTACCAGAATGATATCCGGTCCAATCTGCTTTATATCCTTAAATGGAATAACCGTTTCATCATTGCCGCTGAAAAAGCCGCAGAAGCAAAAAGCCGGCTTTACGATTATCTTACATATACAGCCATTGCATGGGTCAAATTCCAAATCCTTCACATGGCCTAATTTTCTGCAGTCCCGTATGCTGATTACTTCCTTCTCACACAGTTCGCTAAAGCGCATAAGCATAAGACCACCTAATCACTTTTTCTTATTTTATGCAGATATTGCTTTTTTGTTCCATGTTTATAACAGTTCAACCCTCAACTTTCCCGCAAAGCTCATGAAACCGCTCTAAAAACCGTTTCTCCACAGCTTCAAATTGTTCTGTAATAAATTCCGGATTACTTTGCAGTTTTGGACATTCCTCAAATAATGCTTCGCCCATATAATGAAGAAATTCATGATATAGCAGGTCATCATCCACGCTTTTCACCTGTGCCGCCTCTTCTTCTGTTAAAGGCGTATGTAAATATTTTTCATACACCGCCCCCTGAAGCCCTGCTTCTATTTCCAGATAACCCGGCAGATGTTTTTTTATGGGACGTATAATATCCGCCATATATGCCTCACTGCCATCATGAAGCAGACAGGCTAACTGCACCCGCCTGCTAAGCCCTCTTGCCTTTGCCTCTTCCTGACAGTGAATACTATGCTGTCCTACCGAATAAAACTCCGGAAACTGTCCGTTTGCCCTTGTCATAAAAGAAAGAGCATGGGCAATATCTTTTATCTGAATGTGCTCCTTCTTTGGGGAAAGAGGTGTCAGATGTATCTTGCTCCCTGTTGTCAAATAGTCTTCCATAATTGTTAAAATGCTCCTTTTCCGCATATTGTCCGGGCAGGGCAGCCTTATTTACTTATCGTATTTTCCTTATTCATCCAGTGCCCAGTGATAGGACTGCCTTACAGCCTTCTTCCATCCCTTTAACTTCTTTTCTGCTTCTTCTCTTTCCATTTTAGGGGAAAAGGAAGTATCCCTGCTCCAATTCTTTTCTATTTCTTCCATGCTTTTATAATACCCCACTGCCAGCCCGGCCAGATAAGCTGCTCCCATTGCGGTGGTTTCCACACATTCGGGTCTTTCTACCGTAACATTTAATATGTCAGCCTGTGTCTCCATGAGAAAGTCATTGGCGCTTGCCCCGCCGTCCACCTTCAGGGCTGTAAGGGAAATCCCGCTGTCAGCCTCCATTGCCTTTACCACATCATGAACCTGATAAGCGATAGATTCCAGCGCCGCTCTTGTAATATGGTTCTTATTCACGCCTCTTGTAAGTCCTACAATAACGCCCCGGGCATATTGGTCCCAATGAGGTGCGCCAAGTCCGGTAAATGCCGGCACCACATAGCAGCCACCGGTATCTTCCACTGCCCTTGCAAGAGTTTCCGTCTCTTCCGCCCTGTCAAAAAAACGCAGTTCATCCCGAAGCCATTGAACCACTGCTCCGCCCACGAAAATAGAACCTTCCAGAGCATAGGTGACCTTTCCATCAAGTCCCCATGCAATGGTAGTAACCAGTCCATTTTCAGAATAAACGGGCCTGTTTCCTGTATTCATCAGCAAAAAACAGCCTGTTCCGTATGTATTTTTTCCTTCTCCCCTGCGAAAACATGCCTGCCCGAATAAAGCAGACTGTTGGTCTCCCGCTGCCCCGCCTATGGGAATGGCTCCTCCGAAAAAGCTGTTATCCGTCTCCCCGTAGACAAAGCTGGAAGGCCTTACTTCAGGGAGCATCTGTCTGGGAATATCCAGTTCTTTTAAAATATCCTCATCCCAGCAAAGAGTCTGAATGTTGAACAGCATGGTTCTGGAAGCATTGGAATAATCCGTCACATGCACCTTCCCCTTTGTCAGCTTCCAAATCAGCCAGGTTTCTACCGTGCCAAAGAGAAGTTCTCCATTTCGTGCTCTTTCCCTTGCACCTTCTACATGGTCCAGTATCCATTTCAGTTTCGTTCCCGAAAAGTAAGCGTCTATCATCAGTCCTGTCTTTTCCCGATAAACTTCCGTCAGCCCTTTTTCTTTCAGGCTGTCGCAATATTTGGATGTGCGCCTGCACTGCCAGACGATTGCATGATATACCGGTTCTCCTGTTTCCTTGTCCCACACAATAGTAGTCTCACGCTGATTGGTAATGCCGATAGCCCCGATATCTTCTGCTGCCGCTCCCACTTTTGACATTGCCTCCACTGCCACTCCAAGCTGGGTGGACCAGATTTCATCCGCATCGTGCTCCACCCAGCCCGGCTTTGGAAAATACTGGGTAAATTCCTTTTGAGCCATGCTGCAAATTTCGCCCTTTTTATTAAATAAAATGCATCGGTTGCTGGTGGTGCCTGAATCCAGCGCCATAATATACTTTGCCATATTTTTCCCCCTGACCGCTTTACTTTTCCCGGTTTATCAATTCCCTTGCCAACCGGCTGTTACTTTTCCCGGGATTCTTTTTTACTATTTCTATCATATATTCCGTATCTTTTTCCGGCTTATCTAACAGCCTTGCTATATCAGAAACGCCTAATCCCTTTTCTATCATTTTCCGGATTATCCTAAGCATTTCCTCTGTCTGTCCTTCCATTCTGCCATCCGCTATCAATGCAGTTAATGCCTGACACATATTTACTTTCCCTCCTTCTTTATGAAATTTCATCACATCCAGCAGTTCTTCCCCATTGGTAAAGGCTGCAGCAGCTTCATAAGCATCCTCTTCCATGTTTTGGTACGCGGAATCATGTTCCACAAGCTCCTTTAATTTTTCCTTATCATTGGAACAACGGATAAAATCAAACACTTGCTTTAAATCAGTCTGAAACACCCCTGTATCGGGCAGCTTCCGAATCTCCAGCAAGTGAATCTGATAATCATTTACCATGGCACGCAATTTCTCCGGTATATCCTTAAAATCCAGAATACCGTGGAGCTTCTGACTTCCATCCCAGTATTCCCCATAAAAAAGCACCAGTGTCATGCATGGCTTTAATCTGCTATCCTTTGTAAAACCGGATAAAAATTCAGCACTGCTGATTCCTTTTTTTCTTCTGACTATTTTTCGGCCTCTTGCTGCCTGCTGCTCATATTCTCCAACATCATAGGACATAACCCGCAAAGGCATGAGATAATCCACTTCGGTTTGATTTTCCACCCCAATGACTGCAAAGTTCATTCCAAAAGCAGCCTTGCGAATTAAATCCCGATATTTCTGCCTTTTTCTTCTACCTTTTACAAAAAGACCTGACATGCCCCCTAAACCGGTCTGGCTGCCCATCTCTGTCAGGTGTTCAGCTGTCACTATCCTGCTTCCCGCAAACAAAAAACCGTTGATTAAATCCGCATATCTCTCATTATCTGACAGATAGCGTTTTTGTAACAAGTCTTTTTCCATATTCTCTTCCTTTCCGCAGGAAGTCCCATTTTTTGAAAATCCCTGCCCTTATTAAAAATTTGTGAATGAAAGCATAGATTTTCTGAAATGATATAGAATCATAGACTGATGGTTCAAAATTTAGATATATGCTTTGAAAATATGGTAGCATATATTTCATCGATTTGCAAGTATGAAGTTTACGGAATAAAGTTTTGTTTATGAGTTCACAATTCTGTCCGCCACATCTATGTCCGGGATAGCAGCTTTAACACTATAAACTCTATTTATGTATTCAGCAGGATAAAAAATGCTTTCCTCTATTTTAATATAGCTAAAATATCTCCCTTTTGCCCCTATATATTTTTAGTTGTCATGCTTAACAACTAAAAGAGGTATAAACTAATATCAAATATTTGTTAAAATGCATATAGGAGTATTAACTATACTGATTATAGGAGGATAAATTTGAAGAATTTAAAAATATTGAGGGAAGAATTCGGACTTAGTCAGCAGAAACTGGCTGACTTATTCAATCTGAGCCAACAATCTATTTATAAATACGAAAATGACTTGGCAGAACCGGATTTCCAGACCTTACGGCAATTTGCAGATTATTTTCATACTTCCGTAGATTACCTGATTGATTACACAGACAATCCTGCTCCTGCTGCAACTCTTGTTACCATTGAATATACCTCTTTAGAACTAAAGCATTTAGAGCTATATCGCAAGCTTTCTTCTACAATGCGAAAAAATCTGGACCAAATGCTTACTGAAATTACTTATGATAAAGATTCTGATACAGATACAAATAAAGATACTGTTTCCCGCTAAGACTGCCGAAATCTGATTTCGCCAGTCTTTTTTATTCTCCCCCGCATAACCGCTCAGCCTTCCAGATAACTTCGCATAATCTTCAGGGCGTTTTTTTCCAGGCGGCTTACCTGTGCCTGGGAAATGCCTATGATTTCCGACACCTCTATCTGGGTCTTTCCTTCAAAGAAGCGCATACTTATAATCTCATATTCCCTTTCATTCAGCTTTTTCATTGCTTCAAACAAAGAAATATGCTCTACCCACAATTCTTCTTTATTTTTCTTGTCACTAATCTGGTCCATTACATAAAGGGTATCTCCCCCTTCTGTATAAATGGGTTCGTAAAGGCTCATGGGGTTTTGGATGGCATCTAAGGCATAAACAATATCTTCCTTGGAAATGCCTATTTCTGTTGCGATTTCCGCAATAGTCGGCTCTACCAGATTTTTTTTGGTCATGGCTTCTTTTGTATAAATTGCTTTATAAGCTGTATCTTTCAGGGAACGGCTTACTCTTATGCTGTTGTTATCTCTTAAATATCTTCTTATTTCCCCTATGATCATGGGCACGGCATAAGTGGAAAATTTTACCCCCAGCTCTGAGTTAAAATTGTCAATGGCTTTCATAAGTCCGATACACCCGATCTGAAACAAGTCGTCCACGTTTTCATTGCTTCCCGAAAAACGTTTGATAATGCTCAATACCAGTCTCAGATTTCCTTCAATATATTTCTCCCTTGCCGCTTTATCTCCCTCGCCTATTTTCGCAAATAAAGCTTCCTTTTCTTCATTTTTCAGAAGAGGAAGCTTTGCCGTATTTACACCACATATTTCAACTTTTCCCATTGCCATCTTCTTCTATCCTCCCAGCAGCTTTTATACTAAAAGGATTTACAAAAGGCAGGAATTTTATACCTCTTTTGCCATTTCTCTTTTCAGTCTTTTCATGATTTTTTTCTCCAGTCTTGATATGTAGGATTGAGAAATTCCAAGGAGGGTCGCCACTTCCTTCTGGGTCATTTCCTCTCCATCTTCTCTATTTAATCCAAACCTTAAGTTTACAATTGTTCTCTCCCGTTCCGACAGTTTTTCAATTGCTTTTTTCAACACATTTCTTTCCACTTCGTCTTCAATATCTTTATAAATAACATCTTCCTCAGTGCCAAGGATATCCGACAGCAAAAGCTCATTGCCATCCCAGTCCACGTTCAGGGGCTCGTCAATGGAAACCTCCATTTTTGTTTTATTATTTCTTCTAAGATACATGAGGATTTCATTTTCAATACATCTGGAAGCATAGGTGGCAAGCTTAATATTTTTATCGGGATTATAGGTATTGATAGACTTGATAAGTCCTATGGTTCCTATAGAAATCAAATCCTCCACTCCGATTCCCGTATTGTCAAATTTCTTTGCTATATACACTACAAGACGCAGATTGTGTTCAATCAAAGTTGCTTTTGCACTGTCTTCCTCTTCCGTTCCAAGACTTTTTATCATCTCGCCTTCTTCTTTTGCTTCTAAAGGCGGAGGAAGCACTTCAGCTCCTCCGATATAATGAATCTCTCCTTGTTTTCCCATTAAGAATCTTGTTTCTTTTTTTACTAGCCTGAATTGCACCTTACCAGGAATGGCTACTTTTAAAATCATGTACTCTCCTCCTATAACATTGGATTTAATATCAGGGAATATTCCCCTTTCCTGCTTAACTTCTCTTCACAGATTCCTATCATGACCTGTTGCAGTTTTCTTGAATCCTGCTCTGTACCAATTGTAATTTCCTCTGCAATAAACCCCCGCATAATTCCTGCCTTATTTCCGATGGAATGATAAGGAATCGCATAAAAGTTATTATCCAAAAGGCAGATTTCTTCTTTATTCAAAAGCTCCTTTTCCACAATAATAACCGGTTTCTGGCTGATTGGTTCTTTTAAATGATTTCCTGTATCCATCAGCCCTGTGGCAGAAATACTTTTCTTTCCTACTTTAAGCACAACAGGAAAGTAAATCTGCTTCTCCATAAAATTCCCCCGGATTATTTCAATTCCCTTTTTCATGAACATGCAAAGAAAGAAAAACGCTGAAAATAGAGTTAGCAACTGATAACTACTCTGTCCCAAAAGCGGAAACCTTTCATATAAGAAGTGAAGGCATCCCCCTGCCAGAAAATTCAAGCCCCAAAAAAGCCCCAGAGTCTTCAGAAAATCCCTCCGTGTTTTTCGTCCAAATGCAATCCTGATAGTCAAAAACGGGAAAAAAATATATTCAAAAAAAATCACTGCCGGCCATGGCAGGGATAATGGAAGCAAATAAGGAAAAATTCCTCCTATTCCGCTTATCAGCGCACCTAAAAACAAAGACAAGGTTTTTCGGGAAACTTTCAACGCTTTATTCAAAACAATTAAAAGTGCAAAATCCAATATGACATTTTTAAAAAATACTACATCTATGTATACGGTTACAATCCTTCTCTCCCCTTTCCTGAAACCAATGTAGATTTTGTTTATGAAACTAGTATAAGGAATTTCCTTTACAATTGCTGTCGAAATGGAGGAACCAACCGTATTTTTTTCTCGACTTTTTTACACAAAAAAAGACTGCCTTCCTAAAGAAAACAGTCTACTACTCTTATATGCATTATGATTGAATTTATTTATTTCTCTGTAAAAAATCCGGAATCTTTAAAGATTGGGACTCTACATTGCTTTTTACCGTTTCCGGTTTTTGAATACCCTGTAAAGGCTTCATCGGTGTAATGGAAGGAATCGGACCGGTGCCTGCATTTGGATTTTGTCCCAAAATACTTGTGGGAACTGGTTTCTTTCCTGCTTGTCCCACTCCGTTATGTACAAATCCATTTGAGAACTTATTTACAGGCATTGCAACAGGCTGTTCCAAACCGGTAGCAATTACTGTGATAGTACAGGTGTCCGTCTGGGTCTCATCATACATAGCCCCAAAGATAATATTGACCTCTTCCCCTGCCAGATCCTGTACATAACTTGCCGCATCGGAAGCATCTGCCAGCGTAATATCTCCCGACACATTGATAATAACATGAGTGGCGCCGGAAATAGTGGTCTCAAGAAGCGGGGAAGCCACTGCCATCTTCACAGCTTCACTTGCTTTATCATCACCCTTGCCCACACCAATACCGATATGTGCAATTCCTTTATCCTTCATAACAGTCTGTACGTCTGCAAAGTCCAGATTGATAACTGCAGGTACATTAATCAAATCCGTAATGCCCTGAACTGCCTGCTGCAGTACTTCATCCGCTTTCTTTAACGCATCCGGCATAGTGGTCCTTCTGTCTACAATTTCCAACAGCTTATCATTTGGTATTACAATCAGCGTGTCCACGCTTTCCTTTAATCTTTCAATACCGCTTACTGCATTTTCCATACGGGTCCTTGCTTCAAACTTAAAAGGCTTTGTCACCACGCCTACTGTTAAAATTCCCATATCTTTTGCCGCCCTGGCAACTACCGGCGCTGCACCTGTTCCTGTACCGCCGCCCATTCCACATGTAACAAATACCATATCAGAACCTTTCAGGGAAGCAGTAATTTCTTCAATGCTTTCCTCCGCAGCCTTTTCACCGATTTCCGGTTTTGCTCCTGCGCCAAGGCCCTTAGTCAGCTTTTCGCCGATTTGTAAAAGCTTTGGAGCCTTACACAGCTGGAGCGCCTGCTTGTCCGTATTCACTCCGACAAACTCCACTCCGTCAATATTTTCATCTACCATTCTATTTACAGCATTATTCCCTGCACCGCCAACACCTACAACGATTATCTTAGCTGCAGCATCTGCATCATTTGACTTAATTTCCAGCAAGGTTCTTCCTCCTTCAAATCCCTTTTAAATTCCATATACTCTATCATATAATTTTTTAAGAAATTAATCAACCAATATTTTTATTTTTTTTCGTATTATTGTTTGTTTTTTTCTATTCAGGCTTAAAAGATACTCTCTCTGTGCCCTCTTCATAATCTTCCATGTGAAGTACTCCGGATTTTCCTTCCAGTTCAGGTAAAATATGGCTCAGCTGCATGACCTTCTGGTCAATATTTTCCTTTGTGCCTAAAGCGGCCTTTGCCTCACCGAAATACAAGGTCATATTTCCTCCCTTGTCAAAATGAATCTTATCTGCATTTATCTCATACTTTTCCAAAAGCTGCGTCATGCTGAGGATTTCTTTAAAAATTTCCTCATCCTCCACAGGAAGCTTTTCGTATAAAACAACATAGCCGTAAGAAAGCCCTGTTATCTGGGGAATGCCCGGCGTGGCGGCTGATGCGCTTTCCACCACGATGCCTTCCCTGTCAAAGTACATATATTTCCCCAGATATGCCACACAGCCTGCCAGAGCCTTTTCATATACAGTAATCTTTATGGAATGGGAAGATACAACTTCCACCGACATGGACTCAATAAAGGGCACATCCGAAATATCCTTGTTATGATATTTCAGCGCCAGAAACAGAGAATTTCCCGAAAGCCCTCCCTTTAGTATCATTTCCTGAATCTCTTCTTTTGTGTAATGTTCATTCCCCGTTACTTCCACTTCTGTTACCTTATAGTAACTGGTCAGGAAAAAGAATCCGGAGCATACCAAAATAATACATGCCAGAACAAAAAATATTCTTATTCGGTTTTTCATAAAAAAATGTTCATTCACTTTTTTCAATCTTAGCTCCCAAGCATCTTAAATCTCTTACGATATCTTCATAGCCCCTTTCTATATAAGAAAGACCTGCTATTTTTGTTCTTCCCTCTGCCAAAAGCCCCGCAATCACCAGTGCGGCTCCTCCCCGCAGCTCTTCCGCCTCCACGTCCATTCCGCCAAGCCTCTTTACCCCATAAATCAAGGCCTGATTTTCCTTTTGAAAAATTCTGGCTCCCATACGGTTCAGTTCCTTTACCACACGAAACCGGTCTTCAAAAATCGTTTCCCGTATAATGCTGATTCCGTCTGCCCTTGCCAGTACTGCCATAAGCGGAGATTGTAAATCCGTGGGAAATCCGGGATAGACCCTTGTTTCCATAAACGGAATGGATTTATCCGCCTCTTCTCCGTTTAAAAAAATCTTATCCCCTTCGATATGAAGCTTAGCGCCCAGGTTCCTTAGCATAAGAAGCAGGGAATCCATCTGCCATACCGGGGCATTTTCCAAAAGAACCGCCCCTCTTGTAGCAGCCCCTGCCAACAGATAGGTGCCGGCAACAATCCGGTCCGGCACCACGGTAAACTCTGTTTCCTGTAAAGCCGCCACTCCTTCAATTTCTAATGTTTCTGTGCCGATGCCCTGAATCCTCGCCCCTGCCTTTTGCAAAAACCGGCATACCTCTGTTACTTCCGGTTCCTTTGCCGCTCCCTTTATGACAGTGGTGCCTTTTGCAAGCACTGCAGCCAACACGATATTCTGTGTGGCTCCTACGCTGGGAAAAGGAAGAAAAATTTCACTTCCCACAAGCTCCCTGACACTTGCCCCTATCGTCTCCCCTTCTTCGGTAAATTCCACTCCAAGCCTCTGCAAGGCTTCCAAATGCATGTCGATAGGACGGTCACCTATTACACAGCCTCCCGGATAATGAATGGATACTTCTTTTTCTCTTGCCAGCATGGCTCCTATGAAAATAATCGAGGAACGCATGACCTTTACATATTCCTCCGGCAGCACAGTGTTACAAATATCTTTTGCATCTATTTCCAGGCAATGTCCTATAAAGCTTACCTTGCAGCCTATGCTTTCCAATATTTTTATCATGGAAAATATATCCGTTATCCTTGGACAGTTATGTATCACTGACACACCCCTTATCAGTATAGATGCTGCTAACAGAGGCAGTGCTGCATTCTTTGAGCCTTGTATGCTCACTTCTCCGCATAAGGTATTCCCACCTGTGATATCAATAGACTTCATATTCCACCTTCTAAGTATTTTTTAGTCAAGGAAATCCAAATCTATTTCTATCCTATGCGGATTTTTCGAAAATGTGTCTTTTTTCTTTATCCTACATCATTTAGCCGAATGCCCTTTGATACACTTAACACAAGCCCGATTTCTGAAAGCAGAAACAAAACCGAAGTGCCTCCATAGCTGATAAAGGGCAGGGAAATTCCGGTGTTTGGTATGGTATTGGTAACTACGGCAATGTTCAGGATTACCTGAATGGCTATATGCCCTAACACACCCACCACCAAAAGCGCTCCAAACAAATCGGTGGCATTATTGGCAATTACCATAAACCTCCAAATCAGAAGAATAAAAAGCAATATAATGGACAAGGCCCCAAAAAGCCCAAGCTCCTCACAAATAATAGAGAAAATCATATCATTCTGGGCTTCCGGCAAAAAGCCCAGCTTTTGCATGGAACGCCCCAGCCCCTTGCCGAAAAGATTGCCGGAACCAATGGCATACAATGCCTGCAGTGTCTGGAAACCTTCATCAGAAGCATATTTTTCCGGGTCCAGCCATGCGATGATACGGTCACCGCGAAAGCCTGCATCCGACTGTATTCCTCCATCCGCTGCTGCGTCCGCCTGACTTTCTGCATTTTTTACAATAATAAATACAATCAGGGCTGCTGCCGCACAAACACCCAGCGCCAGCAGCACGAATCTTTTATAATCCGGTGCCGCCACAAAAACCATCAACACTGCAATTCCCCCAACGATAATCGCAGAGCTTAAATTATTGGTTACTTTCCAGATTAAAAGGCAGATAGGGGCTGCTGCGCCTACTGCCAGCCCAAAGCCTTTCCATGTGCGGATTCCTTTGCCCATCTTACAGACTAATACCGCCAGAAACAAAATCATGGCAAGCTTTGCAATTTCTGCCGGCTGAATGGATAAAGGACCAAGCCTCAGCCATCTCCTTGCACCTTTTACTTCCTTTCCTAATGGCGTCATAACCAGCAAAATCAGTATTACTGCTACTATGTAACCAAGCACTGCAAATCTTTCCCAGAAATGGTAGTTAATCCTCGACACGATAATCATGCAGACAATTCCCAACGCCGTGGAAAGAAGCTGCTTTTTCAAATAATACGCAGAATCCCCATAATCCAGAGCCGCTTCATAGGAGCTGGTGGAATAAAGCATTACCAGACCAAACCCCAGCAAAAACAGCACGATGAACAGCAATGTATAATCAAAGAAATATTCTTCACGTTTTCTGTTCTTCCTTCTTACCGACACAGATCTTCCTCTTTTCTAATCATTCTCAAATACCGGACAATGCTTCAGGAATTTCCTGTTCCGTACACAGGCTTCCCTTTTCCAGGCATTCTCAGATGCCAAGCAATGCCACCAGGCACAAAACTGCTGTGACAATGGCAAATACTGCCACCACCTTTGTCTCCTTCCATCCGCAAAGCTCAAAATGGTGGTGAATAGGCGCCATCTTAAAAATACGTTTTCCTCCCGTCAGCTTAAAGTAACTAACCTGCAGAATAACAGATACTACCTCTATCAGATAAATAAAACCTACGATCACAATAAACAAAGGCATCTGCATCATATATGCCGCCGCCGCCACAAAGCCCCCGAGGGCAAGGGAGCCGGTATCTCCCATAAAGACACTGGCAGGATGTACATTAAACAGCAGAAATCCTAAAAGCGCCCCTACCGTTGCGCAGGTAATCGGTTCAATTCCGCTGCCGGTTCCCACTGCAACTACAGAAAAAAAGGTTGCCACTAAAATGGTGACGCTGGTTGCCAGTCCGTCAAGTCCGTCGGTAAAGTTGGTTCCATTTACCGTTGCAATCATGACAAAAAACAGAAACGGCACATTTAAAATGCCTAAATCCAGATATTTCCCGGGAAAAAAAGGAATTTTCATGGAAAGACTGATATTTAATACATTCACTACATAATAAGCAAATACCGCCGTTACAATAAACTGTAAAAGCATTTTCTGCCATGCCCTGAGCCCCATGGAACGCTTTAACACAACCTTGATATAATCATCTATGAATCCTATCAGCCCAAATCCGAGAGTGGAAAACAGAATAGGCATGATTTTCGGATATTCTTTTACATATATAAGGGATGTGACCGTAATTGCAGCCAGAATTATAATGCCTCCCATGGTTGGAGTCCCTGTTTTCTTCAGATGGCTTTCCGGTCCCTCTTCCCTCACCGTCTGCCCTGCTTTTACCTTCCTTAAAAAAGGTATCATAACAGGCCCGAGAGCCGCACTGATTACAAATGCTATCAAAACCGGTATTATAATTCTGTTTATCATGTTCTTATTTTCCTTTCACATTCCATCCGCCGGACATCTGTCTGAAATATCCTTTTCCGGCGGTTTTTCGTTTCACACATTACTTAGTATAATCTATTTTTTCCAAATAAGGAAGAATATTTTCAAAAAGCTTTTTTACCACCGGTGCAGCAATCTGTCCGCCGTAATATATTCCTTTTGGATGGTTGATGACCACAAGGGCAAGCACCTTCGGATTATCTGCAGGATAAAATCCCAGAAAGGAGGCAATGTATTTTCCGCTTCCTCTTGGAAGGGTCTGACTGGTAGCTGTTTTTCCGCCTATGGCAAAGCCTTCTATCTGAGCCTTCTTTCCTCCTCCGTTTTCCACTACCTGCTCTAAAATCATTCTCATAGTTTCTGAAGTTTCTTTGGAAACTATACCCTTTTTCACCGGATATGTAAAGGTTTCCACCGTATTCCCCTTTGTATCTTTTGCTTCCACGCCAAAATGGGGAGTAATGCGGTTTCCGCCGTTTACAATAGAGCTTACAGTGGTGGCAAGCTGAATGGGAGTTATTTGAAAGGACTGTCCGAAAGAAACCGTTGCCAGCTCTACCTGACCCATGTTCTCCTTCTTGTGCATAATGGTGCCCGCCTCACCCGGAAGGTCCACCCCTGTCTTTTCCAAAAGCCCGAACTGCCGGAAATAGGAATAATACCTGTCCACTCCAAGCCTTAATCCCACATCTACAAATACGGGGTTACAGGAATTCATAGTTGCCTGTATGAAATTTTCCCCGCCATGACCGGTTGTTTTATGGCATCTTATCTTCCGGTCCTCCACAATGATGAAGCCCGGACAGGAAAAGGTATCGTTTACCGTTACCACTCCTGCTTCCAATGCCGCCGTAGCTGTTATGATTTTAAATGTGGAGCCCGGCTCATAAGTATCGTTTATCACTCCGTTTCTCCACATTTGATTTAATGCATCCTGTGTAGTTTCTCCCCCGTTCAACAGGGTAAAAGGGTCATTTAAATGAAACTCCGGCAAATTTACCATTGCCAGTATTTCACCGTTTTGGGGATTCATCACCAGCATGGAAACTGCATCCGCTTCTTTTGCTTCCATAACCTGTTTACAAAGCTGGGTGGCATAAGACTGAATATTAAAATCCATACTAATATACAAATCATTTCCGGGAACAGGTTCTTTTCTGTTTTCCCCTTCTTTGTCAATTTCCACTCCCCTTGCATCGGTTATGGTATAAATTATGCCGTCCTCTCCTTTTAAATAATCCTCATATTTTACTTCCAGACCGATAATTCCCTGATTATCACTTCCCGTAAAACCAAGAACCTTGCTGGCAAGCTCGTCAAAAGGATAAAACCTTTTGTAATCCTCATCCACCTTGACCCCTGCCAGATTGTATCCCCTTATAATATCTCCTGTTTCCTTGCTTACATTACTTTTTATCTTTTCAATAGACGATACTTTTTCTACTTTTTTCTTTGCCGTCTCCTCCGATATGCCAAGCTCCTTTACCAGCATTGCCATAACCTTTTCCGGTTCCTCTATCTGGCTGTGGATAACCGATATGGTGCAGACTGTCCGGTTGGTAGCCAGCACCTGTCCGGTAGAATCTATAATCTTTCCTCTTGCGGCTTTTATGGTTCTTTCCCTTTCATGAAGATCTTCTGCCAGCCTGGTGTAATACTCGCCCTGATAAATCATCAGATAAATCAGTCTTCCCCCAAGCCCCACAAGAGCCATGGTGCAGCACAAAAACAATACTACTATCTTTTTTCGATTATAAGTTTTATATCCCCGCATATGGTCTCCGTGAAATATTCTTACTTATAATCTATTGTGGTATTTCCTTTCTTATTCCAGTATTCCGTTTATGTTTCATTCTCACCGGCTTCCGTCTTCATCCGTATCCTCCTGCTCATTCTCGCTTGGAGTTCCTGATATATCGCCGATAGTGGAAAACAACGGGTCTATATATTCCATTGTGTCCGGATCCACTTTATAACCGGTAAGCGGGTCTATAATATTCCCATTTTCATCATAAGTATAATCCGGTTTTTCCGTCTCTTCTTCCTGCTCTGTTTCCTCCTCTGTGCCTTCCTCTTCTTCGTTTTCCACTGAGTTTTCACTGACGCTTTCTAATATTTTAAGCTTTCTCAGCTCTTCCTCCTGCTCCTCCGTCAGCTGTTCAGTACGGAATATATTCATATAGGGAAGAATTTCCGTAAATATTCCTTTTGCAATTTCCTGTGCAAAGGTAGAATGGGGCTGGTCTTCCACATTGGGCCTGTCTACCACTACATACACTACAACCTGAGGATCATCTGCCGGTGCATAACCGATAAAGGATACCACATATTGTCCCTGCTTACGGGGATAGGTTTCCGCCGTTCCCGTTTTTCCGCCAATCATATATCCGGCAGGCACTGCAGTAGTTCCTGTTCCCGTGATACAGACTGCATTCAAATAAGTCCTCATTTTTTCTGAAGTCTCTGTAGAAACCACCTGCTTTAGCACCCTTGGCGCAATGGTTTCTGCAGTGGAGCCATCCGGATTCTGAATTTCCGTAGCTATATGGGGCTCATAATAATAGCCTCCGTTAATGATTGAACAAAAAGCATTTGCTAACTGTATCATGGTTACCTTATATCCCTGTCCGAAAGTGGAAATAGCCAAATCGGACCTTACCATGGCATCTGCATCATAAATCAGATTGGCAGTCCTTGCTTCTCCCGCCAAATCAATATTAGTTTTTAATCCAATGTTAAAGTTGGTAAGATATTTCATAAATGTTTCTGTTCCAATGGCATCTCCCATATGCATAAGCGCCACATTACAGGACTGCTCCAGAGAGCCTGACACATTTACGCTTCCATGTCCATAGGTTCTGTGGCAATGAATATGGTGGCCGCTCACTTCCAGCTGTCCGGCGCATTCATAATATTCGTTTCCTTTTATCTTGCCGGAATCCAATCCGGCCGCAACCGTCATTGCCTTTGCTGTGGAACCCGGTTCATAGGCATCCTGAATACAGAAATTTCTCCAATATCCCTGCAAGGTATCAAGAAAGGTATTCTCCTCCTCCATTTTTGCAATTTCCTCCGGAGAATAATAAGCGGAAATATCCCTCGGATTATTTAAATCATAGTCCGGATAGCCTGCCATAGCCAAAACATTGCCTGTTTTAGGATTCATGACGATTACGCCTGTATGTTTGCTTCCAAGCTCTCCCTCCCTGTATTCGCCTTTATGCTCATCATTGAATTTCTTTATGTATTTCTCCACAACTTTCTGTATGTTAACGTCTAAGGATGTAACCACATTTTTCCCATCTACTGCTGCTTTCGTGGTACGTTCTAATGCGGAATCATCATTTAAATATCCATATTCTCTTCCGTTGGTACCGTTTAATATATCACTATAATATGCTTCCAGCCCATTGGTTCCCACATTATCCTTGCTTGTAAAGCCCAGAGTATGACAGGCAAGGCTCCCAAAGGGATAAATTCTTTTATATTCTTCTTCAAACCAGATGCCCTTAATATTCTTCCCTTTCTCCTTGTCAGCCTGCAGTTCTAAAAAAGGGCTGATTTCTTCATATGTAAGCTGCTTTTTCACTACATAATATTTGTCTTTTGGCTTTTCTGACAAATGGAGCCTTAATTCATTTGCGTCAATTCCAAAACAGGTATTCACTGCCGATACAGTGGGCTCCACATATGCCTGCTTGGAATTGATGACACTGGCATCCACCACAAGATTGTATACCTTTTCACTATAGGCAAGCTTAATTCCTTTAGCGTCCAGAATATCTCCTCTTTTATAAGGCAGAACCTTGCTGTTATATTCCTGCTGAGACAGTACCTGTTTTTTATAATTTTGGCTGTCTTCCTTATTGATTGCATAAAGCCTCATACTTAAACCCATGAAAGCTAACAGCACTATAATAAACAGCACTGCTAGCTTTTTCTGCATTCTTATGGTAAATCTTGTGCCAGTCCCCTTCCGTGCCGCTTCCTGACGGCGGGCGTTTAATTCCTGCGGTTCCACCCTGACCTGACGGTTTCTGTTCTCCTGTTTTCTCCTGTTTCTTTGATTATTTCTGCTTGCAGCGCTTCTTGCATTTTCCCGAAAGCGGTTACCCTGTTTACTTTCATTATCTGCGCTCCGCCTTCCCGCCATGCTTCGACTGCTGTTTAAGTGATTCCTGTTCTCCGGGTTACGGCTGCTGTTTGAACGGTTCCTGTTTTCCAGATTCCGGCTGCTGTTTAAGCGATTTCCGTTTTCCGGATTCCGGCTGCTTCTCTGATGATTCCGATTTCTTTTATATTTTCTGTTTTCTGTGCTCATGACTTCCCTTTCAGATTTACGGCATTTCAGTGTACTGGCGGACATAATCATCCTTTGCGCCTTCCACATTGATTACCTGGCCTTCTTCTGCATATTTCATGCCAAGCTCCTCAATAGCGATTCTTTTTACCTCTTCTAAATCTACATTGCTGACAGCCCTGCTGTATTCTTCGTTATTTTTCAGCCGCAAATCATTTAATTCGCTTTCCATGGCCGCAATTCTTTCCATAGCCATTGTATTATCGGACTGAAGCCTGATATATCCGATTAAGACTCCTGCTGCCACCATCATTGCCACCGCAAGGAACAGCACATATCCCAGATTCATTCCGGCTGCCTTTTCACGGTTTTTCCGTGCTGCATTGCTCAGCTTCTTTTTAGGCTTTTCTTCAATTGCGGTAGTGACGTCCAGCTTTCTTACTGTATTCCCGTACACATAAGAGCTGTTTCCAGCCGTCCTTCTGTCGTATGTATTTCTTCTTTGATTTGTTCTAACCTGCCTTGTTGCCATATTCTTTATTTCCTTTTCTCAAAAATTCTCAGCTTTGCGCTTTTTGCCCGTTTATTTGCTTCTATTTCCTCTTTTCCCGGAAGAACAGGTTTTCTGGTAATGACCTTTCCCTTTGACTGATTGCCGCATACACAAACCGGAAAATCCGGAGGGCATGTGCAGGGATTTTCACTCTTGCGAAATGCATTCTTTACAATTCTGTCTTCTAAGGAGTGGAAGGTAATAATGCAAAGCCTTCCTCCCGGATTTAGTAAGTCTACCATATCTTCCAATGTATCTCTTAATACATCCAGCTCTCTGTTACAGGCAATCCGTATTGCCTGAAAAGTCTTCTTGGACGGATGCCCGCCGCCTGTCCGCATTTTAGCCGGTATGGCGGCTTTAATGATTTCATTCAGCTGATAGGTAGTAAGGATAGGGCCTTTTTCCCTTTCCTTTACAATATGCTTTGCTATATTTTTGGCAAAGCCGTCTTCTCCATAATCCTTTATGATATGATACAGCTCTGTTTCAGAATATTCATTGACAATATCCTTTGCCGTCAGGCTCTGTCTTGTATCCATGCGCATATCAAGCTTTGTATCATATTTATAAGAAAAACCTCTTTCTATCGTATCCAGCTGATAAGAAGAAACTCCCAAATCCAACAGGATTCCGTCAACGGACAAAATACCAAGCTCCTTTAAGACCTGCCTCATTGCTTCATAATTACTTCTTACAATGGTGACCTTATGGGCAAATTCCTTTAATCGTTCACCTGCCGCCGTAATGGCAGCTTCATCCTGGTCGATTCCTATGAGCCTTCCGTTTTCCAACTGTCCGGCCACTTCATAAGCATGTCCGCCGCCGCCTAAGGTGCCATCCACATAAATGCCATCCGGCTTTATGTTCAGTCCTTCAATTGTTTCCTTTAATAAAACCGATTTATGTGAAAATGTCATATGCCCCTCTGCTTATATGGCAAACACTAAATGCCAAATCCCAATTCTGCCATATGTTCTGCGATTTCTTCCATATCGTCATAATTGCATGTGCCTTCAAATCTTTCCCTGCTCCAGATTTCTATCCGGCTTCCTACGCCTATCAGCGTTACGTCCTTTTGCAAATCTGCAAATTCCCGGAGCACATTGGGTACAAGGATTCTTCCCTGCTTGTCCACTTCCACGCCGGCTGCCCCGGCTAAGAAGAAACGAACGAATTGTCTGGCCTCTTTATTGGTGATGGGCAGTGATTTCAGCTTTTCTTCAAAGGCGTTCCATTCTTTTTGATCATACACAAAGAGACATCCGTCCAAACCTTTCGTCACTACAAATTCATCTCCAAGTGCATCACGAAATTTTGAAGGGACTATGAGACGGCCTTTTGCATCGATTGTATGACTGTACTCTCCCATGAACATAATAATCACCTGCGTGGTTTTGACAGATGCGGGGATATTTCCACCACTCTTTACCACTTTGTACCACTTTTCACCACTTATGTGACTATTCTATACTATTGAGGGGGGTATTACAAGCATTTTTTATAAAAACGGGGGAAAAAAATATGCCAGAATCCGGCATATTTTTTAGGGGGGCTATATGTTGTAGGAACGTGTTTTCGGGGGGCTATATGAGGGGAGATGGATGAAAAAGGGGGGGATGAATGGGGGGACGCGGAAGAGGGATGTGGGTGGATTGGCTGCTGTGTTTTTGAAGGCGCTTTTACTAAACAGTCTGGGGAGGGTATTGGAGACGTTCGGGTCGTCATATAGCGCCGTCCGTGGCGCGATATGACTAAAATCGCCATCCGTGGCGATTTTGCCCTGGGTTGTGGGCAGACTGTTAAGTAAAAGCGCCTTCAAAAACAAGGCAACCAATCCACCCACATCCCTCTTCCGCTGTTTTGTTTCAAGCTATACGTGTTTAGAATTTGTTAAAGTGCTTATGTAATTTCTCTGAAAGGTCATTGGAAATATATTGTGAAGGCAGTTGGCAGGCATTGATTTTTATGTAATGTGACAGTGACCATTAAAAGTTTACCTTTTGACATCTTAATACATAAATCTTATTCGCAATTAATAACCAAAAGCCTTTCAATACGTAGTAGGAGCTGCCATATAGTAGTCTTGGAGGCCTTGATGAAAGCGCCGGTCCTTATGCACCGTTCTTTGGTGCATTAGTACCGCTGCGTTTTCATAGAGCGGGAGCGTGCCCCCAAGACTACTATATGGCAGCTCCTACGGCCTCTAAAAAAAAGCCCCCTGCCTTTTTACACTATTCCATTTTCTCCTTCTTCTTCATCCAGACCCTCACAGTCACATCTGTAATAACTGCCGCCACGAACATGACAATTCCAAGCATTTGGGAAACTGCAATTCCTGTATGGGGAATCAAAAGCTGGTCGGTGCGAAGTCCTTCTATCCAGAAACGTCCCAACCCATATCCGCCAAGATAAACCAATGCTAACTCACCGTTAAATTTCTTGTGTTTTCGATAAAGCATCATAATAGTGAGAACCCCTACATTCCATAGGCTTTCGTAAAGGAAAGTGGGATGGACCTGAATATAATTGGTTCCTTCTGCTATGTGTGCTGTCAGGTCTGCTGAAATATCGGAATTTCTGACAACCTCTATCGGAAGGCGCATTGCAAGGAGGTTATCCGTGTAGCCGCCAAAGCACTCCCGGTTCATGAAATTTGCCCATCGTCCGATAATCTGCCCTAAAATCAATGCGGGAACTCCCGTGTCCGCCATTAGAAACGGAGAAACCTTTTTAATCTTCGCATATACGAACAGAGTAATGAAGGCGCCGATTACCGTTCCGTAAATGGCTATTCCTCCTTCTCGCAGGTTGAAAATGCTCAACAGGTTATCCTTGTAATCATCCCATGAAAAAATCACGTAATAGATTCTGGAGCCGCAAATGGAAAAGAAAATGGCATACATGGCAAAATCCCAGTACATATCCGGGTCCTGTCCCGTTACCTTTGCTTCTCTGTTCATCATAAGCAGTCCTGCCAATACGGATAATGCTAAAATCATCCCATAAAAAGCGATGTCAAACCCAAAGACGGTAATCTTCTTTGGAAGGTTTTCTATATAAATGGATAAATGCGGAAATGCAATATCCATTTTTCCCATTATATCTGGCATTTTCATCTCTCCTCTGTCTGAGCGCAGCGTGTATGGCACAATTTAGTTTGCTGTAGCATTGACTTCCGGTAAAGCTGCGCAGAATATTTACTTGTATGCAAGGCAGATTTACCTGAATGTCAATGTTACAGTGCACAAGCCAAATCCGTAATATCACTGTCTTACAAACGGCATCTGACAATTTTATAATTATACATTAAACCGGAACAAAATAACGTCCCCGTCCTTTACAACGTATTCCTTTCCTTCCATTCCAACAAGACCTTTTTCCCTTGCTGCCGCTAAAGAACCATGCTCCAGCAGGTCCTTATAATTAACCACTTCAGCCTTTATGAATCCTCTTTCAAAATCTGTGTGAATCTTTCCAGCCGCCTGGGGAGCTTTCGTTCCCCTTTTAATGGTCCATGCCCTTGTTTCATCCTCGCCTGCTGTCAGATAACTAATCAGTCCAAGAAGCTTGTAAGAGGCTTTAATCAATTTTTCCAATCCGGATTCTTTTAATCCCAATTCTTCTAAAAACATTGCTTTTTCTTCATCGTCCAACTCAGCAATTTCCTGTTCAATCTGGGCACAGATAACAAATACTTCACAATCCTCTTTTTGGGCATATTCCCTTACCTTTTCCACCCAGGGATTGCCGGCGCCATCATCTGCCAGTTCTTCCTCTGCCACATTTGCAGCAAAGATAACAGGCTTTCTTGTAAGCAAATTATAACCATTTATCCAGGCTTCCTCATCCTCGTCCTGCACTTCAAAGGTTTTTGCCAGCTTTCCTTCCTCTAAATAAGCTTTGATTCTTTGAAGCAACGCCAGCTCCTTTGCCAGAGTCTTATCATTGTTGGCTCCTCTTGTAGTCTTTGCAATTCTTCTGTCCAATATTTCAATATCGGAAAAAATCAGTTCCAGATTAATTGTTTCAATATCCCTAATCGGCTCCACGCTGCCGTCCACATGGACTACATTGGGGTCTTCAAAGCATCTTACCACATGAACGATGGCATCCACTTCCCGAATGTTGCTGAGAAACTGGTTGCCTAACCCTTCCCCTTTGGAAGCGCCTTTTACAAGCCCTGCAATATCCACAAACTCAATTACCGCATTGGTCACCTTCTTGGAATGGTACATATCTCCCAACAGCTTCAGTCTTTCATCCGGTACAAGCACCACGCCCACATTTGGGTCGATGGTACAGAACGGGTAATTGGCGGATTCTGCTCCTGCCTTTGTTAATGAGTTGAATAATGTGCTTTTGCCTACGTTTGGAAGTCCTACGATGCCTAGTTTCATTTTATTTTAATCCTCCTTTGTTTTTCTTTCTTGAATTCGCCAAAATTCAAAACTTTTATAGGGTTTTCTCCTCTCTGGGTTTTGGTTACATACCAATTTTCAAAATAAAACTTTATATTTCTTTTTAAAACCATCTACTATATCGTTTTTTACTCTTCATTTCATTTTGGATATATAGTTAATGTACCATTCTTAAATTCATAGAAAAATAACTTCACACAATTATTATGCTATCATAATTGGCATTTCTTTTCAACTTTAAGAATGTTCCCTCTCATTTTTATACATCTTTCTGCAACACATCACAGATATTCACCATACAGTGCTTCTTGTTCTAATTTACAATTGTTCTCCAACATATACTGAAGCACATCTCTGTAATCCTCATCTGTCATACTCTCCTTATGCTTATCATCCAACTTCTTCAATAAACTTTCAATACGCCTTTTATCAGTTTGTGTTAATGTTTTTGTTTGAGAACTGTGCTTTTTCAAAGTTTCAACATCCATGTGAAGTGTTCTGAACGGTATCCCGGTTTTGGATTTTAAATGCTCATAAATATAAAATCCACCCGCATCAATATCACCAAAATGCATGTACTTTTTCTCTCTGTTCTGTTCATATAAGCATATCAAAAATTTTCGCTTTGTTGTATTATGAAAACCGCCAAGATAAATGACAAAATCTTCCGCACCGTTATAGTCATGAAAGCTTGTAAGATTTTCGACTGTTACAACGCAGTCTCCAAGAATTTCAATTTTATCCAGTTCTTTTAATGAAGCTGTGGACAAAGCCACATCCCCATTAAGTTTTGAGAGGTCAATCATCTGACCTCCTAATGTCATTTTTCCATCCCCCTTCAAACATATATAAGTCGGTGTTTTAACAATACCACATTCTTCCAAAACAGACTCTCTGTCCTGATACTCGCCATATTGATACATCAACGCCTGCGCTTTACCTGCCAAGGTCTCTACTCTTTTTGAATCTGAAAAATGTCTTACTGAAAAGTCCCTGATAAACTGTTCTTCTTCGTTTGTACAGATAAGTTTTACAAGAGTTAACAAATCCAGAAACTCTTGTTTCTTTCCATCAAAATACTCTACCTTTTGGTTCTTAGATATCTTTACTTTTTGCGCATCAAAATAATTATTCAAAACTGCGCATTCCTGAAATTGCCCCATTACTTCAAGAATCCAGTCATGTTCCTCTTTTCTGGATTCTCTGTTTACAAACTCGTAACATCGTTTCAACTTCGGCAAATTCAATTCCACTGATTTTATGATACCTGCTCTTTGATACTGTATGATAATAAGTTCTGTTTTTTGTAATTCTTCCAAAGCTTCATTAACATCACAAAAAAAATCATATTCAGCATCATCCTGATATCTTGGGAACAATTCATTGATATGCCTTGAAAATTTCTGATTTACCCGATTTTCCCCAAGAAATGTTTTACTATTTTCGTATTTATCCAGTAAACTATGAATAGTCTTACTTTGTATATCATTCAGCCTCAAAAATCATATTCCTCCACAATACTACTCTGTCCAACTCGAATAGCAGTCAATACAGTATCTACCTTTTCACCAATGATTTCAATTTTTGCCGGTGGTGTTGCCATAATTACCTGCAAATTCAATCCACTAAAGAATTCCATCATGGAGCCAATTCTCTCATCATCCATTTTATCAAAAGCTTCGTCCAGCAGCATAATTCTTACACTGTTCCCATACCGATAAAGCTGATAAAAAGATGCCGCAATAGCCACATAATAAGGAACCTGTGTTTCACTACCGCTCTTTTCGCCATAAATATCCGAAAACCGTTGTACGCTTCCATCTTTCTTTCGAATTTCGATATCATAATCCAAATAGGAGCGGTAATCTGTATATTCTTCCACAATTTTCTGTCCGCTATCATCCTTTGTCATCAACTTATCGAACAACTCTGCCATTTCCTCTTTGTACTGTTCTTCAAACGCAGTCGTCCACAGGTTAATTCCCTCTTGATTATTCTCAGAAGTAATCATTCGATACAGACCTTCTTTTTTCTTATCGAAGCCAATCTTGAAATGATAACTATCATCACCATAATAAATACTGTCTAATGCCTTATTCAAATTACGAAATTCGATTTTTGCATTTTCAATCAACTCTTTCATCTTTGACAGGAAATCACTCTTAAATATCTGTTCACAATCATCCTTTGCCTGACGAAGTTTTTCCTCATAGCGTATCATTTCCACAGACCTCAATTTGACTGCTGCTTCCCTATATTCTGCCATTCCGCTTATGCCTACTATAAAATCCTGTGTAAAATCTGTATTGTAACGATACTGCAATTCTTTCATGTGATCTACCAGATTCGTCTTCTCATTCTCAAATTGCGACCTCTGTGGTGCAAAATTCTCGGCAATCCTTTTGGCTGTTTTTGTTTTTCTGTTAAGATTATACTTTTCCAGCGCCTCCTGATACACAATACCATCTGAATCAAGTTTTTCCTCCAAAGTCTTTATACTTTCAGCTAATTCTATTTCCCTGCCCTGCTGAGCCTGTCCGGCAATTTCAATTCGATTCAACAGTCTTACATTCTCATTATCTAATTGCTTTTCATTTTCCGCAGTCGTTTTTTTCTCTTTTTCCTTTTTTTCCAAATCAATTTGCAACTGAATAAGAGTTGGATCATCGGAAGCCTTTTTCAATTCCACCTTCTCATGAGTAAGCTGCCGCTGTAGCTCTGCTTTTTTTACAGGTGCATTTATGTAAAGCTTCAGAATTGTAAAATCAAATTTTTTCTCACTCTCCAAAACATCACTATATAATCGAATTTCTTCGCGCAGTGTACTTCGTTCCGTACTTTTTTCTTCAAGAAGCTTTCTAACATTTACCATCTGGGTTCTATAAGCATTTTGACCTATATAAGGGTTCCTGTAATTTGCAGGATTAATATGTCTTACTACATACCCCTGGTACAACATACACTGGGGCGTAATTGCTATGTCATGGTTTTCCAATTCATCAACATTCTCGCAACGCACCACTCTGCCCAACAGATAATTTGCATAGGCCCTGGCATATCTGTTTTCACTCTTAATCACATAGGCCAATGAACTATTATTCACTTCATCTGCAAGCGGAATTTTTTTTGTATTGATAATACCTGCAGTATGTATCTGTTTACGTTTCCGGTCATAGACCTCCAATGCAACGTCATAATACTCTGGTTCCACAATCAGATAAAACTTCTGCTTATTAAAGTATCCCTCAACCGCATTTACCCATTTTTCATCGGTTATTTCCAAAAGCTCCGCAAGGATATAAACCGGCGAATGAATCTTGCGTTTCTCAAACTCCTTTTCTATGGCTTCTTTCAAAGCCATTGTCTGGTCAGGGAAACTAAGTTTTCTCTTTTCCAGTTCCTTTAATCGGTCTTGCAAATCACTTATCGCATCGCTTAGTTGACTCATATGATATTGAAGTTCCGTATGTCTGTTACGAATCTTTTCCAGTTGACTGTCTTGAAACTCTTCAAGCTTCTCAATAATCTTGCTTTTTTCTTTATTATCTTCTTCGGCTGCCAACAATAACACCTCTGAATTGGTAAGAACCGTACATTGTACTTTTGCCTGAATTTTTGATACGCATTGTAAATACTGCCTTAACTTTTTTATCTGTTCCTTTAGTTCTTGTTCCTGCTCATTATGTACAAAAATTTCTCTCTCTAACTGCTGTATTCTTCTTTTGGCATCCTCAATCATTTTATTTGAAGAATTGGATTGTATAGCCACGTTGATTGCTATAATCTGTTCCTCTAAAGCAGTCTTTTTTTGTACCACCAATTCCAGTTCCTGTCTATTCGATTCAATATATTGTCTTTTTAAACGAATCTCCTTTTTGATATCTTCCAAATCCTGCTGCAACGCATCCTTATTTGCCAGCATTAAAAGAATATCGTTTACCTGAATATCATGTTCCTTCTTTTCGATTCGCTCATAGGCATCTAATATATTTTCCAATGCACTGTATTGTTTTTGGGAACGTTCCAACAAATATTCCAGTTCGCTCAATGTCTCGATATTTTCACGCAAGGATGCTACGTCTATCTTTGTCTCGGATAATACAAATTTATTAATAAATTCTTTCACATTGTCCATAGGCTTAAATGCGAGAGATTTAGGTATAATATCAAAAAACTTATCTTCTAAATTGCCCAGCCTTCTCTTAAATCTGTCTCTGGCGGCATTTTTCTGCTCAATATAACGAATACGCTTGCCGTTTATGCGAAATTCATCTGACAGAGCCGGACGATTATCTACCGTAAAAGATAGAGCCTCCAATCTACACTCTTCTGCATACCACTTCGTGATTACTGTACTTTCTTCATCCTGAGACGTCATATGGACACCTATTACAAAGTATCTGTTTCCCTTTTCTTCATAGAACTCCAATGCCACGTTGGCAGGTACTACGTTTTTTCGCAGATAGGTTTCTCCTACATTTCCCACCTTGCAACGCACATATCCCTTTAAGCTACGATTTCCTTTTTCATTGGCTGCCACATTAAAACGACGTGTATTAGTCGTTAACACAAGTTGTATTGCATCCAAAATCGTAGATTTTCCAGCCGTATTTTCTCCACTGATTAACGTGGAGCCATTTACCGATATTCTTTCATTTTCAAAATAATGCCAGTTTACCAATTGTATTCTTGTTAATATCTTCTTCTGGTTGTCCATCTTTATTCTTCGCTCTCTACTGCTATTACATCCCTATTAACTGCATAATCCTTCAATTTCTGCTCTGTCATCTCATAATAATCATTTACACTTTCCACCGTCACAGCCATAATAATGGAAGGATAGATAATAATTCTGGCATCTGCCTGATTTACATCCGTATCTAAATTTTGTATCAAATTATACTTTCGGAACAGTTTCACAAAATTACGCTCCATCCCTTTGTCCAGATATGGTTTTGCCTTAATTTTTAACATGGCATACTTTTCTCTTACCTCTTCCATAATGACGGTTACTTCTTCCGAAAAGGTTGCCAGTTCTTTACGTTTTTCAATATAAAGGAGTCTCAAAATCAAGAGCAGTATACTTTCATACTTGGTCAATTCAAGTCTTCCCGTTCCAAATTGGTTCACTAATCCAATCACCCCCTGATCTTCATTTACCTTCACATCATAGCCCAGCAAATCAAAATATGGGACAAACATCTCTAAATTTTGTTTTACGAACATATAATCTTTTTTCGTATCTTCTTTCTTCTTCAGAAGAAAACACTGATTTAAAAGTTTATTGGCAGCAATGCGGAACTTTTCTTTTTGTGCTATGGATTCATTTAGTATCTCTAACATGATTGCTCCTATCTTTTTATTATTTCAAACAGCGGAAATTCATAGCCTAAACGTTTTACCCTTTTATTAGTACGTTTTATCTCATAGTTATTTGCTCTATTCCCTGCATAAATACTGATATAAATAATTCTAATCAAATCTCTCTTAGTCCCAATAGGGATTTCTCCCACTGAAATTTTCTCTTTTCCTTCCAGCAGAGAAACCACATACTCATTTATATTTTTTCGAGAAAAACGAGTTCTGTTTTTTATTCTTAGAGCTTCTTTATACAATAATCGCTCCTCTTTCGACATTGTAACATTTCCTGACATATCATCCACAATGCTATTCTTTTTCATTACCGGAATTGTCCGCAAAGATTCCGGTGAAATGTAACTTTGGAAATATACATTGCAAATTTCCGCTAATTCTGCCGAAACCTCTTCACTCATCAGACTGTCTTCATCCATTTCCTCTGCCAATATATCTAAAACACGCAAAAGCTTTCCCTCCATATTATTCCCGGTTGCCAGCTTGAACCTTGCGCGCATTACTGCATTCTTCATATATTTTGTATGTTTTAAATCAATTTCTTCAATGATTTCATCCAGCCTGTAAAACATTGATTTTACATCCAACAAATCGTTTACAATGATATCATATGCCTTATCTGAATCTGCTTCCTGTTCCACTTCCATATATCCTGCCACCGCCCGTTCCATGATACCGGCATTCTCCAGAATCTCATCAATTTTCTCAATAATGGAGCTTCGAAAATAAGAGATGTTATCGCTGGTTTTCATACGCAAATATGCCTTTGAACCAATATTTTTATGGTACTCAAAAAAATGGTCTATAATTTCAGATGCACTCATTTCATTTGTCTGCTTATCCATATGACGTTTAATACTTACATTAAGTTTCTTTAACTCCGAAATCAATCGTTCCGTATTTTCCTTTACACCCTTTATAATCAGTTCGTATGGTTTTATATATAAATCTTTATTCTGAAGGCTTGCATGAATCTGTGAAATAATCCCTTGATACTCGGCCTCCTCATCCCGAATAATTCGATTCATACTTTCAATAATCGGAATCGTATATTCATATAACACAACATTCAACTGATGATTCTTTTCCTGTTCATATTCTATCCACCCACAAGCCTTTAAAGAAGCTATCATCGCATTGGCTTTTTCTCTGGCATCACGAATATATGTCATTTCATCAAACGTCATTTCAATATCATCCGTTTCAAAATACCCTTCCAAAACCTTAACCACAATTTCTCGGTTTACCCCATATGAAATTTCCGGTTTAAATGAATTGAATATCAATAAAATGCAATCGGCATATTCCATTTTATATTTGCTCGTAAGCGGTTTAAAAAAATCTGCAGGTAAAACATGAAACAAATTCTTCATTGTATTTCAATCTCCAAAGCACACAATCATTTTATATTTTTTCTTCTATTATTTTTCACTTATATCCAGTATTTTGTTCCTCTTACAAAGTCTTATTCCCGACCACATTAATATAACATATAGGGATTCAAATCAGAAATAATTTTCGCCAAAAGCTGGTTCCACTATTTGATGTCCCCACGAACAACAAGATGCCTTTTATCCTCATTCAACTGATTAAAATGATCGGCAACTTCCTGTCGATATGTCTGTATCGCGAAATAGGTCTGCCCTAATGCAATTACTTCTTTTCTTGGATCTCTGTTTTGAACAATCAAATAACAAGCATATCTTAATAATTCATAATCTTTTATTGGTCAGCCTGCAAAAGTAACTTATAATGCGAATCTTTTTCAGTATTGATATTCAATTCTACCAATTGTCCTTTCGGTACAGGAATCATGTTATTAATATTGATAACTGCATAATCCTTTATCTTAACAAAATCCACACCTTCCTTCATCTTCTTGTGTTTGGGTTTAAAAGAGGATAGCGGTACAAAATAGGAAAATTTATTAATTTCAAAAACACCCCCGATATATTTACGTCCCGATGAACCACCTTCTTGCAGAAACAGGTGCTCCTGATATTGGCTCAAATATTTTATGTAGGAATCCTTCACTCCATATATTCTTAAATTATCTTTCATAAAACTCCTTTGTTTACAAACAACCGCATACTTTAGCTGCTGTATTATCTGACAGAAAAGGCAGAGACTCAAATAGTCCCTGCCTCCTGTTAACTCGCTCACTTATGGGCTGTGCATCACCTACTATCTTTAGTATACACTATTTTTTCCTAATTACAACACATTTAATAAAATTTTTACTTTTCATTTCCATTTCAATCGTTTGTGTCACGCACATACTTTCCAGTTAACAGCGCTATCTTCCCCTTTTCGTATTCGAGAAAAATGTAACTATATGAAAAAACCATTCTGGGATTATGCATTGCCACCACTTTAAGCAGTATATTTTCTATCAATGCACAGGCTGCACTGACGAGAAGATTATACGGCGATGTAAATGGTGACGGGGTAATCAGTCAAGCTGATATGGAAATGACATTGGCAGCTTCCGTTGGTGCCGTAAAATTAGACAAATACCAGACTATTGCTGCTGTGGATGCGGACGGTGAGGTAACCAGACTTGCTACTCTATTGATTAAAAGACTTCTCGCAGGTATTATTACAGAATTTTCTGCTGGCGATTGCTTTTATTATTAAATATAAATAGCCTTGAGGCAGGGGAGACCGGTTAAAAAACCATCTCCCCTGCCCTGTTTTCTGTTCTCTCTTCCGCTTCCTCTTACACAAAAATACCTGTCTGACCTGACTTAAACCGCAGATTTATTTCATCTTTCAAACTCTCTTAACTGCCTCATGAAAAATCCCGTATTTTCCTCCACATCCCCATGAAACACTGCGGAGCCTGCCACAACCACATCAGCGCCGGCCTCTAAAACTTCCCCTACATTTTCTTTCTTGATGCCGCCGTCAACGGAAATAACTGCCTTTAGCTTTCTTTCATCCACCAGCTTTCTAAGCTGAACAATTTTTTCCGTGCTTTCCTCTATGTATTTCTGACCTCCAAAGCCGGGATTCACGGACATGACTAAAATCAAATCCACAAGCTCCAGATACGGCTCTATTTCACATACGGGAGTTGCCGGATTCAGGGAAATCCCCACCTTTTTATCATAGCTTCTGATTTTGTCTATGGTCTCCTTTACCCTGCCATCGCATGCCTCCACATGAAAGGTAATGATATCCGCACCTGCCTTTACAAATTCCTCAATATACCGTTCCGGCCTGTCTATCATCAGATGCACATCAAACACACAGTCCGTACAGGGACGGATAGACTGGATTACCGGCATTCCAAAGGAAATGGACGGAACAAATATGCCGTCCATCACATCTATATGAATATATCGGGCGCCTGCATGAACCACTGCCTGAATCTGCTCACCAAGTCTGGAAAAATCTGCCGACAAAATCGAAGGGGCTAAAATCAACATATTAATATCTCCTTTTTTCTTTACACTGCTCATAAAACATTACATAGTCATCATAACGAACCCGACTTATCATTTTTCGGGAAAGCGCCTCTTTCACTGCGCACTCCGGCTCATGAATGTGGGCACAGCCCTGAAATCTGCATTCCGGCTGGTACTTCAAAAACTCCGGAAAATACTCTTTTAACTCTTCCTTTTCCATAAAATCCACGGACAAAGAGCTAAATCCCGGCGTATCCATAATATATCCGCCATCCTCTAAAGCTATCAACTCTGAATGGCGGGTAGTATGTCTTCCTCTTTCAATCTTTTTGCTGATATCTCCCGTCTCCATAGTCACATCCTGCTGAAGGCTGTTAATCAGGGAAGATTTTCCTACGCCGCTGGGACCTGCCACTGTAGTAGTCTTATCCCGCAAAACATCCTTTATCTGTTCAATCCCCTTTTTCTCTTTGGCGCTGACAAAGAAAAGCGGGTACTCTGTTTCCTTATAGATTTTTTTTATTTCTTCTATCTGTCTCTCCAAAGCAAGGTCCGCTTTGTTAAAACACAATATACAAGTCACCTGCTGTCTTTCCATCATAACAAGAAAGCTATTGAGCAAATGGAAATTAGGTTCAGGCTGCACAACTGAAAAAATCACCATTGCCTGGTCCACATTGGAAACTGCCGGACGTATCAGCCGGTTTTTCCGTGGAAGGATGGATGTAATATTGCCCGTCATTGCGCCCTCATCAAGCACCTGTATCTCTACATCGTCTCCCACCAAAGGCTTTATCCCCATTTTCCGAAAAAGTCCTTTTGCCTTGCATTCATAGATACCTCTGCCCTGCAGATGCACATAATAAAATCCACCGATTCCTTTTATGATTTTTCCCTGCATACATTACTCCTGAGTGAAAGTAATGGGCTGTTCCGGTGTGGTGACTGTCTTGGTATTAGTTGTTTCATATCCGTTCTCGTCTACTTCAATCTCCTCCTGATTGTAGGTAAAACTGATAGTCCCGCTGTTAACCTTAAAGCCCGTTTCATTCACTGCACAGGGGAATGTGCTTGTGGCAAAGGTGCGGATATCCCCATTGCTTGCTTTAATGGTAACGGTCACACTTCCTTTTGTATATCCGGTAGGAGCCTGAAGTGTTGCAACATATTTATAAGACTCTTCCTTTGCCCCAAGGCTTAAAGTAATATCCACAACGGTCCCTTCTTCCACTGTAAGCCCCGGATTATAGCTCTGAGTCACTACGCATCCGGCTGACACTGTATCACTGTGAGTTTCAGAAACAGTACCGCATTTTAACTTATATTCCTCCAGCTTCGCTTTTGCAGCGCTTTCCGTCATCCCTCTAAGGTCAGGTACCGTAGCCTCTGTAACAGCTTTTCCCTGACTGATAATCAAGGTTATATTGGAGCCTTTTGCCGCTTTTGAACCTGCCAGCGGCTCCTGGGAAATAACTTTATCTTTTTCTACCGCATCATCATTGGCATAATCTCTTACCACCTTAAAGCCTTTATCCTCAAGAGCCTTTGCTGCCAGCTCTGCATCCATGCCGGTTACATCATCCACTTCAACGCCTTCCGTTCCGCTGCTTACAACCAGGTCAATAGTCGTATATTTATCTACCTTTTCCCCTTCATTGACCCCTTGGGAAATAACCGTATTTTCTTCATATTCGTCTGATTCCTGCATGGATGCCCTTGTTCCAAGACCCATGTCATTCAATTCCTTTTTAGCTGTTTCCAAATCCTTTCCTACCACATTTATCATGACTACCTGACCATCTTCCTGTGGCTGATTCTCGGTATTTTCTGTATTCTCTTTATTTTCAGAGCCGTTTCCGGTTTTAAAGATATCAAGGGCATTTGCAACAAGGGCAAGGGCAATGACACCTATGATTACCGCTGCAACAATAGCAAGCACAGTCGTAATCCGTTCCATTTTCGGATCCAGATCGTCGTCCTCATACTCGTCCTCGTCCTCATCATCTTCTTCATACTCTTCTTCCGGCTCTTCTATCTTACGGGCAGGCTTTTTCCTTACCGGTCTTTGTACCGGAGACTGTTCCTCTTCTCCGATAATATTGATTCCCGCAATGGTGCCTGTTCTGTCTTTAATCTCGCTGATGTCGGCTTCTGTAATCACTCTGGTTGCTCCGCCCATTTCCACCGGAATAATCTTTACGAAGTCTTCATCCGGAGCAATGAGAGAATGCTTTAAATCTTCAATCAGCTCGCCCATGGACTGATAACGCCTGTCCGGACTTTTCTGGGTCGCTTTAAAAATAATCTGCTCCACGCTCACCGGAATCTCTGACACAAATTCCCTTGGAGAAGGCATATCCTCCTGTATATGCTTAATGGCAATAGCAACCGTAGTCTCCCCATCAAAAGGCACATGTCCGGTAAGCATTTCAAACATAGTACAGCCTAAAGAATAAATATCGCTTTTCTCATCGCTGAAACCGCCCCTTGCCTGTTCCGGTGATGTGTAATGCACGGAGCCCATTACATTAGAGGTAATGGTGTTGCTGGTGGCCGCCTTGGCAATGCCGAAATCCGTTACCTTTACCTTACCGTCTCTTGCAATCATGATATTCTGCGGTTTGATATCCCTGTGGATAATATTATTATTGTGAGCTGCTTCGATACCCATAGATACCTGAATGGCAATGCTCACCGCTTCCTTTACGGAAAGACGTGCTTTCTTTTCTATATAATTTTTTAAGGTAATTCCTTCTACTAACTCCATGACAATATAGTAAATGCCTTCTTCTTCCCCTACGTCATAGACATTTACAATATTGGGGTGGGCAAGTCCCGCTGCCGCCTGGGCTTCAATACGGAACTTGGATACAAAATTTGTATTTTCATTAAATTCCTGCTTTAATACCTTAATGGCAACAAAACGGTTCAGCTTGTGACATTTTGCCTTATAAACATCACTCATTCCCCCTGTACCGATTTTTTCAAGAATTTCATAACGCTCGCCTATCAACATACCTATTTTTATCATCTTACCACCTCATCTGCAAAAGGTCTTACCAACACTACGGCAATATTGTCTTTTCCGCCATTGTTATTTGCCTGCCTGATCAACTCTTCTGCTATTTCATTAATTCCCCGTTTATTGTTTACAATTTTTCTTATTTCTTCATCCTCTAACATATTGCTAAGACCGTCCGAACACATCAGTATGGTGTCATAAGGCCTTAACTCAATCGTAAAGAAATCAATTTCCACATCATCCCTTACGCCGATAGCTCTTGTAATAATGTTCTTATCCGGATGAAGCCTTGCGTCTTCCCGGTTAATAGCGCCTAACCGAATCATTTCCTCGACCAGTGAATGGTCTTTTGTAATCTGCCGGATTTCTTCCGGATTGACTACATAAAGCCTTGAGTCTCCCACATTGGCAACCTGAAGGTATCTTCCTATCACAGTTGCCACAACAACCGTGGTGCCCATACCAGCCAGACTTGCATCCATGCTGGCTTCTTTTCTGACTCCTTTATTGGCAGCATTGATTGCCTTTTTTATAATAATGGTAGGATTCTTTTCAAAGGAACTGCGGATTTCTGATACAATGGTTTCCACTGTATACTTGGAAGCGAAATCTCCCGCATTATGCCCTCCCATACCGTCTGCTACAATAAAAAGATTCGGCATATTTCCCTGGGTCTTTCCAGAAGCAAACACATAATCCTGATTCAGTTTTCTTTTACGGCCAACGTCCGTCATTGCCACTGTCTTTAGCACTGCGTTTCCTCCTTTTCCTCTTTATGCCGTCTTCTTAACTGTCCGCAGGCTCCGTCAATATCTCTGCCCATTTCCCTTCTAATAGTAACATTTATTCGATTTTTTTCAAGTTTATTTTTAAATCCTTCCACAAAACTTATGTCCGGCTGTTTAAAATTCCGCTCTGCAACAGGGTTTACAGGAATCAGATTTATATGACAATTTAAAGGCTTTGCAAGCGCTATGATCTCCCCTGCATCCTCTGATGTATCATTTATCCCTGCCACCATACTGTATTCAAAGGTAATCCTTCTGCCTGTTTTTTCAAAATAATACCGGCAGGCTTCCATTAACTGCTCAATGGTATAGCGCTCTGCAACAGGCATAAGCCTTCTTCTTTTTTCATCAGTGGCCCCGTGAAGGGATAATGCCAGAGTTATCTGCAGCTTCTTATCCGCCAGCTCCTTCATTTTAGGAACAATGCCGCAGGTGGATACCGTTACGTTCCGCTGGCTTATATGCAGCCCATATTCATCTGTCAAAAGCTGAATGAAAACAAGCAGGTTTTGAAAATTGTCCAAAGGCTCTCCCGTTCCCATAACCACCACATTGGAAACCCGTTCTCCTGTCAGTCTTGTAATCTTATAAATCTGGTCCAGCATTTCCGAAGGCGTCAGATTCCGTTCCAGACCATCCAGAGTTGAGGCACAGAATCTGCAGCCCATTCTGCAGCCTACCTGCGAGGAAATGCATACGCTGTTCCCATGTTTATATTTCATCCACACACTTTCCACCAGGTTACCATCTGCTAACTGAAATAAATACTTTTTCGTGCCGTCTATTTTGGAGGTCTGTACATCCACCGCCTCTAAATTGGTAAGAATAAATCTTTCCTTACATTTTTCCCTGAATTCTTTCTTTATATTAGTCATCTCATCAAAATCCAGAACCAGCTTTTTATGAATCCATTCATAAATCTGGTCTGACCGGAAAGATTTTTCTCCCAATTCCAATATCTCATTTTTTAATTGTTCTTTTGTCAGTGATTTTATATCTATTTGCTTTTGCATATAGTATCCTTACTCTGTTCCTGTCTTCTCTTTACGAAAGCGGGCCATATAAAAGCCGTCGGATGGCTCTATTCCCGGGAGCAGCACCTTTTCTTCTTCCAATGTGAAAGGCAAGTGATTTAATATGTAATCCCTGTTTTCCTGATTTTCTTCTTTACTGATGGTACAGGTGCTGTAAAGCAGCACACCGCCGGTTTTCACATAAGAAGAAACTGTATGCAGTATATTACGCTGAAGCCTTGCTATTTCTGCCAGATTCTCTTTTGTAACCCGATACTTGATATCTCCTTTTCGTCCGATAACTCCCAGTCCCGAACATGGCAGGTCTGCAATGACTACATCAGCACTGTCCAACGCTGTCTCATCCGTTTCCGCAGCATCCCATACCTTGGTCTGTATGTTTTTATATCCGGTCCGCTCAAAATTTTCCCGGATAAGGGAAACCTTATAATCGGAAATGTCCCTTGCTTCCACCCTTCCGGTTCCCTTAAGCTTTGAAGCCGCATGGAGAGTTTTCCCGCCCGGCGCAGCACATACGTCCAGAACCGTATCTCCTTCTTTAATATGTGCCATTTCCACCACTTCCATGGAACCCAGGTCCTGAACAACAAATTTTCCTTCTGAAAAGCCCGGAACTTCTCTTACAGAATTTATATTAAATAAATAATAAGCATATGCTAACTGATTGCTTTCCTTTACAGTAATTCCTTCCTTTTCCATTTTGGAAAGCCATGCCTGTTTCTCCTCACAGGAAAGCTCTTCCGGTATTCGGATGGTAACAGGTCTTTCCTGCAAAAGACCTTTCAGCATTGTTTCTGTTGTTTGCTCCCCGTAATCGGAAAGCCACATTTCTATAATCCATAAAGGCATGGAATATGTAACAGACAGATAGTCTTCTATGGAAGCTTCTCTGTCCGGATAGGCTATTGCTTCTTTATTTCTTGAAATATTACGGAGCACCCCGTTTACAAAACCCTTTAAAGGTGCAAAGCCCTTTTTTACTGCCAGCTTTACCCCCTCATTGCATGCTGCGGAATCCGGCACCGCTTCCATGAACAATATCTGATATGCGCTCATGCGAAGTATGGTACGGATTACCGGTTTCATTTTGTCTGTCTTTGTTTTAGAAAAGGTGTTTATCACATAATCAATTCGAATTAAGTGTTCAATGGTTCCTTCCCCAATGCGCTTTATAAATGCTCTGTCCTTTTTTTCCAGATAGGCATATTTATCAAGTACCTGCTGCATCACCAGATGGCTGTACTTTTTCTTCTCCAGAATTTCAAGAAGCATTTCCAAAAGAATTTCTCTTGTATTAGTCGTCACGCCGTCTTCCTCCGCCAAAAATCAGAATCAGACGCAGAAGCTGCACTACGGAAGCAGCTGCTGCTGCCACATAAGTAAGGGCTGCTGCTGTTAACACCTTTCTTGACTGGCTCACTTCCCGCTCGCCCAATATGCCCTGCCCCTCCAAAAGCGCCAGCGCTCTTCTGGAAGCATTGAACTCAACCGGAAGGGTTACGATTTGAAACAGCACCGCCAGCGAAAATACAATAATACCAACCGGCACAAGAAAAGAAACGGCGCTGAAGAAAAAGCCTATAAGGATAATGGGAATCCCAAGCCTGGAGCCTAAGTTAGCGGCAGGCACCAGCGCCGAACGGATTTTCAGGGGTGCATACCCTTCCTTATGCTGTATGGCATGGCCGCATTCATGTGCCGCTACTCCAACTGCCGCAACGGAAGCAGAGCCATAGGTAGCATCAGATAAACGCAGAATTTTATTTCTCGGGTCGTAATGGTCCGTCAGTTCTCCTCTGATGTGCTGCACTGATACATCATAAATTCCTGCACTTTGCAAAATCCGCTCTGCCGCCTGTGCCCCCGTCATTCCCGTAGCACTTCTCACCTTATCGTATTTTTGATAGGTGGAGCTTACCTTTGCAGAGGCAATCATGGAAATGACCGCAACTAAAAGCGCCCATATGAGCATCGGGTCGTATCCATATCCATAACCGTAACCATAATATCCGTATAATATCATAATCCTCTCTCCTTTTTGGATTTCCCAGATTTATTTCCCCTTAAGAGGAAAACACGGTTCCCACTTCTATCTGCCGCCCCAGCAAAAATTCCTTTGTTGTCATTCTCTTTTTTCCTTCAAGCTGTAACTCCTGGATATTCAACAAATCCTTTCCGGCTTTTACATAAACTTCTTCTTTGGAAACAAAGCAGACGGTTCCGGGCTTTATATGTTCCATATCCAGCCCCTGAACCTTTATTTTAGCAAGAGCCTGCCGGTCCTGCTCCGAAATGACCTGCCCCTTCCAGAGTTTTAGTGTTTTGTTTCCGTATCCGGTATAGGCGCTTGGCCAAGAATTTAAGCCCCGAATCAGTCTTTCGATTTTCACTGCATCCTCCTGCCAGTTAATCTGCCCTAAGGATTTGGTAAGCATTTTTGCATAGCAGCTTTCTTCATCCTTCTGTTTTACCGGCTCTATAGCTCCTGTCTCAATGGCTGCTAGAGCTTCTACAATCAATTTTGAACCCGCCATGGCAAGCTTGTCATGAAGGCTCTCCCCGGTTTCTTCCTTTTCAATGGGAACCACTGTCTTTAACAGCATATCCCCTGTATCAAGTCCCTTGTCCATCTGCATAATGGTAACTCCTGTTTCCGCCTCTCCATCTAAAATAACCCACTGGATGGGCGCTGCCCCTCTGTATTTAGGAAGCAGGGAAGCATGAATATTGACGGCTCCGTATTTTGGCATATTTAACAATTCTTCTGATAATATCTGTCCGAAGGCTGCCACCACGAAAATATCTGCTTCCTGCTTTCTTAACACCTCTACTGCTTCCTGCTCTTTAATCTTTACAGGCTGAAACACCGGAATATGATGCTTTACGGCACATTCCTTTACGGGAGTGCAGCTGACTTCCTTTCCTCTTCCCTTCTGCTTATCCGGCTGGGTTACCACCATTGTTACCTGATGTCCTGCCGCAACAATTGCTTCTAAAGGCCCCACTGCAAAATCAGGAGTCCCCATATAAACTATCTTCATATTCTCACTTTTTCCTCTCTGTCCGTGACGCTTCCGCTTTGCTTTCTATTCTTCGTAACAGTTCAGCCTTCGGCGAGGGGCAGATTCCCTCTTGGCTTAATTTACACGTTCTCACGGACTTTGCATTAAATGCAAAGTCCTGGGCTGAACTGTTACTATTCTTCCTCATCCTCCGGCTCGTAAGGCTCTGCATCCATCAGCTCCCCTTCCACCAGTTCCACGTACAGATGCCCGTCCAGATGGGCGATTTCATGGCACAAGGCTCTTGCCAACAGCTCTGTTCCTTCCACTTCAATGGGCTCCATATGCTCATCAAAAGCAGCCACCTTTACATAGTTTGGCCTTGTTACCACGCCGGACTTTCCCGGTACGGACAGACATGCCTCCTGTCCTGTCTGTTCACCGCTAGTTTCTATAATCGTAGGGTTAATCAGCAAAATAGGGTCTTCTCCTGTAGTATCAATAACCACGATTCTTTTCAGGATTCCTACCTGAGGCGCTGCAAGTCCTACTCCGCATGCCTCATACATGGTATCAAACATATCATCAATCAGTTCCCTTGTTCTTTTTGTAACTTCTTTTACTTCCTTACATTTTTTGTTTAATACTTCGTCTCCGATTTGTCTAATATTCCGAATTGCCATCTTTTTACTCCTTTTGTATCATATCTTTTCCTTAAAATCCATTCATGGGGTCAAAGTCAAAGGTAATGCTTATCTGTTTTGTCTGCTCCCTTATGGATTCTAACAGCTCTTCTAAAAAATCCTTTACTTCTATGAGCCGGCTGTACTCCCTGTGCTTTCCGTAAATCACATAGCGGTATGTATCGTTCACCTTTTCGATTGTAGCCTTTGCCGGTCCGATAATCAATACCTTTTTCTTCCGGAAGGCTTCCCTGCACTTTTCTGCCAGAAAGCCTCCAAGCTCCCATGCTGCTTTTTTATCCCTGCCCTGTATGAAAACTCCCAGCATATGGGCAGCCGGAGGATACCCTGCAATTTCCCTGAATGCGATTTCCTCTTTATAAAATGCCTCATAATCCTGGTTAGCCGCATGTACAATGCTGTAATGCTCCGGCTGATAAGTCTGAATCACCACTTCTCCTGGAAGCTTATCACGCCCTGCCCTTCCTGCCGCCTGGGTCAGAAGCTGAAAGGTTCTCTCCGCCGCCCGGTAATCATTTGCCGACAGGGATAAATCTGCTGCCAAAATGCCCACCAGCGTCACCTTTTTAAAATCATGCCCCTTTACAATCATCTGGGTTCCTACTAAAATATCCGCCTCTTCATTAGAAAATGCAGACAGGATTCTTTCATAATCATCCTTTTTTCTTGTAGTATCCCCATCCATTCGAAGCACTCTTGCCGAAGGAAATTCTTCCTTTAATTTCTGTTCAATCTGCTGTGTCCCTGCTTTAAAGCCTGAAATGTACTTAGAACCGCATTCCGGACAAAGATTGATTTCCTCCCTTTCATATCCGCAGTAATGGCAGACCAGCTTTCCGGCATTACTGCCGCCGTTTCCGAAATGATGGGTTAAGGCAACATCGCAATGAGGACATTTTACCACATAACCGCAGGCTCTGCAGGAAATAAATCCGGCATAGCCCCTTCGGTTTAAAAAAAGCATGATTTGCTGCTTCTTCTGAAGCCTGTCATAAATTGCCTCTTTCAGCCTGTTGCTGAAAACAGAACGGTTTCCCTGTTTTAATTCTTCCCGCAAATCCACAGTATATACGGCCGGAAGATAAGCGCCCTCTAACCGGTTCTTTAAGGTAAATAAGCGGTATTCCCCTTTTTCCGCCCGGAAGTAAGCTTCCAAAGAAGGAGTTGCCGAGCCCAGTACAAGGGCTCCGTGACAGTTTCTTGCAATTTCTTCCGCTGTCTCTCTTGCATGGAATCTTGGCATGGTATCGCTTTTATAGCTTCCCTCATGCTCTTCATCCATCACAATGAGACCAAGATTTTGAAAGGGCGTAAAAAGAGCGGTCCTGGGCCCGATCATAATCCGGACTTCCCCTCTTTTTGCCCTTAAAAACTGGTCGTATTTTTCCCCAGCCGACAATTTGGAGTTCACTACAGAAACCTGTTCGCCAAACCGGTTGTAAAACCGGGTCAGTGTCTGGTAAGTCAGGGCAATTTCCGGTATGAGCACGATGACTTCTTTTCCTTCCAGAAGCACCTGTTCAATGATTTCCATATACACTTCCGTTTTGCCGCTTCCGGTAATTCCATGTATCAGATAACGGATTTCCTTTTTATCCTTAAAATCCTTTGTAAAAGCCTCTACTACAGCCTGCTGTTCCCTTGTTAGAATCTTTCTATCCCATTTTTGATTAGTCTGGGCTAACTTTATCGGATTGCGCCATGTACTTTCCACCAGCAGCTCCGCTATCTGTTTTTCCACCAGCCCCGAAATGGTCTTTCCTGTTACCCCAAGCTTACCTGTCACAAGGGAATATGGGAGCTGTTCATATTCCAAAAGCTCTTTCATCAGCCTTGCCTTGGCAGTCTGGTGCTTTTTCTCATACTCTAAAAGCAGTTCTTTTCCTTTTTCCTTTTCCACTTTAAGCCGCAGGGATTTTTTTTCTGCTGCTTTTACTTTTTGCTTTACGGGAAGGACCGTTTTCATTGCCGCTATCATAGTGGAGCCGTAAGTCCTTTTCAGCCATGCCGCAAGCCTTACCTGACTGCCTTCTATGGAAATACCTCCCTCGGACACGGCATGTATGCTTTTTAACTTTTCCTCCGGATATTCCGGTTTCTTAGTAAGCTCCATTACATAGCCGTCAATCAGCTTGTTGGAACGTCCGAAAGGAATCTGCACCTTCATTCCAGGTTCGATTTTCCCCAGTAAGGAATCCGGTATCCGGTACTGAAAGGGTCTATCTACTTTTTCATGGGAAATATCCACTATGATATTTGCATAGCAGCCTTCCGCATTTCCTTCCTTGTCTCTTTCCAACTTATCTTCTCCTTTATCCGTAAATGGCTCTGTATTTCATTTTCGCCGTTTATAAGCCAAATATCCTGCGGCATGAATATTTTGTATATTTTCAATTTTGTATTGTGTCCATTTTTTTGTTCTGACCGGTATTATACGGCAACTGCCAGATACTCATATGGATATTTTACACTGAATTGCCGTAAAATTCACGCACCACCAAGCAAAAGCGCCATATTATTCACATAAATATTTTTCGTTGCCAGGCAGCCGCAGAAATATAAAATATGCCTGGTCATGTATTCTTCATTTCCTGCAATATGTCCCGAATGATTACCCTTTCATCCATAGGATATTTTTTTCCTTTGATTTCCTGATAATCCTCATGTCCCTTTCCTGCCAGCACGATTACGTCTCCCGGCTGTCCGTTTTGAATCACATAGGCAATTGCCTCTTTTCTGTCACAGATTTCCACATAGCTTCCGTCTGTTTTGGAAATTCCTGTCTTTATATCATCAATAATTTCCTGAGGTTCTTCAAATCTTGGATTGTCAGAGGTAATCACTGTCAAATCCGCCAGTTTTCCGCTTACCTCTCCCATTTCGTATCTTCTGAGCTTCGAGCGGTTTCCTCCGCATCCAAACAGACACACAAGCCGTTTCGGCTCATATTCCTTTAAGGTGGTAAGCAGGCTTTCCAATGCCATGGCATTATGGGCATAATCAATCATCAGCGTAAACTCATCGGATACCTTTATCATTTCAATCCTGCCCTTTACCGCTGCCTGTGCCAGTGCTTCCCTGATGATATTTTCCGGCACATGGAAACGGCGGCAGATGGCTATTGCCGTCAATGCATTATATACGCTGAACCTGCCCGGCGAGTGAAGCTGTACCCGCATGTTTACAATGCCTTCCGTTTTAAAATCCACTCCCAGATATCCTTTTTTATTTACCAGCGAAACATCCTTTGCCTTTAAGTCCGCTGCTTCTGAAAAGCCAAAGGTTTCTAACTGACAGGTATGACCCTTTACCACTTCCTGCCAGTGTCCGTCATCCCTGTTTACTATTCCTGTTTTGCACTGTTGAAACAGAAGTCCTTTGCAATGAAGATAGTCTTCAAAATCCTGGTGCTCGTTTGGACCGATGTGGTCCGGTTCAATATTGGTGAACACGCCTATATCAAATAAAAAGCCCTGGGTCCGGTGAAGCATGAGCCCCTGGGAAGAAACCTCCATCACCACTATGTCACAGCCGGCATCTGCCATTTCCTTAAAATACCGTTGCAACAAAAGAGATTCCGGCGTGGTATTATTAGCTGGAATCACTTTATCTCCGATAATCACCTCAATGGTGCCGATTAAGCCTACCTTGAATCCGGCATGCTCCAAAATGGATTTCACCAGATAGGTAGTGGTAGTCTTTCCTTTCGTTCCGGTAATGCCGATTACCTTCAGCTTATCCGCAGGATTTCCATAAAAGGCTGCAGAAATAAATGCCATGGCATAGCGGGTGTTTTCCACTTTTATAATAGTAACCTCCGCCTCTTCTTTTATGGACACTTCCTTTTCCACGATTAAGACCGCCGCCCCTTTTTCCGCCACCTCTTCTGCAAAGCTGTGTCCGTCTGCATTTCCTCCTGAAATACAAAAAAACAGACTTCCCTTTTCCACCTTGCGGGAATCGTTTGCAACGGCTGTGACCATCACGTCCTCACTGCCTTTTATCACCTGGTATGTCAGTTTTTTCAATAAATCTTTTAAACAAACCATAATTTTCCTGCTTTCTTTTATCCATTATCTTATAGGATAGCACATGTAGTGGTTTTTTTCAACTGGTGTACAAGATATATCATGCCAAACGCATGAATGTGTTTGGCGTGGATAATCTATATTCTCTTCTTGACATTAGTACGAATTCGTATTATAATACAGTACGAATTCGTATCATAAAAAGGAGAGTCAAATGAACGATTATCGAGAAGAAGTATACCGGTTAATGCTTACAACCAATAAATGTATTGGCGTCTATTATGAAATTGCCAAAGAAATGGGGATAAAAGAAAACACATTGCTGTTATTGGATATCCTGAGCGACCAAAAACAACATTCCCAAAAACAAATATGTGACGATTGGCATATCCCCAAAACAACACTCAATACAATCATAAAAGAATGTGTAAATGCCGGATATATCATACTTTTATCCCAAAAACAGTCAAAAGAAAAGTTAATTGCGCTTACTGACAGCGGACAGATTTTTGCCGATAAAGTCACGCGCAAAATGAAAAAAGCAGTACAACATTCTATGGAAAAAGTTCAGAAGAAATATTCCACAGACTTTATTATGATTTTTGAAAAATATGTAGAATATTTAGAAAGCGAATATAAAAACAACTAACAGGAGGCAATATCATATGCAGCAGACTTTTTATGAAGAACAGCTTATAAAAGACAAAAAATATCAGAATATAACAAAAGAACACTGCAAATTCATTGACTGCACTTTTGAAAACTGTTCCTTTGAGGATTGCAGGATTATGGGCTGCGTTTTTATCAATTGCAAATTTTACAACTGTAACATCATCAGTTTCACTTCTAAGCATTCAGAAGTCAAAAATGCCGCCTTTGAAAAATGCAATCTTATCGGGGTACATTGTTGGAACGACCTTCTGCCTGTTGGAAGGTATGCGCACTCAATCGACAAATTTAAAGCCTGTTGTATGAAATATAACTCATTTATCGAAATGCCTTTCCGGAAATTTGATTTTTCAGGCAATACAATACAGGAAAGCATATTTGAAAAATGTGACCTTCAGGAAAGCAATTTTCAGGACTGCCCATTAGAAGCCACACAATTTTTTCAATGTGATATTCGCAAAGCCGATTTCAGAGACGCTAAAGGATATGAAATAGATATTCCTTCAAATAAAATAAAACAGGCAAAATTCTCATATCCGGAGGTTACCGGCTTGTTAAAATCTTTAGAAATAATCATTGATTGATATCCTTGATTTTGATAAAACAGAAAAAGGAAAGATTGAATATGCCCTGTCCCAATGTGCAGAAAAGAATATTATCATATTCCACTCAAGAAAGGAATCTGAAGCTTTCCTCCGCAGGAATCAGAACCGGTGCAGGAAAGCCGGAAACTGAACTATTAACAATTATTCGTTATTTCACGCCTTTTTCTTTTTAGATGTCTAAAACCTCATCACGAATCCATCTTCACATCCATATGATACAGATTCCCCCCGGAAACTATTTCTATAAAATAGGTCCCCGGCAAAAGCCTGATTGCAAGCTGCTCCCGCTTTTCTTTTTTCGCAGAAAAAACCGCTATTTTCTGCCTTTTGGCATTATAAACACGAACCTGCCATGCTGCCTGCAGATTTACATCACTAAACCGGATAAACTGAAAAGAAACCACACCCTGCTTAGGCAGTACGATTTTATGGCAATCGATATTTTCCTTTGTATTCTCCTGATTCTGCCGCCTTACAAATAAAAAACTCTCCTCTTCTGCTGCCATAGCAAAAACACAGCTTTGAATAAGCAGCATAAAACAAAAAACCATTGCGGCTGTTCTTCTGTATTTCATATGACTTCTCTTCTTTCTTTTCCTTTTTGTGCATATTTTTTCCTCTATTCCATATTATTCTAGTACAAATCTTTACTAATTTCAATAGTAAAGATTTGTACTATGATATCATCTGTTACAGTTCAACCTGTCTGTAAAGAGGAATGGATTTGGAAGAGGAAGGGGTTTTATGGAATACCATTTACGGATAAGAGATTTACGTGAAGATTTCGATAAGACGCAGCAGGAAATTGCGGAAGTGCTGGGGACCTCCCAGACCATGTATGCCCGCTATGAGCGCAGAGCCAATGAAATGCCTCTGCGGCATTTGATTACTCTTGCCAGATATTATAATGTTTCTCTTGACTATCTCACAGGAATTTCCAGTATAAAACAGCCCTTTCCGTCCAAATAGCTTACGGCTGCTAACAGTTCAGGCGGCAGTTCTCCCACAGGAATCAGAACCGGCGGCAGGCAGAAAGTGATTTCTGAAGGAGCCCTTATAAAAACGCCAGCGCTTAGCGAGGTATTTTCGAGCTTAGCACTGCTGCGTTTTTATCAGAGCGAGAACGTGACGACGCAGAAACACTTTCTGCCTGCCGCCGGTTCTGATTCCTGTGGGAGAACTGCCGCCTGAACTGTCTCTACGTCTATTTATACGGAAACACATCTTCCATATAAGCCCTCAGCACTTCGCCCACGCTCCATGCCTGATTGAAGCAGCCTCTGGAAGTACAGGCAAAGTCACCGTCAAAGATTTCTGCTATTCCGTTTAAGCAACCGTCCTCCATATGGTCCTGAAAGCACAGGCACATTTCTTCTGCTTTTTTCACCGCTTCCTTACTATAATCGTTCACCTTGCAGTATGCGCTTATAAAGCCTCCGGATAAAAAACCCCATGCAGTTCCCATATGATATGCCAGGTCACGCTTTAAAAGCTTTCCGATGTACTCCTTTTTATATGCCTTATCCCTGTTAGACAGGCTCCGCAGTCCGTAAGGGGTATAAAGCTGCTCATATACCGTATCCACAATCCTTTTTTCCTGTTCCCTGCTTAAAAGGGAATAGGGCAGGGACACCGCCCATATCTGATTGGGACGAACGGAGGCGTCCTTTACTTCTCCGTTTACCACATCATACAAACAGCCCGCTTCTTCATTCCAGAATGTATCTGAATATACGCTCTTTACTTTCTCAGCCAGTTCTCTATAGCCGGAAGCCTCTTCGCCAAATGCTTCCGCCAGCTTTTCCATAATCCGAAGGGCATTGTACCAGAGGGCATTGATTTCCACTGCTTTTCCATGCCTTGGAGTCACTACAAGATTTCCCACCCGTACATCCATCCATGTAAGCTGGTCTAAGTCGCTTCCTCCCTGAACCAGCCCGTCCTCGTCCATTTTTATGGAAAAATGAGTGCCATTTTTGTAGGCATGGGCAATTTCCTTTAAGCAGGGATAAATCTTTTCTTTTATAAAGGTATAATCTTTTGTATATTCCAGATATTTATGGACGGAATAAAAATACCACAGGGAAGCGTCAATCGTATTATACATGGGCTCCTCCCCGGCGCTGTTTGGAAATACATTTGGCAGCATTCCGTCTTTCACATACATGCTGAAGGATTCCAGGATTTCCTTTGCATCCTGAAACCTGCCTGTGCAAAGGGTAAGCCCCTGCAGGGCAATCATGGTATCTCTTCCCCAGTCCATGAACCAGGGAAATCCTGCCAGTATAGTCTTTAAACCGGTAGACTCTCTTTTTACGATAAAGTGGTCGGCGCTCCAGGCAAGGCGTCTGGCAAGCAGGTCTTCCGGCATTTTCTCCATAAGGTTATAAACTCTTTCCCTGCATTCTTCTATTATCTGAAAGCCGTCCGCTTCTTCCAGCCATGGTTCAAGACCGGGATTCTCCATATCCTCTGCCCCGCACAGCAGATAGAAGCATTTCTTTTCAAAGGGCTTGAAGGAAACCACCACATCATAAGGGGTAGCATGATTGTCAAGGCCCAGATATCCGGTTCTGTTTTCCAGCGGATAGTATATATTTTCCTCTATTAAATAGTTGGGCGTCGCCATGGAAACCGGCAGCTTCTTCCTGTCAAAATAAGTGCCCTCCGAAGCGAGGAATACTATTTTTTTCTTTTCATCCTCTTTTGGAACTAATGTAAGCTTCTTTCCTGATATTTCTTTTTGAAAGTCCAGCCTGCCCTTTTCCGTTCCCTCCCCCGGACTGGTAAATTTAAACAAAGGCGTTATATGAAATTCGCCGCCTTCCTTTCCTGCCTCTATCTCATAAGTAACTGCTGCTGCATTTTTCCCGTATGCCATACCAATTGTTTTTCGAATGGTCATATCATCCACCTGATAAAAATAAGAGGGAACTACGTCCAGCTCAAAGCTGTTTAAATATATCTGTCCGTTTTTTTCATCCCCCACATAATCCTGTGCCGTCAAGTCCACCTGTTCATGCCGCCCCGAAAAGCTCACTGCTTCATGTGTGCCGGACCAGACCAGCTTTCTGTCCACCGGCGGATGAAAGGAAGCTGTCAGATATCCGGAAAACAGTCTGTGATTGGCTCCGGACACACATCCGTTTGCAAATCCGCCTATGCCGTTTGTCACAAGCCACTCCTTTTCCATTCCATCCTTTAAAGTGCGGAAAGCACTTCTTCCCAAACGATATTTTGTATTCATGCCATACCCTGCCCTTTCTTCCAAATCCTTTTGAATAAGAGAACCTGATTTCTATTTATGTAAGTATAACATGTTCCTGTTCGGAAAAAAAGGCTTTTTATATAGGAATCACGGAAATCAATTTTCAGACGGCAGCTTTCAAAGCAGGCTCCTGGACGGGCTCTATGCAAAGAATGATTTCTGAAGGAGCCCTTATAAAATCGCCAGTTCTTAGCGAGGTATTTTCGAGCTTAGAACTGCTGCGTTTTTATCAGAGCGAGAGCGTGGCAACGCAGAAACATTCTTTGCATAGAGCCCGTCCCGGAGCCTGCTTTGAAAGCTGCCGTCTGAAAATTGATTTCCGTGCATGGGAATTGAATTGACAAAACCAATCCTCTTTTATATCAATACAAAACAGCCTCCGGATAAACCAGAGGCTGTTTTGTTGAATTCTTATGAGGGGGGAGATAGTGAGTTGTGGTTCAACTATCTTGTAATCAATATATACTCAATTTGTGTTCAAAATGTGTCTAATTTATAAAAAAAATGTGAGAAAAAATTAACAAAACCTAAAATCAATACATTTCATTTGTTATATTTTTAAAATTCCCATAATAATGCACACAAAGAAACCCCCGGCATTGCCGGAGGCCTCTTTGTTGAATTCTTATGAGGGGGGGAGATAGTAGAATATTAATTCAACTATCTTGCTTATTACTATATAAGATAAATGTGTTTAAACTGTGTCTTTTTTCTAAAAAATTCCAGAAATAAATTAAGAAAGCTTAAAAACTTCTACATTCTGATAAATTTCCCGCACCTTTTCCGTAGGAATCTGCCCATTTTCCAAGGTAGTCACATTGGCGGCGGAAAGAGCCACTGCTTTCTTTAACACTTCATCAAAAGGCTCCGCATTTTTTATGCCCATAGTCAAAACTGCTATAGCGCAGTCGCCGCTTCCTACCGTATTCAGTGTTTTTACCTTAGGTGGAACTACGCGGTAAGTCTGTTCCTTTGTAACACAAACAAGCCCTTTTGAACCCATGGTTACCACTACCACTTCTATTCCCTTATCCTTTAACTGCCTTGCTGCTTCCAGCACTTCCTCTTCACTTTCCAGCCTTTTTCCTGCCACATATTCTAACTCCCGCTTATTGGGCTTAATCAGATAAGGCTTTGCTTCAATAGCGCTTTTTAACGGTTCTCCGCTGGTATCCACCAATACCTTTTTCCCCGCCTGATGGCAGATTTCTATCATCTTTGCATAATAATCCGCTTCCAGCCCCGGCGCCATGCTTCCCGAAATAACAATAATCTCACTCTCATTTACCAAAGCATAAAACTGGTCCAGAAAGTTAATCCTCTCCTGTTCGGAAATCTCCGGTCCCGGTTCCAGCACTTCCGTTACATAACCGTCCTCAGAAATAATATTAATATTCGTCCGTGTTTCTCTTGCTGTTTTCGTAAAGGCGCTTTTAGCACCCATCCTTTCCAGTTCATCAGAAATAAACATACCGTTATAGCCCCCTAAAAAACCGGTAGCATTCACTTCCTCCTTATAATGCCGCAGAACTTTGGTTACATTGATTCCTTTCCCCCCCGCCAGATTCTTACATTCTATCATCCGGTTTACCTGTCCTTTTACCAGTCTGGTTACCCGACAGGTTTTATCCACAGCCGGATTTAATGTAACCGTTAAGATCATTCTTCCACTTCCTTTCCTTTTCCTTATTTTAAAAAAAATCACAAAACATCCTGTTATTATTTTTATGAATCCTTGCGCATATTAAAAGCAATAATTTGTAATCACTAACTGCAGGCTTTTTTGTCCCCTGAACTCGTTAATATCCGGATAATAGGCAATGGTGGCTTTTATCCGGTTTTTCTGCCCGCTTAAAAAAAATTCTATCTGGCTGCTTCCAAACTGTTCTTCAAAATCCTCTAACATTTTTTTCGTATCTCCAAAATAAACTGCCTCAATTTCATAACCTCTTTCATCTTTCAGCAGACATTTCAGCACTCTTTTATCCTTTCCCAAAAGTCTTCCTTTTGAAAAAGAAATATTTTTTTCTGCAAACAATGGTCTTTTATTGCCCGTCCCATAAGGCTCCAGCCTCTCCATTTCCTTTACAAACTCCATAGTTCCATAGGCAATGGGCATGGGCACATCTATATGTATGGTTTCTTCAAAATCCTTTTCTGTCAGACAACTGATCTGATTGATTCTCCTTCGGAATTCTTCTATCCGGTCTTCTTTTATGGACAGGCCTGCTGCCAGCTTATGTCCGCCGTATTTCAAAAACAAGTCCTTAACCTTTGTCATGTTGTCGTACATATGGAATGCATCAATGCTTCTGCCGGAGCCTTTTGCTTCTTCTTCTCCCTTTGTGAGCACGAAGGAAGGCTTTCCGTACTTTTCCCTGAGTCTTCCCGCAATAATACCCGCAAGACTTTCATGACAGTCCGGCAGATACACTACCAAAACAGAATCTTCCTTTAAATCTGTATTTTCAACAAGCTCTACCGCTTTCTGCAGTCCTGATGCAGTCAAGTCCTTCCGGCTGTCATTTAACGCCTTTAAATCTCCTGCAATCACGGCCGCTTCCTTTTCATCTTCCGAACTAAAAAGCCGAAGCGCCCTTTCTGCCGTATCCAGGCGGCCTGTAGCATTTACGCATGGTCCCAGCACAAATCCCACATGATAAGGAGTCAGCCTGCTCCCAGCAAGTCCATTTGCAAAAATCAATGCCTTCAGTCCCGGATTTTCTGTTTTTTCCATAAAAGAAAGTCCATATTTTACAATAATGCGATTTTCACCGGTAAGCTCCATCACATCTCCGATAGTGGCAAATGCCGCAAAACAGAACAACTCCTTTAAAAGCTGCAGCTCTTGTCCGCCTTTTGAAAAATCCAATTCCTCTAAACCATAAAAAGCCTGTACAAATTTGTAAGCCACTACCCCGCCGCAAATCCCTTTATATGGATAAGGGCAGTTTTCCTGCTTTGGATCAATCACTGCATCCGCCTCGGGCAAAAGGTACTTTTTTTCTCCGCCGGCTTCCTCATATGGTACTTCATGATGGTCCGTAATGATAATCGTCATGCCAAGCTCTTTTCCAAGGGCAATCTGTTCAAGAGCCGCAATGCCGTTATCACAGGTAATAATCGTATCCACACCTGCCGATTTTGCTTCTTTTATCAGCTCATCATTTAATCCGTATCCATCCTTTATCCTATGGGGAATCACAGCATCTACCACGGCTCCCTGCTTTTTAAGTCCTTTTTGCAGAATATAAGTAGAACAGACTCCGTCAATATCATAGTCTCCTATAACTCGTATTTTTTTTCCATCCTTAATTTTTTCCCGGACAATTTCCACTGCCTTATCCATATCCTTTAACAAAAAAGGAGAATAAAGCTCTTTCGTGGTCCCATTGAGAAATACTTCTATTTCTTCTTCTGTAATGATGTCCCTGTTCCTTATGATTCTGGCAAGCACGGGACTAATGCCGAATTTTTGTGCTATTTTATTAAATTCTGCTTTTTTTGCCGCCACATACCAGTTAGCCATTCCTTACTCCTGCGTTCAGTTTCTTTTTCCATTATAATCCATATCTTACATTTATTCCACAATTATTCTACAACACTTTCCTCCAAAACTCCAAATTTTTCTATATATGCCGCCACATCCTCTATGAGCCCGTTCCACTCGTTTTCATTCTCCACATAATATTTGGGACATAATTTGCCGCCCTCATCATAATGGCGTAAAATATCTGCCGGCCTTAAATCAAAATTGGTTACCAGCCATGCCAGCATTTCCACCAGCTTATTATAAGTAGCCTCAGTAAATTTTCCGTTTTCATCCACATAACAGCACTCAATAGATACGGAATCATAGTTGCGCCGCTTAACTGCATAGTCTATTTCCGATAAAGGAATGCACTGAATCGCTTCCCCTTCATAACCGATAATAAAATGTGCGCTGGCTGAAGTTTCATGGGTATCCTTCAAATTTTCAAAATAGCTTTTGTTATTGGCTGCGCTTGTGCCTTTATTTGCCGTATAATGGACGAAAATATTTTTCACCTCAGGCAGCAGATAGCCCGGTCTGGAATATTCATTGACGGTAAGCAGGTCCACTTCAAATTCCGGTCTTGCAACTTTCTTTTTGGGTACTGTATTTACCGGCTCCTCCATTTCTTCGGAAATGCCGGCAGTTTCCTTTACTGCCCATTTGTTTTTTATAAAGCCTGCCAGCTGCTTTATGCCAAAGGAAATAATAAAAACCAGAAAAAGAGCAGTAAGGGCTGCTATGGTTCTTGCCAGATAGACCTTTCTTCTGCGTTTCCTTCTTCGGATTTCCCGCCGCCGTCGTTCTTCTGCTGTCAGCGGCCTTCTTTTTCTTTGAATTTTCTGCTGTTCCATGTGGTTTTTCATCCCTGATACTAGTATTTATATCTTTATAAATTGCTACATTTATTTTGACAAATTTCAGCAAATTTTTCAATGGGTGTGGGAAATCTTAAAAAAGACATAAGATTTTAGGGAATTTTTTCATATGAGGTTAAAGGGGATGTAGGAGGGATGGCAAGAGGACGTGGGAGGTGGCAGGACATGGGATAGTCTTATGGGCACGCTTTCGCTCTGTAAAGACGCAGCGGTACTAACGCACCAAAGTACGGTGCGTAAGTGCCGGCGACTTTGCCAAGGCCCCTAAGACTATCCCATGTCCTGCCACCTCCCACTGTGCATTGCTAGGCAGACTTTTATTTTTCTATGAATGATTTGTACTTACAAATCAGATCTTTAAATTTAGCAGAGCCTTTTAGAAAGTCATATGCGGAGTCTCTTTCCATTTCGGACAGAATTGCGGATAACATTTGTTTTGGGTCGGAATCCTTTGCAACAATAAGATAAAACAGCACGGAACTGCCCATATCCCATGGTGTAAGCATTGTTTCCAGCATCTGTTCCAGAATACGGAGGCATTCGTCGGTATTTTTCTCTGCGCCGGCAATTTGCAAGGGGGCTACATATGAATTATATTTCCATAGGTCGAAAAGCTCCGGCATTTTTGCAGCCTTGTCCGCAATGCCTTTTGCGGCCTGTATGTTATCAGCCGCTAATTCCACATCCACCATTTTGTAAAGCAGCATCTGCACCTTATTAAGCTCCATAAGCAGTAGATTCTGCAGGTCTTTGACTGCTTCTTGCGTCCTGCCCCGGTGCATATTGATATTCACCTGCAGTATTCTTTTATCTGCCATGCTGCTTATCATATCTTCTTTATCCGGCATCAAATCCAGAATTTCCTGTGCCTTATCATAATCGCCTTTACGAATGGCTCTGCTAACCATCATATAGTTTGCGCTGTTGCTAATCCTGCTGTCAGCGCTTTCGGCAAGCTGTCCATACCATTTTACAAGAATTTCCTCATACTGACGCATTTCCTCATGGGATAAAGCAAACATGACAAGCAGACCGTCAAGCTGAAAGGTAAGACAATGGAGCAAAGTTTCGTTATGAGGATATTCATGAATTTTTTCTTTTGCCCTTTTAAATCCTTCCGCAATTCCTTTTTTCTGGACAAGCGTTGTAATTTCCCGGCAAAAACAGCTTATTTCCTGCCGGGTCAAATCTTCCTGAAAGCAAAACAATGTATTTAAATCAATTTTCAGCAAACGGGCTAACGGCGGCAATAAGGAAATATCCGGGCTTGTAGAGCCATTCTCCCATTTGCTGACAGCCGGTATGGACACGTTCAGGTAGTCAGCCACCTGTTCCTGAGTAAGTCCCAGCTCCTTTCTTTTTTTCTGAATCACCAAATGCATTGGCATATTATCCACTCCTTCATTTTACGTCTCAATCATATAAAAGCTTTTGTTGTCTTGATAATACCACCAGATGACGGGGCGGACAATTGACAGGTTGTTAACTTCCCGCAAAATTTTTTAACTGCAAGTTAATCTTAAGAAAACTCCTGAAATATCTTTTCTTATATAATCATTCAGCCTGCCTTTTGGATGGACCGCCTGAATAATGAAGTGCAGGAAGCATTACCGAATTCTGTTTCCGGCGCAATTGGTCTGATAAAAAATGGCTCTGGGATACAAATCCCAAAGCCATTTCGTCTATAATCTGAGGCATCCTGCAACATCTGCAGAATGCCTTTTTTTATTCTACCGGCTTCCGCCTGCCGCCCGTTCTGATTCCTATTTTGGAAAGCTGAGGACTGAACGGTTACAGACAGTGACCGGTTTCTTATTTCTTACCTGACTTTACCATCTTCATCTTCATAATATACCAAAAGGCGCCTGTAATGCATACAGAAGAATATGCGCCGCAGATAATGCCTGCCATAAGCGGAAGGGCAAATTCACGGATGCTGGTCACACCAAATATATACAGGGCTGAAACCATAACAAACGTGGTAAGGGAAGTATAAATACTTCTTGTCAATGTCTGGGTAATGCTGCCGTTTACCACTTCCTTTAAGTCTCCTTTTCCTTTGCCGCCTGCCAGATGCTCTCTGATTCTGTCAAAGATAACAATGGTGGCGTTGATGGAGTAACCTACAATGGTGAGCATACATGCAATAAAGGTATTTCCCACGGAAATCTTTGCAACCGCATAAAATGCCAGTACCACTAATACGTCATGGCACAATGCCAATACCGCACTGGCTGCAAAACGGATGTCGCTGAAGCGGAACCATATATAAATCAGCATACAGATGGTGGCAATAATAACTGCCACTATGGCGTCCATCTTCATTTCATCGCTGACTGCCGCGCTGATTGTTTCGGCAGTAATCTTTTCCGCATCCACGGCAAAATTATCTACCATTGCCTGATTAAAAGCTTCCCTTTCCTCTCTGGATAAAGTTCTTGTTTTAATAATCACTTCATTTGTGCCTGTTACCTTCTGGGTCTGCACATTTCCGTCTCCGGTAATCCCTTCTACTACCGGCACTACTCTGGAATCAATGTCTGCAATGGATAAATCCTCGTTAAAGGTAACATTGGTTGATGTACCGCCCTTAAACTCCAGGCTGTAATTAAGCATGTCTCCCGTATTTACTTTATTGATACCCATAAATACAAAGCCAATCACAATCACAACAAGGGATATGCCTATAAAAACTGCCTTTTTGGAAAGGAAATCAATGGATTTTCTTTCTTTAATGCTTCCATAAAGTTTTTCGCTTTTAAGCCCAAGAGCATAAAGGGCATTGATAAGCAGTCTTGTTACTACCAAAGCGGTAAACATGGATAATACGATACCCAGGCCCAGCGTCTGGGCAAAGCCCTTTACTGTACCGGAGCCTTTGATTCCAAGCACCAGCGCTGCAATCAGGGTGGTAATATTTCCGTCTACTATAGCGGAAAATGCCTTCTGGAAACCAATCTTAATGGCAGAGCTTACGGTCTTGCCGGTTCCCAGCTCTTCCTTTACACGTGCAAAGATAATAACGTTGGCATCCACTGCCATACCAATGGATAAGATGATACCTGCAATGCCCGGAAGGGTTAAAGTAATATCAAACGCATTTAATGCTACTAAAGTCATTCCTGTATATATTAAAAGTGCAATGGCGGATACAAAGCCCGGAAGCAGATATACCACCGTCATAAAAACCATAACGATTACAAGTCCTACAACTCCTGCAAGCAGGCTTGTCTTAAGGGCTTCTTCCCCTAACTGTGCGCCTACCACGTTGGAACGAAGCTCCCTAAGCTCTAACTTCAGACCACCGATACGAATAGTGGAAGCCAGTCTTTCCGCCTCTTCAAAATCCTTCATACCGGTAATGCTTGCCTCGCCGTTTGGAATGGGAGTATTTACATTCGGAACGCTGACAAAGGCACCGTCATAGTAAATACCGATGCTTTCTCCACTCTGGTATGCCTTTGTGGTAGCATCTGCAAATTTCTTTGTTCCTTCGCTTGTGAGTGTAAGCTGTACTGCTATTTCATTATTTTTCATTTCATCGGCAATCTGGCCGGCCTCAGCATTTTTCACATCCGTTCCGGTCAGTACGATCCCGCCGTCCGCTTCTATCTCGGCAATGCTTTTATTCAGAACATAAACCGGAGCTCCGTCCTCGTCTGTTAACACAGTGCCGTTTTCATCGATTCCATAACCATAATTGTTACTTCCGTCACTGCCGGTCTGGGCAATGAAGTACAGGGAACCGGGTTGTCCCAATTCCTCTAAAATCGCATTGGCATCCGATACGCCGGGAATTTCAATGTTGATACGTTTACTTCCTTCCTGATATACCTGTGCCTCAGTGCTATACTTTTCCACACGTTTTTGAAGCTTATAAAGGGTATCATTCATATCCTCTTCATCTACGTCCCCTTCACCAACTACCTCATATGTGATACTGACACCGCCTGCCAAATCAAGCCCCTGCTTGATATTTGCGGCAGAACCTGTTTTCGTGGGACCAAATCCAATGATGGAAGTATAAGCCAAAAGTCCCATTACAAGTACTGTTGCAATCAGTACCAATGCTGCTCTACTTTTCTTCATGTTAAAACTTCTCCTCTCACTCAGCCAAAGCCGCTTTTATCATTATTGCACATTCAATGCGCTTTCTTTGAAGCTCACAACCTATGTCATAAGCATCATTTATATTGCCATGGAAATTGTAGGAATTGGCTGCACAACCGCCGCTGCAGTAAAACTTTGCAAAACAGTCCTTACACTTTTCCTTTGCATACACATTACAGCCTTTAAATTCATCCCGAATGGCAGTATTGGTAATTCCCTCCTCCACATTTCCCATAAGGAACTGCTCTTTCCCTACGAACTGGTGACAGGGATAAAAATCCCCCCAAGGGGTCACTGCCAGATATTCCGTTCCGGAGCCGCAGCCGGAAAGCCTCTTTGCCACACAGGGACCGCCTTCCAAATCAATCATGAAGTGGAAAAAGTTCACTCCCTTTCCCGCCTTCTTTCTTTCTAACAAGGCACGGGCAAGCCTGTCATACTCTTCTAATATAAGGGGGATGTCCTGTTTTTTGATGGCATATTCTTCTGTTTCCTCCGCCACTACCGGCTCCACGGAAATCTGTTTAAAGCCCAAATCCGCCAGATGAAGCACATCTCTGGAAAAATCCAGATTGTGATGGGTAAAGGTTCCCCTCACATAATAATCCATCTGTTTCCTGCTTTCCGCCACCTTTTGAAACTTAGGAACGATTCGGTCATAGCTGCCCTGTCCTCCCCGGAAGGGGCGCATATAATCATGGACTTCCTTTCGCCCGTCAATGCTCAGGACAATATTAGCCATTTCTTTGTTTGCAAATTCTAATACCTCATCATCCAGCAAAACACCGTTTGTAGTAAGGGTAAAGCGGAATTTTTTATGATTGGGCTCCTCCAGGCTTCTGCCATAAGCAACCAGGTCTTTTACTACCTGCCAGTTCATAAGGGGCTCCCCTCCAAAGAAGTCCACCTCAAGATTCACCCGGTTTCCGGAATTAGCCACCAGAAAATCCAGCGCCTTTTTTCCTACTTCAAAGCTCATAAGAGCCCGTCTTCCATGGTATTCCCCTTCTTCTGCAAAACAATACCTGCAGGCAAGATTGCAGTCATGGGCAATATGCAGGCAAAGCGCCTTTACAACCGTTTCCCGGTTCTTAAAATCACCTATATATGCTTCATAAATATCGTCTGTATAAAGCATTCCGTTTTTATACAGGTCAAGGATTTCTTCAATTGCTTCCTTTTGTTCCTCTTCCGTTATCTCTTTTCCTTCTGCAGCTTCGGATTGGAAAATTCCCTGCTCCTTTATAAGCCGGTATAGTTCTTCTTTCGTTTTCCCTTCTTTTACATCCTGTTCCAAAAGCGGTATTATCTCATACACAACCCTGTCCACTACATGCACGGCGCCGCTGTTTACGTCAAGTGCAATGTAAAAGCCGTTGTTTTCATAACAATGTACCACGAATCCATTCCTTTCTTCCCACATAACGTATAATAAGCAGCGATAAGTATCGCTGCTTAAGAAACATCACTATTTTACTTTTTCGCAACTCTGATTGCCTACGGTACAGGATGTCTTGCAAGCTGACTGACAGGATGTCTGGCACTCTCCGCAGCCGCCTTTTTTCATAGATTCCTTAAAATCCCTTGTGCTTAATGTTTTAATGTGTTTCATAATCAGGCCTCCTTCTATGTATAAAGTTTTCAAATATTCCTGCTTTTATGTCTTTTTGACAATCGCATTCCACATTATAACATACTTTTTTACGGTTTTAAAGGTTTTTTGTAAAACTTTTTGACCTTCAGATTTCCTTTTATGCTTCCTCAGAAGCTTCCGCACTTTTCCCCGCCAAAGCAGCCGCCTTGTCAGAGGCTTCTTTATCCTTCTCCGGTTCAGGAAGGGTTAAAGTCACTTTTTCAATCCGGTTTTTATTTACTATTGTTGCAGCCAGCTTTGTTCCGTCAGGAAGCTTTATTTCTTCCCCATTATTCGGAAGTCTGTCTAATGCTTCAATTAAAATACCGCCGATAGAATCGTAATTTTCCGAATCCAGAGTGGTAAGCAGGGCATCATTGATATCATCCAGCTTCATGGAACCTTCCACCAGATATTTATGAGGCTCAAGCTCCTTAATCAGTTCTTTTTCCTCTTCATCATATTCATCCCGGATCTCGCCTACAATTTCTTCCAAAAGGTCTTCCATGGTAATCAAACCTACAGAAGCGCCATACTCATCTAACACGATGGCAATATTAATGGCGCCTTCCCTCATTTCCATTAACAAATCGTTTGTTTTCTTGTATTCATAGGTATAATAGCTTTCTCTTAAAATATCCCTTATGGAAAAATCCGTTTTTTTTGCCGCCAGAAAGAAATCCTTTAAGGTAACGATGCCGATAATGTTATCCGTATCGTTTTCATAAACGGGAATGCGGGAGTACATGCTTTCCTTAAATACATTTTGAAGCTCTCTGTAAGAGGCTTCTACATCTATCATAGTCATATCGATACGTGGAATCATAATATCCTTTGCACAGGAATCCCCAAAATCGAATACGTTCAAAATCATTTCTCTTTCTTCCGATTCGATGACTCCATCCTCATGACTGACATCCACGTAAGTCTTCAGTTCGCTTTCTGTCATGTAAGAGGATTTCTTATTGGGGTCCACATGAAACAGCCATAAAAAGGCGTTTACCAGTTTATCTACCAGAAAAATAACCGGAGTCAGCACCCACATAAGTCCATAAATCGGATAGCAGTAAACAAGAGCTATTTTTTCTGCATTATTGATTGCCCATGTTTTCGGAATAATCTCACCAAAAAGCAAAACAATGATTGTCAAAGCGCCGGTAGCAAGTCCTACCCAGGTTTCCCCTAAAAGCCGTATGGTCAGAGCCGTAGCAAGGGATGTTGCTGAAATATTCACCACATTGTTGCCAATCAATATAGCGCTTAGCATCTTGGCCGGTCTTTCCAGAACCTTCTCCAAAATCATAGCCGACCTGTTGCCATCATCCACCAATGTTTTAATCCGAATCCTGTTTACTGTTGTCAATGAATTTTCTGCTGATGAAAAAAAAGAAGACAGCAGAATAAGTACTGCTAAAATAACAAGTTGTATGACACCAGAGGTATCCAAAGTATAACCACTCCTTTATATGTTCATATTTGCAAGTCTAATTTCAAACTTACACTAATATAAATAGTAATATAAAATGATAAAAATTACAAGGAGGTTTCTATGGAACAAAGCATTAAAAAAAGGGTCGATGTACTGTTTTTGTTGAAATTGCTGGCTTTCTCCTATATTATAACCGCAGTTTTTTTGTTAATCTTATCCATGCTTTTATATAAGTTCCGTTTAAGCGAGACAATTATTAACATAGGAATTGTTGTTATTTACATAGCGGCAACCTTTCTTACCGGTTTTCTGGCGGGGAAAAAAACAGGCACAAAAAAATACCTGTGGGGGCTGTTTTTAGGCGCGGGATATTTTTTGATTCTGACTTTGATTTCCCTGATTATCAATCATGGAATCAGTGATTTCTCAGGGAACTTCCTGTCTACGCTTTTTTTATGCATAGGCAGCGGAATGTTAGGAGGAATGCTTAGTTAAGGCTTTCTAAAAAGGACGGAGCATATGGAATGGTTCCTATATGCTCCGTCCTGCTGAATTTCCATTATAATATTTTATCTGATTTTGTCCTTAAGCTGTCAGCTTTCTGAATGCTCATTAAAATGCAACAGTATTTTTTCTTTTGCCACCGGATATTTCGTTCTGCTGATTGGGATTTTGACGTCATTTTGCAAAATCAACTCTTTTCTGTTAAATTCTCTTATATAATCCATATTTACCAGATAGCTTTGATGGGGCCTTAGAAAATATGGCGGCAGCTTTTCTTCCATCTCTCCGATTTTCATATGGAGGCTTTTTGCCGTTTCCTTCATATGTACAAGAAGATTTCTGCCTTTATTTTCTATGTACAAAATCTCATTAACAGGTATTTTTTCTATAGTTCCCTTTAGCTCAATCTGTATGGATTTTTTTCTTTCACTCTGCAATTTTAGTACGGACTTATCAATAGCCTTGTATAAATGTTCCTTTTCTATAGGCTTTAACAGAAAGTAGGCGGGACTTGCCTCAAAGATTTCCGTAGCATACTCCAGATGTCCCGTCATGAATATGACCTGGGTTTTGGGAAACTCTTCCTGCAGCTTCTTTGCCGCCACAATTCCGCTCTGTTGTCCATCCGCCGTTTCAAACTGGATATCTGTAATAAGAATATCTACCATATTACCATGTGCTTCTTTCCACTGTACAATAAAATTCTCTGTATTATCAGCAGTGATAACAGAAAAGCCTTCACCATATCGTTCTTCTATCAGCTTTTCTAAATAAGATACTATATTCTTTTCATCATCACACAAAGCAATTTTTATCATTTATGTATCCTCTTCCACCGCCAAAAGACTGCTTATCTGATTCCTCAGCTTATCTAACTGTGCCTGAAGCTTTCCGTTCTTATCCCTGAATGCTGCTGCAACCTCTTGAAGCTGCTCATCATAAAGCTTTCTCATTTTGTCCAGTTCTGCTTCATGACTTTCATTTAGCTTTGCAATCCTGTCCTTCTCTTTTGCCGTCAGTTCTTCCTTGATGCTGTCATTCTTATCCCGGAATGCCTTTGCCACCTCTTCCAACTGTTCACTATAAAGGCTTTTCATTTTCTCCAATTCTGCTTCATGGCTTTCTCTCATACCGGAAGGATCGTACTCTTCTTTATATTGTTCATATTCCGACTTCAGGGATGCTGTCTTTTTGCGGAATGCCTGCTGTACCTCTTCTAATTGTTCATGGTACAAGGTCTTCATCTTGATCAGTTCCTGTTCATGATCATCCTTTAACTTGGCGATTTCCTTTTCATGTTCCATGGAAAGCCTTGCCTTTTCTTCACCGAATTCCGTATACAGTCTTGCAATTTCCTTTTTATGTCCTCCAAACAAATTTCCAAAAAAACCCATACGCTTCTCCTTTTCTTTATCACAAAGTATTATATCTTCTCCTTATACATACACAATTATATTTTACCATTTAAAGCCCAAAAAGAAAAGGGCATGCCTGCCCTTTTCCCGTTTTTTATCAAAATCCGACTATTTATTGTACATCTTTCATGGAAAAACTGATTCTGCCCATCTTATCTTTTCCAAGGCATACTACCTTTACTTCATCTCCCAGAGTGAGCACATCCTCCACCCGGTTGATTCTCTCCTTGGAAATCTTGGAAATATGAACCATTCCTTCCTTACCCGGCGCAAATTCAAGAAATGCTCCGAATTCCTTAATGCTCACTACTTTTCCTTTAAATACTTGTCCCTCTTCAAAATCCGTAGTAATAATCTTTACCATTTCAAGCGCTTTTTGCATCATGCCGCTGTCTGTTCCGCAAATGGAAACTGCGCCATCATCTGTAATATCAATCTTAACTCCTGTACGGTCAATGATTGTATTGATTGTTTTTCCTCTTTGTCCTACTACATCGCCAATCTTCTCAGGATCAATCTGAATCTGAATAATCTTAGGCGCATATGGTCCCACTTCTTTTCTGGGCTCTGCAATAGCAGGAGTCATGATTTCATTTAAAATATATTCCCTTGCTTCTTTTGTTCTTCTAATTGCTTCCTCTACGATAGGTCTTGTCAGTCCATGAATCTTAATATCCATCTGGATAGCGGTTATACCGTCATGGGTACCTGCCACCTTAAAGTCCATATCGCCAAAGAAGTCCTCAAGTCCCTGAATATCCGTAAGAACGATATAATCATCATCGGAATCACCTGTTACAAGACCACAGGAGATACCTGCCACCTGCTTCTTAATCGGAACGCCTGCTGCCATAAGAGACATGGTGGACGCACAAATAGATGCCTGAGAGGTAGAACCGTTTGATTCAAATGTTTCTGACACAGTACGGATTGCATAAGGGAATTCCGCTTCCGTAGGCAGTACAGGAACCAAAGCCTTTTCTGCCAAAGCGCCGTGACCGATTTCCCTTCTTCCCGGCCCTCTGCTTGGTTTTGTTTCTCCTACAGAGTAGGATGGGAAATTGTAATGGTGCATGTATCGTTTGTTTGTTTCGTTTACATCCAGTCCGTCAATTCTCTGCTGCTCAGAAAGGGGTGCCAGCGTGGTAATGGTACATATCTGGGTTTGTCCACGGGTAAACATGGCAGAACCATGTACTCTTGGAATCAGGTCCACTTCTGCCGCAAGGGGTCTGATTTGGGTAATCTCACGGCCATCCGGACGTTTATGGTCTTTCAGAATCATTTTGCGGACTGTCTTTTTCTGATATTGATATAAGGCTTCTCCTAAGATTTCAAGCCATTCTTCCTTTTCTGCAAATGCCTCTTCCAGCTTTGCACTGATGTTTTTAATGTTTTCTTCCCGAACCTGTTTCTCATCAGTAAATACTGCTGCTTCCATTTCTTCAGGAGTAACGATTTCTTTCATGGCTGCAAACATTTCCTCCGGAACTGCACAGCTTGTATAAGAATGCTTTTCTTTTCCCACTTCTGCCACGATTTGATTCATAAAAGCAATAATCGTCTGATTGATATCATGAGCCATATAAATAGCTTCAATCATTTTGTCTTCCGGTATCTCATTGGCGCCTGCCTCTATCATGATTACTTTCTGCGCGGTAGATGCCACAGTCAGATTCAAATCTCCGTTCTTCCATTGCTCCTGGCTTGGATTCACCACGAACTGACCATCCACCATGCCGATCTGAGTGGTGGCACAAGGACCGTCAAAAGGAATATCCGAAATGCTTGTAACCAATGCCGCGCCAATCATGGCAGTAAGCTCCGGCCTGCACTCCGGGTCTACGGACATAACCATATTATTTAAAGTCACGTCATTTCTATAATCCTTGGGAAACAAAGGGCGCATGGGCCTGTCAATGACACGGCTGGTAAGAATGGCATTTTCTGATGCCTTTCCTTCCCTTTTATTGAATCCTCCCGGAATTTTTCCCACTGAATAAAGCTTTTCTTCATATTCTACGCTGAGCGGAAAGAAATCAATTCCTTCCCTTGGCTTGTCTGATGCGGTTGCGGTAGATAATACGGTAGTGTCACCATATTTAATCAGCGCAGCGCCGTTTGCCTGTGCGCAAACTCTTCCGATATCTACCGATAAAGTTCGGCCTGCTAATTCCATACTGAAATTTTTGTACATGTTTCTTCTCCTTTTCTGCTTCCGAGCCATGCCCGTAATAATGGCTGGCAAAAACTTTTTGCTTTGCCGTCAGGCAGAAGCTTCCGAAACTACTGAAACAGGTATGAAACACATTCTATCCATACATCTTTCAGTGGTCTCGGCTTTCATCTTCTTCCTGATTTTATAAGTCAAAGACCCCGCCGCAAGCAACGGGGCATCAAACTTGAAACGCCCCAAGGGGCGGGGTATTTGACCCTCGCGGCAGTCGCCAAATGCTTGCACGCAATCACTTGGCTCGTTGCTCGCGGGAATAAAGGCGGATATTTCTATCCGCCTTATTTACATCGTTGCACCAAATTATTTTCTGATTCCAAGTCTTTCAATCAATGAGCGGTATCTTTCAATATCAGTTTTCTTTAAGTAGTCAAGCAAACCTCTTCTCTTACCTACCATTTTAAGAAGACCTCTTCTGGAATGATGATCCTTTTGATTAACCTTTAAGTGCTCTGTAAGTTCATTAATCCTTGCTGTCAAAACTGCGATTTGTACTTCCGGTGAACCGGTATCGCCCTCTGCCCTTGCGTACTCATTGATAATAGCTGTTTTCTTTTCTTTCGAAATCATTTTCTTTTCTCCTTTTCTTTTAACCGCCTTCTGCCAAGAATGGGGTGGAGCTTCCCGATTCTGAGTCAGTGGCTGAATTCATACTCAACAAGTATAACATAACTTTTTAGCTTTGTAAACTGTTCTCTATCCGTTTGTCTGAAAATATGTAACAGTTCAGCCTGCGGGTTTTGGATTTGAGGACGCAGGAGGGGCAAGGTAGATAGAAGTCTTAGTGGCACG
>CAJUEX010000004.1 GCA_910585715.1 uncultured Lachnospiraceae bacterium
GGGGTTTTTCAGAGTAAATGCAACAGGGCGTTGCTGTTACCTTGAAAATTTTCGATTTTCTTCTAATTCCGACTTTAAAACAATCAGCTCTAGCCCGGCAGATGTGAGCATGTTATACTTGGATACGGGAACACTGGGTTTGTATCCATAAATATAATTCAATATCTCATCTGCAAAATTCGCATAGCTGTATATCAGCAATCCGTCCGTCGCCTTGGCAAGCCTGTCATACCAGGAATCTGGCAGAGTGTCCGGCTCTATGACGCAGCAATGTATATTGGCGGCAGCAATTTTGCCAATCAGGGAATCCGTATCATCCGTCATATAAGAATCCCCGAAAAATACAGCCGTTTTAAAAGCATCCGCCCTAAGCCCTATCGTATGCAGCATGGTATCCACCTGCTCATCAATATAAGGAGTCTGGGGCGATGTATTCCATAACTGTTCAATCATCCTTGACAATTGAGTGATATTATTTGCATAGTATTGTCCAAAGGAAGTCCTGACTGCCTTTCCGTGCTGGTCTAACACGTAAATTCTCACATCCTTTGTTTCATAAAAAAGGCTTTTCCCGATTATTTCCATATTGCTTTTAATATTGGCAAATTCCAAAGCGGTGAGCCCGTCCACATTATTGTTAATATTAAATACCACATCTATTATACTTTTTGATTCAGGTGCGGCATTCTTTGTAAGGACTACTGCTTTCAAAGCATTCATGCTGACAGATTCCCCATCCTTCTGCACGTCGGAACCCGTCAAGGACATTCTCTCTTCTGCATTTATTTCATCTGTATTTATTTCAGCTGTATTTATTTCACCTACACTTTTCTCATCCGCACTTTCCTCATCTGCATTTATTTCATCCGCATTTATTTCAGCTACACTTTTTTCATCCACATTTTTCTCATCCGCATTTATTTTACCTACACTTTTCTCATCCGCACTTTCCTCATCTGCATTTTTCTCCCCCACACTTTTTTCATCCACACTTTCCCCATCTGCATTTTTCTCCCCTGCTTCTTCCGGTCCCATTGCCTCTATTTGCAGGACATCTGAATCCACCTGTGAAACAGGCTCCTTATCCATCATCTCACAGCCAAGATTGCTCAGCCACTTTTCCATATCCATGACACAATAAGTCCCCGCCTGCTCAACCAAAGCGCTGATTGTACATGTCTCTTCATTCACTTCAGTATTTAAAGGCACTAAAATATTCTCTCCTTCGTCAAACCAGAAAATATTATATCTTTTTATCCCTTCCAAATCCTTTGCACTATATTCTTCATGGATATTTTCAGGGCTGATTTGAAATATCAGCTTCATATTCTCCAGGTTTTCTTCCTCTTCATAAATAAGCTCTGGCGCCTTTCCAAGTATGCTTCCATTTTCCAAGGCTGCAGAATAAGCGCTTTCCCTTACCAGCAAATCACGATAAACACTTCCCTTTGCCTCCACCTCAAGCCCAAGCTTATAATCCTCATTATTCTGATTGATTTCTTCCAGAATAACATGGTCATAATCCAGCTTCTGGGTAGATTTGTACTCTTCATCCGGATAACCAAAGGTTTTTCCATTCAGCGGGTCTAAGCCAAGCAAAACTTCATCCCCGTCCTCAATGCCATCTCCATCTGTGTCCTGATTCAGAGGGTCTGTCCCATAAATCTTCACTTCCTCCCCATCCTTTAGTCCGTCCCCATCCGTATCAGTATGTAACGGGTCGGTTTCCTGTGCAGCTTCCTCCAACATCGTCAGTCCGTCTTCATCTGCATCCACATCTGCATCGGAAATTCCATTTTCCAGCGTGGATGCCTTTAAAGGGTCAGAAGAAGCATACAACACTTCAAATCCATCTGTCAGCCCGTCCCCGTCCGTATCCGGATTTTCCTTATCCGTTCCGATTTCCTCCTCATAAATATCCGGAAGACCATCTCCATCCGTATCCTGCATGTCTTCCCAGCATTCGTCCTCTCCTGTCTCTTCCTCTTCATCCGCCTCCCGTTTTACCAAAGAACCATTATATACATTCCAGCCTGTCACTTTTACACAGTTCATCCCCTGCAGATAATCCTCATAAGTAAGCAGCAGCGAACAATTCCATAAGGTCTGCCCGTCTCCCCTCTAGAACCTTAAGGAACCGGAGCCTGCTTCCTTTTCCGTCACCGTATATTGGTAAATATATGTTTCCGCTTCTTCCGTTACCCTTACCGGATTGTAAACAGATTTATCCGCATTAGCTATCAGAATATTTTTTCCCTGATTCTGCTCCTTGGAGGCAGATGTAAAGTTAATATAAAAAACAGCGCCATCCTTACCCCAGCCTGTAAAATCCGAAAAATCCAAGTATACCTTATCTCCCGCCTGAAACCCTTTTTCATCCATCCTGTCATCCGTCCAGCGCCCATTGGAGGCGCCTTCTGCCTGATAAGTAACTCTCCCGTCCCTGCCCCCGGCGCTCCAGGAATTCCATAATACGGACTTTTTGCTGTCATAACGGTTAAAGGTAATATTATAAGCCGTTGCCGGAATGACTGCATGCCACACCTTATTGTCATTGGTAAACATCCTGTAGGTATCGTGTCCTCTTGTATTGTCCACAAGCTCAATCACTGCAGAATCCTTTGAAATCCATCCCCCGGCTGTGGCATCCACAAAATAAACAGTTACCTTTTCCGCTTCTGCCTTTACTTCAAAAGGAACATTCCCGCAAATACCAAGCACACTTATTATAAAAATTAACACAAGAGCTATACTGCTTCTTAACCTTCTCATAACGTACCTCCACTTCCATTTGTTTCTTTTCACATTGACATCATAATTTTTAAATAATATTATATTATTTCATTTATAAACTATTTATTCTTCATTGTAGCATGTAATTGTTTTTACTGCAAGAAATTGTTTTTCCTTTTCCGGTTCTTTTCCGTCCTTTTTCGCTTTTTTTGTTTTTCCTTTTTTATTTTTTAAAATTCAGCCCTCAGCTTTTCCACACAGAATCCCAACCGGTGACAAGAAACCCGAAGGCTGAACTGTTACCTTTTATTCACAACACCTAACATGCTCTTTACTTCCACCATGACCAGTTCCCTATTATAAAACAAAGAGTCCCGTTGCTCTTACACAACAGAACTCTTTTCCTCTGATTTTAAAGACTTATTTTACTTTTACCTTTTTCGCAGCCGTTTTTGCTGAATAGACATTAGCCTTTGCCTCTCCCTTCACATAAGAGGCCACCTTGTAATAATATGTTTTTCCGGATTGTGCACTTGCATCCGTAAAGCTTGTTTTTGTACTTGTTCCCACCATAGTATAGGTGCCTTTTTTCTTTGTGGAACGATAGATGGCATAACCGTCTACTCCGCTTACCTTCTTATACTTAACGGTAACCTTTCCTTTCTTTTTGCTGGAGGCTGAGGTAATCTTGCTTACCTTTTTCGCAACAGCATTGGTATAGTTGACAGATGCCGGTTTTGTACAGCCAATGCTGGTAACCGTACTGTAATCATAAGAACCATTTGCCGCCCTTGCTACAGCAACAACATAATAATAATAGGTATTGCCGGGCTCCGGTCCTTCATTATAAATAACCTCTTCCGTCTGATAAAGAGTTTTTCCATCCGGCGTCTTTCCGATTTTTATATAGTCACCTTTTGCATCTTCAGCGGTTGTTTTATACGTTAATGTTGCATCACGGACACTTGTTCCCTTAATATTATACGTTCTATAAGTTCCATAGTTATTATAATCGCTTTTTCCAAGCTCCGGCTGGCATCCTGCAGTGTTTACTGCCGCTTCATAAATCCTTTCTCCTTTACTGCTATAAGTTTTCGTTGTCTTATTATAATTCAAGCCGCTATTTGTGGTTCTATATACATAATAATATTCCGCACCTGCTACGGGCTGCCAGGATATTTGAATCCCATTATTACTTCTTACTGCTTTTACATTTTTAACAGCAGCCAAGGATGGTTCTACCTGAAAGATGCTTCCATCATATACCGTGGTTCCGTCAAATGGACGAATCCGATATTGCACGGAATCGCTTCCTATATCCTGCTTTGGGAAAGTATAAGAAGCAGCTTTTGCTTTTAATGTGGAAATAGTCGTATACTGTTTCGTAACCCTGTCATATCTTTCCACATAATAGCCTTTTATGCCTGTCATTTTCTGCCATGTGACAGTCTTGCTTCCTGACACCATATAATACTGGGAAATCACATTCAGATTCTTAGCTTTCAGGTATACGTTTGCCTGGTCTTCAATATAACACTTCTTCTTATCAATGGTCCGATAGGCACGGACAACATATGTATAGCTTTGTCCCTTTATCAGCTTTTTATCTGTATAGCTCTTCAGCTTCTTATTTTTTACTGATTTAAGCAGGGTACCCGTGCTATGATATTCCACACCCTGTCCTTTTTCAGTAGTATTAGAAGCGCTTTCCATGTCATATCGGTAGATTTCATATCCTTCCGCTCCTGCCACAGGCTTCCATGATAATTTTACGGATGTTGCACCGGCTGCCTCCGCTTTCAGATTCATTGCCGCTCCCCATGTAACAGCTTCTGTTGTATACCAATCCGACCATATGGTCTTTTTTGTGAATTTATTGTAATAATAGCTTCTTACACGGTACTGATATTTCGTATTTTTATTCAAGCCTTTATCAACATACGTATTACTCGTCTGTGTCCCCAGAGTAACCCAACCGGATTTTACCTTTTTGGCAAATTGGTATCCTGTGGCAGTTCCTTCTTTTAAATTTGCAGTTAATGCAATTTTGTCTGCCTCTGCCACGTTGCGCACATTTCCTATTTTTGCCTTTGGCACACTGTAGGTAATGGTTTTTGTATATGCGCTGTATTTATCAGATGAGTATGTATAGCTCTGATTGGGCAGCCGATACTCGCCATTATATACACGGGCACGCACGTATACTGTATCCCCCGGCGCAAATGGACTTAATGGTACTCTGACAATTGCATTTTCATCGCTTGTACTGGTTCTGCCTGAATAATAGCCTTTTGCACTATTGGATTGAAATGCTGCATTATTGGAGTATTCAAAAGAAATGCTTTCATTTAAGTTCAGCTTAAAGCTGCCCACGGCCTTAAAACAAACATATCCTTCCTGAACCTCTTTTAATACAATTCCCGGAAGTGCCGTTATGGAGTTCGTGACCTTTTTCCTCTCCTCTTCCACTTGAATAACAGCTGTTCCCGCCGGTCCTACAGGGTATTTTAAATAAATATACTTTTTATTGACGGAGTCATAGTAACTGGTATCTCCTTTGTTTTGCACCACATAATAGCTTTCCCTGTCTCTTGCTACAATACTGACACTATAAGCGCCCTTTAATGAATCTACATATTTTTTCTTTCCTGCTCCATTGACCCAGTCCTCTCTTTCAAAAATGCTTTTAGCAACATAAAGATTGCTGGTTCTCCAGTCACAGGAATAGCCTTCGGAATCCTTCAATGTAATCACATATTCGGTTGCTCCCACCACTTTATTCCATGTAATTTTTTTTGTTTTAACATCGTAGCGAATGCCGGTTACCTGTCCCAGCGTTGTAGGTGCTACTATTTTAGCAGCCTCCACATTTTCCATGCCTGTCCAGTCTGAGCAGACACCGCTGACTGCCAGCGTTCCCGCAAGAACAAGCATAAAAAAAGTTTTTAAAAATTTGTCTTTCATATAATGCCCCCTCTTTTGTCTGATTTGACTTAAATCATATCACATTTTAACGGTTTTTCCAATAATAATGGTTTTTTACTATAATTGAACGAACAGTTCAGCCCTCAGCCTTCCCACACAGGAATCTGAACCGGCTGCAGGCAGAAAATATTTCTACGTCGCCACGCTCTCGCTCTGATAAAAACGCAGCAGTGCTAAGCTCGAAAGAACCTCGCTAAGCACTGGCGTTTTTATAAGGGCTCCTTTAGAAATCATTTTCCGCCTGCAGCCGGTTCAGATTCCTGTGTGGGAAGGCTGAGGGCTGAACAGTTACAATTGAAAAAACAGCAAAAATGGCAGGGCCAAAATCGCCCTGCCGTCAGTTATTATCTTAATCGAATATAATAAGTGGATTTACCGGAACCTTCACACTTCAATTCGCCGGACCTTACAAGTTTTTCTACACATTAATCTCCGCCTTCACTCCAAGCAGTTCCTTATTCTCCTCAAGTATAGGCCCAATCACCGTCTCCAGGAACTTCTCCACCTGCTCCTTGGATCGTCCCACATACTTAGACGGCTCCATGGTCTTTTGCAAATCCTCCAGACTCATATTAAAGGCATCATCCTCCGCAATCAGCTCAAGCAGATTGTTTTCCTTTCCAAGCTCCTTTACGTTCCTTCCGGCTTCCATGGAAAGCTCACGAATGCGCTCATGAAGCTCCTGACGGTTGCCTCCTGCCTTCACTGCATCCATCATGATGTTTTCCGTTGCCATAAAAGGAAGCTCGCTCATAAGCCGCTTTGTAATAACTTTCTCATAAACCACCAGACCGTCTACCACATTCAGGCACAAATCCAGAATGCCGTCCGTTGCCAGAAAGCCTTCCGGAATGGAAAGCCGCTTATTGGCAGAATCGTCCAGCGTTCTTTCAAACCACTGGGTAGCAGAAGTAATTGCCGGGTTTAAGGCATCAATCATCACATATCTGGATAAAGAAGCAATTCTTTCACTTCTCATGGGATTTCTCTTATATGCCATAGCGGAAGAACCAATCTGACTTTTTTCAAAGGGCTCCTCCACTTCCTTTAAATGCTGCAAAAGGCGGATATCATTGGACATTTTGTGGGCGCTGGCTGCAATGCCTGCAAGCACGTTTGCCACTCTTGTATCAATCTTTCTGGAATAGGTCTGCCCGGAAACCGGATAGCATTCCGAAAAGCCCATTTTTTCCGCAATCATAGGATCGATTTTATCTATGGTTTCCTGGTCTCCATTAAACAGCTCCAAAAAAGAAGCCTGAGTTCCGGTAGTTCCCTTGGAACCAAGAAGCTTCATATGGGAAAGAACAAAATCCAGCTCCTCCAAATCCAGAGAAAATTCCTGAAGCCACAAAGTCGCCCTTTTTCCCACGGTAGTAGGCTGTGCCGGCTGGAAATGGGTAAATGCCAGAGTTGGCAGCGCCTTATATTTATCTGCAAACCTTGCAAGCTCGTCCATCACATTTACCAGCTTCTTTTTTACAAGCTTCAATGCTTCCGTCATTACGATAATGTCCGTATTGTCCCCAACATAACAGGAAGTAGCCCCTAAATGGATAATGCCTGCCGCATTGGGACACTGTTTTCCGTATGCGTATACATGACTCATTACATCGTGGCGCACTTCCTTCTCCCTTGCCTTTGCCACATCATAATTAATATCCTCTGCATGAGCCTTTAACTCTTCAATCTGCTCCTTTGTAATCACCGGCTTTCCATCCTGGCTTAAGCCTAATTCATACTCCGTTTCCGCAAGGGCAATCCAAAGCCGCCTCCATGTGCGGAATTTCATATCCGGTGAAAATATATACTGCATCTCCTTGCTGGCATACCGCTCTGAAAGAGGGCTTACATATCTGTCATTACTCATTGTGCTTCTCCTTTTCCTGATTCTGCCCCATTTAACATATGAGGCTGTCTGTCGTCTTTAAATCCTGTATCGGGAATCTTCCTGCCTTATTTTTCAAAATCTCCCCGAATGTCTTCCTTTGGAGGCTCTATAGGATATTGCCCGGTAAAACAGCCGGTACAGATTTCAAGCCCGCCTGTAAGCTCTATAAGCCGTTCAAGATTTAAATACCCTAAACTGTCCGCTCCGATAATCTGTCTGATTTCTTCCACGGAACGGTTATAGGCAATCAACTGCTCCCTTGCCGGCACATCCGTACCAAAATAACAGGGCCACAAAAACGGTGGAGAGGACACTCTCATATGCACTTCCTTTGCCCCTGCTTCCCGAAGCATTCTTACAATCCGGTCCGAGGTAGTCCCCCTTACAATAGAATCATCAATAATAACTATCCGCTTGCCTTCCACCACTTCCCTGAGGGCATTGAGCTTAATGCGAACACTGCTTTCCCTGCTTTTTTGTCCCGGTTTAATAAAGGTCCGTCCCACATAAGCATTTTTCACAAAAGCCGTGCCATAAGGGATGCCGGACTGAAGGGCATAGCCCATTGCCGCACAATTTCCCGATTCCGGCACTCCAACCACGATATCCGCTTCCACAGGGGAATCCATTGCCAGAAACTTTCCGGCAAGAATACGGGAATTGTACACGCTCACCCCGTCAATATAGCTGTCCGGCCTTGCAAAATAAATATACTCGAACACACACCTTGCATGCTTTTCTTTTGGAATGCACAGAGACTTATCGGACTCTATGCCGTTTTCCGGGCTGATGGTAACGATTTCCCCCGGCTCCACGTCCCGGATAAATTCCGCTCCTATAGTGTCCAAGGCGCAGGTTTCGGAAGCCAGCACATAGGCATTATCCCGCTTTCCGATGCAGAGAGGTTTAAAACCAAAGGGATCCCTTGCCCCGATAAGCTTTCTGGGGGACATGACAATAAGGGAATAGGCTCCCTTCAGCTTTTTCATGGCACGTCCCACTGCCGCTTCCACTGTGCCGCAGTTGAGCCTTTCCCTTGCAATGTGATAGGCGATTACCTCCGAGTCAATGGTGGTCTGGAAAATAGCGCCGGAATATTCCAGCTCCCGGCGAAGCTCCCCTGCATTGATTAAATTCCCGTTATGGGCAAGACCAAGGGTTCCTTTTACATAATTTAAAACAAGAGGCTGTGCATTTTCCCTTGTGCTGCTTCCGGCAGTGGAATAGCGCACATGCCCTACTCCGATATCCCCCTTTAAGCCTCCGAGGATTTCCGGCGTAAAGGCTTCGCTTAAAAGCCCCATGTCCTTTGTGCTGGATACCTTTCTCTTGGGCCCGTCCGTTTCGCTTACGGCAATGCCGCAGCTTTCCTGACCCCTGTGCTGCAAGGCAAACAGGCCGTAGTAAATGCTGGTAGCCACGTCATTGCCGTCAAAGTCATACATGCCAAAGACGCCGCATTCCTCTCTTAAATGATCATTTTCTTCCTCTAATGTGTGTATTTTTTCTGTCATGAATTACAATCCCAATCTTTTGAATACTTCGTTATATGCTTCCTCTACATTTCCAAGGTCTCTGCGGAAACGGTCCTTATCCAACTTTTCGTTTGTATTCACATCCCACAGCCTGCAGGTGTCCGGGCTGGTCTCATCCGCCAGAATAATCTGTCCGTGATAACGTCCGAATTCAATCTTAAAGTCGATTAACTTTATATCCGCCTGTAGGAAATAAGCCTTTAACACTTCATTCACTTTAAAAGCATACTTTTTAATGGTCTCGATTTCTTCCCATGTAGCAAGATTCAATGCCCTTGCAAAATAGTCATTGATAAGCGGGTCGCCCAGTTCATCATTTTTATAGCTGAACTCCACGGTAGGCTCTGTAAAAGGAGTTCCTTCCTCCACGCCAAGTCTTTTGGAAAAGCTTCCTGCCGCCACATTCCGGATAATTACCTCTAAAGGAACAATTTCCACTTTCTTTACGGCTGTTTCCCTGTCGCTAAGTTCTTCGATAAAGTGAGTGGGAACTCCTTCTTTTTCCAGAAGCTTGAACACATGGTTGGTCATACGGTTATTGACGACGCCCTTTCCCACAATGGTACCCTTCTTTTCCCCGTTAAATGCCGTGGCATCATCCTTGTAATCCACGATTAACACATCCGGGTCCTCAGTTGTGTACACCTTCTTTGCTTTTCCTTCATAAAGTAACTCTTTCTTTTCCATTTCCATACCGTCCTTTCTTTTCTTGATACTGATTGCTGCCGCCTTGTAACAGTTCAGACAGCGGCTTTTCTTACGGAAATATTATAATCAATTCATCCCTATTATTCAATAAAGCCTTTAAAACTTTCCGATAAAATTCTGCACCCGTTCATTTTTAGAGGAAAAAATTTCTTCCGGAGTGCCCTCCTCCAAAATAGCCCCATCCTCCATAAAAACAATTCTGTCCGAAAGCTCTCTTGCAAACTGCATCTCATGGGTGACAATAACCATGGTCATCTTTTCCTTTGCAAGCTCCTTGATTACCTTCAGCACTTCACCGGTCAGCTCCGGGTCCAGTGCGCTGGTAGGCTCGTCAAAAAACAATACCCTTGGCTGAAGCGCCAAAGCCCTTGCAATAGACACCCTCTGCTGCTGTCCGCCGGACAACTGATACGGATAGGCATTTGCCTTATCTGAAAGCCCCAGCTGGGCAAGAAGCTTTTCTCCCCGCACAAGTGCCTCTTCCTTTGGCATATTGTCCACCGTAATAAGCGGGTCAATTACATTTTTCATAACAGTAAAATGGGGGAACAGGTTAAAATTCTGAAATACCAGTCCGAAATACCTCTGCAGCTCCCGGAGTTCTTCTTTTTTGGCATATACGCATCTTCTGTCCAGGTCCTGCACCAGATAACGTCCCTCGTACTTTATAATTCCCCTGTCCATCTTCTCCAAAAGGGTTGCACACCGGAGCATGGTGGATTTGCCGGAACCGCTTGGCCCGATAATGGAAACCACTTCTCCTTCATCTACCTTCAAAGCAAAGTCCTTTAAGACCTGCAAGCCTCCATAGGATTTCTTCATATGCATGATATCCAATAATTTCATTTTGCTCCTCCTCTACCTGTAATAAGAAAGCTTCTTTTCTATTTTTTCCATTATCAGAGCCACCAGCAGATTGAATACATAATAAAAAATTCCTGCTGCCACCAGAGCCATCATACTCTTTTCCGCAGCTGCAATCTGCTTTGCTATTGTAAACATTTCCGCTACCGCCAGAACAAATGCCAGAGAGGTATCCTTTACCAGTGTAATCACTTCATTGGTAACCGGAGGCAGTATTCGTTTTATGACCTGGGGCAGGATAATCCGGAAAAAAGTATTTGCTTTGGAATACCCAAGCACCTTTGCTGCCTCATACTGCCCAAGAGGAATGGACTCGATTCCGGCCCTGTATATTTCCGCAAAATAAGCTGCATAATTCAACACAAAGCCGATAATGACAGCAATCAGCCGGTAAGAGGAAGAAATCTTAATTCCAAACAGATAATAGGGTGCAAAATATACAACCAGCAATTGGAGCATCAACGGCGTTCCCCGCATAACGGATATGTACAGCTTCGTAATATTTCTTAAAATACCGTTTTTCGCCATTCTCCCAAAGGATAATATAAGCCCTAAAGGCAGGGAAAACAACAATGTCAGTATAAAAATTTCTCCTGTAGTAAGCATTCCTTTCCCCAACTGGAAAAGCATCGTTTCAATGTCCATAACATCCTCCAAACTGGAAAAGGACTGTCCGAAAACAGTCCCGCCCATTTCTATTTTCCTAAACAAACGCTGTCAGAAAGTCCCCATTCCTCTGCAATCTCTGCAAAGGTGCCGTCTTCTGCCATTTCCAATAATGTTTCCTCCACCTGGCTCTTTAATTCATCATTTCCAAGCAGAAAGCCTACTGCATATTGCTCTGTGGCAAGCAGTTTTTCCAGCTTCACGAATTTGCCGTCTCTGCCTTCTAACTGATAATCCGCTACGCCCACGTCCATGGCAACTGCATCCACTGCTCCTGCTTCTAAATCCATAAATGCCGTATTATAATCCGCAAACTGTGTCAACGAGCCAAAGGTGGCTGCCAGCGCCAGATTCTCTTCATTATCCTCTTCACCCGTTAAAGCTGCCAATGCGGAAGAATCCGCCTGTACCGCAACTGCCTTTCCTGCCAAATCCTCAAAAGTGCTGATGCCGCTGTCTGCTGCCACTACAAACACCTGGCTGTTATCCACATAGGGAACGGTAAAGGTATATTTGTCCTCCCGTCCGTTCATGGTAAATCCGTTCCAGATACAATCAATTGTGCCGGAGGATAATTCATGATCCTTTGCATCCCAGTCAATAGGCTGCTTTACAAGCTCCCAGCCTCTTCTGTTACATACCTCTTCTGCCAGGGCTAAATCAAAGCCCACATATTCTCCATTCTCGTCCATATACCCATAGGGCGGGAACTCCGCATCAAACCCTACCGTAAATGTTTTCTGATCACTTTTCTGACATCCTGTGAGCAGACTTATAGACAATACTGCCATAGCTGCAACCGCTAATAATTTTTTCATGTTTTCTCCTCCCATAATGCTATCTATTACGTTGCAATAGTATCATTAGACTATCTGTTCTGTCAATTTACTTTTTTGTTTTTTTCTCATATTCCGACACTTTTCCCAAAACCTCATCGGCAAATGCAGGATACTCCCTTACCAGTTCCTTTAATTCGCTTCCGGCATGATTGGCAAGCTCCGTATTATATTCCATCTGCTTCCTTAAATTCTGTCTCCTCACAATCAGATTGTGCCTTACCTCTACCATTTCCTTTTTATCAAGCAGCGCTTCCGCCTGATGAAGCCAGATTAAAGGGTCAAATAAATCATACCTTTTTAATATCCGTATAAGCTGCTTTTGATGATAATCCAAATCCTCTTCCACCTGTCTGATTTTTTCCCGCTCTTCCTTTTCTTCTTTATACTGCTTTCGTAAGATTTCCAGTTCTCTTCCTGATGAAATTTCATATTTGGCATATAAATATTCCAGTAAATTCGTGTTGTTGATATAACGAATCTTCACTTTATTTTGAAGCAGTATGACTTTATTCAGGCTTCCGGAAGCTCTTTTCAGTTCATCCACGTTTTCCATGTATTTCAAATAAAGCACGGTAAGCGCCAGCGCTGCAATACCCGCTGTCAGCAAATATCCGATTTTGGCGTCCATCTTAAGGACAAACTGTAAAAAGGCCAACAGTGCAATACAGGCAAATACGGCACACACACAGATGATTGCCATTCCCCGGATATTGGAAATCCCCACGCCGGCTTCGTGCTTTCTGTAAAGACAGGCATGCTTTTCCCCTTCTAAGCGGTGCAGGTCCTGATGAATGGCATTTTGGTATTCTTCTGCCTCTTTTATCTTTGCCATCCCTTCATCCGCCACCTTTTCCAGCCGTTCCATCTTACTATAATCTTTTTCACTTATAGTCCGTTTCTTTCCCTCATACTTTTTTGTATCAAAAGAAAGCATTACGATTCCGCTGGCATGTTCATCCAGCTCTTTCCTGTCCTCTCCGCTTATGGCTTCAACTTCCTCCATATCCTTTAAATAGGAGTTGACTAACTCATATTCCCCGTTAAGGGAATCTATTTCACCGGATGCTTCCGCCATTTGCTCAAGGCAGCTTTCCACAAACTGCTTTCGCTGGATATCGTCAAAAACATCAATGTCCTCTCTGTCCAGACTGATTTCCTGCTCCCCTGACTGCTCTGAGCCTTCCTGGAAAAACTCATCTTCCTGCGCTTTTTTTCTACGAAATAATTTATCAAAAATTTTCATCTGAATATTCTTCTTTCCACTGTTCTAACAGCTCTTTCATTGCCTGATAATAGTCTCCTGCCTCTTCCTTCCTGCCCCTTATCTCATCCAGACATTTCTTCTCCTCCGATTCCTCCCATGCCTTTTGGACCTTCTCCATTTCCGGTTCTAAGCTTAATGCCGCTTCATAATAGCTTTCCCCATGAGAAGTAAATTCTACATATTCCTTTTTGGACAGCTCCATTCGCTTACAAAGGAGAAAGCCCCTGATTTCTTCCTCTTCACCGGTGCGCTCAAATGCCTCCGTAAAACATTTTGCCGCCGTTTCAAAAAAGAAAAGCTTTCCATATGCACAAGCCATGTTATGCCAGATTCTGCCTTCAAACAATTTGTCCCTGCCGCCGATTTCCCAAAGCAGCTTTTCATACTCCCTGGCTGCCAGTATATATTTCCTTTCCTTCAATAAATAATCAGCCCTGTTTTTCATTCTCTCATAAACGGACAGATTTTCATTTTCCTTTAATACCGCTTCATACCTTTTTATTTCCTCTTTGCTCTTATAATAGCACTCTTCCAGAATCACGGAAACAAAAGCTGACAAAGAACCGCCAAAGTGCAAAAGCTCCCTGAGCTTTTTGGCAAGAGCCTCCATGGCACACTGCTCGTCTATCCAGTCAATCAGCTCTTCCGTCATAATGTCTCTGTCCAGAAGGTATACATTCTCACATAAATAATAACAGAGCTCCTCCATGGAGTAAATGCCCCCGTTGGTTTTATACAATTTAAAGGGATGCCTGCCATAGCTTCCCGTGCACAGGGAAACATTGCATTCCATTACCGGTTCTTTCCCGTCTTCTGCCATAAACTCCTGTTCAAAGCTCACGCCGGAAGCCGGACGAAAGTCCCCGAAGCCTTTGTCTTCCACACATACATGAATGACGAAAACGCTTTTCATGGTAAGCTTTAAAGAAATCCTGCTGCCCTTCTGACTTATTTTTTCAAAATCCTCCAGATATACAGGCACTTCTTTTTTTTTGCCCCCTTCCAGCGGGGTAACAAGAAACGCCAGATAAGCGCTTCCTTTTATCATAAAATCCACGGCGCATTCCGCCTCATACCAGTTATCCCCTCCATTCAGCAAGGGATAGTATACTGTATTTCCTTCTTTTTTTGCCAGAATGCCCAGATTGAATTTTAACTTTTCTTCGCCCAGAAAAATATGGGCGCTTCCCATACGGCTTCTTTGAACCCTCTCTCTTGCTCCAAAACAGGCTCCCTTACTGTAGAGATTATTTCCTTCAAAAACCCGTCTGCTCTTGCACAAAAAACGAAGGGAATCTTCATACCATGCTCCCTGAAAGCCATCTCCTATAAAATACACGCTGGATAACAGCTTTCCGTCCACATAAGCAGCAAGCAGCTCTAAAAACTGTTTATCCAGCTTTCTTTCATATTCCTTTTTTTCCTCCTCATCCTGAAATTCCTTACGGCTTTTTATCATGTCATAATCTTCCCGCTCCACCAGCGCCACTATGGGCGTAGTATTAATATTTCTGGAAAAGGTATAGGATTTTAACGTATCACCCGTAAAGTCAAATACCGCCACCTGATAATGCCACAGTTCCTCTGGCTGATGCAATACATAATAATACAGGCACTCCTGTCTGTCTCCGAAAAAAATCCGGCTTTCATCCAGAGGAAGCCTCTCCTTTACCTTGTTCAAAAGCTCCACGGAAGCACCCTTTAAGCTTTCCACCGTTATCATAAGAGACACGGCTTCATTCCCGCTGATAATGAACTGAAGAAGGGAATAACACTTTTTTATGTATAGAAAAAAAAGCTCTTCTCCTGAAATCTCCTTATCTTCCACCGTAACTGTCTTTTTATTTATAGCAAGAGAATACAAGTCCTCAATCAGAATGCCTTTTCCCTGTGCGGCACATTTTAATGCCTCCATGCCAAAGGCCCATTGATTCATTTCATGCCGCTTGGCCAGACACATGGGAATATTGTATTCCTCCTGCTCTCCATGCCTTAAGGTTACAGGTTTTTCCTCATTTAAATACAAATAGCTTATCTGCATATAATCCCCGGATATATCCATGCCGATTGCCATCTGTCTCTTCCGTATTTTTTCCCTTTCTTCTTTTTTCTGCTCCATGTATCCCACCTGCCTCTTACTTCATGGTAAACAGCCGTTCGCACTGCCATATCTTTCTGGCGTACTCACAGGCGATTTCCTCCATTGATTCATATTCTTCAAGGCTTTGGCTCACTGCCATATCATTTAACAGCTTAAACCGGCTTTCCGCCCCGCCGTCCACCATGCTGCTGCCTTCAATGGTTCCGCTTTCCGTTAGGTTTCCCTTACCATTGCCCTCTTCTGTAATATAATACTGAAGCCTTTCCCCGAAAAACAAAACAAATTTCTTCAGAAAAATGCCGCTGTAAACCTCTTCCATCTCCTCATTATGGTACTTGCTGCCGGAAACTCCTTCTTTCTCTATTACATAGTGGATGACTGCCCTGCAGCCCGGCTCTCCTCTATATTCAATATAAGTATAATCCTCCTGCAGCATTATGATTGGAAGTATGTGCTTATATCTTAAAAAGAAAGGAAAGAAAATATCCTTTTTAATCAGTTCTACAAGAAATTTCTTTGCCATCTGCTCTTCTTCCAGAGACAGTTTTCCATCCTCTTTGGAAAAATATTTTAAAAAGGCAAGCATACATATATGGGACATGGTCCTGCCCTGCTTATAAAAGGCAATCATATCCCCGAATATCCGCTCATCCATTACCTGCTCTCTCACAAAATATTCATATGCGCTTTCCGCCAGATATCCTTCCACAACCTGATAGTCAGGCTTCCCCGAAAAGTAATAGGAGAAGATTTCTTCTTTCCCTGACAAAAAACAGCCGCTGAATAAACAGATCAAAAGAATCTTTTCTGCCAGCTCATATGCATCCATGCCTGCTCCCACAGCCTTCTGCCACACATCCCTTAAATATCTGGGACTGCCCGACGCATATCCGGCAAGATAAGCAAGCACCTTTTCATTGTATTTCTTCTGTCCGAACACATAGCGGCACAGTTCTAAAAGCTTAGGGTCCTTCTGTTCCTCCTTTTCCAGTTGAAAGGTACATATTTGAAGAAGGGTTTTTATCCGGACTCCTTCAAATCCAAACCTGCATACCACCTCATATGCCTTGTCATACATTTCCCTGAGCACCATATAGGAAAGCATTTCCGCTCTTTCCTTCTGGTCGAAACCATCCAGCTCCATATCAGCCAAATAGCGGTCCAGCTCTTCCATGGCATCCTTCTCATACAAATAGGGAATTATCTTTAAAAACAGCATTTTCCTGTAGCTCTTTTTAATCTGGCAATTGTTCAGTAACAGCCTGTATCCGTACATATGAGCCTCTGATATATTGTTCTGGTCCCTTTGCTCATGGCTCATATACAGAAAAAAGCCCGGGTGATTTTTTACCTTTTCTTCCATGGAGCCTAAAAAGGCTTCCGGCTGTAAAAAACGTTTCTTCCGGAACAGCTCCCTGCCGGCGTACCGGTTTCCCCATTTGTCCTCTAAAAACAGCAGATAATCCTCCGTGTAAAGCGGAAGCTGGACCTTTTTATCCTGTAATGGATAAATCCTTTCTTCCTCCAGCTGCCCGCACAAAACCACCACCTGCTTTATATCCTCCGGAATAACCGTTATTTCATACAAAAACAACAACTCCGCCAGACCTTCTGCCAGCTCCTCTGTTATCATATGTTCATTCAGCGTCTTTTTGTACAGGTAAGCAAGATTTTCATTGATATGCCCTGCCAGAACCTGCTTTGCCACAAAAGCTTCTATCTGTTTTTCATAGATTGAAAACAGTTCCGGAAGCTCTTTTTTGTGGGAAGTTATATTGGCATATATATATGCGGTATTCTCATAGTCCATGGTACATTCATAAGAAAAATACATAAGAAGCGTCTTTGGCAGCAATTCCTTTCTTTTCTTATCCAGACTCAGCATATAATATTCATACAATCTGGTAATTCGCAGCTCCTCCCTGATGGCTGACTCATACCAGAAAAATGCTTCCTTTCCGGTTCGGCTTCCCTTAATCAACAGATTACAGATAATTTTTAATATTTCCTTATCCCGGTTCTTTTCATAGCACACCTTTAATATGCCGAATAATTTATCCGAGTATTCCTTTTCCTTTTCCGCCAGATATACGATTTGCCCCATTAATTCCTTTGTATACAAATCGTGCTTTGCCATAAATACAAGCAGCTGTTTTTCAAAACTCCCGAGCCTTGCCAGACATGCCGGATTATTGCCCAGTATCAGACATGCCTCCACATAGAGCATGGGAGAATTCATTCCTCTTTTATATGCATTTTCCAAAAGCATATATCTTTTGGCCTGGTCCACTTCATACTCTTCCTTTAAATATAACAGCATCCAGAAAAGAAACGGGCTTTGGGGATTTTTGGAAAGGAGCTCCTCTACCGTCCCTGCCGCCTTTTCTATTGTTTCCTCCGTTTTATCATACAGGGAAGTCACATAGAAAAAGTAACCATATATTTCATCCTCACAGCCATGCTCCTCTATCATATCCTCCACATGCTGCAATATCCATTTCGCCTCATTGAACTTTTCCTCTGTGATGAGAAGCTGTGCCTGAAAAAGCCTTGTTGCCATACTCCTGCTGTTTAATCCCAGCATATTATCCACTACTTCTTTTGTGGACTTAATCCATGCCGCCTCTGAAAGCTTTCTTAAGCGAAAGTCTACATAAAGCCTGAACATGCTCGCCATAAGCTTTTTCATTTCCCGTTTATAGGAAACCTCCTTTCCAAACCGCTTCTGATTCATTACCGTCACCTTATATTCCAGAGACATTAGCGGTCCGGTCAGTCGTATTTTTCCTTCATTGCTGCCTTCATGAAGCTTTTTGGCATCGATGTAATAAGGCAGCCGGCAGCGGTTCCCTAAAAAATCCTCTTCTGTAATCTCTTCTTTTTCTATCTGCAAAAAGGCTCCTTCCGCCTCCACCAACAGCCTGGAATATCCCCAGCCGTTTCTCTCAAGCACAAGAAATTCCTGCTGTCTTCCTTCTTCTCCTTCAAACTCCGCCTCTGGTGTTTCAAAGCTGTATTCCATAGGATGCTTTTTGTGGATTGCAAGCAGAAATTCCTCCACATTCTGCTGATTGCCTTTATATTTGGAAAGGCCCTCGTAATTTATCCGGTACTGCCTGTCATTTCCTTTCAATATATGAAGCAGATTGGGAGAATAGAAAAAAGAGACTGCCTGATTCCAGTCCGTTTTTGCCATATTGGCAAAATGGAACAGGTTCTTGATGGCTCCGATGGAAGACACGAATACTTCTTCCGTCACCGTCAAATCAAAGGGAATCACAAATAATCCGGAATTGGAAATCAGGGAAATTTCTCCCTTCAGCGTATCTCCCACCTCCATTCCTGCAGTATCGCACAAATAGGAAACGGTATTTTCCCCTCCTGTGATTTTCTCCTGAACAAGCTCCATCCGATAATGGGAGGAATACAAATATGCCACAAACTCCTGATCCAGACTGCTTTTTACTGCAATTTCCCCTGTCAGCTTCTGGTTCTTTTGAGCCAAAAGGGAAATTCTCGGGACAGAAAACTCCACAGTACCCGTCAGATATTCATACATTTCTTTTTCCAGCCGTTTCAGGACCTGCTTCATTATATGCCTCCCGTCTTCTTTCACTTGCTTTTTCTCTGAAAAATATTATAATGGGTAAGAACGTAGTAGTTTAAGTATAACATTTTTTTTCGGTTTTCACAACCGATTACCATAAGAAAGGAACCTTTTATGATACAACATACCGACCATTTCCATGGCAGCGATTTGGAAAAAATTGAAAAGGCCATGGGAATTAAAAAAGAAGAAATCATCAGCTTCAGCGCCAACGTAAATCCTCTTGGGCTGTCTTGGGAGCTAAAACATTTCCTTTCAGAACATCTGGATGTGCTCACGTCCTATCCGGACAGGGAATATACAAAGCTTAGAAAAGCCATCGGAAGTTATATCCACTGTAACCCGGAGCATATAATTGTGGGAAACGGCGCAACAGAACTGATTTCCCTGTTTCTGGACGCATTAAATCCAAAAAAAGCTCTGATTATCGGCCCTACCTATTCCGAATACGAAAGGGAGATTTCCCTGAGCGGAGGAACCGTTCATTACTACTTTACAAAAGAGGAAAATAACTTTCAGTTAGACATGGCTGATTTTTTAAAGGAAGCGGAGCAGGAATACGATTTAGTAATTTTATGCAATCCCAACAATCCCACCTCCACCACCCTGACCGGAAAAGAATTAACATTTCTTTTAGACAGGCTTTCCAGACAGCATGCCTGTCTGATGGTGGATGAGACTTATGCGGAATTCGTGGAAAATGAGGCTGATGTTTCTGCTGTTTCCCTTGTAAGTCAGTTTGATAACCTGCTTGTATTAAGAGGCACTTCTAAATTTTTTGCCGCACCCGGATTACGCCTTGGTTATGGAATTACCGGAAGCAGCCGCCTCCTTTCTCTCATAAGAGAGCATAAGAACCCCTGGACCATCAATTCCATTGCAGAGCTTGCAGGCTGCTTTATGTTTCAGGACCAGCCATTTATAAAAGCCACCAGACAGTTAATGGAGCAGGAACGGGATTTTGTATGCAAAAGGCTTTCTGCCATAGACGGACTCACCGTATATCCTACTACCTGTAATTTTGTACTGGTAAAAATAGAAAAGGAAGGCAAAGATGCGGACCTGCTTTTTGAGCACTGTATCAAAAAGAAACTGATGATTCGTAACTGCTCTTCCTTCCCCACATTAAGCAACAAATATTTCCGGATATGCTTCATGAAGCATGAGGATAATCTGGCACTGATAAAAGCAATTGAAGAAGTCATGGACTAAGCTTCTATTTTATAGGGCTTCAGCACTTCCTGGAGCTCTTTATAATATGCCAACATCCTTGGACTCTCTTTATGTATTGCCCCAATGTCCCCAAGCTTTCCATACTTCTCCAGCTGCTCTGCCATATCCCCAAGCTCAAAGGCGCCAATCATTCTGGATATGCCTTTCAGCCCATGCACCTCAACTGTATAATCCTTTAGATTTTCTTCCGCTTCGTATCGCACCAGCTTCTCATATTTTTCCTGAATGGAATCATAATAATCCGATAATGTTTCCAGATAGAGCTCCTTATCTCCCAGCATTTCAATAGCTGCCCTGCTGTCGATTCCCTTAATTTCCAAATCCCAGTCCAGCAAAGCCTTTTGCTCAAATTCAATTTCTTCCAATGCAGCTGCCTCTTCCATGGAAAGCTGTTTTTCTTTTGGAAGCCACTTTTTCAGCTTTTGGCTTACCTCAGCCATCTCCAACGGTTTCGCAAGGAAGTCATTCAGTCCTTCCTTTAAAAAATATTCATCCACACCATTTATGACATTTGCCGTAAACGCAATGACAGGCAGCTTCTTAAAGTATTCTCCTTCTAATTTCCGAATCATATGAGTAGCTTCAATTCCATCCAGTTCCGGCATCATATGATCCATAAAAACCAAATCATAATGATTAGCCTTAACTAACCTAATAGCATCCCATCCGTTTGTGCACACGTCCGCTTCCATCTGGAAAGGTTCCAGAATTCCTTTTGTTACCTTTAGATTTATCGTATTGTCATCCACAATCAGTACCCTTGCCTCCGGAGCCGCAAACTGAATATCCGTTTCCTTTCTCTGATGGAGCTTTTCTTCAATTTCTTCATGATTGAATACTGCTGCTACCGAAAGGCAGTACAAGGGTTTTTTCAATACCCGAAACCATGTATTTTCCTCTGTCATATAATGCAGATTGCTCACAAGGACACAGGCGGTCTCTTTTGTTTTTTCCAGCATATTCTGCACCATTTCAGAAAAGCATTCCTGCTCGATAAATACATAATCATAATGATTTGGCAACAGATTCATCAATTGCTCAATTCTATTGCACTCTTTATAATTTGTCCCCATTTGAATCATCAGATTATAAAATGCATTTTTTACATAACTGTTATAAAAGAATCCCAGTACCTTCAACTGCTTTTTTTCCTTAAGCCAGATAGACGGCGTGTCATCCGCCACCTTTTGCGGAACCATAAAATGGAACTCGCTTCCTTTTTCATATTCACTTTCCACCATGAGCTGCCCGCCCATCAATTCTATCATCTGTTTGGAAATGGCAAGCCCCAGACCGCTTCCCTCCATCCTTCTGTTCCTTTTTGTATCCACCTGCTGGAAAGAATCAAAAAGCTTTTCCATATCCTCTTTCCGTATGCCGATTCCCGTGTCCTTTACACTGACATACAAATCAATTCCCTCACTTGTCCTATAATAGTTGATTCCAAGTGTCACTGCGCCTTCTCTTGTGAATTTCACCGCATTTCCCATAAGATTTAAAATAACCTGCTTCAAACGCAAATCATCCCCAAAAAGCTTGCAGGGAATGCCCGGGTCCACTTCTAAAATCAATTCCAGGTCCTTATTGCCAATACGGGCATTCATAATATTTGCCACATCATTTACTAAAGACATAATCTCATAATCCGTTTCCACCAGCTCCAGCTTACCGGATTCCATTTTGGAAAAATCCAGAATATCATTGATAATGGAAAGCAGACTGTTGCCCGATGTTCTAATCTGGTACAAATATTCTTTTTCTTCCTTGGGCATGTTTCCCCGGATTGCCATTTCCGCCATACCGATAATGGCATTCATGGGCGTTCTGATTTCATGGGACATATTGGCAAGAAAGTTGGATTTCACCTCAACTGCACGGGCTGCCTCTTCCGTCTTTTCTTCCATGACTCTTCTGTACTCCTCGCTTCCCCTCACAAGCATGAGAAGGCTTATATTTCCGATTATGTATATGGCAAAATAAAGAAAATACAACGGAACCGGCATTATTTTTTTTACCATTTCCTGTAAAACAAGGGGAATTGCCAGTAAAATGCATACCGTAACAGAAATATACTCTATCAGAAGAGCCGGAATAATGAACATGGATATCAGAACTGCTGTCGCCATAAATATGAGAATAAGCATGCTGACCGTTCCCATATAATAACCAAGAAAACAGCTTGAAAAAATCACTGAAATATAAAACCATCTGATAACCAGATATTCTCTGTCGGATGCGGCAAAAACAAGGCAGGAAAACAGAAACGGCACAAAAGCAAGGCATAAAAACCATGCCATGTCCAAACCATCTGTATAAAAACCATAAATAATATGAATCAGTATACAGACAAGATATTCAAATAAGGACAATTGCATGTTTTTCTTAAAGGGCAGCATATGTTTTCCTCGCTTTTGTATTTATTTTTCCGGATTTGTCCGTACCATTTTATCATGTTTTTTCCCTAAAAAAAAGACCTTGGGATTCGTCCCATAGGTCCTTTTTTCTTTCTTCTCAGGTTCCCGGCTCCGCAATACGGGTTACTCCCACGAAAATCTCCGATATCTCATACCATGTAGAATAGTCCACGTCTCCCGTTTGAGGCAGTTTGAAAATCTGCTGGAATTTCCTTACGGCCTCTGCTGTTGCATTGCCGTAAATACCGTCCGCTGCAATTCTCGGTATGGCAGGATAATTCTGCCCGATGCGGTTTAATTGCTCCTGCATCTGCTGTACCTTGCTGCCGGAGGAACCAATGGTCAGCACATATCCCGGCCATGAAGAGGGCACCCCTGATATTGCCTCGGTGCTGTTAATATACATATCATTACCAAAATAATAACGGATAATCTCAATGGCAGAATATCCCTCATCCCCCAGATAGTTGGAGCCCCACTGAGAAAGCCCGTCGCAGGTCACCCTTCTTCCGTCACAGTAGGAGGTGAAAATAGGCTGTCTGACTCCCGGTCTGGATAAGTAATTATTAAATATGGAGTCCACTATCCGGTCCACATTTTCATATATATTCCTTCCATAAATCCACTTTTGGTCGTATGCCGTGGAGGAAGTGATTGTAAAATCATACCCTTGATTCCGATACCACTCCGTATACACCCTGTTTAAAGTAAAAGACAAAATACAAAGTGTATTGGCATAAATGGCAGCCTCTGTCCATGTGGCATAAATTTCCGATGAAACCACATTTTTTATATAGTCTTTATATCTTACATAATAATTGGGGGCACTGGAATCTGACGGCACTCCATCATGCACTACTACATATTCCGGAATTACCACTCTGCTAAGTACGATTTCCCCTGATTCATCCATAGGCTTTATTTCATCCTCCGGAATTTTCGGAGGATAATCCCCATATAGGGTATGGTCGGGAATGACTACCAAATCCTTTACCTCTCCCGGGTTCGCTACAGGGTTCATTCTTATATTCTGCAGGGCAATGGTATCCGCTAACACTTCCGTCCCCGATACAGAAACATCCTCATACCCGTCTGCCGACACTTGCAGATCATATTCCGCATAAGGCTGAATCTCTCCCGGCTCCAGGCTTAGTTCAACAGGCGGCGCCGGCAGCTCGATGTTATCTGTCTGACCGCTTTCATTGGTGGTGAATTCCCCTACTTCCAGCTCCGGCTGTCCTGTAACGGTAATTCTTATATGGGCATTTGGTATAGGAATCAATCCGATTCCGCTAATGACGCTAATCGCAAGCATTCCGTGATTGGGGCTTTCAAGCTGTCCTTCCTCCACCTGTGCCTGTTCCACTTTTATCTTTTTTTCCATAAAAAAACCTTTGCATTTTTCTTTATTCTATGCAAAGGCTTTTCTGCTTGTGAATAGTTTCTGCCAAAGGGCAGTGTCTACTCCAGATTCAATTTATTTTTCATAATATAGTTGCTTCCCGCATACATTCCTGCATCTGCCGCAAAAACCACAATGGCAATCAGGCACAGTATGGCAAATACCAATCCTTCCGATGGTCTGTCCACATTCACAACTGTCAGGTTGAAGCCTATCTGGAAAAAGCTGAAAACCATTTGCAGCACAATCTGCATTCCCATGTAAATACCTATGGAAGAGATTAATTTATGATTTTTGGATAATTGGCCCAGACTGATTGCCAGATAGCCAAACATTATGGAAAAGATCTGCCCCCCTATCGCTATAAGTATTACAACGATAATATCAAGTACACCCAAAAAGCTAATATCCAAATCTGCCAAGTCAATTTCTTCCAGCAGCGCTTTAAAAATATTTACATTTTCTATTCCCAAAACAAGGCTGTTGACCAGCAGCAGAATCGATACAAGCATCACGCATCCGCTGATTACCTGCCAGATATACATAACAAATGCCTTGGATAAAATCAACTGATGGGACGTAACCGGAAGAGTGTGCATTAAATATCCCTGATCTGTATACAGATTTTTATAAAACCGAATCAAAAAATAAAAGGTTGTGGCAACTCCCAAAGCCAGAATCGCAAAATAATACAGCATAAAATAACTCACATAAATGGTTGCATACCATGCATTTTTCTCCATTGCATCAACCCAGTTGCCATTGGAAAGGGCAACTATGCCTATTAAGGTAAATACCAGCACAATCACATTAAACAGGGTTACAAGCTTCCAACTGTCCTTCCACTCATGTACGAATAATTTTTTAACATGCAAACACCTCCCTGAAATACTGATCCACGCTTTTTCCCTGCTGTTCCCGAATGTTTTCCACTGTGGTCTTTAAAGTAATCTGTCCGTCCCTGATAAATACTACTTCGTCCAGAATGCTCTCGATATCGGAAATCAGGTGGGTGCATATCAACAAGGTTGCTGCCGGATTGAAGTTAGCTATAATAGTTCTTAAAATATAATCCCTTGCTGCCGGATCCACTCCTGCAATGGGCTCATCCAGAATATACAGCTCCGCATCACGGCTCATAACCAGAATAAGCTGTACTTTTTCTTTTGTCCCCTTTGACAGATTTTTCAATCTGGCATCCGATTCTATGTGAAGGGCTTCCAACATGGCATATGCCCTGTCTTTTCTAAAGTCCTCGTAAAAATCCCCGAAAAACTCCACAATATCCTTTACTGTTCTTTGAGCTTCCAGATAGGTCCTTTCCGGCAGATAGGATATCCTTGCCTTTGTTTCCGGCCCCGGAAGTATTCCGTTTACTAAAACCTCTCCATTTGTAGGTCTTAACAATCCGTTTATCATTTTAATCAAGGTAGTCTTGCCACTTCCATTAGGTCCCAGCAGACCGATAATATGCCCCTTTTCCAGAGTAAGGTTTAAATTATAGACTGCCGGTCTTCCATTCACGTAGCATTTTGTTACATTCCTGCATTCCACTAATGAACTCATTTATGTCCCTCCTAATTACTTTTTTCTAAAAAATCAATTATTTCCTTCTTCCCAAAACCTAATTCACTCATTTTTTCCATGAACTTCTCTATCTGTTCCTGCGCCAGTTGTCTTTTAATCTCATCAATCATTTCTTCATTCTCCGTTACAATTCTTCCGCTTGTGCGCTGCGTAATTATCAGTCCGCTTCTTTCCAGCTCTCCAAATGCTTTCTGCATCGTATTGGGATTTACCCCTGCGATTGCAGCCAGTTCCCTTACGCTTGGCAGTTTATCCCCTGCCTTATACATGCCGGATACAATCTGTAACTGAATTCTTTCTACAATCTGTGCATAAATAGGTCTGTCATTTTCCAGATTCCATGCCATACAATCTCTCCTTTCCGTATTATTGTGTCAATAGCCTAATACAATAATACGTCATTTTCAGAAATTGTCAATAGCTTTTTTAAAAAAAGCTGTGAAAAGTTGTAGCAATTCAGCCCTCAGTTCCCACACAAACAGCATGCCGGGTCTTTGGCAGAACATGTTTCTGCGTCGCCACGCTCCCGCTCTGATAAAAACGCAGCAGTTCTAAGCTCGAAAACACCTCGCTAAGAACCGGCGATTTTATAAGGGCTTCTTAAGAATCATGTTCTGCCAAAGACCCGGCATGCTGTTTATATGGGAACTGAGGGCTTCCACAGCTCTTTCAACTTTCTCTTCCCCATATTGCAGGTTATGCTTCCACTACCTTAATCCATCCTTCCGGTGCTTCAATGCGTCCCATCTGAATACCTGTCAGTGTATCGTACAGTTTCTTTGTAATTTCACCCATCTGATTCATTCCGCTTGGAAGACAGATTTCCTTTCCATGGTCCACAATCTTTCCAACCGGGGAAATCACCGCCGCCGTACCGCAGAGGCCGCATTCCGCAAAATTTTTTATTTCATCAAAATATACTTCTCTTTCTTCCACTTCCAGCCCAAGGTAATCCTTTGCAACTGTCATTAATGAACGGCGGGTAATGGAAGGAAGTATGCTGTCTGATTTAGGGGTGACTACTTTTCCGTCCTTTGTAACAAAAAGAAAATTAGCCCCTCCTGTTTCCTCTACCTTTGTGCGGGTAGCTGCATCTAAGTACATATTTTCATCATATCCATTTTTATGAGCCGTTACGATGGCATGAAGGCTCATGGCATAATTCAACCCTGCCTTGATATTACCGGTTCCATGAGGGGCTGCCCTGTCAAAGTCGCTTACACAAATAGTCAAAGGCTTTACACCGCCTTTAAAATAAGGCCCTACCGGAGTGGCAAACACTCTGAACTGATATTCATCCGCAGGTTTTACGCCAATAACCGCATTGCTTCCAAACATATAGGGACGAAGATATAAGGTCGCTCCCGAACCATAAGGAGGAACATATGCTTTATTGGCTTCCACCACTTTTACTACCGCATCCACGAAACGTTCTTCGGGAAATACCGGCATTTCCAATCTCTTAGCAGAATCCGCCATACGCTTTGCATTTAAATCCGGCCTGAAAATTACAATCTGCCCTTTTTCCGTGGTATATGCTTTCATACCTTCAAAAATCGTCTGGGCATATTGCAATACACAGGCACACTCACTCATGACCACATTGGCCTCCTCCGTAAGCATACCTTCATCCCATGCGCCGTCTTTAAAATTGGAAACATATCTTTTTTCCGTTTCTATGTAACCAAAACCAAGATTTTCCCAATCAATGTTTTTCTTTTCCATTCTCTGTCACTCCTCTGTCTAAGTTAGCAGCTTGTCCCTGCCCCATTGCACTGTATTATACCACTGTTTCCATTGTATTTCAACTTTGATGGGAAGAAATATTTTCAGTTCAGCCGGCATCTTTCCCGGCAGGCACCGGAATGAGCTTCCCCCGGAGAATGATTTCTAAAGGAGTCCTTATAAAAACGCCAGCGCTTAGCGAGGTATTTTCGAGCTTAGCACTGCTGCGTTTTTATCAGAGCGGGAGCGTGACGACGTAGAAACATTCTCCGGGGGAAGCTCATTCCGGTGCCTGCCGGGAAAGATGCCGGCCGAACTGCTGCTTTTTATCATTGCCGTTCATAGGTGGCAAATACATACTCTAAATCGAAATATGTCTGCTCCTCGCTTTCTCCTGTCTGCCTCCATTCCGGCAGCTCATCCAGATTGGGAAAATATGCATCCGCTTCATAGCTGTGGTTCACTTTTGTCACATATGCCTTATTGCAAAAGGGAAGAAGCTGGCGGTAAATGCTTTCTCCTCCCACCACATATACGTCATCGTCATTATATTTTTTCAATTCTTCAAACAGTTCCTCCATGGAATGAAGAATAATGGCGTCCTTTACCTTATAGTCCGGGTCCGTGGTAAGGACAATATTTGTGCGCCCTGCGAGGGGCTGTGACTGGGGAAAGCTCTCCAAAGTGTTCCGTCCCATCACGATTACTTTTCCAATAGTCTGAGCGCGAAAAAATTTCATGTCATTGGGAATCCTTACAAGCAGTTTATTTTTCAATCCGATTCCCCAGTTATTGCCTGCATTTACAATTATGCGCATTGTTTACCTCTCTCTTTTTCTGTTTTTAAATGTAACCCATTTTGCACAGATAACGGGTTTCAACAAGTGGTTCATACGGCAAAAGTCTATGTCTCATTTGTCCAATCCCGCTATCTACACAAGACATCCTATATTATATTTAAATCGCAATGGGAATCCCGGTAATCTGTTCTCCTGTCACATAATTTCCCACCTTTACATCATTCCTTGTAAACTTATAGAAATCCTTAATATCCGGATTCAGCCAAAAGGTGGGAGCTGCATAACCGGGCCTGCTTATCAGCTCTTTGATAATAGGAATATGCCTGTCATAAATATGGGCATCTGCAATCACATGAATAAATTCCCCTACATGCATATCGCATACCTGCGCCAGCATATGAACCAGAACAGCATACTGCACCACATTCCAGTTATTTGCCGCTAACACATCCTGGGAGCGTTGGTTTAAAATAGCATTCAGGGTAAGCTTATCTTCCCCTTTTCTCTGGGTAACATTAAAAGTCATGCTGTAAGCACAGGGATACAGATTCATCTCATGCAGGTCCTGATGTACATATATATTGGTCATAATCCGGCGGCTGAAAGGGTTGTTTTTCAAGTCATAAATAACCCGGTCCACCTGATCCATCATTCCTTCCTTATATTGGTGCTTTATGCCCATCTGATAGCCGTATGCCTTTCCGATAGAACCGTCTTCATCCGCCCATTCATCCCATATATGGCTGTGAAGGTCGTGAATGTTATTTGATTTTTTCTGCCATATCCAGAGCATTTCATCCGTTGCGCTTTTAAGCGCGGTCTTCCTAATGGTCAGAATCGGAAACTCTTTTCTCAGGTCATAACGGTTCACCACTCCAAACCTTTTTATGGTGTATGCCGGAGTTCCATCCTCCCATTTGGGCCTTACCTTTTCTCCTTCGGTGCTTGTGCCGTTTTCCAATATGTCCCTGCACATTCCGATAAATATTTCATCTGCAACACTCATTGCCTACCTCTTTCCGCTATAATATATTTTATTTATCCCATTTATCACAAAGGGAATTAATCTGGTCTGCAAACCTTGCCAGCTCTTTGTTGGCGCCGCCTTCATTTTTCTGAATAACAGCCAAAAGCCTCTGTCCTGCTGCCGTAAGCCGCACAAAGACATCCGAAATGTGGCCCGCTTTCTTTTTAATGGGCATTGGCGAAGCTGCATATTCTATTGTATTGCTTACCAAATCTATCCTTGTGCCGCTGTAAGGCGCATAGGCAGAAAATCCATACTCTTTTTCCAGACATTCCGTAAACGCTTTACATACACTGTCCTCACCGTGAACAACAAAAACCCGTTCCGGCTTTTCCTGAAAGCCCGTTATCCAATCCAGCAGCCCATTCTTGTCCGCATGGCCTGACATGCCCGCCAGCCGTTCTATCCTTGCCTTAACTCCAATGGACTCACCAAACAGCTTCACCTGCTCCACACCATCAATCAGCATACGTCCCAAAGTACCTGCCGCCTGATAGCCCACAAACAAAATCGTACATTCAGGTCTCCATAAATTGTGCTTTAAATGATGGCGGATTCGTCCTGCCTCACACATACCGGAAGCTGAAATAATAACCTTTGGAGTATCGTCAAAGTTGATTGCCTTGGATTCATCGCTTGTAATGGTAAGGCGGAGCCCCGGAAAACTAATAGGGTTAATCCCCTGTTTTACAAGCTCCATTGCCTCTTCATCAAAGCAATTGTAAATATTCTTGTGAAAGATTCCGGTAGCCTCTACCGCCAGGGGACTGTCCACATACACCGGGAAATCCGGATGTCCTTCCACCAGACCTTCCGATTTTATTTTCCTGAGAAAATAAAGCATCTCCTGAGTCCTTCCTACTGCAAAAGATGGAATCACCACATTGCCGCCCTTGTCGAAAGTATCCTTTAAAATACGGGTAAATTCACCCACATAATCCTGATTTCTCTCCCCGTGAAGCCTGTCGCCGTAAGTGGATTCCATAATGACATAATCCGCTTCCTCCGTCTTTTTGGGGTCCTTTATCAAGGGCTGGTCGTAATTGCCGATATCCCCTGAAAATACCAGCTTCTTTTCCACTCCGTTTTCCGAAAGCCAGACTTCAATGCTGGAAGAGCCAAGCAGGTGCCCGATATCCGTAAATCTGATTTTAATTCCATCGCACAGTTCTATTATCTTATCATAATGGCACGGAACAATCCTTTTAATAATTCCGTCCGCATCTTCCATGGTGTATATGGGCTCCACCGCACTGATGCCTGCGTGGCGTTTTGCTTTCCGGTTCTTCCATTCCGCCTCCTGCATTTGTATGTGGGCACAGTCCCTTAACATAATGCTGCACAAATCAGCCGTGGCATCTGTCATGAATATCTGTCCCCTGAATCCCCTTGCATATAATAGCGGAAGCATGCCTGAGTGGTCCACATGGGCATGGGTCAGAAGCACATAATCAATCTGAGCCTCATCCACCGGCAACGGAGCATTTTCAAACACATTTGCCCCCTGTTCCATTCCAAAATCCACCAGAATATGCCTGCCGCAGGCATTCACATAATGGCAGCTTCCTGTTACCTCGTGGGCTGCGCCAATAAAAGTAAGCTTCATAGTATCCCTCCAATTTACATATAACCCGATTTATATCTTATTTTACCATAAGCAGTAAAAATATTCCATGTATTCATTTTTCAATATTTTTTGTTTCAAAATTTTTGAAAAAAATTTCAAATTTTTTCAAAAAAGTAATTGACAGCATCCATTTTCTATGGTAAATTATTACTTGCGTGTGGGACACATCACAATGAAATGTGCGCGAGTGGCTCAGCGGTGGAGCACCTCCTTGCCAAGGAGGGGGTCGCGGGTTCGATCCCCGTCTCGCGCTCTTCGAAAAAGCTTTAAATGTTTAGATTATCTAAAGATTTAAAGCTTTTTTATTATTACAGGTTCCAAAATACGCCTGAAGAATTTCCAACATAAGGCAGGATATATTTATGAATGAAACAAACCTTACCGCACCCGGAAAATATTGCTTTTTGAGCAGCAGCAGCTTAAAAATAATTGCTATGCTCACAATGCTTCTTGACCATATCGGGGCTGCAGTCCTGTACAATCTCCCCGGCTGCACTCTCCAGAACACCGCCGCTCTATGGACCGGCTGTCCCATAACTCTTTACGGGCTTTACCGGATACTGCGAAATATAGGCCGTATCTCCTTTCCCATTTACTGTTTTTTACTGGCAGAAGGCTTTTTTCACACAAAAAGCAAAAAGAAATATGCCTTTCGGCTCTTCCTTTTTGCTTTGATTTCTGAAATACCTTTTAATCTGGCTTTCCTGAACGCTCCATTTTCCTTTCAGATGCAAAATGTATTCTTTACGCTGCTTTTCGGGCTACTTTGCATGATGGCATTGGATAAACAAAAACAGCTTGCCCTTTCCAAAAGCTTCTCCCCTAATGTGCAGACATCAAACAGTCTGTTTATCATACTTTTTTTTATAGGACTGGCTACTATGCTAAAAACAGATTATTACGGTGCCGGAATTATCCTCATCGTCATTTTCTATTATTATCATAATAACAGGAAAATGGCATGTATTATCGGATATTTAAGTTTCCTCTGGGAACCTTTCTGCTTTCCCGCCTTTTTATGCCTTCCTTTCTATAACGGAAAAAAGGGACTCTCCATGAAATACTTTTTCTACTTCTTTTATCCTGTCCATTTACTGTTTCTTTATTTTCTTAAAATATATTTGTTGAAATAGAGAAAACAACCCTTTTATTGCTCCGGTGCATTATTCTGGTTTTCTTCTTCCGACCGGGTATTTTCCAATACAGCACTGTAGTCCACTGAATTTTTGTATTTCAGCATAAAAATCCGGTATAAGGATTCATCCAGTCTTTCCTCTGTGATATCCCCTGCCTCTACAGCTGCAATAACGCCCGCATAAGCCTTTTTAAAATCGGAAGGCAACATTACCATATCTGCGCCGGCCTGAATTGCCATGACTGCTGCATCAGCATGTTTATAATACTTTGTGATTGCCGCTTTATTCATGTAGTCCGTAACGATAATTCCTTCATATCCCAATTCATTTCTAAGCATGTCCGTAATAAAAATTTCCGAAAGAGAAGCCGGTGTATTATCCCCTGTTATTTCAGGCATGGATACGTGAGATACCATTAAAAAGGGAACTTTTTCCTCAACTGCCATCTTTACCAGCTCAAATTCACATTTTTCCAAATCCTCTTTTGTACGCTTCGATGTGCCGCGTCCCCTGGCTGTATCTACAGTCACATCATTATGTCCCGGAAAATACTTAAGGCAACCGTATACGGACTGGTCACTCATTCCTTTTATCATATTTTTGGTCAGAGAAACTGTAGTGGCTGCATCGCTTCCATAAGCCCTTGGAGCAATAAAAGAATTGCCCCCGTCAGTCACATCTGAAACCGGAGCAAAATTCACATTAATTCCAGCCCCTGCCAGAGCAGTGCCTATGGATATGCCGGCGCTGTAAGCTCCTGCCACCCCGGATGTACCGCCAATTTCCGGCTGGCTTAAAACCGGCTCCGCAATCAGACCTCCTGAAAACGAGGGCCCATTCTCTCCTCCCTCATCTGCCAAAGCAAGAAATATTGCATACTTACTAAATGTCTTGGTATTATATATCATTTCCCTAAACTGTGCTGCATCCCGAATATTTTTAGTATCATACAACAGACCCCCTACCGGATAATTCATCAGTGCACTACTTGTACTGCTGCCCGCCGCGACTACGGTCCCAACACCTGTAATGGATTCCGGCGTAGTAAAAAACATCCCTGCCACTTTTTCTTCAATGGACATGCTGTCAATAAAGGAGCCTACATAATTGCGAAGCGCTTCCTCCATCAATTCTTCATCTGTCTGCTCATTTTCCTCATTTTCATTTGCTTCCGCAATCTGGGCTGCCAGATCAGAAGTTTCCTCTTCCACATCGCCATCACCGGAAACAGTCTGCTCATTTTCCTCATTTGCCTTATTATTATTTTCCGAAGCCTGTTCTGTCTTATCCGCATTTACTTTTTTTACAACAAATCCTATTCCGGAACAAATGCCTACTATTAAAAGAACCAGTGCCAGAACACCTGCTGCCAGAATACTATATGCCTGCAATTGGGCTTTCTTCCTCTTTTTCTTCCTTGCCTCTTCTTTTGCTGCTTCCTCTGATTGGTTATTAAACATAGTTTAGCACCTCCAAGGTCATTTTAACACAAAGTACTAGCGGGTATCAATCTATTTCGACCAATACCCGCCTCTAAACTTCTTGATCCATTGGACCAACCTCCATATTCTGTTCTCCTCTTTCCATCTCTTCCTTTTGTACTTATTGTACTGTAACGGCTTTCTTTAGAAAAATTTTCTTTGGTACCTCGTTACTTCTTCTCATGTACTCGATTCAAACGTTTTCTTTTGGTACTTCACTCTTTTGTACCCTTTCTGTTTTCTAAAACTCTCTTGCTATGCTGGTGGACCGTACCTCTCTTTCATTAGATTTTATCTATGTGAATTTCTTTTGTATGAACTTATTATATCCAAGCCCGTTCAAATTGTCAACACATTTTTTCAATTTTTTTGTTATTTTTTCATTATTGTATAAATTATCCAATAATATTACTTTATTTGTGGGGAATATTGGATTTTTTTGTAAAATTTGTCACAAAAAAAAGGCTGGCCAACTTTATGGCTTTTTATAAATTTTATAATCCCGGCAAATAAAAAGGGATGCCAAAGATGTCTCTCGACACCTTCAGCATCCGCCATCCCAATTTCAGCAGAAGGCATTTACCTTCTGTAGTACAAATAGCTGGTATCTTCAAATGTATTGCCCAGCCAGGTATCTTTATAAGTAACCTTTACCGCAGACGTAGGGAAAATATGGTCATACACTCTGGTTCGTGTATTCGTAATAACATGTTTATAGGTCTGCATATCTATGGAACCCGTCACTACTGACTTGGAAGCCCTTCCTGTTTTTGTATTTAACTGCACCTTTGTTCCGCTGCTGACTGATTTAAAATCAAATTCTCCATTTGCATCAAAGCTGTTGGCAAATTTAATGGAAGTTATTCTATATCCCTTTGCTGCCTTTACTTTTAACGTTCCCTGTTTTACACTGTAAAACTTTGTATAATAATACTGTCCTTTAGAATCCTTCTTCTTTGTGGCATTCGCATAAGAAAGAGTATATGGCTCATTGGAAGTAGCCTTTATGGAAATAGTTTTCGTAATGGTTACGCCTGTGGGAAGCATGGTTGTAATCTTTACTTTATAATTTCCTGCTTTTCTTGCATACAAGCCTATTTCTGCGTTATTCTCATAACTGACTGTCTTATTCAAATCTTCTTTTCTTCCGTCCGGATATTCTCTTGACTCTACTGATTCAATGGAAGAACCATTTGCTACAATTTTGGCTACCAGATTTCTGCTGCTTGATTTTACAGAAACCAGCTTAAGGTTCTTGTCATTATAGGTCACCTTTATTCCATCATTTAAATATTTGGAATCCTCCACCTGCATGCGCATTTTCGTTTTTGCGTTATTATATGCACCGCCAAAATCATATCGAACCTTGTATTTATCAAATCCGTGCTTATCAAATCCATATTGGTCGTAATCACCATTGTACACCGGTGTATAAGCTGCCCTGGTCTCCGCACCTGTTGCAAAAAAACAAGTCACTGCCAAAGCTGCTGCAAACAGACCCGTTAATAGCCCTTTTTTTAGTTTCATCCGAATTCCTCCTACATAAGCTTTGTTCTTTACTTCTTATTGCTACTATAATACCGCTTGTACCAATATCTGTCAATGAATTACCCTTTAAGATTTCCTTAATTTTTCCTTTCTGCCACAGCTTTACTGCAACAAAATAGTGAAAATTATTCATCCAGCAAATATATGTATCCGATGATTTCCCGGTTTCTGCTCCACTCTTCTATATTTCCATAGTGAAAAACAATATCGGAATCAGTTGGTCTTTGCATCTTTGTCTTATAAGCCGATTCTGATACATAAATCTCATTGCCCTCTATCTTTTCCACTACTGCAATATGATAGCTGCCATATTTCTGTCCGAACACTACCAGAGCGCCCACTTTTGGTGTCTTACCCGTCTTATAGGTTTTCGTCTGCATATTTTTCAGCCAGATGCCGTAGGGGTTTCCCCCAAAAATTTCCAGATTCGGCTCTTTTTTTGCCTTGTCAAGTATTTCCCATGCTCTTCCGCATGCATACCACGTACAGTTTCCTATACAGTATTTACTGCCCTCAAAAGGATTCCCTGTAGGTGCATACCGGTCATAATTATAATAAATATTTCCCGAAGAAAAGTAATATTTACTGCCGGATGCCGGTGCGGCGGTTCTTGCCTGAAAAGAACTGTTCGTTACTGCCTTTCCTTTTTTTACGGTAATTTTTATTTTTGCTTTTTTCCTTGTACCGTCCTTTGCTTTACAGGTAATGGTAACTGTTCCTTTTTTCTTTAGTGTTACCACTCCCTTTGAATTCACTGTTGCAACCTTTTTATTACTGCTTGAGTAGGATAATTTCCTGTTAGTGGCATCAGAAGGCTTTATAATGGGTTTTAATTTTATTTTTTCCCCTGTTTTTCCCGAAAGCTTCTTCTTGGAAAAGGAAATCTTTTTAATTTTTATTTCCTCTGTTTCTTCAGGTTCTTCCTCCTCTTCTTCGTAACCATCACGAAATTCTTCTTCATCACCCTCATCTCCCGTCACCTGCTTCGTTCCTTCCTTATCAGAAAAATATGCCTCCGCCTTTACAGAACCCAAAACAAGAAAAACGAACATAACCATACACAACAGTGAAAAGAAGATTCCTGATTTTTTTGCTGACTGTTTCAAAATTATCTGCCCCCTGTATTTTATAATCTTTCTTTTGTTTATAATAAAACAAAAAATCTCAAAAAACGCTTAATTTCAGCATAATATTTTTTGAGATTTATGTCAACCTAATTGTTGCATTTTATTTTTTATTTGTAACAGTTCAGCCCTCAGCCTTCCCACACAGGAATCAGAACCGGCTGCAGGCAGAAAATGTTTCTACGTCGCCACGCTCTCGCTCTGATAAAAACGCAGCAGTGCTAAGCTCGAAAGAACCTCGCTAAGCGCTGGCGTTTTTATAAGGGCTCCTTTAGAAATCATTTTCTGCCTGCAGCCGGTTCTGATTCCTGTGTGGGAAGGCTGAGGGCTGAACTGTTACTTTTATTTACATTTTATTTACATTTTTACATTGCCATCAAAGCTGCGCCACTACAAAAATATCATAAATGGCTTTAATTGCAGCTTCAAATTCATTGTTTGTTACGCCAATGATAATATTCAGCTCAGAAGAGCCCTGGTCTATCATCTTTACGTTTACATTGGCATGGGCAAGGGCGGAGAAAATCCTTCCTGCCGTTCCTCTTGTGGCCTTCATTCCCCTGCCTACTACGGCAATCAATGCCAGATCGGATTCTAAGTCAATGGAGTCAGGTTTGGCAAGCTTGTGGATGCCTGCAAGCACCTTTTGTTCTTTTTTCTCAAACTCATCCTGATGGACAAATACCGTCATGGTGTCAATTCCGGAAGGAACATGCTCAAAGGAAATGTCATTTTCTTCAAATACCTGAAGCACCTTTCTTCCAAATCCAATCTCAGAATTCATCATATCCTTTTCTATGTTGATGGCGCAAAAGCCTTTCTTTCCTGCAATGCCGGTAATGACATATTTTGGCTTCTGGCATGTGCTTTCCACAATCCAGGTTCCTTCATCCTTGGGGGCATTTGTATTTTTAATATTGATAGGGATTCCTTCCTTGCGAACCGGGAAAATGGCGTCCTCATGAAGCACGGTGGCGCCCATATAGGAAAGCTCCCGCAGTTCCCTGTAAGTAATCGTATCAATTCCCTTTGGATTGTCAATAATTCTCGGATCCGTAATTAAGAATCCTGAAACATCCGTCCAGTTTTCATACACATCCGCCTTTACTGCTTTTGCCACGATGGAGCCTGTAATATCAGAGCCGCCTCTGGAAAAAGTCTTTACGGTACCGTCTTCCTTCGCTCCGTAAAAGCCCGGAATCACTGCCCGCTCTATGCCGGAAAGCCGTTCAGACAGCACTTCGTTTGTTTTATCGGGCATAAAACTGCCGTTTTCATCAAAGAAAATAACCGTAGCGGCATCAATAAATTCATAGCCTAAATAATTTGCCATGATAATGCCGTTTAAATATTCTCCCCGGCTTGCCGCATAGTCGCTTCCTGCCTTTTTCTTAAAGTTTTCTGCGATAGTCTTAAACTCTGCCTCCAAAGACAGCCCAAGCCCAAGCCCTTCTATTATCTCATTATATCTTGCTTCTATTGCCTTTAATGCTTTGGAAAAATCATTGCCTTTTTCTGCATAGGCATAGGTGGCATACAGCATATCCGTTACCTTTGTGTCGCCAGAATGTCTTTTTCCCGGTGCAGAAGGCACTACATATTTCCGGTCCTTATCCGCCCTGATGATAGCGCCCACCTTCTTAAACTGTTCCGCACTGGCAAGAGAGCTTCCGCCAAACTTTACGATTTTAACCATTATTATCTGAATCTCCTTTTATATTTGTATACGATATTTTCAGTTAATTATAAAGTACCCTGCAGTCCTAATTCTGCCTCGTCACTTTAACAATGTCGCAAGCAGAATATTTTGCGGTTGCCGGGCGCTTTGCAATTGTCTGATAATACTTTTCTATTTTTCAAAAAGCAGCTCTATGATTTCATGTCCCTTTTCAACAAAATGACCGCTTTTCTTTGCTTCCTTTTCGTTGTAAAGAAGGCTGTTTTCTGTTTTTTCAGTGCTGTCATACAAGAGATACGGCACATTATCAGAGGTATGGGTTCTGACACGGATTGGTGTTGGATGATCCGGAAGCACCAGCAGGCGGAAATCAATTCCCTTTTCTGTCAGCTCCTCATAAAAAGGTCCGATAATCTGTTCATCCAGAAATTCAATTGCCTGAACTTTTCTCTCCACGCTTCCCTGATGTCCCATTTCATCGGGAGCCTCCACATGAATATAGACAAAATCATATCCGTCTTCCGCAAGCGCTTTTACAGCGGCATCCTTTTTTCCGGTATAATTGGTATGAAGCCCGCCGTTAGCTCCCTCTACCTCTATATTATCCATTCCGGCGCCCACTGCAATTCCTTTTAATAAATCCACAGCGGAAATCATAACGCCTTTCTTTCCGGTCTTTTCCTTAAAGTCGGAAAGCATGGGCTTTGTGCCCGCACCCCAGAACCAGCAGCAGTTAGCCGGATTTAACCCCTGTTTTTTTCTTTCTATGTTGATAGGATGGTTTACTAAGATGTCATAGCTTTTTTCCATCATCTTACGAAGCGCCTCTTCCTTTGGAAGATAAGGGCCGATTACCTGCTCTAAAACGTCGTGGGGAGGAGTCAGCTCCACCACCTTTCCATTTTCCCAAATCAGGCAGTGACGGTAACTGGTTCCCACAAAAAATTTGTAGGTGTCGTCCTCTAACTCCTTCCTGACTGCTTCTAACAATACGGCACAATCCTCTGTGCTGATTTCGCCGGAGCTGTGGTCGATGATGGTCTTTTCCTCAAAGGGAACATCCTCCTCTGAAATGGTCACAATATTGCAGCGTATGGCAATATCCGTGTTTTTCATTGGAATACCAATGCTCAGGGCCTCTAAAGGAGAACGTCCTGAATAGTATTTTTTCGGGTCATACCCCATAACGGAAAGGTTAGCCGTATCAGAACCCGGCTTCATGCCCTCCGGTATGGTATGCACCATTCCCACCTGTCCCATTCTGCTTAATTTATCCATTGCGGGAGTTTTGGCATATTCCAGCGGAGTCTTTCCGTTTAATGCTTCAATTGGCTCATCCGCCATGCCGTCTCCTAAAATAATTGCATATTTCATATTTCCTCTATTCCTCCACACGAATCATGGAAATTACATTACCTGCGGCTTTTTCCTTTTCCTTATATTCTTTTTCGCTCATGACTTCCGTCACAAAGCCAAGCTCATCAGAAAATCCTCCATCCAGAAAGCTTACTTTTCCGAAAACAGCTTCCGTCTTTGCCCTGTCACTGCCTTCTACTCTTACAAAAAATCTTCTTTTTGCATCCTCTATTCCTGCAAGCTGTAATTTTTCAGGGTCCCAAAAACAGAAAATATTTTTGCCGATATGCTTTGCACAGTCAATCACATCAGAAACGACTGCGCTTGCCGTAGGAAGCTTTCCTGCTCCCTTACCATAATACATAGTTTCTCCCAAAGTGTTCCCTTTTACCAGAATGGCATTGAACACGTCATTGACGCTGTAAAGAGCATTATCCCTGTGAATCACAAAGGGGGCAACCATGGCAAAATATTTTCCGTCCACATGCCTGCTCATGCCGAGAAGCTTGATGGTGGAATCCATCTGTTTCATATAAACAAAATCTCTTGTGGAAATTTTAGTAATGCCTTCTGTATAAATATCTTCAAAATTTACAGTCTTTCCATATACAAGCGAGGATAAAATAGCTATTTTACGACACGCATCGTAGCCCTCCACATCTGCTTCCGGATTTCTTTCCGCATAGCCCTTTTCCTGTGCTTCCTTTAACACCTCTGAAAAATCAGAGCCTTCTCTTTCCATTTTTGTCAAAATATAATTGGTGGTACCGTTTAAAATACCCGTAATGGCTTCAATCCTTTCCGGTGTCAGGGAAGAATTGATCGGGCGGATAATAGGAATACCGCCTCCCACGCTTGCTTCAAACAGATAGTTGCAGTTATGCTCTCTTGCAATCTGTAAAAGCTCCGGACCATGCTTTGCCACCAGCTCCTTGTTGGAGGTACATACGCTTTTCCCTGCCATAAGCGCCCTTTTGGAGAATGTATAGGCAGGCTCAATGCCTCCCATAGCCTCACAGACAATGGAAACTTCCTCATCATTTAAGATGGCTTCCACATCATGCACTACCAGATTTTCATAAGGGTCTCCGGGGAAATCCCTTAAATCCAGAATATATTTTACATCAATATCCACTCCGGCCTTTTTGTTGACCATTTCCTGATTTGTCTTAATAACCTCTACAATACCGCTTCCTACTGTTCCGTATCCTAATACCGCTGTTTTTATCATCTCTTTACTCCTTAGCTATTATTTTCACGTAATGAACGCCTTCTTTTCTTTCCACCCGGTCTATCATTGCCGACATGTCCTGGGTGGTAGATAGTACCTGCACACTTACACTTAAGGATGCCACTCCGTTAATGGGAATGCTTTGATGAATTGTCAAAATATTGGCGCCAAAGACCGCTATAATTTTCAACACATCCGACAACAGTCCCGGCTGGTCATCCATCTGTACTGTCATGGTGACAGTCTTGCCCTCCGTAGTATCATGAAACGGAAAAATGTCCTCTTTGTACTTGTAAAAAGAGCTTCTGCTGATTCCAACCTTGTCAACAGCTTCCTGTACAGAATGGGCCTTTTCCGATTCCAGCATTCGTTTTGCTTCCACTACCTTTAGCAGCACTTCCGGCAGGGCTCTTTGTTTTACTACAAAATATCCCGTACTTTCCACATCGCACCTCAAATGGCTGTCCGGTTTCTTTTTGCCGGCAGCATATGTACTTTTATTGCTTGTCCGCTTGGGAAATACAGTTGTTTTTGTTTGTTTTTCCTTGACGGACATTTGTTTGCCACCGAGGGATATTGTAGCATAATAGACAAAAAGACGCAAGGGGGGTTGTGAAAAATGTTAAATTATCAATTATAAATACAATGCCTAAAACCAAAAAGTACGAAGCCTGTCTCCAATTCAGGAAACATTCTTCGTACTTTTCCCATTCTTTTCTTATTAAGTACCCGGACTAAACTGCATATACAGCATTCACCATATATGCCGCTAAGCATAAAAATCCATCAATTTTGTACGGAGTTCTGAATATTCCAAAGGATTTATGAAGCCCTGTCTTTTTAATTCCTTCAGCCTCTCAACCGTTTCTTTAAACAGCTGTATTTCGTCCTGAAGCTGCGTCCTGCCGTCCTTTGTAAATGCCCCTCCAAGAATCAGCCTCTTAATTTCTTCCGTCTCTTTCTCAAGAAGCAGGTCCCTGAATTGATTAACCGCGCTTTCCAATGTAGGCGTCAGCACATTGATTCCCGGCAGATAAATATTATCCCTTTCGTTAAACACAATCATGCTACAGGGCTTTTTATCAAACTGGCTTCCGGTAACTTTAGTTATCTGGGAGAAAGCATATCGGAAATCTGTAATTTCATGTTTTCCGTTTCCCAGCTCCCGATATCCCCTGCCCCAAACCTTTTCAACGCTGATATTCACGCTGATATGCTCAGGAGAGGAAAAAAATCCCATTTTATACTCTCCGGAAAATTCCCTGGAATCTCCTAATTGAAGTTCCCCCATTTTTACACGCTCCCATTCTTCCTAATATTAGTCCAGACATTTGCAAAACCCATAGACTTTCAAAATATTCTCATAAATCAGATGCTCTGAAAATATCTGCCAATATCACTAAATAAGAGGATATTTGTCCGTAAGGGTTTTTACAATTGCCTGAGCCTCTGCTACTTTTTCTTCTCCGCCTTTAATAACAAGCGCAATTGCTTCTGCAATCTTATCCATATCTTCTGTATTCATTCCCCTGGAAGTAACTGCCGGCGAACCTAAACGAATACCGCTTGTTACAAAAGGAGATTTAGGGTCATTTGGTATGGTATTTTTGTTGGCGGTAATGTGTGCCGCATCCAAAAGCTTTTCCACTTCCTTGCCTGTAAGCTCAAAGTTGGTCAAATCCACAAGCATTAAATGGTTGTCCGTACCGCCGGATACAATTTTGATTCCTCTGTCCATCAGTCCTTTGCAAAGCGCCTGAGCGTTGTCGATTACACCCTGCTGGTATTTCTTAAATTCATCCGATAAGGCTTCCTTAAAGCAGACAGCCTTTGCTGCAATCACATGCATAAGCGGTCCGCCCTGAATACCGGGGAAAATAGCCTTATTAAAGTTGTATTTTTCTGCAGCTTCTTTGTTGGCAAGAATCAATCCGCCCCTTGGGCCCCTCAATGTTTTGTGGGTGGTGGTGGTAACCACATCCGCATAGGGGATTGGGCTTTCATGTAAGCCTGCCGCTACCAGACCTGCTATATGAGCCATGTCCACCATAAGAACTGCGCCAACTTCGTCCGCAACCTCACGGAATTTCTTAAAGTCGATTGCCCTTGCATAAGCGGAAGCGCCTGCAATAATCATCTTGGGCTTTGACTCCAGCGCAATCCTGCGAAGCTCGTCATAGTCAATAAATCCTTCATCATTTACACCGTAAGGAACAATATGGAAATATTTACCGGACATATTCACCGGGCTTCCATGAGTCAGGTGTCCTCCATGTGCCAGGTTCATGCCCATAATCGTATCGCCCGGCTCACATACTGCAAACTGTACCGCCATGTTTGCTTGGGCTCCGGAATGTGGCTGCACGTTGGCATATTCACAGCCAAACAACTCTTTTGCCCTTTCAATTGCCAGATTTTCCACTACATCCACGCAGTCGCAGCCTCCGTAATATCTTTTGCCCGGATAGCCTTCCGCATATTTATTTGTAAGGGGGCTTCCCATTGCCGCCATAACCGCTTTGCTCACCCAGTTTTCTGATGCAATCAGCTCAATGTGGCTGTTTTGCCTTTCCTGCTCTGCTACGATTGCTTCTGCGATTTCAGGGTCCACATTTTTTACTTCGTCTAATGAATACATATTGTTACCTCCGATTTTTATGTAAAATGCTACCGTTTAAAAGTATATCACAATTTTTTGTGGGTGAAAACCAAATTTTCCATGAAAATAAAATGAATTTTTCTATAATATTATTGACAGGAAAAAAACTGATTATAAAATAGAAGAAGAATTGTTTACAAGTATTATTTACAAAACTCTGATTCTACAAAAAAAATGAAAGCAGGTAATCAACTTGAATAATAACATACTGAATTTTCTGAAAAAATACAGGCATGCCATGCTGCCCCTTTTATATTTTCCTTTTTACATGCTTGCCTTTTCCTATCTGGAAAGAACCGTCACCACGGACTTTGCCTTAGTGCATATGCGGTTAGACGACTATATTCCCTTTATTGAATACTTTGTAATCCCTTATTATCTCTGGTTTCCCTACATTGCAGCAACGGTAATCACTTTTATTTTCCTTGATAAAACAGATTATTATAAGCTGTGCATTACATTGGGCACAGGAATGACGCTTTTTCTTCTGATTTCTTTTCTCATTCCAAACGGTCATGACCTGCGGCCCCTTGCCTTTGAAAGAGATAATATTTTTACCGGGCTTATAAAAACCATGTACACTATTGATACCCCTACCAACCTGTTTCCAAGCATCCACTGCTACAATTCCCTTATGGCACACACCGCCATTATGGAAAATGAAACCTTAAAGAAACACAAAGGAATCCAGATTGTTTCCCTTGTTCTATGTATTTCCATTGTTTTATCCACCGTATTCATCAAACAGCATTCTGTTTTTGATGTATTTACGGCTTTGGCATTGTCGGTGATTATGTATCTGCTTGTTTACAGGCCCGGTGTGGGAATATTCTTTAGGCACGTGAAAGAGAACGGGCAGCTTTCTTAAAACTCCGTGAAAAAGGCGCATGGTTTTTTGTTCCATGCGCCTTTACTCTGCTCTTTCGTATGCAGTCATTTGAATATTTAAATTCTATTGCTTTGTATTTTTAATTATGCTAACTGCACAAGCTCGGCTTCTAATTCTTTTATGTCGCTGTCAATCAAATCCGGGAAACAATCCGGCAAAACTATTTACAATTCATTAATCGTCTCCGTCACTGCCATATCCCTCATGCGCTTTGCCGGAGCGTTAATTGCCAGAAAGCATGATGCCGCAACAATTCCGATTACGATCACAAGCGGCTGCAGCGGGAATTTCCATACTCCTCCGAAATGTGAGATGAGCACCTTCACTATGATAAACCGGTGAAGGCAGATTCCTGCCAGACTGCCAATAAACAGCCCGCCCAGAGCATAGGTTACTACTTCTGCGGCAATCATCTTCGTCATCTGGCCCGTGCTCATTCCTACTGCACGCATGGCGCCGTACTGTTTCATTTTTGCCGACACGCTCATGGAAATGCTGTTCATAATGTTAAAAACAGTAATCAGGGAAACAATTGCCAGAAAGCCATAAGCTGCAAGCCGCAGCACCCAATAGGAGGAATAGACGGTTGCATTGTCCTGGCGCCGGTCTGCAAATTCATTTTTGCCGGCCAGAGTCCGAATCGTCTCTACTGTTTTCTCTGTTATCTTGTTTGTAAACTGTACATTCAGCATCAAGTAATTTTCTATACCTGTAATCCTTGAAAAGGTTTCCTCCGTACAGACAACCGCAGGACGGTTTTCAGTTCCGATACCCTCCGATAAAACACAGGCAATTTCCAGTTCCGTATCCCCTACTTTGATTTTATCACCGACTTTTAAGCGGCTGTCCATGGCAAAAATAGTCATTGCATAATTGGTATTGCCGGTAATTTTTGATATATCGCCGCTTGCCACGGATTTCTTTGAAAGACCAAGCATGTATTCATCATAGGATATCAAATCAATGCTTCCCTCACTGCCGTTAATGAATGCAGGCACGTCATAAACCATACGATTGCCAAAGGCAGCCTTCACACCGGGAAGACGATTGATTTCATCCTTCAGGCTTTTCTCGATTGAATTAGTATTATCAGCAGCCACAATGGATATTTCGGGATTAAAATCACTTCCAGACGGAATAACCTTCTTTACAATTTCAATAATTCCAAAGAAAACGAAAAATAAAATCACCATAAACGCAAATGACATGCACATTAAAATCAGATTTTTCTTTGCCGCCGCTGCATGATAAACACCAAGGGCGGTTTCCACCTTGAAAATACGGGTATTGGCTGCATGGGAAAGCTTTTTTTCGGAATCCCCGCTGCCGGTTACCGCTGACACGGGAGATATGGCTGCCGCACGCTTTGCAGGTGCATGCGCCGCCAGCAGCACGGTTACCACGCCTACCAAAACTCCGCAGATAATGGCTGTCAGGCTTGGCCGGAAGGCAAACTCGGAAAACTCGCCGCCCACCAGATTTTTCAGCACTATGCATAAAATCCATGTGAATGCAATGCTTAATCCAAGACCGATTGGAACAGCAGTCTTACACCAGTTCAGGGCTTCCAGCCGGACGAAATGCAGCACCTGTTTCCTGCTGGCACCAATGCAGCGCATCATGCCGAAAAACTTTGTTCTCTGGGACACATTGCTGTTCATGCAGCTTGAAATCATCAGCACTCCGGCAATCAATATCATTAGAAACACTGCTGCCGCCAGATAATACATTTCATTCATGCTCTTGTTGTTGCTTTCTCCTGACAGCGCAAGAACGAAGGTATTTTCCCTGACCTGTTCCCCGCTTAAGCCATACCGGGCTTTTACATCGGCAATGGCCTCTTTGAGTCCGGTTCCTTCTGCAAACTGAATATAATATACCGGACTTCCTTCCTCATTGCCGGCAGCGCATATATTTTCCAGTCCATTGATTGTCATATATCCGCATACGCCGTCTATATCAGTATTATATTGCGTATCATCTCCGCAAAAGCCTGATACTGTGTAAGCAAAATCACCTGCGTTTGTATGGATGGCGATGCTGTCACCCGTATGGATTCCAAGCTTCTCTTTTGCATCCCGGCTCAGCATCAGCTCCTTTTCATTCTCAGGATAAGCTCCTTCTGTCTCATAATTTCTTATATCATTTATATATGAGGGCTCCGCTCCGTATAAAACGATTCTTTTCCCGTTTATCCGATACCCCCTGTCTTCCTTCTGGCCGGCTGTCCGACACCATGCTGCGGCAGCCACCTGTTCCTCTCCTGCTATCTGCTCTGCTTCCTCCTGTGATATGCCGTTTAAAATAATATGATAATTTCCGTGACGCCTTATGGTGCTTTTCTCTTCCCCCTCCGTCCAGATATCCACTATGGAAAAGCAGGTGGTTACAAGAAACACTGCAAGGACAATGCAAATCAGTGTCAGGCGGTTGAATTTCCTGCGGGTTCTTTGAGAAATGGAAATCAGGCTTAAATAACTTTTCATTCCGCACACCTCCCCAAATCAGTGAGCACACCGTCGGATACCTGCAGCACCCTGTCAGCGTTCTGGGCAATGGTGCGGTTATGGGTAATCATAATAATGGTCTGGGCATATTTTTTTGCCGCTTCTTTTAACAGGGCAATTACCTCCCTGCTGTTTTGCGTGTCCAGATTTCCCGTAGGCTCATCCGCCAGAATCAGGGACGGTCTGGTAATCAGCGCCCGCCCGATTGCCACCCTCTGCTGCTGTCCGCCGGATAACTGGCTTGGCAGATGGTGACGGCGTTCCTGCAGGTTCAGCACCGTAAGAAGCTCCTCCAGATAGCCCCGGTCCGGCTTCTGATAGTCCAGCAGTACGGGGAAAATAATGTTCTGTTCCACAGTCAACTCGGGAATAAGGTTAAATGCCTGGAAAATGAACCCGATGTTCCTTCTTCGGAAAATAGTAAGCTTGCTTTCCTTCATGGAAAAGGTATCCTTGCCGTCAATCAGCACCTTTCCGGCTGTGGGTGCGTCCAATGCGCCAATCATATTAAGCAGCGTACTCTTTCCGGAGCCGGATTCCCCCACAATTGCCACATATTCTCCCTTTGAAACGGAAAAACTCACATTCCTCAATGCCTGTACGGCTGTCTCGCCGCTTCCGTAAGTCTTGCATATTTTGTTGACCTCTAATAAATTCATAGATTCATGCACCTCTTTCTGAATGATGTTTTCTCGTAACAGTTCAGCTCTTAGTTTTCCCACGCAGGAATCGGGAACGGGAGCGTGGCGACGCAGAAACATTTTCTGCCGGCTGCCGCTCCTGATTCCTGCGTGGGAAAACTGAGGGCTGAACTGTTACGTTTTTTCAATAGAAAGAATAGCACATGAATACTACATGAATATTACAGCCAGACTACAATTTTGTAGGAATCAGGAAATTTATCGCAAAAGAAGTCCCGTCGCCCTGCCTGCTGTCAACCTCTATAGTACCGTTATGGGCTTCCACTATGGTTTTTGCCAGCGGAAGCCCAAGTCCTATGCCCTGAGTGTCCTTGGAATACCTGCTTCTGTAAAATCTTTTGAAAATATGATACAAATCTTCCTCTCTGATGCCTCTCCCATTATCCTTTATGGTTATCCAGACAGCAGATACCGACTGTCCCCATTCAATCCGGACATATTGTCCCCTTTCCGTATGGTCAAGGGCATTTTTAACGATATTGCCCACCGCTTCCACAATCCAGCTTTTGTCACAAAAAAAAGAAAGGGCTTCGTTGCCCTTTAAGACAATTTCTTTGCCCTCCTCTTTGGCACGATACAAAAAATGCTTTTTCACATCTGCCATCATTTCAGAAATATTTTCCGGTTTTCCCTCTATCACAACAGTTCCCGCATCAAATCTTGCAATTTTCAGAAGATTCTGTACAAGGGTCTCTATCCGGTCAAGCTCTCTTTCGGACAAATCAGAAAATTCTTTAATGTCCTGCGCTTCCTGTTCCAAAGCCTCCGCCTGTATAATGCCGTTATAAATATTCAGGGCGGCAAGGGGTGTTTTCAACTGATGGGAAATATCCGATATGGTATTTTTCAGGAATTTTCTCATTCTTCCTTCCTTTTCCGCCTGGGCATTTAAAGTGGCAGCTAAGGAATTCACCTCATAAAACAGCCTGTACAGCTCCCCCTCCTCATTGCATTCAATGCGGGCGCTCCGGTCACCGGAAATATATTGGCGGACCTGCCCTGCCGCCTCCTCCATAATCCGGTTCTGCTCTTTAAAATACCCGTAACAGAAAAACAGAATTGCAATTCCCATGCACACAGCGCAAAACAGAATATAGAAAGCCCTTTCTTTTAAGCCCCAAACCATAAGTGCCGCTGAAAGCAGCACGAACAGGAGAATGCATGACAAAATCCGGATAAACAGCCCTTTTATTTTCTGGTTCGTAAAAATCTTCATCCTACACCTCAATAAACAGTATTCCATTTATAGCCCATGCCCCGGACCGTTACGATTTTCTCCGGCTCTCCGGGATTGTCTTCAATCTTCATGCGCAGCCTGCGGATATATACCGTAAGCGTTTTGTTATCTATAAAGTTTTCATTTATGTCCCACAGGCTGCCTAAAATCTGTTCCCCTGAAAGCACTATGTCCGGATTTTCCATAAAAAGACATAAAAGCTTGTATTCGCTTGACGTCAGGTCAAGAGGTTTTCCGTTTTTATACCCTTCCCCTTTTAATAACCGCAGGGTAATGCCGTTAGAAGAAAGCTCTGCCCCTGACTGGCTGAAATTATCGCTTCTGCGCAGCAGCGCATTGATTCTTGATAAAAACACTGCCAGCTTGAAAGGCTTCGTAATATAATCATCTGCACCCATGTCCAGCCCCATGATGATATCCGTTTCCTCATCCGCAGCAGTGAGAAACATAATGGGAACCTTTGAGGTCTTTCGTATCTGCCTGCACATATCAAATCCGGAGCCGTCAGGAAGCGATACATCCAGAATCACCAAATCATATTTTTCATCTGCCCATAATGCTTCTGCTTCCAGCCTTGTACGGGCAACGTCAATCTCATATCCCTGCTTTTTCACCGCAAAGGTAAGACCGCTTATTAAACTCAAATCATCTTCCACAAAAAAAATCCACTTCATTTTCTGTACTTGTCTTTCATCCATGTTCCTGTTTCTTATCCACATTCCTGTTTTTCATGTCGGAAAAGCTCCTGCACCTCTTTCTCCGGGTCCGCTTCCCCGCAATGCATGGCAAACTAAACGGTTTTAATTAAACTGTACGAATCTCCTTGCCACTCTGTAAAGCCCTTCTGATATCTTCCTTCCGCTTTTCCCCGGCAGGTTCATGGTGCCCCCAAGGAACCCCAGGCGCATCTTTAAAAACAGCCTCTTATCCTGTTCCTTAATATATTGCCACAGCTCATTTTTCTTTTCCAAAGCCTCTTCTGTGTCTGCCAGAATCAGCATAATGGAGGAAACGGTGGTAATAATGTCCAGATATTTTAACATATATTTTGCAGCCTTTTCATTGGGGATTTTGGTGGATACGTAATAATCCACCATCATTTTATTTACCTTAAGCTGCTGGTCGATACGGCTTATCATGACCTTCTCATTAACGGACTGGTCTTCCCTTCCAATATAATAACGGTAGAAATTCACATCCAGATAGTACATATTGCGCACATGAGGAAGTGGTTCAAACACAAAAATATTGTCCACATAAAAGGTGTGCTCCGGCAGCTTTAAGCCGCAGTCCTTTAAAAGCTTTGTCCGATAAATGACGGAATGCATTAAAATATTCTGTGCCTTATGGAAATGCTTTGTCTCATCCCAGGTGAACATAGTGTTTTCAGGAAGGGCATTTCTAAAAGCCACCACTTTTTTCCGCTTTTCCCCTTCCTTTTCATATACGAAATTGCTGATAAGCATATCCAGCACCTTTTCGCCTCCTGCAAGCTTCCTTAATGTGTCCAGAATCTGTTTGTATGCGCTGTACTTTACCCAGTCGTCGCTGTCCACAACTTTAAAATACAGCCCCCTTGCATGTTCCAATCCTGTATTAACGGCAGAGCCATGCCCTCCGTTTTCCTTATGGATGGCACGGACGATTTCCGGATATTTGGCTTCATAGGCATCTGCAATTTCTGCCGTCCTGTCCGTGGAGCCATCATCCACAATTAAAACCTCCACGTCTTCATCCCCAATTAAAAGGGAATCCACACAGCGTTCCAGATAATCCTGTGAATTATAAGATGGTACGACAATCGATAACAGTTTCATAATTCATGCTCTCTCTTTCCTTATACTTTCTTTTGTTTTATCCCAAGCTGAATGTCCGCATACTTGCTGTATGCTTCAAAAGCGGAGGGAATGGCATATTTTTGATTGATTTCCTCCGGCGGTACAAGCAGGTGCCCCTTTCCCCTGCCGGGGTTTTCTCCCCTTTCATTTCCCGCATCTTTTTTCATAAAATCCATTTCTTCCACCTTTACGGCATATCCTGTCATATGCCATTCAATATGGGAAAAAATATGCTTTGCCTTTTCTAACTGCTTTATATGAAGAGGTCTGTAGCCCAAGCTCTCCAGATAGTCTAAGACTTCTTTTTCACTTCTGTTTCCTTCCATGGACGGAAATTCGTAAAGCCCTGCCAGCAGTCCCTTTTCGGGCCGCTTTCTGATGACTGTTTCATCGCCATGGCGGATGATTAGTATTGTTTTCTCTTCAATCTTCCTTGGCTTCTTTTTAGACTTTCTTGGAATTATGCCAATCAGTCCTTCTTTCCTTGCCACGCAAAATTCCTTCCACGGACACTGTATGCATTTTGGCTCTCCGTTTGGCACGCACACAATGGCTCCTAATTCCATCAGCGCCTGATTGAACATGCCTGCTTTATCCTCCGGCATGACTTCCCTTAACAGCTCTTCGTACTTTTTCTTTGTGGAAGGGTGCAGCACGTCGCTTTCATCCCCTGTTACCCGTGAAAGCACTCTGAGCACATTGCCATCCACAGCCGGCACCGGTATGCCATAGGAAATAGAAGCAACTGCTCCTGCCGTATAGCTGCCGATTCCCGGCAGCTTTAATAAAAGCTCATAATCGGCAGGCATTTTCCCTCCGTATGTTTCCATAACGATTCCCGCAGCCTTTTGCATATTGCGCACCCGGTTATAATAGCCAAGCCCTTCCCAAAGCTTTAACAGCTTATCCTCACTTGCCTCCGCCAGATGGGCGATGGTAGGCAGTTCTTCTAAAAAACGATTAAAATATGGCTTAACAGCTTCCACTCTTGTCTGCTGCAGCATAATTTCCGAAACCCAGACACGGTAAGGCTCCGGCTCGTCCCTCCACGGAAGAGACCTTTGATTTTCTAAAAACCACTGTAGCAGTGGTTTTACAATATACTCTAGTTTACTCATATTTTCCCTAAAATCAATAAATTATTTCTTAATATTTATTATTTTTCTTCCTAAGTGTAAATTTATTCTGCCTTACGGCTCTTTCAGACAGACTTTTACCGGTTTGTGAATTTTCATGGAATTTTTTGTTACCAGACAATCATATGCCAGCACGTTTACCCCTTTCCGGGCGGCTTTTTGCAAAATGGCGGCAAATTCCGGATGGGTGGCTGTATTTGGCTGAAAGCAGACGGCTCCTTTCATCTGGATAACAAACATCACATAAGCCTCATATCCTTCTTCCATTGCCGAAATAAGCTCCTCCACATGCTTTACGGCTCTTTCTGACGGGGCGTCCGGAAACCTGACCACGCCTTTCTCCTCTAAAGTAACTCCCTTTACTTCCATAAATATTTTTCTGTCCCCCGCCTCAATATAAAAATCAAATCTGGAATTGCCATATTTGCATTCCGGCTTTATGAAAACCTTCTCTTCTCCGCCGCAGACCGGACATTCCGGCTCCTGCAGCCATTCCTTTACCGCCTGGTTGGGAGCATTTGAATCCATATTGATAAGAAGGCTTCCTTTTTCCACTGCAATCAAATCGTATTTTGTCTTTCTGGCAGGATTATCGCTTTCCTCCAGATATACCCTGCAGCCTTTTATCAAAAGCTCCCTGCACCTTCCTGTATTTTTCACATGACAGATTTCTTTTTTTCCTTCAATATCCACATAGGCAATAAACCGGTTTGGTCTTTCCACAAACCGGCCTGCCGCGATTCTTTTATATTCCATCTTTTCTCCTGTTCCGTAACAGTTCGGCAGCGGCTTTCCCGTTTCTTTATGCAGAATTTCTATAGGGCACTCTTGCAGAGGGGACTACCTCCGAAGCGTCAAGGGCATGAATCATCTGGTCGTCAAAGAATATCTGGGCATCAAAAGCCTTTAGCACATCCTTCTTGGAAATCCCTCCAAGGAAATATGCCTCGTCAACCTGTACATTCCATGCCCGCAGTGTGCGGATGACCCGCTCATGTGCCGGAGCGCATCTGGATGTTACAAGAGCCGTCCGGATAGGAGCCTTTTGCCCTGCAAATTCCTTTTGAATCCGGGAAATAGTCTTTAAGAACTTTGCAAAGGGCCCTTCCTCTAAGGGATTTGCCGCCTGCTCTCTCTCATTTTCTTCAAAAGCCTCAAGTCCGCTTTTCTGAAAAAGCTTTTCCGACTCATCGGTAAACAGCACGGCATCTCCGTCAAAGGCTATCCGAATCTGTTTCAAATCCCTGTTTTTTTGATATTCATGAATGCTCCCGTTTATAATCATCCCGGCGGCAATGCCATGGTCTACGGCGCTTTGCACATCCTCTTCATTTGCCGACAAAAACAAATCCGCTTTAAGGGCATTTAAGTAAGGAACCGGAGAACCGCCTCCTGACAGCACCACCCTTGTAACAGGGAGCCCGTAATGTCTGATGGAATGGAATATCCGCAAAGAGGCATCCGTACTGCTTCTGGACATGATAATTACCTCTACCCTGCCTTCATTCCCCGGAAGCTCATTGAGCTTTAGCAATGCACTGATTAAGGAAAACCCCGGTCCCGGCAGCAAAACATCTTCTTCATGAGCCATTTGATACTGACAATAGGCTTCCATTCCCTCTTTTTCATAAATGTCATTTTCCATAGTTAAATCGAACAGCGCCCTGGAACTTACTCCTACCACTAATTTGTTTTTCAAGTTATATGCCATAAAATACCTCCAAAATAATCATACTGTTCACTGCTTTTAGCTATATAATATCTTGAGCATTTTGAAAGCAAAATCATATTTTGGAAGCGCTTTGAAAAATACGGCATTTATTCCCGCCCTTACATCAGCGCATACGGCTGCACTGGTATTTCTGGAAGGTGATAATGCAATGCTTTAATTCTTCGTATCTTGTCTCAATAGGACCATCTTCAATTTCAACATCCACAGAAATCGCCATGGTGTTTATCATGTCGTTTGTAATCCTGTGATGAAGTGCCGCCAAAATATTTAATCTTTCTTCATAGGTATCTGCATCCAGAAAATCCATTACCATGGGGTCTATGCTTATTTCGTCTCCGTTTTCTCCGCTTTCTGAGGCTTCTGTTTTGCCTGCGTGATTCACAGCTTCCAACGTTTCCTCTTCACCTGCCCCGCTCACAGTTTCTGATGCTTTCTCTTCCCTTATACTGCTCACAGCTTCCAATGCTTTCTTTTCAGCAGCTGATTCTGCTGTCTGCGGCTGTCCTTTTTCCTCCGGCATTTCTTCCGTTACCTTTTGAAAGCGGTACTGTCCCTTTTTTTCCGGATATTTCTTTTCATCTACCATTCCCATAAACCGGGAAAGGGGACGGACATACATCTTATATTCTCCGTACAGCGCCTGATAGACTACCATGTCTTCTTCCGTTTCAGAATGCTGTGCCATTGTAATAATCTGATACCTGTTTCCTTTAAAATGCTCATAAATTTCATATGGCTTTGGATTATTTCTCATAACTTATCTCCTTTATACAGCTTTGTACGACCCTGGAAGTCACACAAGGTTTCCGATACGTTATATTATAATCCCTAAGCAATTGGTTGTCATGTATTTCTTGTCAGGTTTTAAAGAAGAAATTCATAGGATATACAGAAATTTTCCTGCGGGAATCCTATTTTCTCCAAATCCCTTTTTAATTCTTCTTTTTCTGCCAAATCCATCTCTTTAATCTTCTTATGATGAATCATTACCCTGTACTGTCTGTTTCCATCTCTGTCAATCACCTTGGTCATGGTGACTCCGCTTTCTTTACATCGGTATCCTCCCAAAACCGTCCTTATCTGCAAAAGACATTCCTGCTCCTGTTCCTTTATGCGGCAGTCATTTAATCCGTATATATCCGCATCCTTGCTGTATACTGTTTTCGTCACGGACAATGCTGTCACAAAAAGAAGAACTGCTGTCATTAGAACAAAGTCCCGATTGCTCCTTTTCTTTTTCCTTTTCATATTGATTTCCCTCCTTTATAATATGACTTCCCGGAAATTGCGGAACACCCCCGCAGCCATAATTTTGCCTTGCTCTTGGAATATACCTGCATTTTATAAAAAAAGGTGTACAAAAAAAAGGACTATGCAGTCCTCTTTTTTTCAATAATGATATCTACAAGTAAATACTATCAAATTATTTCCTTCCACTTGATAAACCAGCCTATGTTCATCAGTTATTCTTCTGCTCCACTTTCCAGCCAAACCATATTTTAATGGTTCTGGTTTTCCGATCCCTTCAAATGGATTCCTTTTTATATCTTTAATAAGTTCATTAATTTTTTTGATAATTTTCTTGTCCATCTTCAGCCTGTTTGATGGATTCTTTTAACCACTCATAATTCGCTTTGCTTTCTCTTATATGAAGATTTTCCATCAGATTATCCTACTGTGCCTGAGACATAAGCACAACATTTTCATCATTTTTTCTTGTAATTATTGCAATATCAGAATCATGTACAACCCGATCACAAACTTCTTTAAAATTGTTCCTCACATTAGAAAAATTTGTTGCTATCATATAATAACATTCCTTTGAATATAATATATTCCACATCCATAGTATCGTCAATATTTTGTACAATATTCTGTGCTATTATTCCATACCTGCTCTTTTCCTCTTTCCAAAAGTCAAAGACCCCGCCGCAAGCAACGGGGCATCAAACTTGAAACGCCCCAGGGGGGCGGGGTCTTTAACCCTTGCGGCAGTCGCCAAATGCTTGCGCGCAATCACTTGGCTCGTTGCTCGCAGGAATAAATTTTCCACCTGATAAATTTTATTAATCAGCTACAGCTTTGTCCTGCAGAAATAGCAGAGGCAGTTTCCTCTGTCTCCGGGCTTTAACAGGTTTTCAGCACCGCAATAAGTACAATCCACCTTCATCATTCCTCTTGGAATGGCATCTCCTAACATTAACCTTCCCCCTACCTTTGCATTTCCATACATTTTCTTATGTCTGATAGCAGCCTGCCTTTCCTCCTCTAAATGTTCCGCCTGGTCTTCCGCTGCCTTTTTATTTAAATACTCCACAACCGATTCCTGCTTTTGTTCCTTTTCCGGCTTCGTATTTACAGGTGTATGGCTTGCATTCCTGTCAGCTGCCGGCCTGCTTCCATTTTGCATACGGTTTAACGCTGTGCTGCTTTGTAATGTGCCGTTTCTGTCTGCAGAATAAACATTACCGGTTCCGGATTGATAAGCGGTTCCACTCTGGCCGGAACCGCTTTTTTTAGAATTTGCTTCTTTTTTCTTATTGCTGTTTATGACTACTGCAATGATAATAATAAGAATAATAATCTGCATTGTGTCCTTTCCCCTTTCATTTGCATGTTAACGGGCTGCTTTTAAATTGCTGAACTTGATAATAAGAAGTTCAATACTGATAATATCATTTAATTTTCCCGTCTTTACGTCTTCTTCAGCCTGAACGCAATCTTCCACTGCCATTCTTAACATATGGCTCTTAAATCCTCTTGCCTGGTCCATATACTTTTTGGCAATAAAAGGCTGCAGGCCTGCTTTTTCTCCTATGTATCGGCTGTCATGTCCCTTTTCCAAAAGCCCTTTTATCAGAAGCATCATTTGAAACTGTCTTGCCAGCAGGGCAAGAATGCGCATGGGCGGCTCCTTTAATGCCAGCAGGTCATAATACAAATCCAACGCCTGCTTCTGTTTCCCTTCTGCCACGGCACGTATCATATCGAAAATCCGGTTGGCAATCCGTTCCGTCGTAATATTTTCCACATCTGCTGCCGATATGACTTCCTTGTCCTGACAATAGCACAAAAGCTTTTCAAGCTCTGTTCTGATTCCGGACATATCCGTACCTGTCTTATTTAAAAACAATGCCAGCGCCCGCTCCTCCATCTGCTTGTTTTCTTTTGCAACGGACTGGCGAATCCACTTTTTCAGTGTACTCTCATCCTGTTCGTTAAATTCACACACATATCCTTTCTGCCGGATTGCCTTATACAGCCGGCTTCTTTTATCCGCTTCCTTTTCGGCAATGACAAAAAAAGCGGTAGCTGCCGGCTCTTTAAAATATTCAGCCAGCATCTCCTGAGAGCCTTTTAACAATCCTGTATTGTCCAAAAGGATGACTCTTCTTTCTGAAAGGAAAGGCATGGTTTCTGCCATATCTATAATCGCCTGAGGGGTTGCCTCCTTTCCCGTAAAAACATTTAAGTTCATCCGGTCGCCTTCTCCGAGCAATGCCGCCTTAAGCCTGTTTTTATATTGATTCCGCAGATAATCCTCTTCTCCTGTCAGAAGATAGATTTGCTGAAACTGTCCCGTTTTGATATCCTGATTGATTCGCTGCAATGTCTTCACCTGTTCTTTCCCACCGCTGGGATAGACTTTTCTCATTCCCCGCAATAGGTCTCAATCTGATAGCCGTGTTTGCTTATCGTTATTTTAATGGCTCCTGTTCTGGCGGTTACCAGTACTCGGGAAGGAACGTCAGAAAGCCGCTTTAACGTTTTCTTTCCCGGATGTCCATAGGAATTGTTCCTGCCGCATGAGATAATGGCAATGTCCGGTTTTGCCGCCTTTAGCAGCGGCATTCCCGTAGAAGACTCAGAGCCGTGATGTCCTGTTTTCAGAATATGTATTCCCCTGATTTTCCTAAGAATCTGTTCTTCCTCTTCCATTCCCGCATCTCCCGTAAAAAGCATCCTTACTCCCTCTGCTTCCATAAGGAACATAAGAGATTCCCCGTTTTTATCCTTTGGAGCCGCTTCTTTTCCGGGATATAGACAAGTCAATGTGATTTTATTACATTTTAACATGTCGCCTTCACTTATGCAAACAACTTTCGTACCTGCTTTCCCGGCTGCCAGGAATAATTTTTCATATGCTTTTTCTTCTTTCTCCAAAGCAAGGTCAGAAACTGCCAGATACCTGATACGGACGCCGCTTTCCCTGCTTTGCTCCAGACATTCCAGTATTCCGTTGTAATGGTCGCTGTCCGGATGAGTAACAAAAGCATACGTAAGCTCGCGGACGCCCTTTGATTTTAAAAAAGGCAGTATGCGATAAGTTCCGACCCCGGAAACGTCGCTGCTTCCCCCATCCATTAAAAAAGTAAAGCCTCCCTGCTCCTGTACAAAAATGCTGTCCCCCTGTCCCACGTCCAGCATGGTGATTTCTGTATTTTTTTCCATCCGAAAGCATAATATGGCTATTGAACCTGTCAGCAATAATATGGACATACTTTTTTTCCACTTAGAATGGTAACATATAATCACAGTAACCACGCCATAAAAAAATAATATCTGCCACAATGCAGGTTGTCCGATAATCAGAGTATGGAAAGGAAGATTCATTGACACTTGGCAAATCCACTCATAAAGCATTAAAATCCACTTGCAGGGAAGAAGAAAGACTTTTGCCGGAACAGACTGCCACAGAGCCAGTACACCTCCTGCCATTGCACAGGGAAGCAGCAGGCTCATAAAGGGAATAATCATTAAATTTAATAAAATGGAATAAACCGGAAATTCATAGAAATAATAAGCTGTTACCGGAAGGGAAAAAAGAGAAACAGAAAGACTTCCCACAAGATTTTTTAAAATAGGATTCTTCCTCTTTTCTTCCGGCAGGAACTGATTCAGCACCGGTGAAAGAAGCCCTATGCCTAAAACGGCTGAAAAGGATAACAAAAATCCCCCATGATAAGTGTAGAGGGGCTGTTCTATCAGCAAAAGCACTCCCGATATTGCCAGCGCTGTAAGCATGTCATAGGTTCTTCCAATTACCTTTGACACAAGATATAGAAAAAACATAAAAATTGCCCGGAAGCCTGAAGTACCTGCTTCAATCAGCATCCCGTAAAAAACCATGAACGCCGTGCAGAACAGGGCATTGGGAAAAACAGGAAGCCCTGCCTTTTTCAGCAGCTTATAAAGTCCCATTCCAAGAAGGGAAATATGAAGGCCGGAAATAGCTAATACATGACTGATTCCGGATTGTTTATATAAATTCTTTATATCCGTATCAAGCTCCGATTTGTCTCCCAATACCATTGCCTTTAATATGCCGGCTTCTTTTTCAGGAAGAACATTATCATATCCTGCTGCAAGCTTTCTTTTTATTTGATACAGCCCTTCCTTGCATGGGTTATATTCTTTTGATTGTTTTATGATGATTGTGTTTTTCAGGGAATAATTTAGATTTAAGATTTGATAATATCTCTTTTGATGGAATTGTCCCGGATTTGTTGCACAGGTAAAGCTTTGATAGCTGCCCCGTACCTGAATGAAGCTGCCCAGCCTTGGGGGAATACTTTCGTTTGGAGGGCTGCTTTCATTTACATAACACAGAATCCGTTCATTTTCACACTGCAAATAAAGCAGCAGCTTCTCCTTTTTGTATTCCTTTTTATATACTTGCCCGGTTCGTTCCACTACCTCCCCATCCTGTTTCCTGTCTTCATACAACGGGATGGGGAAGAGCCACTGGAACAGAAACAGGGCAAGCACAAAGGACAGACAGACCAGACATAACGGTCTTTTCATAAATTCTCTCCTCTTTCTTTAATCCATAATTTCCAGATTTCTTTCAAAGACGGTGGATAAATCCATAGTCTCACGGAACATCATCTGATTCTCCCCGTTTATTGAAATCTGCACTTTGTTGATGTTATTCAGTTCCACCAGGGAATTTACGAGAGAATATATGGTGACCTCTGCAGAAACATTGTAAATCTGCGTCAGAAATTCCTCACTCAAGTTTACATAACAAACCCTATCCCTGACTGCCACGCTGATAATCTCCACATCGGGATTTACCGTAGGATTCCCCATGCCTTCTCCCGGGCCTGCAATGATTTGTTCCACCACAAGCTTTTCCATGGAAATATTGCTGTTATAATATTTTTCCTTTGTATATGCTTTTAAATGCTCTCCGTCTTCTGTTGCAAAATAAAGTGTCATGCTTGCTTTCTCATAAGCGTTGATTTCCTGCCCTTCATTATCCACGAACTGGTCCGCCGTCATAACTCCCACCGGGGTGCCGCCTGCATCTAACAATGCAGCTCCGTCCACCATAAAAGAAACATACTCTATTTCCTCAATCTGGCAAAGGGTGCGGACAATTGCCGCCCTTGTAAGCACTTCGCTGGTAGGACTTAAATTTTTATAGCCTTCCCCAAAACGCAGCGTCAGCCTTCCATCTGATAAAGAAAAACTTTCTAACCCCATTTCATCTGTAATGGTCTGCCGAATCTCCGGTTCCTCCGGTACCTCTCTTAAACATCCGAAAAGAAAATTCAATTGTTTCCTTGTATCCGTCAGGCTGGTAGAGCACTGATATTTATCCACTTTTGTTTCTTCCTTGTTCACCACGTATACAAAAAACCGGGTTTTCTCTTCTGTTTCCTCTTCCGGCTCCTTCTGGCAGCCTCCTGTCAAAAATACTATACCTAAGAGGAAAAATAAATATATGAACTTTTTCATGGTTCTTCCTCCTATTTTGCAATATAAGTCAGCGGAATCTTCACAAAAAAAGCAGTGCCGCTTCCTTCTTCACTCTCCACCTTGATAAACCCTCTGTGCATAAGAATTGCGCTTCGGGTTATGGACAGACCCAGACCCGTTCCGCCGATTTCTCTTGAATGAGATTTATCCACCCGGTAAAACCGTTCAAAAATATGCTCTAATTCCTCCTCCGGAATCCCAAGACCGTTGTCCTTTACCTCAATGGTAAAAAACTGGTAATCTGCATCCAGAGATACCTTTACATAGCCATGTTCATTGTTATACTTAATGGCATTTTCCACCAGATTGGAGATGGCAAGGGTCAGCTTTACTTCATCTACCTCTGCGCTTACCTCACGCTTGCTTTCCAGAATTACATCAATGTCCCTCTGCTTTGCAATAGGTCTGAGCCTTTTTAAAATCAGCTCGCACAACGCATTGATATCTATAAGCTCAATATTGAGATTAGCCGCAGTCTTATCCATTTTCACAAGTGAAAGCAGGTCATTGATTACTTTATTTTCCCTTTCAATTTCATCGGCTATATCTGTCATAAATTCCTTATAAAGCTCCACAGGCACGTCCTCCTGGGCAATCAGGGAATCTGCCAGCACCTTCATGGATGTAATAGGAGTTTTCAATTCATGGGACACATTGGATACAAATTCCTGTCTGGATTCATCCAATACCTTCATTCTTCCGAGCAGTTCATTAAATGCTGTTACGATATGCTCCGTTTCCAGATAATCGGGCACGCTGACAGGTTCATTCTGAAAGCCGTCCTGCACCTTGCTTATGGCGGAGGACACCCTTTCAAAAGGCTCTACCAGTATATTGGAAAGTCCCCATGCCATTCCTACAAGCACAATAATCATCAAAAACTGTATAATTGTGGCACGCCGGCTTAAGATAATGATATTAGCCGCAATGCTGTCTGTAGAAACGCTGGTCAGCATGACACCCCTTACCGGATTCTCCTTTGGTTGGGCGCCTGCTAACGTTTCCCCTCCGTTTTCTTCCAAAGCAGCCGATATAGGGGTCGTCATTTCTATAAACTGATTGACCGGATCATAATTTGTAACGCTTTCTCCTTTAAAGCAGCGAATGACTTCTTCTGAAATAATCGTCTTTCCCTGACTGATGCCATAGGAATCCCTGACCACATTAAAGTTGGAGTCTACAATCAAAACCCTGCCGTCATAAAGGTTCGAAAGCTGGTCTAACTCCGCATTGATTACCTCTGAGGAAGGGTCTTTCAAATAGTTGTATGTAATTAAATGGTCTGCTAAGATTCTAAACTGGGTTTGTACATCTGATATACGGACGTCTACGGCTCTTTTCTCATAGTTTTGCAAAATGCCGTAACGCAAAATTGTAGTAGGCACGATGCCTACTAACAATATGATAAAAAAGATACGAAATTTAAGGCTCCGCACTACCTTGCTCTTGCTTATATATTGATTTAATTTTTCTTTCATTTACCCCGAACCTCAATCTTTGTAATAATATCCCACACCCCATTTTGTATGGACATACTTTGGTTCGCTGGGGTTTGCTTCTATTTTCTCCCGAAGACGCCTGATATGTACGTCTACCGTTCTTACATCCCCCGGATAATCTGCTCCCCATACAATTTTCAACAGGCTTTCCCTGCTGTATACCTTATTGGGATTTAAAAGAAGCAGCTCTAATACGTCAAATTCCTTTGCTGTCAGATTGATTTCTTTTCCGGAAATATAAACCCGCCTGCCGTCACAATCCAGATACAGCTCTCCTCTTTCTATAAAAGAGTCCTTTTCCTTCTTTTCTTCTTTTTTGGCAGTACGGCGCATAATTGCCTTAAGCCTTGCTTTTACCTCCAGAATATTAAAGGGCTTGGTAATGTAATCATCTGCACCATATTCCAGTCCCATAATCTTATCCATGTCATCGCCTTTCGCCGTAAGCATAACAATGGGCACGCTGGAAAAATCCCGAATCTGCTGGCAGACCTCAAGCCCTGACAGCTTCGGCAGCATAATATCCAATAAAATGATATCATATTCTTTTTCTTTTGCCATATTCAGGGCTTCTTCCCCGTCATAGGCGCAATCCACTTCCATGCCATCCTGTTCCAGACTAAACCGGATACCCTTTACGATTAATTTCTCATCATCAACCACTAAAACCCTTTTTGCCATTTCTTTCTCCAATTACACAAATACTGATTATTTAATTTTAATACTATCTTTTATTTTTTCATAAAGACCGTCCTTAATGCCGGTTACGTTTTTGATTTCTTCTATGGACTGAAAACCGCCCTGCTCTTCCCGATAGGAAATAATACTTTCAGCCCTGCTGGCCCCTATTCCGGACAGGGTGCACAGTTCTTCCTTAGAGGCGGTATTGATATTCACCAGTCCGTCAGAAGCCTCTTTTCCTTTCTCCATGTCCTGAGCTTCCACTCCCTGCTCCCACTGTGCCGGAGTGGGAATAAAAAGCTGTTCCCCATCCTCTAAAGGCTTTGCCAGATTCAGCGCCTCTTCATAAGCCTCCTCTGAAAAACCTCCGGCTTTCTCTACCGCTTCAAAAGCTCTGGCATCAGCCGGCAACTCATAAACGCCGGGATTCTCCACCGCACCGCACACATATACAAAAATATGCTGCGGCTCATTCTCCTCCTGCAAGGCCTGTTCCTGTTCATTATATGCGCTTTCTCCCAAAAGCTGACCTTCTTTTTCCTGAATTTCTTCTGTTTGTACAAAAGTCACTTCTTTTTTGCCGCATCCGGCTGAAAAAATCAGGAATACCCCTAAAATTCCAATTATAATTTGCTTTTTCTTTCTATCATCCATACATAGCTCCTTTATGTGTACATAAAAGTCCCTCTATGCCAATGATGATTTCATTTTATTCTAAATCAGAAATGCTGGCAAGTACAATTTTCTTAAAATTTTATTTATTCCCACTTGAAAAGAATGATTCCTGCAATTGCCACTGCCATACCCACAGCCTTTTTCCAGTCAAATCCTACCTTGTCCACGCCAAACATGCCGAAAAGCTCAATGATATAAGCAACCAGAAGCTGTGCCACCACAATAACCATCACCGCTTTTGCAGGACCCAGCATATCCATGCTTTTAATCACCGTATAGGTAATGAAAGCTCCGATGGCGCCTCCTAACAGCATATATTTTGGCTCAATTTTGGCAAGTGTCTGAAAGCTTGTTCTGTCCGATACAATCCATGCTGCTGCACATACTAAAAATGCCGTAAGCTGCACAAATACATTTGCAACCCATATGGAAGAATTTTTTGTTACCTCTGTATTAAATACCCCTTGTATACTCATTAAGGCTCCGGAAATCAATGCAATTAAAAATCCAATCATGTGTTACCTCCAAAGTTTTTTTATCTTTAGTGTAACACCTAGATTGGATTTTATACCTTTATTCCTCTGTATTCTCTTCTTCTAAAACCGGACTTGGAAGCACCTGTTCCTGATACTCCCTTCCTGTTACCTGAGTCATAATCTGCTCCGACAGGACACGGAGAGTTTCATTTACATCCGCCCCCTTCCAGATATTTGCAAATGCAATTTCCAGCTGTACCCAGAAATTGCTTGTTTCCATCATTTTAGGAACGGGCATGGAATTTTCATATTCACTCATGGCAACAGATATTCGGGGATTTTCATAGGCAATTCCCTTTCTTGCGGAAATTTTCCCGGTTCTGCCATAAAGGCTTTCCGCCCTTTCAAAAGACACATACCCGGCAAATGCCTCCGCCCTTTTCTTTTGGCTGCCATATCCGTTTATTACTACGGCATTTGTCACGGACAGGCTTTTTGATTTTAATTCTTCATTTACATCCGGCAGCATGGCTGCTCCGTATTCGTAAGCAAATTCCCCGGCTGCTTTTGCCTCTTCAATTTTTTCTATGGCATCAGTAGTGGCTACGGCAAACACGGTTTTTCCTTCTATAAACTCTTTCAAGACAGAATCATAGGTCACCTCATCCGGCTCAATGGAGAAAAACTGGTTCAATTTCTGATAAATGGCAAGGCATTTCATGGCGTCTTCGTTATATATATGAATATTTTCCGGATTATCTCCTGCATTGCCTCCTACCGTTATATAATTCCCCACAACGAAATAATTATAAAAAATATCAGAAACATCCCATTTGAACACCGCTTCCACCTGCTCCGGCGCATCGTAATCCTCTGCAAAGGAAAGAATGCCTTCGATTGTGGTGGGAATCAGTCTGTCCATGGTCTGTGCTATTTCTTCTTCTGTCACTTGAATATCTTCTGCTTCCGCCACCACATCCTGCTCTGCCGCCTCTTCGCTTCCGGCTGCTTCAATGGCCGCCATGGCAGCTTCGCCTTCTGCAGCGTTAGCCTCTGCTAAAATAGTATCCTTTGCAAGATTTTCTATATATGTCTGATTATATAAAAGAATGGATGTTTCATAGTAAAAGGGATATCCCAGCCGTTTATCCCCGTAACTGACTGCCCACAGGGCAGGCAGAGGATAATTTCCTTCATTGACAATCCCCGTCTCATCCTTAATCTCATAAGAAAGCCCTGCCAGATATGCCTTTTCCAACGTGTCGTTGCTCATGATGTAAAGATCCGGACCTTCCTCTTCCATGGAGGCCTTGTAAATCTGCTCCATGTATTCCAGTCCCGACACCAGAACAGGTATAACCCTTTCCCCTGTCTTTTCCTGATAGTCAAATGCCGCACTTTCCAGATAATTGGTCAATGCCTCATCTGTATACCATAACGTCAGCGGTCTGTCCTCAAAAAAAAGAGGCGCCTGTTTTTTATCTGCCACCCCTGCAGCCAGACAGGTTCCTGCCAGGAGACACAGCAGCAGACATATGGAAATTATCTTCTTTTTCATCGTATCTTTTACTCCATTTTCATAAAGCCCTATTCCTTCAGGCATTTCTCCAAAATCAAAAGCATGTCGTCAATGTGCTTCTCTTCTATTACCAAAGGCGGAACAAACCGGATAATATTTGTGCCTGCATTGATAAGCACAAGTCCCTCTTTTAGCGCTTTCATAATAATTTCATTGACCGGCCTGTCAAACACCAGCCCCTGAAGAAGCCCCAGACCTCTTCTTTCCGTAATAAAGCTGTACTTAGACACAAGCTCCTCCAGTCTGTCTGTCAGATAATCGCCCGTCTTTTTCACATGTTCTAAAATATGGCGGCTTTCATATAAGTCCAACACCGTCCAGGCTGCCTTGCAGGCTAATGGATTTCCTCCGTAGGTGGTGCCATGGTCTCCTGCCCCAAGGGAATTCTGCCCCACCTTTTCCGTCATAAGGAATGCGCCGATTGGAACGCCGCAGCCAAGCGCTTTAGCCACCGTCATTATATCCGGCTTCACCCCGTATCTCTGCCATGCAAACATGGTTCCCGTCCTTCCCATGCCGCACTGTATTTCATCCAGAATCAAAAGAATGTCCTTTTCATCACAAAGCTTTCTTACCGCCTTTAAAAAGCTTTCTTCTGCCGGATAGATTCCTCCTTCTCCCTGCACCGTCTCCATGATAATAGCGCAGGTCTTGTCATTTACCAGTTCTTTCACACTGTCAAAATCATTAAGCCTTGCAAACTTCACGTTTCCAATCATGGGTTCAAAGGCTTCCCTGTACTTTTTATTTCCCGTAACCGACAAGGCTCCCATAGTCCTGCCATGGAAGGAATGCTCCATGGCAATAATTTCATGATCTGTATTTCCATCCTTTAAATAAGCATATTTTCTTGCAGCTTTAATGGCGCCCTCTATGGCCTCCGCCCCGCTGTTTGTAAAAAATACCCGGTCAAGCCCGGAAACCTGTTTCAGCCTTTTTGCCGCCTCCACTGCCGGAACATTATAATAATAGTTGGAAGTATGGATAATCTTATCAATCTGCTCTTTCAGCGCATTGTTATATTCCTCATTTCCATATCCTAACGCAAACACCGCAATGCCTGCCACAAAATCCAGGTACTCCTTACCATCCAAATCATACAGGTGAACTCCTTCTCCCCTGTCAAACACAACCGGATACCGGTTATATGTATGCAACAGATCCTGCTCTGCCTGAGCAATATATTCTTCCATCATCTTTTTTGCTTCCTTTCCGTTTTTTCATTTCTCCCGATGTATTGTCACGTTCATATCCGGCATAACAGTTCAGATAATGGCTTTCCCTACAGACGCCGGGACGGGCTTCCCGCAGAGAATGTTTCTACGTCGTCACGCTCCCGCTCTGATAAAAACGCAGCAGTGCTAAGCTCGAAAGGACCTCGCTAAGCGCTGGCGTTTTTATAAGGACTCCTTAAGAAATCATTCTCTGCGGGAAGCCCGTCCCGGCGTCTGTAGGGAAAGCCATTATCTGAACTGCAACTATTTAACTATTCGGTATGACAATACATTAATTCATCATGGAATTTACATCTTCATCTGCAATAATCGCCGTTCCGATTCCCTGGTCCGTAAATATCTCCAGCAACAGACAGTGGGGAATGCGTCCGTCTAAAATATGGACTCTGTTTACGCCGTTTTTAATGGCGGAAGTGCAGTTATTCAGCTTGGGAAGCATGCCGCCTCCGATTATGCCTTCTCCAATCAGCTCATCCGCCTCGCTGACCGTCAGTCTTGAAATAAAGCTGGTCTTGTCTTTAATATCCCGGTACAGGCCTTCAATATCCGTTAAAAATGCCAGCTTTTGGGCTCCGACTGCCTTTGCAATGGCGCATGCCGCATCATCCGCATTGATATTATAGCCCTGAAAATCATCTCCAAGACCGATAGGCGCCACGATTGGAAGAAAATCCTTTTCCAGAAGGTCGTATAAAATTTTCGGATTGACCTGTTTAATATCTCCTACAAAGCCGATGTCCTCTCCCTCTGAATATTTCTTGTCCACCTGAAGAAGCTCTCCGTCTTTTCCGCTGATTCCCACCGCTTTTACACCAAGCTCCTGTACCATGGTTACCAGCTGCTTATTGACCTTGGAAAGAACCATTTCCGCAATCTCCATAGTTTCTTCGTCCGTTACCCGGAGTCCGTTTACAAACTTTGCTTCCTTTCCCACCTTTCCTACCCAGCGGCTGATTTCCTTTCCGCCGCCGTGGACGATAATAGGCTTAAAGCCTACCAGCTTCAATAAGGTCACATCCTTAATGACGTTCCTTTGAATTTCCTCATTTGCCATGGCGCTTCCGCCATATTTCACCACGATAATCCTTCTGTTATATTTCTGAATATAAGGCAGCGCTTCAATGAGCACCTCCGCCTTTTGCAATACCTTTTCCATATCCTTATCCATGAAAAGGCCTCCTTTCGTCTGCTTCAAACATTATTTATGGTAACCGTTCCCCCACGCCATGCCAGTCTACCCATTCTCCAAAGGCGGGCGGGCAGTTGCCATTTACCACTTTTTCCAATTATACTCATTGTTAAGAGCGGTAATCCGCATTAATTCTTACATAGTCATAGCTTAAATCACAGCCCCATGCGCAGGCTTCTTCTTCTCCCGATTTCATGTCAATCAAAACCGTCACTTCTTCCTCCGAAAGGATTTTCGTCGCTTCCTCTTCGCTATAGTTTACCGCAACTCCATCCTTATATATCTGAATACTTCCGGACTTTGACTGAAAGAACAGTTCCACTTCTTCCGGATTGAAGCTTGCGCCGGAATAGCCCATGGCGCATAAAATCCTTCCCCAGTTGGCATCATGACCGAAAATAGCCGCCTTTGTAAGAGAAGAGCAAATGACAGACTTGGCAATTGTCTTTGCCTGCTCCTTCGTATGCGCATGAATGACCTTTGCTTCAAATAAAGCGGTGGCGCCTTCCCCGTCTCCGGCCATTTTCTTTGCCAGAGTTTCATTGACAAAATGCAGTGCCTCTAAAAACCTTTCGTAATCCTGATTCTTTTCCGTGATTTCCTCGTTGCCCGCCATGCCGTTAGCAAGCACTAACACCGTATCGTTTGTGGAGGTATCCCCGTCCACGGAAACCATATTGTAGGTATCCTGTATATCTTCCCGGAGCGCTTCCTGCAAAAGCTCCTTTTTTATGGCAATATCCGTCGTCAAAAAGGCAAGCATAGTGCACATATTGGGATGAATCATGCCTGAGCCCTTACACATTCCGCCTATTGTCACAGTTTTTCCGCCGATTTCAAAAGTAACCGCCACCTGTTTATCCTTTGTGTCGGTAGTCATAATTGCCTCTGCCGCCGCCTGTGCCGCCGCCCTGTCCGATGCCTTAGCCGCTGCTAACAGCTCAACTCCCTTTTCTATCTTCTCAATGGGAAGCTGCATGCCGATAACCCCGGTAGAAGCCACAAGCACGCTTTCCTTGGGAATGTCCAGCATTTCCGCCGCTTTTTTTGCCGTGGCATCGCAGTATTCATAGCCCTGCTTTCCCGTACATGCATTTGCAATGCCAGCATTTACGATTACCGCCCGGGCATAAGGAGAGTTGTCCACGATTTCCTTATCCCATGTGACGCATGCCGCCTTTACCACATTGCTTGTAAAGGTTCCTGCTGCCCTGCAGGGCCTTTCGCTGAAAATAAGCGCCATGTCTTTCCTGTTCTCATATTTGATATTGGCTTGTGCCCCTGCTGCCATAAAGCCTTTGGGGGCAGTTACTCCGCCATCGATTTTATTCATTTCTGTCTGCTCCTTTCTGTCTGCTGTCTTGCTATCTGTTGAAAGCAACAATATTTTCTTTATTTAAAGTAAAATCATAGTAATTCAAATCTTCTCTTTTTGTCCAGCCGATTTCCTTCCAAAAGGCATTTCCGATATCATTTTCCGAAAACGCAATCAGGGACACTTTATTGATTTTTTCTTTTTTCAATGCCTCCATACAGTAAACCACCATTGCTTTCCCGATTCCCCGAAGGCGGTACTGCTCGCTGACACATACATGATACAAACAGCCTCTTCTGCCGTCGTGACCGCAAAGAATGGCTCCCACCACTTTCCCGTCTTCCTCTGCCACCACGCTGATACCGGGATTACGTCTTAAGAAACGAACCACTCCTTCCTTGGAATCATCCTTACTCCTTATGGCAAAATTCTTAATGCTCATCCACAAACTATGTACCTGCTCATAATCCTTTTCTTCCATTGCCCTTATCATAAATTCAATCCCTTGCTTTCTTCACAGCCAAGCAGAATATTCAGACACTGGATAGCCGCTCCCGAAGCGCCTTTTCCCAGATTGTCAAACTGCGCTGACAAAACGACCCGTTCTTCATTCCCTGTCACGTAAATCCGCAGTCCATCCCAGCCGCTGCACAGATTTCCGGGAAGCATTCCATTTAATGCCGCCGTCTCTTCCTCATCCATAACCTGAATGAACTGCTGCCCTTTATAGTATTCCTTGTAAAAATCCCGAAGTCTTTCCGGCATTCCTGTTTCTTTTCCTTCTATTTTCAATGCCTCTGTATAAAGAGGAAGCGAGACTACCATTCCGCTGTAATAATCCGCAACAATGGGAGAAAACAACGGCTGTCTGCCAAGCCCTGTAATCTTCTGCATTTCCTTTAAATGCTTGTGCTGCTGGGTCAGTGCATATTCCCTCGGGGAATCAAGAGCCTTATCCCGCTCCTTCGCTTCATACTCCCCAATCATCTTTTTCCCGCCGCCGCTGTAACCGGTTAAGGAAAAAGCTGCCACCGGATAATCCGGAGAAAGAATATCGGAGGCAATAAGCGGATATGCCAGGGAAATAAATCCGGTGGCATGACATCCCGGCACAGCAATTCTGTTTCCCAAAGCAATTGCTTTTCTATGCCCCTCCGATAATTCCGGAAATCCATATGCCCATCCCTCTTCCGTCCTGTGGGCCGTAGAAGTATCAATAATCTTTACCTGTTCATTTTCCACAAGGCTTACCGATTCTCTTGCAGCAGCATCCGGCAGGCATAAAAAAGTAATGTCTGAGGCATTAATCAGCCTCCTTCTTTCTTCCGTATCCTTTCTAAGCTCTTTGGATATAGTCAATAATTCAATATCATCACGGACCTGAAAGCGCTCATGAATCCTTAATCCGGTAGTTCCTTCACTGCCGTCAATAAAAATCTTTGTTTTCACAATTGTTTACCTCTCTAAATATTTCTATTTTCCTTATGTACACAACACTCCAATTTGCAGTATATCAGAATATACCATTTCTTTCAATCCATCCTGCAAAACTATCCCGCAAAAGACTTGGGGGGATTTGCAGAAGTTTTAAAAAGCAAAGGGGGGGGCTGGATTCGAGGACGCAGGGGGGCGGAGTGTTTGCAGGTAGTCTTATGGGCACGTTCCCACTCTGCAAAGACGCAGCGGTACTAATGCACCAAAATACGGTGCATAAGGACCGGCGACTTTACCAAGGCCCATAAGACTACCTGCAAACACTCCGCCCCCTGCTGGATATCGAAAGGCCTCCGTTTTGTATTAATCAGCCCTTATAGACCATACAGAATAAATGCAGAATAGCTTCATACAAATCCAGTCTATAAATTTCCAAATTTCACACCCTTTTTAAATCAAGGCGTTTCGATACCCAGCAGGAGCTGCCATCTCATATAGAAGTCTTCCAGGCCTTGATGAAAACGCCGGTCCTTACGCACCGTACTTTGGTGCGTTAGTACCGCTGCGTTTTCATAGAGCGGGAGCGTGCCGGGAAGACTTCTATATGAGATGGCAGCTCCTGCGTCCCCCCAACCACCACCCCACATTTTGCATAATTATACATCCCTTTTGCATAATATTCAACACTTTTTTTATTTTTATGCAACTTTATCCAAACCTCCCGCCCGTTTTATGCATAATTTTTCACTTGCAATCCCCCCCGCTTTGTTGTATATTTAAAAGGTAACTAAAGCAAACTAAGTTGGAGGATAACATTTATGAAAGAAAAAGTCATTTTAGCCTATTCAGGCGGATTGGACACTACAGCCATTATTCCATGGTTAAAGGAAAATTTTGATTATGAAGTAATCTGCGTATGCATTGACTGCGGACAGGAAAGCGAACTGGACGGTCTTGAGGAAAGAGCCAGATTAAGCGGCGCTTCCAAGCTATATATTGAGGATGTTGTGGATGAATTTTGTGATGAATATGTAGTTCCCTGCGTACAAGCCCATGCCGTATATGAGAACAAATACCTGCTTGGAACTTCCATGGCAAGACCTGTCATTGCCAAGAGACTTGTTGAAATTGCAAGAAAGGAAGGGGCTACTGCTATCTGCCACGGCGCTACCGGAAAAGGAAACGACCAGATTCGTTTTGAGCTCGGCATTAAGGCACTGGCACCTGACTTAAAGATTATTGCTGCATGGAGAAATGATAAATGGACTTTGGATTCCAGAGAATCTGAAATCGAATATTGCAAGGCGCACGGCATCGACCTTCCCTTTTCTGCTGACAATTCTTACAGCCGTGACAGAAACCTGTGGCATATCAGCCATGAAGGCTTAGAACTGGAAGACCCGGCAAACGAACCGAATTTTGAGCATTTATTAGTGCTTGGCACCACTCCTGAAAAAGCTCCGGATGAAGGAGAATATGTAACCATGACCTTTGAAGCAGGAGTACCCAAGTCCATTAACGGAAAAGCCATGAAGGTTTCCGATATTATCCGTGAATTAAACAAATTAGGCGGCAAGCACGGCATTGGCATTGTTGATATTGTGGAAAACCGTGTAGTAGGAATGAAATCCAGAGGCGTTTATGAAACACCGGGCGGAACAATCCTTTATGAGGCGCATCAGCAGCTGGAAGAGCTTATATTGGACCGTGACACTTATCGGGAAAAAGAAGAGATGGGCTGCAAGCTGGCGCAAATCGTATACGAAGGAAAATGGTTCACTCCTCTTCGGGAGGCGGTTCAGGCATTTATTGAATCAACCCAGAAATATGTAACCGGCGAGGTAAAATTCAAGCTCTATAAAGGTAACATCATAAAGGCCGGCACTACTTCTCCGTATACCTTATACAATGAAAGCATTGCTTCCTTTACTACCGGAGATTTATATGACCATCATGATGCAGAGGGCTTCATCAACTTATTTGGTCTTTCCTGTAAGGTACGCGCCATGAAGATGCAGGAAGCAGAAGGTAAGTAATCTATATGGATGTGATTTTAATTCTGGTTGTTTATTTTATTTTCATAAATCTGGCAGGTTTCCTGCTGATGGGAATTGATAAATGGAAGGCCCGGAAACAGGCCTTCCGCATACCGGAAGCCACTTTATTTACAGTCGCCCTCATCGGCGGCAGCATCGGCTCTATTCTGGGTATGTTCACTTTCCATCACAAAACACGGCACTGGTATTTCGTGTATGGAATGCCTGCTATCCTGCTTTTGCAGATAGGGCTGTTTTTCCTGTTGCGGCATCTGCCTGTTACCTTTGAAATCATGTAATTCCATGATTGCCGCTGCAGGCGCTATTTTATCAGACAAAGGAGACAAACCATGTACGTTGCGGTTATTGCAGAGAACATAGCGGATAGAAAACATATGGAACGGCTGTTAGACCGGGTCAGCGATGCCATTATGGACACGTCAGGCAATCTTTATATTGAATCTTTCGGCGATGCCGGTTCCATCGAGCCTGTGGTACACAGATACAGCATGTTTTTTCTGGACTTTCAAACAGATATGCAGGCAATGAAAGAAATTATGGACAAACTTGCCCTGTGTTCTGTTCCCTTAAGTAAAATTATTATCTGCAGGCCGGAAGAATCCACAGCAAGGCTCCCTCAATTCACCGAAGGGCTTTTAGCAGTCCAAAAGCCCCTGCGCATGGAGCAGTTAATCCAGATTGTCTTGAAAATCCATGAGGCGGAGCTGAAAGCTAAAGTGCCCACTTTAGAAATCCGAAACGAGGAGCAGACCTCCTATATTCCCATCTCCTCCATTGTCTATGCCGAAGAAGAAGGACATCAGGTGCATATTCATCTGACAGAAGGCAATGGAATCTTTATGCTGGGAACTATAGCAGACTTTGCAAGGGAGGTAGCCTTCTGCGGCGACTTTATCACCTACAAGAAAGGTTTTTCTTACAATAAAGCCTTTGAAGAAAATAAATCTGCCGGAAAGATTACATTATCAACCGGAAAGATATTCTCCCTTTCCATCTTTGACAAAAAGCTTTTTAAACAGTAACTATAATCCCCCCGTCATTGGCATACATGCTGCTGATTCCTGCGGTGTCCACTATGAGGATTTCCCTTACCGACACCCTTTCCTCTAATAACTGCTTCATATGCTCTGCCCTTTCCGGACAGTTGCAATGGGAAATCATAATGCGGGCTTCTTTCGGCGCTTCCATTTCAGATTTGACCTTTTTGGCAATCATATCTGCCATTTTCTGCAATGCTTTTTTCATTCCTATACTCTGCCCCAGCTGTATAATGGTCCCTTCTTCTGTTGCACCCATAATGGGCTTGATGCTCAGAGTGGAAGCTACCAATGCCTTTACATTGGACAGGCGCCCGTTTTTCCGAAGTGTTTCCAGATTATCCAGAACAAAATACGTATCCTGGGAATCCCGAAATGCCTCTGCAAGCCTGACAGTTTCCTCAAAGCTCTTTCCTTCCTCTATAAGCTCCATGATTTTCAGGGCAATCTGGGTTTCCCCGATGGACGCCGAGCAGGAATTGATTACATGAATATTTTTTTCCCCGTACTTTTCATAATACAGATTTTTTCCCAGCACAGCGCTATTATAGCTTCCGCTTAAGTTGGATGAAAGGGTTACCACATATACATCTTCCGCCTCCGTTACATAAGACTCCATATATCTTTCCGGAGAAGGACATGCAGATTTGGGACATTCCGGACATGCTGCAACTCTTCTCAGAAAATCCGCCTGATTAAAGCTTTCATCATCCCATGTACGATATTCTCCCACCTGCAGTTCCAAAGATACCACTTCGACTCTTTCATCATTTTTTAATTCTGTTGTTAAATCCCCACAGCTGTCTATTACAATTTTGTATCTCATATTTTTTCTCCTGACATCATATAGTTTTCATTACCACTTATCATAGCACATAAAATAGTGTTTGAAAAGGGGGCTTTATTTTTTCTTCCCAAACATTTACCTTGCGTCCCCTCACTCCATCTATTATAATCAGACTAGTGTAATGGCATATTGATATTCAGTATAAGGCCGCAGGATATTTTTTCATTGGCAAGGCGGAGGAAGGCGGCAATGTGAACCCATTATCAACTGATGACAACGCAGTCCAATGGAAAAACAGACAAGGGATTATGCTAATTATCAATATGCCGGTACACTAGCTACAGTCCACCATTCAATGAAACAAAAAGGAAGAATTCCATTATGATTGCACTGGAAATCACAAACAAAAAACAATTTATGAACAAGCTTTTAAACAGCGAAGCTTTTGACACTTTCTCTTTGGAGGAGGCTTCTATTACTACGTTTAATGAATTCATTATTTACGGCAGAATACAAAAAGAATTTTATACAAAAGAAGAACTGGAGGAGACTCCAGCCCTTGCAAATGAATTTTCTTTATGGAAAGAACTACGTCCCCTTTGTTTTTCCTTAATCCGGGGCAGCCATACTCCTGTCCGGTTCAAGCTTGTGCTTCATGCGGGCCGCCGCTTTTTGGAAAAGCTTCTTGCGGACCCGCTTATTACCATTGACCCGGCTGCTGTCAAAAGCCTGCATCTGATTATTAAATATGAAGCAGGAAAGCTTACCTGCATTACCGGCACAGCTTTTCATACTTTTGTCCCGGACAAATCTCTGGATAATATTTGGGACAGCGCCTTAAAAAAATCATTATCGTCCATGAATATTGATTTCGAACAGGTCTGACCCTCTATCAGTCCTTCATTTTAGGATTAAAAATCAGACTGGCAATATAACCGAATATTAAAGCTGCCGAGCAGCCCACGGCTCCTGCCTTGAAGCCTCCCTGGAAAATTCCTATGAATCCGGCTTCATCCACCGCTTCCTTTACTCCCTTCATCAGCACATTGCCAAATCCCACTAAAGGCACGCTGGCACCGGCGCCTGCAAATTCCACAAAAGGCTCATACAGGCTGACGGCGCTTAGCACGGCTCCCAAACAGACTAACAGCACCATAATCCTTCCCGGCATCATTTTTGTTTTCTCCATTAAAATCTGGACAAGGGCGCAAATCAGTCCTCCTACCCAAAAGGCATTTACATAAGACATAATATCCATTTTCTCAATCCTTTCCGTATAGTTTTGAAAATAAAAATAGCAGGTATCTCTACCTACTATTTTTTACACTTTATTCTTTCTTATTCCTTTTTTTAAACAATTACTCACCTAAGTAGCCTATAATTTCCACTTCACACAAAACGTTTTTTGGAAGTGTCTTCACTGCCACGCAGCTTCTTGCTGGTTTTTCCGTAAAATATCTGCCGTACACCTCATTAAAGGCTCCAAAATCATTCATGTCCGCTAAAAAGCAGGTAGTCTTTACCACCTTTTCAAAAGTGGTTCCGGCTTCTTCTAAAATAGCCTGAACATTTTTCATAACCTGTTCCGCCTGAACCGTAATATCTCCTTCTGCGATTTCTCCTGTTTCCGGTATAATAGGTATCTGGCCTGATGCAAACAGGAAGTTATCTGCAATGATTCCCTGAGAGTACGGCCCGATAGCTGCCGGAGCCTTTTTGGTGCTGATTTTCTTTAACATTCTCTTTTCCTCCTACAACAATTGTTTTATTAATCATCCAAAAAATTTACTGTCACATAAAAGCCTCTTTCATTCTGCTTTATGGCAACTACAGTCCCCTCTTTGGATTTTAACCGTTCCCGAAAGGGAATATTGCCTGACATTGCCAGGGACGGGTCTATGATATAATAATAGCTGCTTGGCAGAACGCCTTCCGTAATGGTCACCTTCTGTCCTGTTTCCAAAAGACCCTGCCGCTCCATTTTAAATTCCATTTCCCGCACCTTAATTCATCTCCCTTTTTTCAAGCTGTCAAAAATTATCCTTCCTAAGCTTCTTTGTTTAATTCCTCTCTTTCAAGCAAAGCTGTAAACACTTCCACCACATGAGGGTCAAACTGAGTTCCTGCACAGGCTTTTAACTCATCAATTGCCGCCTGTTCCGGCATGGCTGTATGATAAGGCCTGTTATGTACCATAACATCATGGGAATCCACCGCCGAAATAACCCGGGCAAGAAGGGGAATCTCTTCTCCCTTCAACCCGTTTGGATATCCGGTTCCATCCCATTTTTCATGATGGGACAAAATACAGTCCGCAATTTCTGCAAGCTCCGGAGAGCTTTTGGCTATCCGATAACCTTTTACGGTATGCTGCTGCATAATTTTCCTTTCTTCCTCATTGAGCTTGCCCTTTTTCACCAGCACGCTGTGGGGAATGGCAACCTTTCCTATATCATGGAGCACTGCTAAAAGCTCTAATTTAGCAATGTCAGAATCGCTTAATCCCATTTCCCTGCCCAGTCTTGCAGACATTTCCCTTGTTCTTTCTACATGCTCTTCCGTTTCATAATCACTTTCACTCAATGTCTGCTTCAACGAATCCACCAATGCCCTGCTGGCAGAGGTATCCCGAAGCATTTTCTTGTTCCGCATGCTGTTTCTGGCATTTAAAAATGCCTTATCCACAGCTATTGTCCCGTCTTTCTTTTCCGAAATGCCGTACTCTAACGTAATGGGATTCTCCTCTGAGACCTTTTCCATCTGTTTCTTGATTTTCTCACAGACAAGAATTGCCTTATCCTGGGGCATGTCCTCAAATACTGCCACGATATCTCCCCCATCCACTTTGGCAATAAAGTTTTCTTTGCCGATGGAGTTTTTTAATATGGCGGTCAAAGCGAGCATTACCTGATCCCCGTATTCCGTTCCATAGCTGTCATTCATCATCTGCAGATTATTCACATTAAAAACAGCTACCGTAACAGGCCAGTATTTCTCATCCTCCCATTGAGGTATCTGATTATAAAAGCTTCTTTTATTGAAGAAACCGGTAAGCCTGTCATAAGTTATGGATTTCTCCAGGGCAAAATAGGCTTCTTTTACTGTTGTGATGTCATAAAATACAAAACTGGAGCCTACTACTTTTCCTTTGTCCTTCATACAACTGTATTTACACTGATAAATTTTCTTACCCCGTTCCGTGTCAAGCTCATATTCAAATTCCTTACCCTCCAACATATTGCTGACTTCTTTGATACCGACCTGTTCCATGAATTTCCCCCGGGTCAATGGTTGTCCATTCTCAGTATTTCTCCTCTTAAGGACCTCTCCGGGAATCAAATCCTTCATATGTACCGTGTAATCTGCAAGAATCCCTTCATAGTCAAACAATATGACAGGTTCTGACAAATAATCTAAAATTACGCCTCTTGTTATGGCTTTATTCACTACACTCTGATAAGTAAAAATATCAAAGTACAACAGAATACCCAAAAAGCCATAAGCAAGCACGGAAAAATCTATCCGGGACTGGTAAATCTCTGAAAAATACACACAGTTTGTAACTACTGCCATCAAAATTCCCAGCCAGATACAGTAAAAGCGCTTCCAGTAAAGTCTGGGCGTATGGATACACTTTAATATCAAAAGAAAAATTGAAATTGACACTATCGCTATAATCAGGAGCAAATGCGCATGAAAAGCTGCTTTCGGCAGATAACTTAAAATAGTGGCATTGCCGATTTTCACTTCCACATAGTCAAAGGCTTCATTATTAAAAGGATTGCTAAGCAAAGCAAGTCCATCTAAAGCAACAAACATATAGAGGAATATCTTTAAAAGCATGGGAAATCTTTCCTGCCAGTCCAAATATTCCAAAACATAATCTAAAAAGAATAATACAATAAAATCCAGCATAAACAAGGACAGGCTGTTTCCGATTTTCATGATGAGCAGATTCTCAGTCATGAAATTTAAAGTATAAAAAATGATCAGACAAAAAACAGCTTCCATCAAATGCTGGATTTTAACTCCCACACTATTATTCCTGCGATTGATTTTCACGATAATAAGAGCTACTACAAATGCGACAATAGCGTATATGCTTAGGACAATTTCCTGCACAATACCTCCTCCTCTTTTCACAAACATCTTTCTTCATTATATATGATTTTTTGCGAAAAAGAAAGAGAGATTTCCATCAAATTCCTTCCAGAACAACGCAATGTGCAATTCCCGGCACAGTATTGCCCTCCTGAAAGCTCCTTTTACTAAGAAGTGCACCGGTAGGCACGAAAAGCACCCTTTTCCAGACACCTTCCTCTATTTTCTTTAAAATATAAGCGGACAACGTAACTGCCGCACAGCCGCAGCCAGAACCTCCCGCATTGGTATTCTGGGTCTTCTGGTCAAATATTTCTATGCCGCAGTCCATATGCTGCGCCGAAATATCAACTCCCTTTGCCTTTAACAGATCCAGCAGCGCTTCTTTTCCTACCGTTCCCAGGTCCCCTGTTATGATTTTGTCATATTCCTCCGGCTTTCTCCGGAAATCCTTTAGATTGGCATGAATGGCGTCCGCTGCGGCGGGAGCCATGGTACAGCCCATATTAAAGCTGTCCTTTAATCCAAAATCCACGATTTTCCCCGTAGTTATCCCGGTAATTTTCGCTCTTGACTTCTGTCCCGGCGTACTGGACAGAATAAAGGCTCCGCTTCCTGTTACCGTCCAGCTGGAAGTTAAAGGCCTTTGCCCTCCGTATTCCAGCGGAAATCGGAATTCTTTTTCCGCACTGGCAAAATGGCTTGAAGTAACACATGCCACATTTCCTGCAAATCCCCCTCCAATCGTCATCGCCCCGAGACTCAGGGATTCCCCGCAGGTAGAGCAGGCGCCAAACAGACCGAAAAAGGGAATTTCAAAATCCGCCACTCCAAAGCAGGTGGCAACCTCCTGCCCCAACAAATCTCCTGCCAGCAAATAACGGATATCCTCTTTTTTCATGCCTGCCTTTCCCATAGCCAGACTTACGGCTTCCTTCTGCAAAGTGCTTTCCGCCTCTTCCCAGTTTTTTGCTCCGAAAAGCCCGTCGCTTCCAATCATGTCAAAAAGGGCTCCTAAAGGTCCCTCTCCTTCCTTTTTTCCCACAACGGAGGCCGAGGCTCTTATATAAACCGGCATGGGAAGCTTTATGCTTTGCTTTCCCTGCTGAAAAATTGCTGTCTGTACCTCTTCCTTGCTCAAAATATCTCCTCCTTTTTCTTGTAACAGTTCAGACAGCAGTTCCTCCGCCGGAATCGGGATGGGGATGTGACAGAACATGATTTCTAAAGGAGTCCTTATAAAAACGCCAGCGCTTGGCGAGGTATTTTCGAGCTTAGCACTGCTGCGTTTTTATCAGAGCGGGAGAGGGATGACGTAGAAACTTGTTCTGTCAAATCCCCATCCCGATTCCTGTGGGGGAACTGTTGTCTGAACTGTTACTTTTTCTTATTAGGATTTCCTTAGTTTTTCTTTTTATTCATTGCGGCCGATTCCTTTTTCCCGTATAATAGACTTAGACAACCAAGGAGGAGATTTTTATGAAAAAATATAAAAGAGCCCTTTGCGGCCTGTTATGCGTCTGCATCCTAGCCTGCAGCATAACATCCGGCTTTACCAGCTATGCTTATACAAATATTTATGATTTATGGAAGGATAGTCCTTTTTCCTCATTTCCGTTTGCTAAAAATTCCCTGTCAGAAAATACCTTGTCCGAAAACAGTCTTTCTGACAACACACTCTCTGACAACAGCCTTTCCGAAAATTCCATATCGGAAAATGTTCTGCCGGAAGATTACTTACCGGGAAATGGTTTGTTTGATACTGATTTACCGGAAAATGCCTTATGGGAAAATACCGCTTCCGAAAATTCCATATCGGAAGATACCGTATCAGAAGATGCCATATCAGCAAATACTCCTTTACCGGACAGTCGTGCAGGCGCACCTTCTTCCGCCCTGAACGCATCTAAAAAGAAAACTTATACTATCACATATGAATATAACGGCGGTTACTTAAAAGCAACCGAGAATCCCGATACCGGCGAAACCTATAATCCTGTAAAATATAAATCAACCGTCAGCGAGTTTACCTTTGCAAACCCTGTAAAGCCCGGCTGCTACTTTGGTGGCTGGTTCAGCGACCCTGATTTTACACTGCCCATTTCCGGCATTACCAAATATACCACAGGCCATCTGACCGTTTATGCCAAATGGATAAGCGCTGCGCCTGTTGATGCGCCCGTGCTAAAATCCGCCAAAAACTCAGGCAAAGGAAAGGCAGTGGTACGGTATTCTCCTGTAAAGGACACGGCAGGCTGTGAACTATATTATTCTTATGCCAAAAACCTGAATAAGAATGTACATACCATATCCCTGAAAAACACTTCCTCCTCCCGGACATTTACAAATTTGCTGAAGAATAAAACCTATTATTTCAGAATGCGTTCCTACAACATTGACTCTACCGGGGAAAGATGCTACAGTCCATATTCAGCCATTATCTCTTGCAAAATAAAAAAGGGAGTAACGGAATATGCGGCCAATAGTGATTCTGCTTCCTTAAAAAGCTGCAAGGTTTCCAAAGACAAAAATCTGTATGTAAAAGCCAAAGTAAAGAAACGACTGAAAAGCAGCGATGATTTTTATTATCTGGTAACGGTAAACCCTAACAGCAAAAAAGTATTGAAAATGGTTGAGAAATGCGAAAAGACCACTACAGTGACCTTCAAGCTTCCTCTTAAAGAAGAGGACGGAACCAATCTGATTCAGGGTAAATATGCCATTGCCGTAAAATCAAAAGGAAAATACAAGCTAATCAGCAAGACCTCTTATGTAACCAATCCGGAGGCCGCTGCTTCCTATACTGCTCCTTTCCCGAAAACCACTTCCAAAAAAGGACTTCAGGGAAGCCTTGACACCTCTCTCGGCGTACAGCATACATTTATCAACATTGACTTAAACAGAGTTATCTCTGCTGAAGGGACGCCTAATTATGTGTATAACGGAAAGTCCTATTGCTTCAATGATATTTACGGCAGCTATATTTCCGCTGCCAACCGGCTTGGCATGACTGTAACCGGACAGTTTATGATTACCTGGAGCGATACCAACCAGTACTTGATTTTAAAAAGCGCCCGTTCCGGAGGCCATGCTTATTATGCGCTGAATACAGAGGACAAAAAAGCAAGAGAAACTCTGGAAGCTGCCTTTGCTTTTCTTGCAGAACGGTATTCCAGAGAAGACTGCCATTTAGACAACTGGATATTGGGAAATGAAGTGAATATTCATAATATCTGGTATTATGCAGGCAATATTTCCAGAAGCAAGTTTATTAAAACCTATGCCAACACCTTCCGCGTCATGTATTATGCAGTAAAGAGCAATTACAAAAATGCCAGAGTATATATATGCATGGACCATACCTGGTCCGACAGACATGGGGACTGGGGCGCAAGGCCTTTTATGGATGCCTTCCATGCGGAGATTAAATCTCAGCAGAAAAACATCCAGTGGAATCTGGCTTATCACGCCTATCCTTCCATATTAACCTCTGCCGCCACATGGAATGACCGCTATGTATCCAATAACGACAGTAGCGAATTTGTATCACCCAAAAACCTGAATGTTTTAACCAATTATGTTAAAAAACACTTTGGCAGCAAGACCAGAATTATATTATCCGAACAGGGCTTTACTTCTACCAGCGGATATTCCGTTCAATGTGCCGCACTGGCTTATACCTATTACAAAGCCGAGTTCAATACTATGATAGACTCTGTGATTTTCCGTTCTGATTATGATGCAGAGGGAGAGCTTGCCCAGGGACTTGCTTTTGGCCTGTGTGATTTATACGGAAACAGAAAACCTGCCTATGATGTATTTAAGTACATGGATACTCCTAAGGCTGAAAACTATACCAAAAAATATTTAAAGACCATCGGGGTTTCCAGCTGGAAAAAGGTTGCTCCCAAATATTCTTTGAAGCGGTTTAAGAAAAATATCCGGCAATAAAGATTTCCGTGATTTATTTTAACAGAAGGACTCAGGAGACAGAAGCCATATGCTTCTGTCTCCTGTTGTTTACCACCATCCAAATAACGTGCCGCACCAATATAGCAGTCCTAAAAGCCAGCTTGAAAAGATTCCATACAGGATTACCGGGCCCGCTATTGTGAATATTTTGGCGCCCACTCCAAAAACCTGCCCTTCTTTTTTAAATTCAATGGCAGGGGCCGCTACAGAGTTCGCAAAGCCGGTAATAGGCACTAAAGCTCCTGCTCCCCCAAAGCTGGCAATTCCGGGATAGATATTCAGGCCTGTCAGAAGGACGCTTAACAATACAAGCAAAAGGGAACACCAGCTTCCGGATGTTTCTTTGTCAATTCCCAGACTTTCACAATAATTCAGTATTCCCTGTCCTATAATGCAGATAATGCCGCCTACCAGAAATGCCTTTACCATTTGCAGCCATAAGTTTTTTGTAGGTGTTACGGTTTTTACATATTCTTTATACTGCTCTTTTGTTTCTTCATCATTGTGCTTCATATTTTTTAATTCTTCCATGCTAAACCTCCATGCTCAATTTATACTTTCCTTTCTACCAGACCACTATATTTTTATCAGCCTCCAAATAAATAAACCTGATTCGCAAAATAGATTAAGGAGCCTGCCATTTTTCCTACAGCCATGGCTAAAATAACAATTCCAAGCCCCTTTCTGAAGGAAATCCTTCTTGCAAAAATAGGAATGGAGTCCAACATCTCCGCAATTGCAAGAGCCAGGCATCCTTCAAAAATTCCGGCAAAAAACCCATAAAAGCAAAGTATTGTATTGCCAATTATCATCCATGTATCTGCATTTACGATTTTATGCTCTGCCACCCACCTGCCCACAGGCAGCGCTTCATGAAAGATGCTGAAAATGATGCCAAGCAGTACGCCCAGAACCACCATTTCCTCATACAAAAATATTTTATCTGCCGTATGGCTTTTTCCTGCAAACCGGGGAACCAGACCTACGGAAATCAACACGGTAAACACTCCTCCCGCCACAAAGAATCCGGCACATAACCCAAATATTACTAAAGCCAGATATCTAATTAACATCTATGGATTTCCCCTCTCTGTTCCACGTATCAATCAACGTTGTATTTACATCATCCTCATAGGCCTTCATAGCCACTTCAATAGGAGTAGGATCTTTTGTAATGCGCCTTCCCCCTATGTGGTTAAAGAATACGATAATGCCCACTGCAAGGCCAATGGAATAAGAGACCTCCAAAAGCGTATAGCCACTTGACGGCTTTCCCATAATCATTTCATACAGCTTGGAAAACAAATCATTGATTCCGATATCGTTATGAAATGCCATAATTGTAAAGGCGGTTCCTAAAAGGCTGACAAAAGAAACAAAAATAATTTTCAATACTGCACTAAACTGCATTTTGCTTCTTGGCGCCACATATTCCAGCAAAATATCTGTTTCCCCCAGATTTTCAACAGTCAGCGTGGGATAGATTTCCTGCAGCTTTTCAATCACTTTTAAAATACAGATAACCTGTCTTTTTTCCTTATCTTCATGAAACTGAAACACCTTCAATGCTTTTGCCCGGTTTAATACATGCTTGTCTGTACAGGTCATTTTAGCAATATCCGATAAAAAAACTGCCTCCTTATTCACTTCCACGTCCCGCTCCGCTTTTATATACAATATTTCTCCTGCCATAAAAAAACTCCTCATCTATTAACGTTCTGCTAATAGTATGAAGAGTTTTTATTAAAATTATGTATTTGATTTCCTTCTCAAATACTAATCATTTCGAATTGCTGCCAAAGGACTTAGCTTCATAGCCCTTAAGGACGGGAAGAAACCTGCTGCCATTCCCACTAAAACAGCAAAGCAAATTGCCAGTCCTGCCAGCCAGACAGGAATTACGGAAAGCTGCATCTGCATAATATTCTTTACTACCACATTGATAACAACGGAAATGCTGTAGCTTAAAACAATTCCCACCATACCGCCAATCAGTCCGATAAATCCTGCTTCCATCAAGAACAATGCCTGTATATTTTTCAAATCACATCCCAGTACTTTCATAATACCGATTTCCTTTGTCCTTTCATAGATGGACATCATCATAGTATTGGCAATACTGATTGCCGCTACCAGCATGGATACGGCTCCGATACCTCCAAGCACTGCCTGAATATATCCAAACTGCCGCTGCTGGGACTTTACCCATTCCGCATTGCTTTCCGCCTGATATCCCAACTCCACAATGCTTTTCTGCACATCAGCCACATGGTCGATACTATCCACATTTACATATATGCTGTTATAATACAGTTCCTTATAAGGCTTTCCTGATGTGGTGGTGGGCTGTCCCGGAATTGCCTTATTCTTAAATATTTTCTTTAACTGTTTGGTCAATTCATCAATATCGCAATATATATTCCAGCTATGCTGTCCATAAACCTCCGGCCCGCCTGCTACTACGCCGGCTGTTTCCACCAGATACTTTTTAGGAGGCTTCACCGGTGTTCCGCTCTCTCCGTCATCATATTTGCTGTTCCAGTAAGCATCAGAATCAAATACAATAAAAATCGTATCTTTCATCAAATCGATATCCGGCGCTTCTCCCATTTCCCTGCTGCTGTAAAAATCGTTAATTATCTGATTTCCGTATACGAACTGAAGCACTCCGGCATCCTTTTGGGGAAGCGCACCTTCTTTTAATTCAATGTCCATCTTCTCCAGCGCTTCCAATGTCATCCCGTTAACATTCATGTAGGTATTTTCATAACTGCCGTATCTTCCGATTACATTTATATTCAGCACCGGAGAAACAATATCCACATGTTCTATTTCCCCAATCGCTTCCACCAGTTCATCTGACAGGCGCTTTTCCGTGCTATCCTCACCGGTCATGCTGTCACTGGAATAATCCGGATATACAGTAATGGTAGTCAGTCCCCCGTTTTCTTCAATCTCCTTCATCATGGACTTATTCAGACCAAGCCCCAAAGAAATCATGACTACAATGGAGGCAGTCCCGATTACTACGCCCAGAACGGTTAATATGGTACGCATCTTCCTCTTCCAGAGATTGCTGCTGCTCATTCTCCACAAATCTATAAATCTCATGGGTTACGCTCCTTACTCATCCTTGTCTTCCCGCTCTTTTTCTACCTCGTTCAACAAATCATCCAAATCCTCATTTAACTCTGCCTGATTTTTTTTCTTTTTCTTAACATTGATAAACACTATAATACCTGCCACCGCAAGGATAATGACCACAAGGATAATAACTGCTATAAGCCATTTCGGTTTGGCCTTTGGCTCCTCGTCCATGCCTTCCATCATATCCGGGTCCATCATATCGCCCATTGTATCTTCCTGGACAAAAAGAGTCAGCTCCTTTTCCAATTCTTTTTTATTTCCTGCCTCATCCTCATAGGAAATTACCGCCTTGATAATTCCTTCATCCATAGTGGGCTGGGCTCCGCTAATCATGGAATCCACGTTTCCGGTTCCGCCTGATTCAATCTTTCCGAGGAAAGTATCCCCGCCTGAAATACTGTCGCCTACAAATTCTACCTGAACATTATAAAGAGTTGTCTTTCCCGTATTGTAAATATTGAACATTACATTGGATTCCCCGCCAACAGTAATGCTTTCCGGCATAACATCTATAGAGCTTACATCGAACTTAGCCACCTGCTTAACGGGTATGGATACATTGGAGGTTGAGGAAAATGAATTATTCTGGGCATCCTCATAGTCCGCTTTCACCTCAAGCACGTAAGGCTTTTGCGCCAAGTCTGCCTTAGCCGTCATTTCTATCTTAATATCTGCGCTTTGCTGTGCTCCAATGCTGTCCATAAAGACCGTACTGGAGCCTGATGTGGGCAGAAAGGCAGAATATGTGGTATCCTCATCCTTTCCTTCATTTACTGCCTCCAGTGAAAACATTACGTTGTTTACAGATGTCCTTTTGGATGTATTCTGAACATGAATGGTCAGGTTAAAGGTATCGCCTGCAAAAACCTCCTTGGGATCCGTCTCAAAGCCTGTTACGATAATTCTCGGATTGGAGGATTTCTCTGCATCGGAAGCATCCAGTGAACCGCTTCCTGCCGCTCCCTTCGTATTGATATATGTGTACAGCTCTGCTGTTTCAATTGCATTATTCCTATAGTAAGAAACATTGAACTTTAACGGATAATAACCGGTCAAAACATCATTTCTCACTACAAGGTCCCATTCCACCTCACGGCGGTTGGCATATGCAACCTCTTTATTGGGGCTTGGGGGAATGTAATCCACACACTGCACCAGTCCCACCGTATCCAGACGGAAAGGCCATTCCTCCGCCTTGGTAGAAACAGTTGGAGTGATTACCAGATTAGTAACTGTTTCCACACCCATATTGTAAATTGGCAGGATAAGATGCACCTTTTGCCCGTAGCTTGCAGTTGGCGTTGGAACACAGTCGCCTACAATTAAGAATTCGCTGGTGGATGAAACTCCATCTTCTACAGTGCCGGGACCTGCCGGTTCTTTCTCATCCTCACCGGAAACATTTTCACTTCCGCCTACCTGTTCTTTTCCTTCTTCCGGAGTACTCCCTGTGGACGTATTGCCCGTATCATCAGATTTATCATCCGAATCATCATCATTCTCCTGCTGAACCGGAGTTTTCGTTACCGTGGCATATACATCCGCCGGAACCATGGTGGCAAAGCATGCCGTACACAATGCTAAAATTCCTAATCTCCTTAACTTTTCCAATAAACCTCTTTTCATTTTCTACCCGCTCCTGTTTTTCCTAAATCTGTTTTATTCGTTCACTTGTTCTTTAAGCTTTTCTCTTGTATCTTCAATCTTGATTATTTTGCCGTCTTTAATATGGAAAATCCGGTCCGCAAAGCTTGCAAGATGATTGTCATGGGTAACCATGACAAGCGTCTGGTTCTGCTCCCTTACTACCCGCTTCATCAAATTCATGACTTCTTCAGAAGTATTGGAATCCAGATTTCCGGTAGGCTCGTCCGCAAAAATAATTTCCGGATTCACTACCAGCGCCCTTGCTACGCCCACTCTCTGCTGCTGCCCGCCGGACATCTGATTTGGCTTATGTTTTTTATGCTTTTTTAAATTTACCAGATTCAGCACCTTGTCCGCCCTGGCCAGCCTTGTTTCCTTGTCCATGCCCTGAAAGGTAAGGGGCAGCGCCACATTTTCCAGCGCATTCATAGTTCCCAACAAATTGAAGGACTGAAAAATAAATCCTATATGCTCCCTGCGAAACTTTACAAGCTGATTTTCATTTTTTGTCTCCATATGCTCTCCTGCAATGATAATTTCGCCCTTTGTGGGCTTTTCCAGACCGGCAAGCATATTCAACAGGGTAGACTTTCCGGAACCCGATGTACCTACAATGGCACAGAACTCTCCTTTATAAATGGAAAAGTCCACACCGTTAAGCGCCCGGACCTTACTGTCACCTACCCGGTAGATTTTATATAAATCCTTTACCTGAATAACAGCTTTTCCCTTTTCTTCTGCCATTCCTTCTCCCTTTCCTTTTCCTGACTGATTTCCTGTACTATCATAGCATAAACTTATATAAATGTCAGTAGTTCTCTACTATATATTTCTTATTTATTTCTTAAAAAACACCTTTTTTCCTCATTTTTACCACAAGATATGACATAAAAGGCTTTCCATACCACTAAATCATGAATATGGAAAGCGCTAACTTCGTCGGTATTTCCCGTTATTTTATTTGCTATTTGCGTTTTCAACAATAAAATTCATGACCTTGTCATATAACATATCGCTGATGATGGACATTTTATCATAATCCGCTTCAAATTCCTCCACGCTGTCGTACTCATCTTCTTCCATCATTTCCTTAACAGCTTTCTGGTACTCTTTTTCTGTTACACCCAGATTTTCTTTGTCAATAATTGCCTGATATATGAGAATCGTCTTAATGCTGTCCTCTGCCATGCCCTTACTTTCTTCTTCAAATGCTTCCTCAGTAGTTCCCATAAACATTTCAAGAAAATCCCCATAGCTCATTCCATACATTTCAGCATAGGACTGATATTCTGCAATCATATCTTCCCGATATTGGGAAACCTCTTCCTCTGCCAGTTCAAATTTACTATTTTCCATGATTTCTTCCATCATTGCGTTTCTGGCATCTTCCTCAGCAGTTTCCATCCCGCTTTCCACAAGATTATTTTTGGTGGCTTCCCTAAACGCCTCTACATTTTCGTATTCCAGATTTTCCTTTACAAATTCATCGGTAAGCTCCGGCTCCACATATTCTTCAATCTGGTTCAGGGTAATCTCAAAGGTTACGTTCTGTCCTGCCACCTCTCCATCAATATAATCCTCCGGAAATACTAAATCCACAGTAACCGTATCGCCTACATTTTTTCCTATAACGGCATCTTCAAAGCCCTCTATCATCTCTCCGTCCCCAAGGGTCAAATCGTAGCTTTCCGAAGTGCCGCCTTCAAATTCTTCTCCGTTCATGGTTCCCTTAAAGGAAATGTTTACCGTATCTCCTTTTTCTGCCACAGTCTTGTCCGGAATCTTCTCATAGCTTCCATACCAGGACAGCTCCATTTGCATATCTTCCTCTACCTCTTCATCAGTAACCGTCACCTCTGCCGGCTCATAGGACAGCCCCTTATACTGGGCAAGCTCTGTAATCTTGCTTTCCAGACTGGCATCTATCGTATTGTATTTTTCACTGCCTCCGCAAGCTGAAAAAACCACTGCCATGCTTGTTAATGCTGCTGCAAATATTATTTTTTTCTTCATGTCACATTCCTTTTTCCTTACATTTTTATTTTTTTCATCATTTTCTATCTTATCCGAAAATATTCGTTTTGGCAAATGTTTTTTCTATGTATCCTGCTACATATGCTCTATAGCGCCACCCCAGTCCGGAAAATCCCCGCCGGGAGACATCCATGCCATTATAGAAAAAGTATGTGTTCATTTTGTGGGAAATCTGTGTCCAATATATGGCAGTTCTGTGATGATTCTGTGTTTTATCTCTCTTTCCGTTTATGCACATTTTATATAACAGTTCAGACAGCAGTTCCCCTTTTTATACCTCCAAAGCTTCCTCCGCCGCCTCCAGAGAAGAATACCCATACAAAAGCGCCGTGTTTTTCACAGTATCTTTAATTAGATTTTCCCCTCTTCTGGCATAATCCGCAACAAAAGCGCCATAAAGCCCCAGCGTCCTGTCCGAATAAGTGGAAAGCTCTCCTCTTAAATAAGTTTCAGAGGATGTATTATACAAATTATCCTCTCCCGTATGAATGCTCCTTCCCTGACCGGAAAGACGTGGGTAAGCCTTTGCAAACTCCTCATCCCACTTTACCTGAATTTCCACAATCGCCTCGATAATCGCTTTCTTTTCAGGGGAAATTTCCGGGAACTGCCCTTTAATCCTTTCAAACTCCTCCGGCGCCGTAGACTCCATCATCCGCCCGTATTTTTCCGTAATCAGATTCCAGCCCCTTTCATTTGCCTCCAGAAAATCCTGAATAAAACTGGAAAGAAGCTCTTCATTCCACGTAAGATACTGACTCCTTCTCATTACCTGAAAAGTCAGAAAATTATCCTGACAATCCGCCCTCCCCCCAACATTTTCCACCTTGTCAAATGCCTTCCACTCCAGCAGAATCAACTGGTCAATCAACTCTTCCTTTGATAATCCTTCCTTCATACCAAACACCCCTGTCCTTTTTTCTATACTCTTTCTATTTTCTTTTTATAATTCTTTTATGTTTATAAATATTTCTCTATATCTTTTAAATATCTCTTCCTACTTTCACATCCGTTATAAACTTTCCGCTCATTGAAATTCCCTAACCCCTGCCCAAATTCCAACAACCTTCCTAAACATTTCACAAGCAACTTAAAATCCCCAAATTCTAATTCCCCAGAATTTCCCCCACATGATGCTCCAGATAATTATTCTCCCCCTCTGCCAGCCCTTCCTCCTTCAGCTTTTCAAACAACAGCGTACATATCTTTTCCACAAGCACTGCCTTTTCATCTCTTTTATTGACCATTCCTGACATTTCTTCCCCAACATCAATCCATGCCTGTTCCTGGGAAGGAAGCAGCGCCAGCTCCTCTAACAGCTTTCCAATCTCACTTCCCCATGAAAGCCTGCCGATACCTCTGTGCATCCATTTATAATAAGGGGCATAGCTTTTGTTTAAAAGATATACCATGGACATCACATGCTTGATAAATTCGCCCATTGCGATTTCTCCGGTTACCACATCTCCCCGAAGCATCATACGCCCATAATTGTACTGTCCGGATTGGGAAATATTCACTGCCTCCCTTGCAAGCTTAGAATGCCAGAGCTCTTTCGGATAATAGGAAAGCAGCTTTTCCCTTATGATGGAAAAACCGTTTGGTGAATCCTTAAAAACAGCGCCGTTGGTAGCCGCTGCCAGCCCATATTCCTCCACAGCCGCCCATTCCTCCAAAGAATCGGGGATTACCGGAATTCCAAGAAGCTTCCGATAAAAGGAGCCAATCTTAAATACTCCCACTCTACCCTTGCCCTGTGCAGTCGTCATCCTGATACACCCTTTGTATACAGAGGGAAGCTGTTCATATGCTTCCTGCAGCTTCGTTCCGATTTCTTCATAGAGGGCATCCGTAATCCAGATACAAAAGCCCGGCCCGAAATCATGGTCCCTGGATATTTCATCATCAAACCCAAAGCAATCGGAGCCTTCTCCCACAAGCCCTATTGTCATCTGGGAAAAATAAGCGGGGAATTTTTCAAGGAGCATGGGCTTTCCCACCTGCTCATAATATTCCCTGGATAAATCCAGCCCCTTTTTTGGCACGCTGACGCCCAGCCTGTCATATGCTTCTTTCAGACGCCTTTTTGCTTCCCGAAAGGATTCTGTAAGTCCCATATTTTCGTATATTGCCAAAAGAGCCTTTTCATAGTAAGAGGCTGCTGACTCGTATGCTTCCTTTTTTAGACACAGTTCTCCCATAACAGACAACAGAGCTCCATAATGATAATCCTTTTCCCCGTCCTGTTTGAATATCACTTCTGCTTTTTTTGCATATTCCTCTGCCTGCTTAAACCTGCCCGCCGACTCGCCAGGTTTCTCCGCCTGGTTAAGCCTGTCTGCAGGCTCCACGGATTCCTCCGCCTGCTTAAGTCTGCCTGCAGACTCCCCGGATTCTTCTGCCCACTTAAGGAAGCAGGCTGCCAGATTGGTGTAAGTGGTTGCTAACTCTATCCTCCCCTGACTGCCCAGCTTTTCTATTATGGGAAGGGCTTTTTCCAGAAGCTCTGAAGCCATGCCGTACTTCCTGTCCGCCTCATATGCAAGGCTCATATTGTTAAACAATCCTGCATAGCGGTAATCGTCCTTTTCCAAATTCCCTTCATATATACTTTCCACCTCTTTGTAATATTCCATTGCTTCCGCCAGCCTGCCTGCCGCCCTGTTAGCGGTGGCAACATTCAAAAGGGTGGTTGCATAGGGCACGGTTCCCTCTAATTTGCACATCTGCATAAAGGAAAGAATCTGATTACAGTAGAACATGCTCTTTTCATGCTGCTCCATGCTCCGGTAAAAACCAATCAGTTCATTTACAATGGTAATGACTGCTGAAGCATCTCCCTGTTCCATGGCATGCTTTAAATGCTCCTGTAAATAAGGCTCAACCTTTTTCATTTCTTTTCCGGCAAACAACCGGTCCAGTCCGGCTAATATTTCATCAATTTCCATATTGCTTTCTCCTGCTTTTCTCTATTAATCCTGCAGTTCTTTTACCATCTGGGCATAAGAAAGAGGCTCAAAGCCCAGCCTTCTGTAAAGAGAAACCGCTCTTTCATTTTCCGGCTCCACCTCAAGGCGGATGCGGGAAAGTCCTTTTGCATTCCTTTTTTCATAATATCGGAAAAATTCCTGTCCAAGCCCCTTTCCCTGAAACCGGGGGCGTACATAGATTTCCTCAATCCATACAACCATTCCACCCGCTTCCTGGGAAAAGGTCTTTGCAATCAGCACATAGCCTGCCGCCTGCCCTTCACATTCCAGCAAATATCCTTCTGCATACTGTGAAGAACGAAGCATCTCCTGAAAGGTATTTTCAAAATGGCTGGAAGGTATGCTGTGAAGCACCGCATCCGAATGATAAAATTCCTCCGCCAAGGTAATATAAATCTGCTTATCTTCCTTTGCTATTCTGCGAATCATACTTGTTCCTTCCTGCTATTCCTTACTCGTGGTACTCCTTTGACTCACGGAAATCAATTTTCAGACAGTAGCTTTCAAGGCAGGCGCCGGGACGGGCTCCCCGCAAGAAATGATTTCTGAAGGAGCCCTTATAAAATCGCCGGTTCTTAGCGAGGTATTTTCGAGCTTAGAACTGCTGCGTTTTTATCAGAGCGAGAGCGTGGCGACGCAGAAACATTCCTTGCGGGGAGACCGTCCCGGCGCCTGCCTTGAAAGCTGCCGTCTGAAAATTGATTTCCGTGCCTTTGACTCATCGTCCATTCCCAACATTACTTCTGTTGCTGCATACTACTATTATACACTACCGGTCAAATTTTTCATCCATATACGTTTTTTAAACACCACCATGGAAATCGCCAGCCGGATTACCTCCTCCAGGGAAAGGATAAAATATACCCAATAAACCGGGAGCCCGAATACAAATGCTGTTACAAGCCCCAGCGGAACTCCGAACACCCATGTGCCTATTAAATCAATCACAAGGGTAATATTCGTCCTTCCTCCGCTTCTTATAATGCCTCCGCCCATAATCATATTGCATACCTTGGCAAACAGCACAGTGGAAAAAGCAAAGAGAATATAAACCGTGATTTCCTTAACCTCCTTTTCCACCTTGAATATCTGTACATAAAAGGGCGCTGACAGAGCTAAAACGGCTCCTAACAAAATCGAACCCCAGAAACCTATTTTCATAAGCGTCTTGGATGTCCGGTATGCCTCTTCATATTCATCCTTTCCAAGCCGTGCCCCAATCATCACAACTGCTGCGGAAGACACCCCGCTAAAGAGTCCCACAAACAGACCCTGCAGTGGGCCTGTAAGCGTCATTGCCGCCATCTCCTCTGTCCCAAGCCTTCCATATATCATGGCATAAATATTTTCTCCAAGGCTCCACAAAAACTCATTGATTAAAATAGGTATTACCATAAGGAAAATCCTCTTTACCTCTTCTTTTGTACAGGTAACTACCGGATGCAGAAAAAGCTCTTTTTCTCTGTTCTTCCTCACCAGAAAAAACACCATAATCAGCGCTTCCGCACATCTTGCAAACAAGGTGGCAATTGCCGCTCCGTTCAGCCCGAGAGCCGGAAAAATCCCTATGCCGAAAATAAGAAAGTAATTGCCTATAATATTAAGCCCCATGGAACAAATGCTTCCGTACAAAGGTATTTTACTTTCCTGAATGCTGCGAAACAGGGCGGAGCACAGCATAGTAACTGTCATAGGCAGAAAGCTTAAGGAAATAATTCTTAAATATCCTGCTGCAGCAAGACAGGCATTCATATCCTCCGTATAAAGCCCCATGATTTTTTCCGGTATAAAAAGAGAGGGTAGCATAAAAAGCAGCATTACCATAAGAGCCAGATACAGATTCGCAAAAAAGCTGGTATTCACTCCTTTTTTCTTATTGCTCCCGTAATATTGGGAAATCAAAATGGATGCCACTGCTGCCACCGCAGAAATGGTAACGATACATAATCCGCAGAATTTGGAGGAAAGCCCGCTTCCTGCTATGCTAACCATGCCTAACTGCCCTACCATAACCTGGTCTATGAAATTGTAAGAGGACTGAAAAATGCACTGGGCGGTAATGGGCAGGGCTATTTTTAAAAGTTCCTGATATTGAAAAGATTTCTGTTTTTCCATAATTGCCTCCTGGGTGTTTCTTTTTCTTTTATGGTAACAGAAATTCTTTTGGACACAAGAGGTTAACCGCATAACCCATTACAAGAAAACAAGGTGTAAATTGTGCAGTTTTGCTAAAAAAGAGGAACTTTCAGCCGCTTTACACTTTCTCTTTCTACTAAAGATACAGGTAAAATCTCCTTATAGGGGGAAGCGCTGTGGGTAATTAGTTTGTCCAGCATTCTTACTGCCATTTCTGCTCTCTTGTCAAGATCCTGGCGGATGGTGGTGAGCCTTGGGCGCACGTATTCTGCCATTGGGATGTCGTCAAAGCCCATAATGGAAAACTCCTCCGGTATATGGATGCCTTCATCCAGACAGCAGTTCATAAATTCTATGGCATATATGTCAGAAGCACAAAATGCGGCACTGTATCTGTCCGTTTGTTTTTTCAGCTTTTGAAAGTAAGCAAGTCTTTCCTTTTTGTCCATAGGAAGAAGCTTGAAATGTCCTTCCTCCATGGGGATGCCTGCTTCTGCAAAGGCACGCTTCATTCCCATATATCTTTCATGGTCACCGGACAAGTCATTGTCTGATAGAAACATGACTTTTGTATGCCCCATGGAAATCAGGTAATTTCCTGCCTGATAACCGCCGTCTTCATTATCGATTCCAATATCGGAATATCTTTTTGTTTCTTCGGAATATCCGTCTACCACAAGGAAAGGAATCCGCATTTTGTTCCTTAAGCTGTCATAATCCATTTTACAATATCCGATTAGGATAAGCCCTGCCATATTCCACATGGAAGCATATTGTACGATTTTCTCCACTTCCCTTTCTTCCTTCAGCATAAGAAAATATCCATATTCATTCAAATATTTGGAAAGCCCGTTAAGAAGGGCTGCCACAAACGGGTCCTTTAGCATTTGATTCTGGTATTTCACATCATCAGATAAAACCACGCATACGATTTTGGAACTGTTTTGTGCCAGCAGGACAGCCGCCATGTTTGGAATATATCCGCTTTCTTCCAGGGTCTGCTGTACCTTTTCCACAGTTCTTTTTGATATTTTTTCTGTTTTTCCGTGGATTACATTGGAAACGGTTGCTGTACTTACGCCAATCTGCTGTGCAATATCCTTGATGCGGATTCTTGCCTGTACATCACTTTCGCTTTGTATGCCTTCTTTGCCTTTTGCTCTATTTATCTCATTACTCATATATACCCAAGCCGTGCCCAACATTTCCGTTAGGGCTTTTCTTTTTTGTTCTATTGCATATCTTAGCACAGGGTCATGATTTATTTCAAGCAGCCTTATGCCCAAACACGGAAATCAATTTTCAGACAGCAGCTTTCAAGGCCGCCCCGGCGCCTGCCTTGAAAGCTGCTGTCTGAAAATTGATTTCCGTGATGTCCAAAAGGACCGGACCTTAAAGCTTTCGCTTTTAAGCCCGGCCCTTTCAGGTAACACATCTATATATACATATGGTAATACCGAAGGATACTAAAAATAGGAATTAAAAAAACTATTATAAATACTTCCAAAGCTGTTTGCGCTATAGCCGCCATAGCTATCGTAATTGAAATAGCTGTCGGTACTGCTGTTTCCATAAGTTCCGTAACGATTATAGGAAGTATAGGGGTTTGCGGATAAATTGGAAACTGCGCTGGATTCCACATAAATGCTCTTTACAGCCGCCTGCCCCGCAAAGGAAGAGCTGCCCTGGAATACCTTCTTCATATCATCAATTCCCGCATTCTTCAATACATCCTGATTTACGTTTAAGGTCCCATCCTTTGAAGCGGTAATGCCAATCTTGCTCAGCTCATCCCTGTGAATGACTGCCTGTGTGGCAAACTGCTTTGCATAAATATTTTGAACGCTTCCTCCGATTTTTTTCATATTGGTCAGCATGGAATTGTAATCATCCACAAACCGATTAATCTCATATGCCACATCCTTTGTATTTCCGGTGGCTTCTGCCTTGCCAAACAAGGATTCATCTCCGGTCTGGCTTAAGTTCTCTCCATGCTCCCTTACGCCTTCTGCTCCTTTTTTAACCTGACTGTAAGCCATTTTCTCATAATAGCTTGTAATGTTATTATACTTTTTCGTAGTGCTGCCATATCGGTTCAGGTTCGTGCCGTAGCTTCCGTATCTGCCTGTATTTTTCATGCCGAACATGGAAGATGTACGGTTCGTACCGTAAAGGGAGCTTAAAAAACTATTGCTGCTCCCACTGTTCATATAGTTAAAAAGAGAAGAATTAAATCCCGATAACCTCATATGTCATCCATCCTTTCCATATATTATTTTCCTTCTTCCTGCTTCTCATTTATTATATCGAAAGAATGGCGGGGAAATAAAGTGCCTTGTAATGAACCATACCTTTTTTGTAACGAAAAATCCTCCTCTTATCCGTTCTCCCTTGCCCTGCCCTGAAGCATGGCAGTCAGCACAAAGCTTCCGTCCTCCACTCTGTATTCCATCTTTCCATAATACTTTTCCACAGATTTCTGCATGTTTTTCAATCCGTAGCCATGATAAGACTTTTCCTTTTTCGTAGTATGAAGTGTATCTCTATCCTTATCATAGGCAAGAAAGCCTGTAAAAGAATTTTTAATTTCCAGAAAAAACATATTCCCCCTTACATAGCTTCCTATTTCAAGATACAAGGGCTTTTCCTGACACTTTTCCAGCGCCTCGGCAGCATTTTCCAAACCGTTATTCAGCAGAATGCTCAAATCAAAGCTGTCAATCTCCAACCCGGAGGGATAAATAAAATCACATTTGATTACGGCGCCCATTTTTTCTGCCCTGCGCAGATAGCGGTTTACAACCGTATCCGTAACAGGATTGCCTGTCCGATATTTTATATCCAGTTCATCCAGGGAGGTGCACAGACCGTCCAGATAATTTTTAAGCGCCTCCTTTGTATCTTTTGAAAGCTCTTTTTTACTTCCCATAAGCCCTTCGATATCGGCAATATAATTTTTCATATCATGCTTCATACCCCGCATGCCTTCATAAAGCCTTTCCATTTCCTGTACATGCTCTTCCATTTCAGAAAGTCTTTCTTCATATAAAAACAGGGCATGATTTTCTTCCTGTTCCTTCTTAAGCTTTTTCCATAAATAAACGCTGCTGAAAATAGAAATAATTCCAAGAAAAGCTATAAGCGGGAGCAAAAGCTTCAGCTCCGGGTTTTCATCCAAAAGATAAATATATTCCTCTCCTTTATAGCTGAATAATATATTTCGCAAAAACAGGCAAAAACAAAATCCAATCACAGACGACAGCATCAAAAAGAAAAATTCCCATGAGCTTATATCCTCTATGCCCTTAGAAAAGCTTTTTATGAACTTCCGGTACAGCCAATATTGCACCAGCAGATAAATTACCGTAAAAACAGCATTCCACACAATTTCCAATATTAACAGAATCCTTATGTTCTGTTCCATGGCGGCAATATCCCCATCCACAATGCGGCTGTTAATCAAACCGATGCTCCACTGCAAAACCATATTTCCCGGTACATATAAGAAAAATCTTACCAGCTCCCCGATGGCATAATAGGTAAAGACCAGATAAAAAGAAAGCTTCTTTGCCCGGCTTCCATAATAACAGCCGGACAAGGCGGAACAAAGAAGGCCTAAAAGCAAAACAGTTATGGTCTGCTTACTGTTTACCAGATAGGCATTCCCCCCGTAAACAAACGCTTTCAGCCCCGGAATATAAGAAAACAGCATGTGAAATAAAACATACTGGGCAATGAGCAGATATTTTTTTCTTTTCTCAATAAAAGCAGGGTCCTTCTGAACCCTGCCTGCAATGCTTATCATCTGATAGAGCAAATAACCTTTTATTGTACATTCCACTAAGTCCATCAGAAAATAAAATATTTGTTTCATATACATCCTTACTTTCTCAAATAATCCATGTAAGTGCTGACAAACTCCGGATATTTCTGTTTGGAAAGAAAAATGCTTTCTCCGTTCTTTAGGGAAATACTTGAGGCATCGTAGCCTTCAATTTCCTCCATATTTACCAGGAATCCCCTGTGACAGCGATAGAAAGCGCTTCCAAGCTGCTTTTCCATGTCATCCATTTTGCCGTAAAATTCCAGAACTTCCTTTTTGGTATGAAGAATAATCTTCCTTCCGTTGTTTTCTCCATAAAGGATTTGGGAAAAGGGAACCTTCCGATAACTTGTTCCAATCTTAACCAGATAGAACTCCTGCTCTTTTTCCCGTTCCTTATATGCTTTTCCAAATACCTGCAGCAGCTTTTCCTTGGAAAGAGGCTTTAACAAATAATGAAATGCTTCCACGTCAAATGCATCAAATACATATTCCTTGCAGGCTGTTATGAAAATTATAAGCCCCCTGGAATATTCCCGGATTTTTCTTGCTGTTTCAATGCCGTTGAGCCTGCCCATGCTGATATCCAGAAAAATGATATCATAGGACTCTCTTTTTTCCAAAAATTCTTCTCCCGTGGAAAATGTCTGTATTTCACAGGTAAATTCCGGTTTTATCCATTCCGTTATCTGTTCTCTTATCTGTTTACTGTCATCGCAGACTGCTACTCTGACCATGTTGCTCTGCTCGTCCCCTTCATGCTGCTATTCCTTTAAGGCTGCCTGCCTATAGCTGCTTCTTTTGAATCTATCGAATATCAAGATCCACTAACAGCCCTTTCATATCTTCATCCAGCAGGTCCGCAGAACGCTTGATTTCATCAATCTTTTCAAGCATTTCACCCTGCTGCTCCACTGTCTCATGCAACTTTGCTGTTTGTTCCTCGGCTGCTTCCTTTTCTTCCTTGATTCCTTCCAGCTTCTCTTCTTCCTCTTTCTTCTCTTCGGCTGCTTCTTCTGCCTGTTCCACCTTTTCTTCCTGCTCTTCCTGCACATGCTCCATTGCATCTTTCCTTAAGAGCCCGATAATCTCATCGCTGGCCGCATCCATAACCTGTTCTGCCTCTTCCATGGCATTTTCCATAGTGTATTTTCTGCCTAACAGTGCCTGCTTGGTAGCTGTAATGCTGCGGCTCTCTGCGCCGATTCCCTCAAGGGCATTGTCTTTTATTTCACTCCAGTATTCTTCCTGGTCATTTAGCTCTGCCAGTCTTTGCTCATATTCTTCATTGCTGCCGGGCTCATATTCATCGGTAATGCCATACGCTTCCTTCAGCTCATCTTTTGCATCGCCTAAATATTTCAATTGTTCTCCTGCTTCTGCTGCCTCTGAAAGCAGCTCTGCCTGATGCTCCTGACTTTTTAAAATGGAATTGGTGCTCACATCATCACGCGCAAGCTGGTCTGCCACGATTTTGGCGGCTTCTTTCCTTGCCATTGCCTTTTTCTTCTGAATGGTCTCAGAAATATCTCCCTTCAGGTTACCTGCAAATATAGTATTGCCCGATGCAGATTTGTACTGCTTTTCCTTCTCCAATGCCTTTTGAGAGGCTCCATTCCTTCCGATATAGCCAATACGGTTCTCCTGACTGCCTGCAAATATAGCCACTGAATTTCCTTTTAATCCACTCATATTTTCCACCTTCCCTGGTCCTTTTTGGTATCCATACCTGTTTTTTTGTTTCTTATATTTTTATATCGGCTATTTTGCATATTTTCTAAACAAAATGTAATGAAAGTCAGAAAAAATGTAACGAAACAAAAACCATTCAGACCGTTAACGCCTGTCGCATATGAATCAATATTTTCTTTTCCAGCCTGCTTACCTGTACCTGACTCACACCCAGTTTCTTTGCCACCTCTGTCTGAGTCTTATCCTGAAAATAACGGAGGGTGATAATCTCCCTCTCCTTTTCGTCCAGTTCGTCTAAAAGCTTTGTAAGCATCATATGATTCAACAGCTTTTCTTTTTCATTTTCCTTATCAGCTATCTGGTCCACCAGATATATCTGACTGCCATCCGACTGATATACAGGCTTATATATAGATTCAACCTCAGAATTTGCCTCCAGTGCAAGCACGATTTCTTCCTTGGTAAGAGAGGTAGCTTCTGCTAACTCTTCCAGCGTGGCGCACCTTCCTTCTCTGTGAGATATTTTTTCTTCTGCCTGACGGATACGATAACCGTTTTCCTTTAAGCTGCGGGACACCTTAACAAGTCCGTCATCTCTTAAAAAACGCTTGATTTCTCCCATTATGAGCGGAACCGCATAGGTGGAAAACTGCACGCCGTAATCCGTATCAAATTTATCTATGGCTTTCATAAGCCCTATAGTACCTATTTGGAATAAGTCCTCCATATCATAGCCTCTCCCTGCAAACCTTTTTACAATATGCCGGACCAATCCCAGATTTTCCTGAACCAGTACATCTCTTGCTTCTTTATCTCCCTGTTTTGCCTGTAATATGAGATGTAATCTTTGATCCATATGTTATTCCTCTTCTGCCTTCCTTAAGCTGTGCCCGCATTTTTTTTCCATTCTCACAAGAGTCCCATTGCCCGGACTGCTCTCCACAAAAAGCTCGTCCATAAAAGCCTCCATAAAGGCAAATCCCATTCCGGAACGCTCCAATTCAGGCTTGGTAGTAAAGAGCGGCTCCATTGCCTGTTTAATATTTTCTATTCCAATGCCCTTATCCCTGATTTCAATGGCTGCCGTATCATTTTCAACAGAACAGGTTATGTATATTTTAGGGACCTTATTTTCCTCTCCTTCTTTTTTCCCTGGTTCATCCTGATTCATAACCGGCTCATAGCCAAATCCATAACCATGTATAATGCAATTGGTAACTGCTTCTGATACGGCAGTCTTCACATCCTCCACTTCTTCCAGCGTAGGATTTAATGAGGTTAAAAATGCTGCCACCGTCACTCTTGCAAAGCTTTCATTTTCCGGCAGCGCATCAAACTCCAGTTTCATTTCTTTTTTCATAATTCCGTCCTTTCCATTTCATTCATAGCTTTTTTGTATCATTTTAATAAATGCATTTCTTTGTAACCTATTCAATCCATTCAATCATATCCGAAAGCCCGGACAGCAAAAGTATCTTTCTAATCCGCTCCCCCGCATTGGCAATCAGGATTTTCCCGCCAAAGCAGGATACCTTTTTATATCTTCCCACTATCATTCCGATTCCTGAACTGTCCATAAATCTCGTATGTTCAAAATCAAACACGATGTGCTCTATGTTCTCATCCAACAGATACTTGTCCGCATATTGTCTTACATATGCTGCCTGATGATGGTCAAGCTCCTCCGGAACCTTAACAACCAGATAGTTGTCCACAATTTGAAACTTCTCCTCCAAAACCTTTTCTTCCACCTTTTTTCCTCCTCTTTTCGACTTTTTCCGCAACAAAAAAGAAGACATATTTTAGTATGTCCTCTTTTGTGCTTTCTATTCTTCCTAAAATGGCTTTTTCTGCACTTTATTGTTGTTCTTCCAGATAATCCTTTGCTTTTCTTGCACCTTCCGTACCGGGGAACAGCTCTACTACCTGTTTATAGGCTTCCAAAGCTTTTTCGGTATCCTCTGCCATTCGATAAGCCTGTGCTAACTGATAGAGAGTCTGACTGCTGGTTTTATCAAAATACCATGCCTTTTCCAAATTCTCAACGGCCTTCGTATAATCGTTCTGGTTAACGGCAAGCGTTCCTTCTGAGTAGTACTTTTCTGCAATAGACGGCCCTACTGCCTCCATCAGCTTATTGTATAACTGCTTATAGGCTTCGGAAGCTTCTCCTTCTAAATATTCCGCATCAACCTGAGCTAACAGCTCTCCGATTGCTTCCTCATCAGAAGAATCCTCCATAAAAGACATTGCCGCTTTCATCAGGCTGTCCGATGCCTCAATGGCTCCATTGGAGCCGGTAAAGGAATTAATTTGTTCCTTCAGCCCCTTATTTTCATCGGTAAGCGCGTCTACTCTCTGCTCTAAATCGGTAATGGTAGCTGTTTTTGCATCGGAGGTATCGCCCACACTCTTTAGTTCTTCCTGATAACTCATGCGGACTGCCTGTATTCTCGCCGGCAAAATCAAAAACCAGCACACAGCAAGACCGATTACAAGCCCAATCAAAAGATTTAAAACGGTAGAACCCACCACCGGTTCTTTTGCATTCAATGGCTGGATAATGGTTTCATTGCCGCTTTGGTAGACAATGGCATTTTCAGATTCCGGCTTCTTTTTCTTTTGGGCGGGAGCATTTCCCGTTTCCTCCTCCTGCATCTTTTTTGTCTCTTTTAAATATCGAAGTGTGGTTGTATTATTTGCATCAATCTTCTGGCACTTTAATAATTCCCGCTTCGCCTTTTCCCATTCTTCAGACTGCATGTAGAGAAGGGCTAACAGCTGCCTGCCCCGCAGCATATTGGGATTTAAGGAAAGTACCTTTTTTAACTGAATTACTGCCAAATCCAAACTTCCCTGATTGCAGTACTCAAGCACTTTATTGTATTTTCTTGCCGCCTGGTTAATGGATTCCAGTCTTGCAGCATTTTCCTGTACTGCATTGATATAATCATCTGCAATGTTTTTATTGGGGCGGAAATTCTTGCTGATGACCCACTCGCTTAATGCCGCCACCACATCTCCCATTTCAAAATAAACCAGCCCCAGCAGATTTCTTGCTTCTATGTGATTCTTATTAAATTTCAGGCTCTGCCTTAAGCTGACTACCGCTCCGGATAAATCCCGGACATTGGCTTTATCTAATCCGTCATTGTAATAACGGTTGGAAATATGCATAATCTTCTTATATAAACTAACATCTATGCCGCATCCTGTACAAAAGCTCTTTTCGGACAGGCTGCAGCCACAATTAAAACATTTCATTGTGTCACCTATCCTATTCTTCCTCTTTGACCTCTCGTACCATTCCCACTAACACATCTGCCATATCCGTTAAATCCTGATTATATATTGCATCCTCAGCGTCTTCTATTTCAAGACTTGGATGGAATTTCTTTAATTCTTCTTCGAAGTTAATCATTTTACTTCCTCCTGCCTTATCAGGGACAGCACATCCCCTGCCAAATATAATGAACCTGCCGCAAATACCATATCCTCCCCGGCTTTTTCTTCCAAGGCGTGAAAAAGCCCTTCTTTTACAGTAGGGAAAAAACAAATACGGGCTTCCCGGCAGAATGAAAAATTCTCTTTTAGCTGTTCTATGGACAGACCCCTTTTATCCTTCATGCAGACCACTATTATTTCTTCAAATATTCCGGCATCTGTCAGTATCTTTATCATGCTTTTGTAATCTTTATCGGAAACTACGGAAAACAGCAATATCCGTTTTCCCTTGCAGCGCATCCTGCCAACTGTATCTAAAAATGCAAGAATGCCGTCTTCATTGTGGGCGCCGTCAACATAAATGCCGTCCGCAACTTCTTCCATACGCCCTTCCCATTTTGTACGGGAAACTGCTTCCTGCAGCTCTTTTACATGAATCTGTCCGTCACTTCTGATACACTCATATGCTCTGAGAGCCAGTGATATATTTTCCACCTGATAAAGAGCGCAAGTAGGCACAATAAAAGGAATATAATCATAATACCTAGATTTATATGAAAAATCAATGCTTTTATTCTTAAAATTTTCTATAATATATGCATCTTCCTCCAGTCCCTCCATGGGACATCCCATTTTCACCGCCCTCTTTTCCAGTATCAGGGCAGTATCCCTATAGCTTTTCAGGTAAACGACAGGCACTCCCTCTTTTATTATTCCTGCTTTCTCCCCGGCTATTTCCTGCTTTGTGCTGCCTAAATACTGACAATGGTCAAGGCCAATCTTTGTTATGACGGTAACTATCGGTTTCTGAATCACGTTTGTAGCATCAAGCCTGCCCCCAAGCCCCGTTTCCAGAATCACATATTCTACCTGACGTTTTTCAAAAATACACATGGCAATTAAAAACAGCATTTCAAAAAAGGTGGGATGCGCCAGTTCCCCTGCCAGCTTGTCAATCAGCTCTTTTACCTCTTCATAACCTGCCGAAAATTCTTCCTTTGTAATGATTTCACCATTAATTCGTATTCGCTCGTTCATGGAAATAAGATGAGGGGATGTGAACATTCCTACTGTTTTCCCATCTGATAACAAAAAGCTGTTTAAGTAAGCGCAAACCGAACCTTTTCCATTGGTTCCCGCCACATGTATAATTTTCTTATGAAGCGCCGGACTGCCCAGCTCACACAAAAACCTTCCCGTATGGTTCAAGTCATTCTTCGTTGTAAATTTAGGTATATTATAAATATATGCTTCCGCAGTTTTATATGCGGAAGCATGATAAGTTTCATTCATCTGTTTGTTCTCCAAAAGGTTTTGCCGCTTCTTTAATTCTTCACGATAACACTGCCCGCAATCATGCCTGAAATATTTCTGTATTCCATGTAACAGGTACTGTTCTGGAGCACCATCTGACAGTTCCCGATACAGATAATGCTTCCTTTATGAAGATTCCCGTCAATACGTATGGTTGCATCATGGGTCTTTTCTATCTGGGCAACATATCTGGCTTCTGCTTCTTTTATGTCCTCAATCTTCAAAAGCAGTTCTTCCTTCTGCTTTTTCAGGCTGTCATATCTGGCTTTTGAGCTTTTCAAAAGCGTCCCGCCCTTTGCAAGAACCCCGGCCAGTCTGTAAATCTCCGGTGCGATTCTTTCTGCCGCTTCCTTAATTCCTGCTTTCATTTTTATTATTTCCCTGTACTTTTCCAGAATTTCTGTTTCACAGCCGGCGTGCACAATTGTTTTTACTTCTGATATATTGCCCAGTTCCTCGCATTCTATTCCTATATCGCCGTGAACATAGCCGCCGATGATACATCCTTTCTTTCCTGTGAGAAGCACCTTTTCACCGGCTCTCACCGTAGAATTCAAAATACTGTTTGCACGGACATTTCTGCCTGCCTGCACATCCGTATGTTCGATAAAGTCCGCATAAACATCTCCTCTTGCTACCACTTTCCCCTTTTGATTGCCCTGAATACCCCGCTTTAAAACAATATCCTCGCCGGCAAACAGGTTGGCAGCCTCTACCGTTCCTTCTATCGTAAGGGACTTTCCTGCTCTTATGGTAACCCCGGCTTCTACGTTTCCGCTTATGACCACGTCACCGTAAAATTCAATTTTTCCGGTAATCAAATCAACGTCGCCATTCACCTGATGAACATTGATAATATTAATTCTGCCATCTTTATATTCTATTTTCCCTTCCATGGATGCCTCATATACATCAGGCTCCTTGGCAGACGGTATAATCCCCCTGCCATTAAGGGGAGGCAGCTCCCTTACCAGCTCCACCGGAATTTCATCGCCTCTTACATCAATACCCGGCTTTCCATGTACAGCATGGTGGTATCTTGCTATTATCTGGCCTTTTTCCACATTGGAAATAACGCTCATGCTCTGATAATCCACTGTACCGTCTTCTCTTACTTCAGGCATTTTTATAGTATTATCCAAATCTATGGCATATTCATAAAATCCGTTTTTTCCCGGTATGGGCAAAACCGCTTCCGCTACTTTAATTTCCCGTTCATACACCTGCTTTTTCGCCATAGCTGCAATGTTGGAGGAATGATAGCCTGCCCTTACCTCATTTTTTTTAAGCAGCTCATATATTTCCTGCTTCGTATAAGGAGTTCCATCTTCTTTTTTGGTAAGATACAGCCATGCCTGCCTGTTGTCTTCCGTAATTCTTACATAGGTGGAAGTTTCGTCATAAGAATCAAATATGGCGCTTTCTACTCCCATGCCGATTTCATCCAATAATTTCAGCAAGTCTTTTTCTTTCATGTGCCTTCCCCCTTTGCCGCCTGACATTATGTTAGCAACAGCTAACACTTCCTATTTTAACTGCCCCAGTCTTTCCTGTACCTGACATAACATCTGGGTATAGTTTTCCAGCTTCTTTCTCTCCTCTGCCACTTTTGCCTCCGGAGCCTTGGAAATAAATTTCTCATTATTAAGCATGCCCTGGGCGCGTTTGATTTCCCCTTTCAGTTTCTCCTCTTCCTTTTCAAGACGTTCCACTTCCTGAGCAATGTCCACCAGTTCCGCAAAAGGAATATATAAAGCCGCATCCGGAATCACTACGCTGACCGCATCCTCTGCAATCCCTGTTTTATCCTGCCGGATAATCACATCAGAAGCATATGCCAGAGGAGCAAAAAATACCTTGCCTGCCGCAAAAATGTCCAGCACCTCCTGTTTTCCCGATACTACAAATACCTGTGCCTTTTTACTTGGAGGGACGTTCATGCCGGTTCTGGCATTGCGGATGCCCCTTACGGCTTCCTTCAACACTTCAATTTCTTTTTCTTCCTTTGTATAATTGTTCTCTTCTTTATATTCCGGCCATTTGGAAATCATGATAGATTCCTCTTCATTTTGCAGGGTACAGAAGATTTCCTCTGTAATAAAAGGCATATACGGATGAAGCAGCTTTAAAGCATCAATGAGAACCGCCTTTAATGTGGCAAGGGCTGCATTCTGGCTGTCCTTATTGTCAGAATTGTAAAGCCTTGGTTTTACCATTTCAATGTACCAGTCGCAGAACTCATCCCAGATAAAGTCATATACCTTTTGAACCGCAATTCCAAGCTCATAATTTTCCATATTGTCGGTTACTTCTTTTACCAGGTTGTTCAGCTTGGAAATAATCCATTTGTCCACCGGTTCAAGGTTAGCCGCGGATAACTCAACTGTCTTCTTGCCCTCCATATTCATCATAATAAAGCGGGAGGCATTCCATATTTTGTTGGCAAAATTCCTGGAGGCTTCCACTCTTTCATAATAGAAGCGCATATCATTTCCGGGAGCGTTTCCTGTAATCAGCGTAAGCCTTAAGGCGTCTGCGCCGTATTTGTCAATTACCTCTAAGGGGTCAATGCCGTTTCCCAAGGATTTTGACATTTTCCTGCCCTGGGAGTCCCTGACAAGTCCATGGAAAAGCACCGTCTTAAAGGGCTTTTCCCCCATCTGCTCAAAGCCGGAGAAAATCATGCGGATAACCCAGAAAAATATAATATCATATCCGGTTACCAGAACATCTGTAGGATAGAAGTATTTTAAATCCTCTGTCTGCTTTGGCCAGCCCAGTGTGGAAAATGGCCATAATGCTGATGAGAACCATGTATCAAGCGTATCCGGGTCCTGTGTAAAGCGGGCTTCGCCGCATTTTGGACATACTGCCGGCATTCCTTTGGAAACTACCGTCTCCCCGCACTTGTCACAATAGTATGCCGGAATCCGGTGTCCCCACCAGAGCTGTCTGGAAATACACCAGTCACGGATATTATCTGTCCAGTTAAAATAAGTCTTTTCCATTCTTTCGGGAACAAGCCGGACATCTTTGGATTTTACCGCTTCCACAGCCGGCTTTATCAATTCATCCATCTTTACGAACCACTGTTTTTTTATCATGGGCTCGATGGTAGTCTTACATCTGTCGTGGGTGCCTACGTTATGAACATGATCTTCGATTTTTACTAACAGGCCCAGCTTTTCCAGGTCTGCAAGAATTGCCTTTCTTGCTTCATAACGGTCAAGCCCCTCATATTGTCCGCCGTTTTCGTTGATGGTGGCGTCATCGTTTAGAATATTGATTTCAGGAAGATTGTGGCGTTTTCCCACCTCAAAATCGTTAGGGTCATGGGCAGGAGTAATCTTTACAACGCCGGTACCAAACTCCATATCCACATAGGAATCCGCCACAACAGGTATTTCCCTGTTTACTAACGGAACCGTTACTGTCTTTCCAATCAGATGCTTATATCTGTCATCATCGGGATGTACTGCCACTGCCGTATCTCCCAGCATAGTTTCCGGTCTTGTAGTGGCAAAAATCAGATAATCATCTGTTCCGGCAATGGGATATTTAATATGCCAGAAATGACCTGCCTGCTCTTCATATTCCACCTCTGCATCGGAAATGGAGGTATTGCATACGGGGCACCAGTTAATAATGCGGGAGCCTTTATAAATCCAGCCCTTTTCGTGCATTTTCACAAACACTTCTTCCACCGCTTCGGAACAGCCCTCGTCCATGGTAAAGCGCTCTCTGTCCCAGTCACAGGAAGAACCCATTTTCTTTAACTGTTCAATGATTCTCCCGCCGTATTCCTTTTTCCAGTCCCAGGCACGTTTTAAGAAGCCTTCTCTTCCCAGGTCTTCCTTATCAATTCCTTCTTCCTTTAATTTTTCTATAATCTTTACTTCCGTTGCAATGCTGGCATGGTCCGTTCCCGGCTGCCACAATGCGTTATAGCCCTGCATTCTTTTAAAGCGGATAAGGATATCCTGCATAGTATTGTCAAGGGCATGTCCCATGTGAAGCTGTCCTGTAATGTTTGGCGGCGGAATCACGATTGTAAAAGGTTTTTTATTGTAATCCACTTCTGCGTGGAAGTATTTCTTCTCCAGCCATTTCTGGTAAATTTTGTCCTCCAGTCCGTGAGGGTCGTAGGTTTTTGCAAGTTCTTTGCTCATGTCATTCTTCTCCTTGTGATTGCTTCTTGAAAAGTGCTGATGGATAGACTTTTCCTATTTAATTATAGTGGAGTTTGAGGGGCTTGTCAATTTCATCCTTTGGGAATCCGCGGACTGTAGTGACGGGCTGTAGTAACAGTTCAGACAGAAGTTTTCCCGGCAGACACCGAAAGGGACTTCCATGAGAATCTGTTTCTGCGTCGTCACGCTCTCGCTCTGATAAAAACGCAACAGTGCTAAGCTCGAAAGAACCTCGCTAAGCGCTGGCGTTTTTATAAGGACTCCTTCAAAAACAGATTCTCATGGAAGTCCCTTTCGATGTCTGCTGGGAAAACTTCTGTCTGAACTGTTACAAAAAAACCGCAAAGGTTGTTATATTTTTACATTTTAGGGATAGTTTCTAACCGATTATCTGTTCCTCTTTCATATGGTTATATAAATGCATTATTTCGCTTCCATATCCGCTGTTGCTGCAAAAAATGCCTCCACAACTGCCGGGTCAAAATGTGTGCCGGATTCCTCCCTGATAATTGCATATGCCTTTTCCAGAGGCATGGCATTTTTGTAGCAGCGTTTGGAGGTCAATGCGTCAAAAACATCCGCCACTGCCATAACTCTTGCACAAAGCGGTATTTTTTCCCCGCTTATGCCATAGGGATAACCCTTTCCGTTCCACCACTCATGATGATATGCTGCCATTTCCACCGCCGTATTCAGATACCCCGATTCCCCAAGCTCTGCCTTTGCATGGGTAAGCAGCTCCTCGCCTGCCGTGGTATGGGTTTTCATAATCTCAAATTCTTCTTCCGTCAGTTTCCCCGGCTTGTTTAACACAGCGTCCGGTATATGTATTTTCCCGATGTCGTGAAGGGGCGCTGCCACTACCATGTCGTTTAGATATCTGTCAGTGAGAATATCGCTGTAAATTCCCTGCTTTTTCAGTTCCTTTGCAATGCATTCCACATATTCCGCCGTGCGCCTGATGTGCCCGCCTGTATTGTCATCCCGGTTCTCCACCACCTCCGCCATAAAGGTAATCATGCCGGACTGCATACTGGAAACCCGTTCATGATAAAAAGAACGCTTATTACCCTGCATAATCAGCACAATAATCGTAATGGTCATGACAAAGGCGGAAATGCTGGTGATTCCGATAAATGGAGCCAGTCCCCGCCCATATATACTGTCTGCCATCCGCACATTTCCATCATCCGCCGTAATCTGCATTGCCGTGTGATTGGCAAAAAGCAGCATCAGAATCCCAATCATCCAAAGCAGATATTTCTCTGATTTCCGCAGGCTTCTGTGCTGCATATTCTCATAAAACCAGCTGCGCCAGTTCCGCCCTTTCACATAGAATAAAACCAGCAATACGGACAATACCCCGTAAATCATAAACTGATATATCCATGTTTCCTGTGCAGGCAGCGCAAACAAGTAAGGCGGCACAAGCAGAACCGGAACAAACAGTCCGTTGATAATCCCCGGAAAGGGTATCATCAAAAGCAGCCCCCGAAGTCTGTGTTTTTTTCTGCCAAGACAGATATTTAATCCTATCATAAACAGTGCTGACATTGTTGCGGCATCTTTCCCGAAAGCAAAAAATACAATACCAATCAGGATAAAACTGACCAGATATAAAATGCGCTGCTTCCCGGCTTCCATATCCGGCTCTAAAAATACATATTTTTTTATCAGGAACCCACTGACTGCAATTGCCGCCGTTTCCAATATTTCCAGTATTTCTATTTCCATAGTCTATACACCTTCTCTTTCGTCCGTTCTTCCTGTTCTGATGTCCTGCATAAACAGCTTATTTTTCAATCTTATACAACCTCCCGACAAACCGGAAGTTGTAGAATAGTATTTTGCTCTTTCTACTTCAATGATAGATTAATCAATTCATTAATATGAATTTCCACACTATCCATACATGGTAGAACACAATTCTCATTATTTAACAATAGTGGCAATTCAGTACATCCCAAAATAACTGCTTCTATTCCATCATCATTTCGCATCTTTGCAATTATTTTATTAAACTCCTGTAAAGTAGTTTCTTTTACTACTCCAAATTCCAATTCTTCATAAATCCTCTTTGCAATAAGTTCTCTATCTCCCTTATCTGGAATTGCAACCTCAATACCAGCTTCAACGAAATCTTTTTTCATATAATCTTGTTCCATTGTAAAAATGGTGCCAAGCAATCCAACTTTTTTATAATTCCTGTGCAAAGCTTCTGCACATACAACTTTTGGTATGCTAATCAATTGTACATTAGTTGTTCTTTCAACATTATCAAACACGATGTGCATAGTTCCAGCCGTTAATGCTATAATTTCTGCCCCTGAGATCTTAAGTGAACTAACCTTATCTGAAAGATAATCTGATAGTTTTTCATAATTTCCTGATGACACATATTCCCATGCCTTTCTAAAATTTACACTTTCTATTGCTATATCTGGCATAGCAATTCCACCTGTCAAATTGTCAATTCTTGTATTTAATTCTTTATAATACATCAAAGTAGATTCAGGACCAGTTCCACCAACTAAACCAATTTTTTTCATAATCTATACCTCCACAAATTCCGATTGTGATTTGATGAATTTCAAGGGAAATATTAGCTGTTATATTTTATTATTAAAATCCCTGCTAACTCTTGAAAACACTAAGTTTATCGCAGGAGAACTTTCCCTTAAAGTTTCCCTTGTATTATATCTTCCCATAGGGCATTACGAACCCTGATAAGAGAAAAAATAAGGGAAACAAAATCGCATAAAGCATTATAACACAAAATATACGGAAATTGGTACACTGATTGAAATGCTTTCAAAAAATCAATGAAAAGAAAACAGCCTTGAATTAAATCATTTCAATACATCAGATGTCTGTTCTTCCAAAATAGACATCTGATGCTGTCATACCAAATAATTCCATATTCAGTACATCAGCTTCTGATGCATAAATGATAGAAGTTTGCTGTGGCGTAAGTTTCGGCGGAATGAGATTGACTTTGATTGCATCAGTATGTATCCGATAGTTTATTTTTGTCAATTCCCTCTTGGCACTCCATCCAAGCAGAGCCTGTTCTTCTTTCTTTAGCCGTTCAAATTCCTTGATAAGATATAATTTGAATTGCGGAGATCATTGCTTAACCGACAAATAAAACAATAAAGCCTAAGATCAAATATCCTATTATTAAGAATATTTTTCCCATATCTGCTCTCCCGTTAAATTTATGCCAAACCGTGATTTCTCACAAGTCTGTCGGCTCTGCGTCTGTGCGTCTGGTTCTTTGATGATTTATTTGTTCTTCCCTACAAACTCGAAGTTGTGGAATTAATCATCACAAACATTTAACTTCCAATAGTTTCTTTATATCCTCATAGTGTTCTTGGCATATAACTCGATAATGTATCCAACCACCATTGCTACAAGGATATTTTTTATCAGTAACCTCTTGAGCATACTTTTTTATCTCATCATAAATTGTTTCATATTGCACATTCGTTAGTCTCATCATAACTGTAAATGCACCATTTTCGGCAAAGATATTACACATAAGCTTTTTCTTTTTATAATGTCCTATTCCCCAACCATATTTATTTCCATAGGGAAAAACAACTTTTTTCTCTGTATTAAAGGTAGATACTAACCATTCATTAAGTAAAGAAAATCTTTCTGAATTTTCGCCACAAAATTTTGTCATTTCTTCTATGTTGGGTGTTTCTTGTTTATTGAGCATTCTTTCGTACATAAATACCTCCACAAAATCTTATTTTTCGATCTCTGTAGCTTCCCGATAAACGTAAAGTTACGTTGTCAATTTCTTTTCGGTTTCAGCTATATCTTTTTCAATTAGTGGACGCATACTGTTCTTGTACCTCGATAAATCTACACTCCGCAAACATGATAATATTTCTGGAATATATTGCGGTTTTACTGAACCGACCTGTGCAAGAACTGTAGGGCGTTGCTTCCAATTGATATATTGTTTTACTTCCTTCTTTCATGCTTTCACTATTGTTTCCAGATCTTCGGCCACATGATTCCATTGCTGTAAAGCGCAAAGAAAAAACGCAACTCTCTTTTTATAAATGTTCCGTTTGTGATGACTATTTCCTGCACCACGCCATTCAGCTTCATCATGTATCCAGTTTCTTTATAGCCGTTTTGCATATAAAATGATTTACGCCTTTTTCTCAGCGCAATATCAGGAGCGCTATCGTCGCATGGCTTAATGGAAATAATAATCTTCTTATCAGGATATTCATTTTTCATTTGCTGCAGTATGGCACTACCGTAGCCTTTTGAGCGAAGGTGTTTATCTACGGCAAAAAACATCACAAATACAATTTTGCCAATAGATGCCAAGTATATGAATCCGCAGGGGACATCACCATCGTAAAAGCTGAAAAACTGCGTATTCCATAACTTTGACATAGCCACCATCATAGGAAATGGCATTCGCTCCTTTTTAGGGAATGCCTCAAAGTAAATGCGTTTTATATCCGTACTGTTTAACCTTACCTTTTCCATTCTAATCTGCATATGGCATTACTCCGTAAACTTCGATCTTTCTATATTTCTAATCTTCTATGTAATACTCTAAAACAGCGTCAATAAATATCCGTCAATCAAAGCAATCAGTAAATACATAATCAATGCTCTGCCAAATGCTTCAATATGTTTTGCAGGGTTTTGATACAATTCCCTTTCTTGCATTTTCGTAAATGGATTCGCTTTGTGTTTCGCCACCATTTCCGCATTAGAATATTACCTTTCTGCAATTAAATTTGATGCGCATATTTTCATATGATTATTCACCGTCAGAACACCCCATGTTTTTTTGTTGGCAGGTGAAGCGGTGGGCTTTTTGGATTGCTTTCCTCATTTACTCCACGGGCGCTTTTTATCAAGCCACCCGTTTGCTTTCCAATATTCTGTTTCTTCGGAAGAAGAACCCATTCCTTTGTTTTGCATCATACGCATAATACCAAACATAAATTTTGTTTTGATACCCACACGGGGATTTGGGTTATTGGCGATATTATTTGCTAACTTCTCAATATCCTGCTTTATGCGTTCCTTTTTCTTATCTGAAACCTGTTCCCAACACATTGCCTGAACTGCAATACCATATTCTTTAATATAAGGCACGCCCCAGTAGAACAACGCATTTTGAATATCTTTTGTAGCTGATTTCACGCCTGCTCCAGCCGCTGTTGATATGACTACAGCCTTTTTAGAAAACATACATTTTCTCGGTTTGTGAGACATCCAATAGGTAAATGTAAAGTCCATAAACGCTTTCATCGGGGCGGACGCTCTCATACAGTATGTAGGCGTTGTGAATATCAGCAAGTCAGCCTGTTCTACTTCATTCATAATTTTCTTCTTCTCTGCATAGAATGGGCATTTATCCTCATTCTTAATACAGGTATAACAGCCTATACAAAAATGGTCTAAATCTTTTGGCAGAAAAAATTCTTTGATTTCACTTTCTGAAAATTGCTCCGCAAGCATTCTTCCGATATGATAGGAGCTGCCCTTATGGTTCTGCCCGTTTATCAATACTATCTTCATCTTTTATCCCCCTTATATAAATACGGTTAAATTGTTTTATATGTTCTTCAAGTATTTCCAATGCTTCCTTTTCTCTGTCCGGATGTCTGTCGCAGAGAGTAAGCAGTGTGTAAATAGGTGAATAAAAGTGCAAAGCCATAATATCCGCATTTTCTTCTTTGAAAATTCCTCTGCCGATCATGAAGGAAAACAGGCTGCTTTGATATGCCAGAGGGTCATCAAAATATTGCCTTGAGTACAGTCCTGAAAGCTCTGCATTGTGAAACTGTTCTATGGTGAGCATTTTTCTGAATAATTTCACATATTCATCGTGCAGAAAGTAGAGAAACAGACCTTTTCCCATTTCCACAAAAACGTCTTCGCCGGCTTCAGCATAAATATCAGCGTCAATCTGTGTATTATTTCCGTTGATATGAAGCATTTCTGCCTGACGGGTATAACTCTTTTTCAGTTCTTCAAGAATAGCATTAAATATTTCCTGCTTATTCTTGAAATGCTTGTACAAGGATGGCGCCTTTATGCCTACCGCTTGTGCTATATCACTCACGTACACATCGCTATAGCCCTTTTTTGCAAATAAAGCTAATGCCTCCTTGATTATTTTCTGTTTTGTATTCATAAACACCTCCGAAGCTAATCATAATTAGCTTCTTTGATTATAGGCTAATTCTAATTAGCTGTCAATCTGTTTCTCATTCCTTCCCTCCCTTTTTGCCAGACTTAAATATAGAGAAATGCATTTTTCATTACAAGCAAGCTAAGGTTGCATTTCGGTTTTTCCCGCCACCTTGCGTTGCATTTCCATTTATTCTCCGTAAAGTTCCACTTTGCAATAACTATATTTCCCGCATTTAGGACATTTCAAATATCTTTTTGTCGGAGAACGCATACCCAAAAAATATGCCGTTATGGTTGGCTGAAAACGATAGTGGCATTCTTTGCATTCATACCGTCCTGCCGCTCTGTCCAATATAACGGAGCAGATAACGGCTGCTCCAAATGTCACACAACCACCTATTATAACTATTGCTTTTGCCGCCTGTGTCATATCGTAAATATTTTCTGCTGCCAAAATGCAGGCATATTCCCCGACAAACTTTAATACAATCAAAACGGATACGAAAAAAGCAAGTACCACATCAAAAGGTGTGCATACCCGCTTCTCATCCCCATATTCTCAGTACATATCACCCAAAATGAACCCCCTCCAAGGCCGCCCCTTCACAGATTCGGATACCACCGCAGCAGATCCCCGTCCCCATGCTCAATCAGATAATTCACCGCATAATACAGCCACTCCTCCGGCGTGGGAATCTCCCCCTCATGGGGTATCGCCTCCCACTGCGCCCGCTTCTTGGGGTCAGGGTCATTCATACCCCGCCTGATCCGCGCTGAGATGATCTCCCGCATCTCCTCCACCGTGATTCCCCGATCACGGGCAAGTTTCTCAAATAAATGTTCTCCCATGATAAAAACGCCTCCTAAAACTTTCTATGATAGCATATCCACTTATTCCACATACTATGACTATATCCCTTTTGGGCGATATTCCATATACTGATTATGACTATTATATCACCCATTTGGAAACTAAAATAGATACAAATGGAAATGGGTGGTGATGGAATGGACGTAATAAAGCACATAAAAGACCTTATGAATGAACGGGGATGGACAAACTACCGGCTTGGCAAGGAAGCCGGCCTTTCCCAGTCCACCATCACAAATCTTTTCAACCGCAACAATGCCCCGACCATACCGACCCTGGAGGCCGTATGCCGGGCATTCGGTATTACTTTATCGCAATTTTTCTCCGAGGTGAATATTCTAACGCTTCGGAGCCACCGTTTTATCGCTTGAGAGCCACCTCGGATTTTAACACTTTAGAGCCACCACAAACACAAGATATAGTAATGGAGCCATGAGCATGAGCTCACAGCTCCAACTTTTTTAACAGGTCTTACAAGTGTCTATTTCTCAATCTCGGCCTTAAGATTAGCAAGCTTTTTGGACTCGTATATCTTCCTGAGATTCGTTTCGCTGCTCGGAATCTCATATGCGTTATGAACAATCCTGTCCATTATGGAATCAGCCTGTGTTCCGCCTCCCAGCCTGTCATGCCATTCTGCCACAGGAAATTGTCCGACAAAGATGGTAGAATTGTTTCCGCTTCTCTGCTCAAACAATTCATAGAGCATCTTTGCATCCCTCTCGTTAAGCTTGTAGTTCAGCCACTCGTCGATTATGAGGATGTTGTAGTTACCCAATCTCTTCCTGTACCGGGTCAACTCTTTAAGGTCATCCCTCCTGTCCTCAAAATTGCGCATTAAATCAGGCATTCGGATGTAGAAAACCCTGTAAGTTTTTTTGCATGCCTCAATTCCCAACGCACATGAAAGATAGGTTTTGCCAGCACCGGTCGGACCTGTGATTATAAGGTTTGTTGCCGTAGTCACAAATCCCATTGCAGCAAGATTGATTATCGTGTTCTTCTTGACTTGTCTTGCGTCAAAATCCAGAGACTCAATGCTTGCCATTGGATACTTGAATGAGGCGGCCTTTATCAGCCTGTTAATAAGCTTGTTTTCTCTTTCGCAAATCAATTCCTCAAGCAGTTGTTCCAATCTTGCATCAAAGCTCAAATCTGCCAATGCGATATCGCTTTCCTGGTTTTCCACCAGTCTGGCCAAATCACCCAGCTCGTGTTTTGTAAGGTTTTTCTTTAACTCAAATTTCATAATGGTATTTCCTCCTATCCGTAGTAATCGGCACCTCTTACGATGCCGGTTGTTTTATTTGTTTCTTTGAATTTT
>CAJUEX010000005.1 GCA_910585715.1 uncultured Lachnospiraceae bacterium
TTAGAAATCATTTTCTGCCTGCAGCCGGTTCTGATTCCTGTGTGGGAAGGCTGAGAGCTGAACTGTTACACACCTTATGCAGGCTAAACTGCTACATATTGTCTTTTATGGCTACTATAACGGTTATCTTTTCTCCTTCATCTGAATAGGTGTCCATAATATACTGCTGTTCTCCAAAAGGAAATATTTGTGAGGCGGCGGTTTTTGCCTCTTTTTTCAGCCGGAATAAAAGATGTGCTTTTCCGTTTTCAAAATCATATCCGTATAAGCAGTTTTCACTCTCATAATTAAAATCATAATCGATGCCGGATTTAAAGTTTCGGGTAAAGTTTCCCGCAAGCTTTATTTTCTGCTCCCTCGAAGGCTGAAAGGTTTCATCATCTATTTCCTTCATAGAATAACCGGAATCTGCGCTGGTCAGATATGCGACTCTTCCATTTTTTAATGTTATAAGCCCTTCTACGGGTTCTTGCAGATTTGCAAGTTCATTGAAATTCGAATCCATTATATGCAGTCCGTTGGATGCTCCAAAATAGTATCTGCCTTCCTGATCCACCTGTATATAGAAAATTGCCCGGCTGTCGTTTCGATATTCTATAGGGAACTCCTCATACAGTTTTTCTCCATCAGCGGAACGGATATAAAAAATATATTTCTGCCCCCGAAGCCCCAATGCATAGACATCATTATTTTCTGACACTACAAAGTCAATAACGGAATCGTCCAATAAAACCTCTAAAGACTCCGCCTTGATTTCATAGCCATCCAACTGATAGGATATCAGTCTTCCTTTGGTTCTGCTTTCTTCCAAATAATTATCTGCAGCATATATTATTCCGTTTCTTATCATTATTTTACCGCAGCCCTTTAACAAATATCCGTTTTTCAGCTTTGTGATTTCATATGAAGCATTCCCGGTATGGTCAATTACTTTGCTGCAGCCGGCTATGAATGTGGATATCATAAGAAAAAGCAACAGCATACATGCAAGCTTTCCCTTCCTTTTATACTCTCTCATCCGAAACAATCCTTCCATCTTCCAGCCGGATAATCCGGTCTGTCATATTTGCAATATGCTCATCATGGGTGACTACCAGAACGGTCTTCCCCTTTTGGTTCATCGCCTTTAAAAGCTTCATGATATCCTGTCCTGTTGCCTGGTCCAAAGAACCGGTTGGTTCATCTGCCAGAATTAAATCATTATCGGATGCCATGGCGCGGGCTATGGCACATCTTTGTTGCTCGCCGCCGGAAATATGTCCGGGAAATTTCCGCTTTAAGTGCCCGATTCCAAGCTGTTCTAAAATTTCATCTGCCTTTTCTTTCCGTTTCTTCTTATTTATATTTTTGGCACGCATGGGCAGTTCTACGTTTTCCCTGACTGTATAGCCCTGAATCAGTTCAAATTTCTGGAATACAAAAGCGATATTGTTTTTGCGGAATTCATTTAACTGCTTGCTGCCGTATTGGGAGACCTCACAGTCTTTAAACTGATATGTACCTTCCGTAGGCACATCCATTGCGCCCAAAATGTTAAGCAGTGTGGTTTTCCCTGAGCCGGAAGGTCCCATAATAGCAGTGATTTCTCCCTGTTCAATATGTAACTCTATATGGTCTAATACTCTTGTCTTTGCTTCTCCCATGCCATAATCCATGCAGATGTCTTTTAAATCTATCATAATGTTTCACCTCTTATATAGTCCATTGGTTTCCGGTTTCTTACCTGCACTGCTTTTACCCAGGTGAGCATAAGGCAGAGGATTAGAACGACAATTGCTAAAAGCAGGTAGCTTTTGCTGTATATGCCTGTCAGGTCGCTGGTGCGTTGTTTGCCTATGTATTCTACAAAAAGATTGTATTGGTTTTGTAAAACAAAATAGCTAATAACAATAGTGGTTATGGCAGAAAACAGAATTGGTAAAATGCTGTCCAAAACTTCAATTAACAAAATATCCTTTTGTGAAAATCCATTAGCATACCAGATGCCGATAATATTTCCATTGTTCATTTTCTCCGCTAATGTATTGCAAAGGAGTACGCTGATACAGATGAATATGGTAACAACAAGAAAGTAGCTTATATTTTTAATCAACATCCGGTTTTCTTCCTTCTGCTCCTTCAGCACCTCCAGCCAGCTGGATTTTTCAATTTCCACTCCGGTTTCTTGAGAGATTTCATCTAATATGGCATTTACTTCATCGCTGGATTTGCCGTTGGTAAGAAAATAGGTGTCATAAGCAATGGGGTGAGCATCAAACATAATTATCTTATCATCCAATATTTCTCCATAATGAAGATTAAACAGGTCTCTGCTTGTTAATATTTCATCACTTAAAATCTTGCTTCCCTCTGCTAAGTATCCCTTTACAATGTATTTAATATTTTTATCATTACTGAATCCCCTATAATCCTTATTATAGTAAACTGTTCCTACAGGAATATCATGAAAGTCAGAACCTAAGTATAGATATCTTTCATTTTCCTTTGGATTCGTTTCTAAAAGTCCCTCCCTTAGTGTTATATTGCATAGCTGAAGGAACTCACCGAAAATAGGGACACATATAATAGTTGTATTATCAGTTATATGACCGTTTTTTATTAATATCTTTTTAATGTTAAATTCACTTTGTTGTGCGGACAATTCCTTTGCAAAATTATCCATGCCCAATTCCATAAAATATCGTTGTCCAATACTGGAAAAGCCTTTCTTTTTCATTTCTTCCATAAATTCGATTCCTTTATCTTCAGTATTAAGAATCCGGACAGTTCCAAGATTATGATTCCCTCCTACTATAATCCGGTTTGCTGCGCATTCTCTTTCATTTACGATAAAATAGAAAAAACCGGCAATGATGATTAACAGGAAGGAAGTGCAAAGGAGCAGAAAATTGATAAAGCGCTTTAACAGGTTGGTCCTGCAGTTTAAATATACATAAAAAATATGATTTTTTCCTTTCATTTAAATTACCTCAAACAGATTCGTTCCAATTTTTCTTATAGAACGGTTTCTTAATATATTGATAATTGGCACTATGGTGGTTAGCATGAACAAAAAGAGCAGACTGACTGCCGGCAAGAGAAGTTGAAGATTCCGAAATACCAGTAAGGATCCTATGATTCCGATTCCATAAAACAACCATACTTTATGATAAAAATAGCAGATAATCTTTCTGTCATTTAATCCAAAAGCTCTCATAATAATCAGATCTCTTTTGTACCGTTCAAAAAGCAGTTTTGCAATAATGAAGGAATTGTAAAGGGCAAAGACAATCAGCCCCAGAATAAAGTATTTTAACAGCTTTAAAAAAAATCCAAAATCCCATTCATTTGAAGCATCCATTATCATAACTTCAAAATTTGGATAGTATTGTTTGCCCCATTCTGTTATAGTTGTAAGTTCTTTATCAATATCCGAATAATCAGAAGTAAAAAGCCAGGCTGTTACATTATATGGATTATCAGGACCAAGATACGACAATTTATTTTTTATGGTATCACCAATCCATTTATAATTCACAAAAATTCGTGAATCCGATTCGTTTCCAGTAGTGTCTTGTAATATACCAATTACCTCATAAGGCACATCATCAATGAGCAAGTACCTCTTTTTACCATTTAAATAAGTACTTTTTAATATGCCCGTTCCGATTATTACAGTATTTTGATTATTGTTGCCATCCACCCAGTACCTTCCGATTTTTAAAGGATATTTCAGAGGCTCATTTTGGCTTAGCAATATGGCTATGCTATCGCTCAGCCCAGCCTTACCCAAACGCACATCTATGTACATAAACAGGTTACCGGTTTTTATTTTCCGTAATTCTTCCAGATATCCAAAAAAATCAGACATATTATTTTGATTCCCATATTCCACAGTAGCATCTGTTCCAGCAGAAATATTTTCGTTACTGTCAAATCTAATATCTTTCTGAACAGTATACACACTTTGTTCTCTAATTTTCTGGATACGGTATATTTTGTCTGCCCCCTGAAAAACAAAGCAGATAAATACTAATGTTAGAATTAGGGAGATGCCAATCATGAAATCAAAATAGAATTGTTCTTTTGAAGTATGGCTTGCTTTTTTCATAAGATTTCCTTTCAAGCCGACTCCTTAAATTAAATAAGGAGTCGACCACTGTTTTTTACTTCACCTTATTTCTATCAATATGCTACAGCTCTTACAGTTCCATTTCCCTGGAGAGTAATCGTGCTTTTGCTTCCAGTTGCTTTAAAGGATTTATTTCGGTTTGAATTATCTCCATAAGTTAAAGATCTCTGGTTTACAATATTTGTATAACTATCTCCATTTCCTACTGAAAATGTAGCTTTTGTAATTGCACCAGCATTTGAACCACCTAACCATGCACTGTAAACTCCAGCCGAACCGGTTCGATTGATTACTCCAAAAGAATATGCCGAGCTATCAAACTGCAAAGATGTAGATGCCGCCTTTACAGGCGCAGCACACATTACAACCATAGCTCCTGCCAAAACAATTCCCAATACTTTTTTATTTTTTATCATTTCTTTTCTTTCCTCTCTTTTTTCTATTTTGCATACAGCCATAACCCGGGTTTATAAAAGCTGTTTATGCCGATATCTATTCCGCCATTGATTTAATTATAATCTTATTTATTACAATGTCAATGCTTAGTTTATAAATGTTTTACTTTTGCATTAAATATTTGTATATTTCGTAGATATATTATACAAATCTTTTAAAGCACTATTCAACATACTGTGACAGAAGAATAAGCAATTCTTCCAGGTTCCAATTCCACACTCATACTCTCCCAATATCACGCAAAAAAAATTTACAAATTTTTTCCCCATTCCTGACTTTTCAACCTGCCAAAACATCTATACTATAAAAGAAAGAAAAGAAAGGAGTAAAACAGCCTTGAAAAAAGACAATTATGACATTCTGGCAGACTACATCACCGGCAATCAGGATAAATTTTACAGGCTTGCCTTCACCTACGTGCACCAAAAAGAAGCCGCACTGGATATTGTACAGAATGCAGTGGTAAAGGCACTGCAAAGCTATGAAAGCATCCGCAACATATCCTTTATAAAAACCTGGTTCTACCGGATACTGGTAAATGAAAGCCTGTCCTATTTGAGAAAAGCACAAAGGGAATATCCCATGGATTTATCTTCTATTTTGGAAACTGCCTATTCCGGCAGTGACGGCACTGAAAAACTGGAAGTATTCCAGATTGTGAACCACCTTCCCGAGCCCGGGCGCACCATTATATTTTTACATTATTACGAGGGCTTTACCTTAAAGGAAATCAGTCAGATTAAGGAAATGAAATTAAGCACGGTAAAATACCATTTATATGCTTCCCTTGAAAAATTAAAAGAAATGATAAAGGAGGAAACAGCATGAAGGAAATCAAAGATTCCAAAGATATTTACGATGCAATCAAGGTTCCGGCTGAGCTCTCTTCTGTAATCGAAAAGGCAATTCAAACGGAAAAAAAGGAAAGGAGTGTTACTATGAAAGAAAACAGATTTAGAAAAGCATGGATGCCTGCAGCTGCGGCTGTTTTGGTAATCGGAATTACCATTGGCTTAAATACCAGTGAGGCATTTGCCAAGAGTGCCGAAAACATCCCTATTCTCGGTACAATTGCCAAAGTACTGACCATAAGGGACTATGAATCTGAGGATAATGTGAATATAAGTATTGAACAGCCAGAAATCGTGGTGGACGATAAGGAAGCCCCTGCAGACTCGGATACGGCTGCTTCCCCAGATGAAACAGCTGACAAGGCGCAGGCAGATGCTTCCGGTACAAAAGAACCGGCAGACTCCTCTTCCACAGACTATGTGGCGGATGTAAACGCTGCCATTGAAAAAATAGTATCTGATTATAAGGCAGACGCAACAAAACGAATTGAAGAATACAAGCAGGCATTTTTGGAAACAGGCGGCACCGAGGAAGAATGGCTGGAACGGGGCGCAGATATTGATGTATCTTATGAGATAAAATATCAGTCTGACAACATTCTCTCCCTTGCCCTCACCACCAATGAAAGCTGGGTAGCATCCTATGGGGAGCAATACTTTTTCAACATGGATCTGGCAAAGGGAAAAGATATTACGTTAGAAGAAATTCTCGGAGAAAATTATGTGGAAAAAGCTAATGCTGTCATTTTGGAACAAATCAAACAGCGCAGCGAAACAGAAGGCTATGTATACTGGGGCTATGAACAGTACAATAAAGAATATTCCGAAGCAAATCCCGATGACGATTTTATGATAGACGAAGGCTTTAAGACCGTAGGCCCGGAAACAAAATTTTATATTAACCAGGCCGGAAATCCGGTTGTGGTATTTGACAAATACGAAATCGGTCCCGGCTATATGGGCAGTCAGGAATTTGAAATTGAAAAGTAATAAGCCGCCATCTGGCTTCTGGAGGAGAATTCGTGGGTTTTTAACAGCCCGCGAATTTCTTCTTTTGTATAAAACCTTGCGGCAATTTCCTCATTTTCTGAAGTATGGTCTGAAAAATCCCCTTCTACCTCCACATAGGCAATGTATGTTTTAATATCGGAAATCCCCACTGCTGAATAAGAAGGAGGAAGAATAGTCTTTATCTCCTTTACGGAAAGCCCGGTCTCCTCATACAGCTCCCGCCTGATACATTTTTCGATTGTTTCCCCCTCTTCTATCATCCCTGCACATAGATTAAAAATCGTTTTGTTAATGCCCATACGGAATTCTCTTAACAAAAGAAGCTCATCTCTTCTTGTTGCCACAATGGAAACGCCGCTTACGCCCTGCCCCAGATCTTCTTTGGAATGCAGCTCCTTGCGGCTGACGATTTCATACTTTTTCTCCCTGCCTGCTTTATTTAAATAAGTGAGCTCATAATTTTTTAAATATTTTCCGTCTCTTACTTTTTTTAATTCCAATAAATTCATTCTTAGTTTCTCCTGTTTTATGCTTCTTTGAAAAGTCCCCTGCATTTTTCAGAAAGAGGCGCCGCTATTTTCTTTCTTGTAATCTCAACAAGTCCAAGCGGTGTTATGTCAACCAACGCGGTAGGTACAGGGTCTTTCCTGCATTGTTCCCTGAAAAAAGAAATCAATTCCTCTTCCTTTTCTTTCTCTTCCAGATTGATAAAATCCACAAGGATAATGCCTGAAAGGTTCCGAAGCCGGATTTGCCTTGCAGCTTCCATGGCGGCTTCCTTATTCACCTTAAAATGCATTTCCTGCCGTTTCTTTTTCTCCGTGCACTTTCCCGAATTTACGTCAATGACTGTCAAAGCCTCGGTAGGCTCAATGACCAGATAGCCTCCGGATTTTAGCCAGACCTTTTTTCTAAGTGCCTCCTCAAGCTTTCCCTTTAATCCGTACAGATTTTGAAGGGAAAGCAATTCATCCTTATAAAAAGAGACTTTTTCAGAAAGCCCGGTATCCAAAAGCTGTCCGTATATTTCTTCATCATCGGTAATAATCCGGTTTATATGGGACATATAAGTATCCTGGGCTTTTTTTACGGCAAAGGGCTTATCCTGATATAATAAAGTAAAAGGAGTTCTTGTTTTTGCTTTGTCAAAAAGTACCTCCTTTTTTTTCAGAAGCTCTTCTATTTCCTCCCACAAAAGAGGTATGGTTTCTTCTGTGAGATTTTCGGCATTGGTACGGAAAATCAAGCCAAACTGCCCTTTCCCGCTTCCAAATTGGCTTGTATCAAAAGCAGTCTTTAAAAAGTCCTTCTGCTTTTTGGAAAGCTTATTGGAGAATCCTATTTTCCGGCATTCTGTAGACAATACAGAATAGGTTCCGCTAAAGGTCAGATTGGTGGTCAGAACCGCATCCTTTGTTTTCACAGGCTCCTTTTCCACCTGCACCAAAAGCTCGTCTCCCTGAGACAGACCGCCATTATAGGTGCGGTTGAGCAAATAGGGCTCTCTCCCTGTTTCCATGGACAAAAAGCCTATGGCTCCGGGCTTATATTCCACAAATGCCGCATTCAGGTTCTTTGCAATATTCCGTATTTTTCCAATGTAAATATTGTTTAAAATGCCGCATTCCTTTCCTTCTTCATCCAGGCTTGCCATATCTGCCTGAATCAAAGTATTGCCTTCCAAATAAAAGCTCAAGGGAATCTGATTTATTCTGGTAAAAACCAGTTTGTTTTCATATGCGGTAAAATCTTCCTTTTCTTTAAAGGGCGCTATCATAATTGTCTCTACATCTCGCTTCCTACTGCATCTAATGGAACAAATTCAGGATTTTCCACTGTTCCCAGGTTGGTATACGTATCTTCCCTTGTAATGATAAAATCAAATTCCGAGGGAACCTGTCCGTTTTCTTTATAAAATGCTTCCATTACCAGGGATGGTTTGATATTACCGGAGCTGCTGGCATCTACCAGCATGTAAATCTGTCCGTTTTTTATGGAAAGCTCATAAATATAGGGCTTTAAATCCAGCTCTTTTTCACTTTTCTTTGTTTTCTTTACTACTAAAATCTGTTCCTTTAAAAAGAATTCAGACAGCGTTTTCTCATAATCAAAGGCTGGCTCATGCCCTTTACGGAAAGACACCAGATAGCCGGCAGCGGCTACGCTTGCCATGGCATTTCCGGCAGTTTCCGGTAATTTTTTTACGCTTAAGATGTGAATTCCCTCTACCATGACATGGTTGAGCCTGTCCATCATCAGGCGGCTGTTCATAGGGGTGTTCATTTCAATGTCCAGATATTCCCCGTTGCTGTATAGACCAACGCCTAAGGGGGCTGCAAAGGACATGATTTGGTGAGGGTTGAAGCCGGCTGAATAGGCGATGTCGATGTCTGCCCTGCGCATGGCTTTTTGAAAATAGCGCATGATGTCTAAGTGGCCTATGAAAATCATGGAACTGTGTTTGGAAAATTTTATGCGTACTTTTGTGTGTTGGTTTTGGGTTGTCATGAGGTGATTACTCCTTTGGGGGTGGGTGATATTGTGGGGATAAAAAGGGTTATAAAAGGTGGGTGTGGGGAGAGGGACGCTTCAGAGGGGTGTGGGGTTAAGGGTGGTGGGCTGTGTTTTTGATGGCGCTTTTTCTAAACAGGCTGATTTTGGTTGTTGGCAGAGGTCGGGTCGTCCTATAGCGCCGTCCGTGGCGCAATAGGACTAAAATTGCCATCCGTGGCAATTTTTCCCTGGGTAGTGGATAGCCTGTTAAGAAAAAGTGCCATCAAAAACAATGCCCGCCACCCTTAACCCCACACCCCTCTGAAGCTGTTTTTTGGCTGGCACTATGGTAAGGCTTTTGGGGATGCCTGTCTCTTTTTACGTCGTTTTCAAAATCACAGACTATGAATGCGTGTAAATCGGAGATGAAATTCCTGCCAGGGGCATGATGAAGAAAGATTGCTTCGTCTATTTTTGCATCTACAGTCATATCTGCGTTGGTGGCAGGAAAGGAGCTATGTGGGGAAATAATTTAAGTGAGCTCTTTTTTGGTTACACATTGCTCATTATCTTTAATTTCCCAGTGCCCGCTGAAACCACGTCCGCTGAAACTTACGTTGTTCATTTCTTTTATATGGCGTTTAATTGTTTTGGAACTTACGCCTAATGTAATCGCTATTTTCGCTGTACTGATTTTGCTGTCCTTACGTATCAAGTTTGATGCACCACTGCTTGCGGCGGGGGCTTTGACTTGAAATTCATATCCAACTCCCCTCCGTTTTTCTTACTCCCTGCTCTGAAAACAAATCCCCCCACCAAAGCGTGCCGCCCCGCACCCATTGCACTTCTCCTTACAATTTGGTGTCACCTGCTCCGCCATGGCGTTTTCCCATTCTTTCTTAAGAAACTCCTTTGTCACGCCGCAGTCAATAAAGTCCCACGGAAAGATTTCGTCCAAAGAACGCTCTCTGGTTGTGTAAAAGTCTATATCGATACCGCATTCCTCAAAAGCAGACATCCAAACATCATTTTTATAAAATTCGCTCCATGCGTCAAAAATACAGCCTTTTTCATAAGCTTTTAAAATGACCTGTCCCACTTTCCGGTCGCCTCTGGCAAAGACGCCCTCCAGTACGGAAACGTCAGCTTCGTGCCAGTTATATTTGATGCTTTTTTGATTGAGCTGGCTTAAGACTGCCTGTTTGACGGTATGGGCTTTTGACAGGAAGTCTTCCTTGCTGCCCATCTTTGCCCATTGGAAGGGGGTGAAGGGCTTGGGAATGAAAAAGGAAGTGCTGGTTACGATTTGCACCTTTCCTTTTCGTTGCTCCTTTGGAACGGTTTCGTAATAGAGTCTGGCGATTTTGTCGCTTAGGACGGCGATTTCCTCTATGTCCTCTTTTGTCTCTGTGGGAAGTCCAAGCATAAAATACAATTTTACACGGCTCCAGCCTCCTTCAAAGGCTTCTTTGGCTCCTTTTAGAATGACTTCTTCGGTCAATCCTTTGTTAATCACGTTGCGCATTCGCTGGGAACCGGCTTCCGGGGCAAAAGTGAGGCTGCTTTTCTTTACATCCTGTACCTTGCTCATCACATCAAGGGAAAAGGCGTCAATGCGCAGGGAGGGAAGGGAAATATTGATTTTTTTCCGGCTGCACTCTTCTATGAGAAAGTCGATTAACTCCGGAAGCCTGCTGTAATCGCTGGAGCTTAGGGAGCTTAGGGAAATTTCCTCGTGGCCGGTGTTTTTCAGCATTTCCATAGCATATTCTTTTAACATTTCCACATCCCGTTCCCTGACGGGCCGGTAGAGCTGACCTGCCTGACAGAAGCGGCAGCCTCTGATACAGCCTCTCTGGATTTCCAGCACCACCCTGTCCTGGGTTACCTTGATAAAGGGAACTACCGGCTTTTTCGGGTAATAGGTGTGGGAAAGGTCCATTTCAATTTCCTTTAGGATGGTGGCGGGAAGCCCTTCTTTTGTAGGCATAAATGAAGCAATGGTGCCATCCGCTTTATAATCTGCCTGATAAAAAAGGGGACAGTAAATGCCGGGCAGTTTGGCTGCTTCTTCCAAAAATTCCATGCGGCTGCCGCCTTTATCCCGAATGCTCCGATAAAGCTCCATCATGGGCTCATACTGGGTTTCCCCTTCTCCTATATAAAACAAATCAAAAAAATCCGCAATGGGCTCCGGATTGTAGGTGCAGGGCCCGCCGCCGATGACAATGGGGTCCTCTTCTGTCCGTTCCTTTGCAAGCAGGGGAATCTGGGATAAATCCAGAATCTGCAATATATTGGTATAACACATCTCATATTGCAGGGTCATGGCAAGAAAATCAAATTCCTTTACCGGGTCCTGGGATTCCAATGCAAAAAGAGGAATACGCTCCTTTCTCATAATGGCATCCAAATCCACCCAGGGCGAATAAACTCTTTCACACCAGACTCCTTCAAACTGGTTCAGCATATCATACAGGATTTGAATACCTAAGTGGGACATGCCGATTTCGTATACATCGGGAAAGCACATGGCAAAACGGATGTCCACCTGTTCCTTTTCCTTTATGATGGAATTTACTTCGCCGCCGATATACCGGGCAGGCTTATCAATTTTTAATAGTATTTCATCTTTCAGTGCTAGTGTTCTCATACTCTAAAGTATACGGGAAATCTTCCATAAAAGCAAACAGATTATTGGTAAAATCTTTTGCAATATAGGTTTTCACCATGGCTTTTTCCAAAACATACTGTTCATCGGTCATGGAAAGAAAGGTCATATAGCCTCCCAACAGAATAACAGACAGAAACAGCCGCACCTTAAAAGTAAGGATTGGCTTCCTGCCTGCATAAAGCTCATCTTCCGATGATTCCAAATCATTTCTATTATTTTTATCATATTTCCTGTCCCATTCCCGGTTTTTCTCTCTTATGGTCATGGGCTTGCCATAAAGAATCGTCTCTCTTTTATTCAAAGCAGCTAAATTATCTTCTTGTGCCTTTCGTATAGAACGGACCAGCTCCAGTTTTCTTTCGGTATCTATCCGGTTATTTTGCTTTGATAACATAGTTATGCACCTGTGTGGAAGGTTCTTGGTACAATATATGTATAGGCTGTCTGAAAAAGAACTTTTATACTTTTAACGGTTTGCCAGCTCACTGGTAATCTCTTCCCAGGTCACTCCTTTTTCCACCATAAGCACCATCATATGATAGAGGAAATCAGAAATTTCATATTTAATTTCATCAGGATTGGGATTTTTAGAGGCAATGACAATTTCCGTAGCCTCTTCTCCCAGCTTCTTTAAAATCTTATCAATTCCCTTATCAAACAAATAGTTTGTATAAGAGCCCTCCTTTGGATGCACCTTTCTGTCCGCAATAACAGACATGACGCTTTCAAATACCTCTAAAGGATTTTTTTCATTTTCCTCACAGGGAATCAAATCCCTGTAAAAACAGCTATAATTTCCCGTATGGCAGGCAGCTCCCACCTGTGCTACCTTTGCTAACAGCGTATCGTTATCACAATCTACGCTTAAGCCTTTTACATACTGGAAATGGCCGCTTGTAAGCCCTTTTACCCAAAGCTCCTTGCGGCTCCGGCTGTAATAGGTCATCTTTCCGGTCTTTAAGGTTTTTAAATAAGCCTCCTCATTCATATAGGCAACCATAAGCACCTGATTTGTCTTGTAATCCTGCACCACTACAGGAAGCAATCCGTTATTGTCCAATTTAAACTCTGAAAAATCCATAACCGCCTCAAAGGTATGCACTTTGATACCCTTCTCCTTACATATTTGCTTAATTGCATGAATTTCTTTTGTGTTTTCATTGACAATATTTCCGGAAACAGCAGAAACGTTTTCCTTTTCCAGAATGGTAAGCATTTTATCTAAAGAAATTTCAGGAAGCAGCGTGATAATAGGAAGCCCGCTTGCTCCCAGACAGTTTTTTAAGGCATGTTCATCAATTAGAACCAGTTCATCCGCATATTTCTCTAAAGCCTGTCTGTTAATGGCAAGGTTGTCTGCGCTGGCAATGGAAGCGGCAATTTTATCTTTTCCAAACTTCAGGGAAACCTCCTCTAAAATTTCCATGCCCTCCGGCTTTCCGAAATTCAGCACTGCCTTTTTGCAGCCTGCATAAAGAAGCTTTTTCACATCCTCCATGCGCTTGATGTTTCCTGCGCCGTAAACGGGAATCTGTACCCGTTCTGCAATTCGTTTGATAATGCCGATTGCCTCCTCATGGGTGGAATCGTTATAGGATAAATCAAAAATCAAAATGCCGTCCACGTCATCTTCCCCATAAGTGGCGGCTAACTCCACCGGGTCACCTGAAAGAACGGTCCTGTCCGAAAAGCCTTTCACTGCCTTTCCATTTTCCAAGTAAATACTTGCTATAAAGCTTTTATAATTCATTTGTCCGACTCCTTGCTTTTTTCAGGCTACAGAGTGCCCTTTGTACTCAATACCTCTTTGATTCTTTCGTCCTTTGAAACTGCCATATCCAGCGCCTTTGCAAACGCCTTGAACATGGCTTCGATTTTGTGATGGTCGTTGTGTCCGGAAAGCATTTTCAAATGCAGGTTCATGCCTGCACTGTAGGATACGGCATAAAAGAACTCCCTTACAAGCTGAGTATCCAAATATCCCACCCGCTCCGATTCAAACTCACAGTCAAAGGATAAATACGGCCTTCCGGATAAATCCACGGCACAAAGAGCCAGTGCATCATCCATGGGAAGGATAAAAGAACCAAAACGCTTGATACCTGTTTTATCTCCAATGGCTATTTTGATAGCCTCTCCTAACACAATGCCCGTATCTTCTATCGTGTGGTGTCCATCCACGATTAAATCTCCCTCCACCTTGCAGGTAATGTCAAAAAAACCGTGTCTTGCAAAGCCTTCCAGCATATGGTCGAAAAATCCGATTCCTGTTTCAATCCGGCTCTTTCCGGTGCCGTAAAGCTGTAAGGAAAGAGCGATATCCGTTTCCTTTGTTTTCCGTTTTACCTCTGCCATACCAGACATATTCTTCCCCCGTTCCCTAATCATTCATTTTCTTCAAATCTAACCTTAATGGAATTTGCATGAGCCGTCAAGCCCTCTTTTTTGGCAAACAGCTCAATATCCTTATGTATTTTGGATAAGGCGCTTTCCGAATAAGAGATAATACTGGATTTTTTCATAAAATCATCTACATTTAAGGGTGAAAAGAATTTTGCTGTGCCATTGGTAGGCAGCACATGGTTGGGTCCTGCAAAATAATCCCCCAAAGGCTCCGAAGAGTATTCCCCCAGAAAAATAGCGCCTGCATGACGGATTTTCGTCATGACGGAAAACGGGTCTTTCGTCAGGATTTCCAAATGCTCGGAAGCAATCTCATTGGCTGCTTCAATGGCTTCCGCCAAGCTTTCTGCCACCAGAATATAGCCGTAATTTTCTATGGATTTTTCTATGATTTCCTTTCTTTCAAGCTGTTTTGTAAAGGTATCCACCCACTTAGAAACCTTTTCTGCCTGAGACTTGTCTGTTGTAATTAAAATAGCGGAAGCCAACTCGTCATGCTCTGCCTGGGATAACAAATCGGCGGCAATGTATTTTGGATTTGCCGTCTCATCCGCCAGCACCAGTATTTCGCTGGGGCCTGCAATGGAATCTATGCTCACATAGCCGTAAACGGCTTTTTTTGCCAGTGCCACGAAAATATTGCCCGGTCCCACGATTTTATCCACCTTTGGCACGGACTGGGTGCCGTAAGCCATTGCCCCGATTGCCTGCGCCCCGCCTGCTTTGTACACTTCATCCACGCCGGCAATCCTTGCAGCCGCCAAAGTGCCGGGATTTACCTTTCCATCCTTTCCCGGAGGGGTCAGCATAATGATTCGGTTAACCCCTGCTACCTTTGCAGGAATGATATTCATCAGCGTGGAGGAAGGGTATGCTGCCTTGCCTCCCGGAACATATACCCCCACCGTATCAATGGGAGTGATTTTCTGCCCCAGAATGGTGCCGTCCTCTTTTGCGTCAAACCAGCTGTTTCGTTTTTGCTTTTTATGGTATTCCTCAATGTTTTTTGCAGAGCGTCTCATCACATTGAGAAATTCCTCATCCATTTGTCCAAGAGCTTCTTCAAACTCCTCTTCCGTAACCCGGATGGTTTCTTTTGTAATCTGGCATTTATCGAATTGACTGGTATAGTCAAACAGTGCCGCATCCTTTTCTTCCTTCACTCTTTTTAAAATATCCGCCACCATATCTTCATATTGTCCGTAATTGTTGGGACTTCTTTTCAGCAGGCTGTTCAATAAGTCCTTTTTTGCTGCTTCCGTTAACTCCACTATTCTCATGACAATCGCTCCTTTAAATCTCCAATCAGCTTTTTAATACGCTCCGATTCCATTTTCATGCTTACCTGATTTACAATCATTCTGGCGGAAATGGGACAGATTTCTTCTAACACTTCCAAACCGTTTTCCTTTAATGTGGAACCGGTTTCCACAATATCCACGATAACATCGGAAAGCCCTACAATGGGACCCAACTCCACGGAACCGTTCAGCTTGATGATATCCACGGTCTGGTGCTTTTTATTGTAGAAATAATCCTTGGCAATCTTCGGATATTTGCTGGCAACCCGAATCATTTCGTGGTGCTTTAAAAGCTCTTTTGCGCTTTTTGGCCCACATACGCACATCCGGCATTTTCCAAAGCCTAAATCCAGCACCTCATAGGCCCTTTTTCCTTCCTCTAATAAGGTGTCCTTTCCTACCACGCCGATATCGGCGGCACCGTATTCCACATAGGTAGGCACATCCGGTCCTTTGGACAAAAAGAATTTCAGCTTCAGCTCTTCATTGACAAAAATCAGCTTTCTGGAATCCTTGTCCTTCATTTCCTCACAGGTAATGCCGATTTCCTCTAAAAGCGCCAGCGTATTTTTGGCAAGCCGCCCCTTTCCTAATGCAAAGGTCAAATATCTCATGTCTTCACTCATTTTTTTACTCCTGATTTGTTTATTTGTAAATAAAAATTTTTCTATGCATTCTTTTTATTCCTGCCAGCAACGAGCCAAGTGATTGCGTGCAAGCTTCATACATGGTTATGCACAACCCCAGCTCTCCCATCAGTTCATTTCCTAATTCAACAACTATCTTTTTATCCGGGAATAACTCTTTTACCCGGCATTGCCAAAAATATGCTAATGCATTGCTAAACTGATAAAGCACCTTTTCATTATCCATGAACTGACTTGAATCACCCACAAAGAAATCTCCAATGCTCCATGTATTTACACTCATTTCAATCGCTTTTTTATTATGATTGTATTGCTCTTCCAGCCTGCTAATACAGTCAATAGATTCTTCTGCACTGCTATTCTAAAATTGCTCAATAAATATGTAATCTTTTACTTGTATGATTTGGGGGCAGAATAGATATGCTGCTGCAATTAAACCATCTATTTGACACTTATAGGCAGCATACTGCACTAAGTCTGCACACCAGTCGGCTGCTTCGATTTCGTTTTTTACGTGATTATCAATTATGCTCTTTAAAATCTTTACTTTTTTCATGATTCTTACCATTAAAATTTTATAATGCTGGTAAAATGTTATGGGATTTTTTATATAGTTTTAAATTTTTTGTTATTTATATCTGTTATAAATTAAGATACCATATCTCAAAAATAATAGGAACTGTATTTCCGCTTTTATAAAAACAAAACCTGCTCCATCCGGTTATCCTTTGCAAAGGCTTCATAGGCTTCTTTTGGCTTGTCCTCTGCTTTTTCCATCAATTCTATAAGGCTGCCTGCTTTTCTAAGCTCCTTTGCCTTTAAAATAGCTTCTTTCCGATTGGACTTTTCATATACCATGAGCACGCCTGTATCCTGACAGCAAATTTCAATTTTCTGGCTGGACAGAGCCACCATCAAATCATCTACAATAATCATAAATCCGATTGCAGGGGCATTTTTTCCGAAATAGGATAACAACTGGTCATAGCGTCCGCCCGTTAAGACGGCATCGCCCACTCCATAGGTATAACCTTTAAAAATCACACCTGTATAATAATTATACTTGCTCAACATTCCAAGGTCAAAGGAAACATAGTTTTCCACTCCGTAAAGGCAGAGAATTTCATAAACCTGCTCCAAATGTTCAATTGCTTTTCTGGAACGCTGGTTTTTCACGGATTCCTTCATATCCTTTAATGCCTCTATGGAACCAAAGGCATCGGATATGGATAAAAGGATGTTGATTTTATCCCGTTCAATTCCTTTTAATAAAAGCAATTCTTCGGCGCCGAAAAAATTTTTGGTGGAAATAAAATCCCGCAATTCATATTCCGTTTCCTCGTCCAGTCCGGCTTCCTGGCACAGACCTTTGAAAAATTCCATCTCGCCTATGCTGATTTGGAATTCCTTTAGTCCTGCGCTTAAAAGACATTCCACTGCAAGATTTATCATTTCTCCATCCGCTTCCGGGGAGCCGTCATTAAACAGCTCCGCCCCCATCTGGGTGGTTTCCTTTAATTTTCCCTGCAGATTGGATGTGTTGGTAAAAGCATTTCCGGAGTAGGTGAAACGTACCGGAAGGGTTTCATCCATAAAATATTTTGCTGCGCTTCTTGCCATGGAAGGGGTGAAATCCGGCCGGAGAGCCAGTGTATTGCCTTCCTTGTCAAAAAACTTGTATAAATCCTTGCTGGCGGTTGTGCCGATTTCCTTTCCAAATACATCAAAAAATTCAAAGGAAGGGGTTTGAATGTCTTTATAGCCGAATTCCTTGAATTTATTATGTAAAAGCTCCTGCACTGCCAGCTTTCTTGCGTATTCCAGTCCGTAAATGTCCCTGACGCCTTCAGGTGTATGTACTAATTTTTTGCTCATGGTGTTCCTTTCTGTTAGGGGGTGTGTTTAGTATATTAAAACCGTAAATAGTTTTTTTGAAATAAATTTTGATTTTTCCACCCGGTACTTTGCCGCTGTGAAGTGCTAATTCGGTATCGAATTAGCACAAAAAACTATTGCAAGTATACTAAAAGCAGGAGAATTTGTCAATAATTTGTTTAGATGTCATTCACATCCTTATTAAAAATTACTTTTTGCCATTTTTTAAACAAAAAATTCATATTGCTAATATACCAGTGCATTAGAATATGATAATAAATATATTTCACTATGACTCATCCCACAACAATTGCATATCACTACTATACTTATTTTGCTTTTCGATAATATCACAAACTTTATCAAGCTGCTCCTTCGTTAGATTATTTCTTTGAATGGTAACCATACCATTCCGGTTAATTCCAATGTATTCACCGTATCTTTCATGAAATAAATATTTATATGGACTTTTATCATTATTTTTTACAATGTTATCTAAATGCAAGTCAATCAATAATCGTTCATCTGCCCTTTTTTCGTTTTCATTCATAAGTATGATATGAACTCTTCTCTGGAAGTTCCATAATTAATCATTAAAAAGCCAAGATTGACTTCGTTTGCAGTATCTTTGCACTTTTCATTGATTTTTTTTATGTTTTTACCTACCTGCCTTATATTACTTTTTAGTCGAATACTTTTATTGCGTATTTCATAAGTGACTATATCATCTGATTGGGAGAAAAAATAATTTTTATAAAATTTTGTTCCATTCTGCATCCCTATTATATCATATTTATCCGAAAGCTCAGGTGCACATTCCAATGCCTTTACTTCAACATTTATTCTTCGTTTGGTAAAGATAAATGAAAATACTTGAAAATAAGTAAAAGAAAATTACAAATTCACTATAACCTTCATTGAACATTTTCCAACTAAAACATTTGCTTCTATCAGCACAAACCAATTTTCTCTCCGGCATATCTTTCATCATCTCTGTATTGTGAAGATATTTTGGAACGATGAAGCTGCAATATGCCAATGAAAAAAATATTGCATCAAAAAATATTGTATTTTGTCTTAATACATGATTATCTGGATAGTGCATTCTTGTATAATTATCAATTTTTTCATATTCTTTATACAAATTTGCAGCTAATTTCTCCTTTGTCATGGAAAAAGCAAGGTATAATTGCGGATACTCATTTAACTGCTTAATAATATTGCCTTTAATCAGATTACTTTGCAGTGGTGAAAAACCTTCAGTCTTTGAGTACTGCTTAGAATAATCTTTAAGTATTAATGCACCAATTCCTTGTATTAACTTTTCCTTACCTGTTTCACACTGATAAACACAGATAGCCTTGCTCTCTTGAAGCCTCGCTTGTGCAAATGGCGACAGCATTTTTTTCATTTCAGATATATCTGCCAATTTACAATAGCCATTTTTAATCCATGCGCTGAAATTGTTTTTTAAAAGGTTTGGATAATTTATGTCAATAAAGGCAGAATACTTAAACCCTACAACATTTCTTATATTTATATTAGACTCCAAATCTTCCACATAATTCATGCACTTAATAATTTCTTCTAATTTTGAAGGCAAGAGCTCTACCTGAATGTTAGATAGCAGTTTTTTCACTTTAACTAAGTCTTTCTTTTTTAAGCCAAATTCCAGTTCCACTGTGTTGGGGGTTGTAAGCGCTGCTGAATTATCCTCCTGTTTATCAATCAAAAAACTTATAAATTGCAGTATTTTTCCATCTGCATAATGTAACCCAAATGCATCTACTTCTTTGCCCCTTTGGTATTTTATACTCTTTTTTGAGAAATTTAAGCTCTTTTGAATCATTAAAGGATATCATAGGCATCCTATCGCACAAAGCATCATATAAAAAATGGTTCATTCCATAACTGTTGAAATAATCTTCTGCTATTTTCATATTTTTATCATTCCCTTAGCTTCTATAAATAAAAAGTTTTAGCTGTTACTATAAATTTGACTTTTTAATCCCTCTGTCATTTTTTATAAGAATATATGCAACAATATTTTCCTGCAAACTATTTGGTTTCGATTTAAGTATATTTCACCTTGCCACGTGTTTCATTTTTATGGTGTTTCTTTGAAGTGATTACATCTAAATTTGTTTTTTCTATTTTTCAATTGCTTTATGTCATTTTTATTATTTATTTCTAATAACAGGTTCCTATTACTCTATTTTGGTTGACATATAATCTTTTTTATATTATTCTAAAATCAGACTAAAATTAGTAAATATCGAAAGAAGATTTCAAAATGCTTTATGCTTCAAAAGAACAACTGGTTATCGAATTTAAAAAGCTGCTGCTTGATAAACAAATAAGCCAACGTGAAGTAGCGCAAAGACTGAATATTACGCCTCAGGAATTAACGAAAATCATAAACAAACAAAACTTCAGCTTTGATGATATGGAGAAACTTTTATCAGCTGTAGATTATGGTATGATCGTACAATTTGTACCTGTTGAAGCAAACATGGAATAGCAGTCAGCAACCCACATACAATAAATAAGAAAGGATGTGTTTTTATGAGTAATCGTGAATTTGCCAAAAATCTCATTGATCAAATACCAGAAAGTAAGCTGTATTATATTATTGCATATCTGCAGGGGGCTGCTGTCCCTGATGAAACACCAAACGCTGAAACCTTAGAAGCTTTTGCAGAGTTAAGCAACGGAGGCGGTATTTCATACAACGGCACTACAGAAGGACTTTTTGCTGAATTGCTGGAGGATTGAGAATGCTAAATGTCAGATACTCCACTAAATTCAAAAAGGACTTCAAAGCCTGTGTAAAACGTAATTATAAAATGCTCCTATTACAACAGACAATTGATATTTTACGAATTCCGGATAAACTTCCAGTCAAAAATAAGGATCATTCGCTTAGCGGTAATTATTCCGGTTATCGTGAATGACATATAGAACCGGACTGGTTGCTAATATATAGGCACGAAGGTAATGAGCTTTTACTTTATCGTACCGGTACCCATTCTGATTTGTTCGGATTATAAACATACCCGGGCTAAGCATCTGGGTATTATTAAGCAAATTACTAATCATCTGTCCTTAACTCACTCACTATCCCGCATCTTCAAATCCATCTGTAGCGCATCCAAATAAGGCACAAATAACCCCTGCTTTGGCACAATCTTATACTGCAAATCAAGCTCCTCAAACCGAAAGCTTTTCCTTCCCCCGTTTTTCGCCCTGTCCCAAAACACCTTTAAATTCCGAAAAGGCATATAATATAGAAAATCCTTATGAGTATAATGAATAATAAAGAAAGAAACTCCCTGCTGCTTTTCAAAATCCTCCATAAAAGCAATCTGATGCTCATGGATATTTTGCAGGGAAAAGGTATCGCTGGCACATTCCTTTGCGTCAAAGCATACAGGAATCCCCTGAACCGCCCCGATATAATCTACCGTACTCTTTTGGTCAAAATAAGCAAGCGTAATATGCCTTTGCTCCTTATCAATCTTAATAGGCGTAATGGGCGTAGGCACCTTTTGAATCAGCCCAAGCCCGCTTTCCCTGTATTTTTCATTTGTCCGGTTAATCAGGTCTTCCAAAGCAGAACCTCTTAACCCTCTTGAATTCCATGTTGCCATTTGCTAACCTCTTGTTTCTGGTGTACGGTTTCCCGTCAGTGCAGTAACCTGTTTATTTTGTATTGTCACTATTTCAATCTCGCTGGGTAACAGTGTTGTTTCTGCGATGAAATAGTACAAAAACCGTCCGGGCAATACATTATCCTGTATCCACTCGTTTTTTAGTGCATAACTGATTTTGATTGCATTTATACATGGAAAATCATCTGAATGGTATACTCCTGATTTTGGGTTGTAATAAAATAGTCCCCGCCATATTTTTCAAGAATATCATGCACATTCTGCAGTCCGATACCATGATTTTCCTTTTCTGATTTTGTGGTTAGAATCCGGTTGTTTTCCCTCTGAAGGCTTCCGTCCATTGGATTGCTGATTTCCAGATAAAATAACCGTTCTGTTTTCTTTGCCGCCAGCAAAATATAATGGGGAGCGTTTACCTTTACATTTGACTCAATTGCATTATCTATCAGATTAGAAAAAAGGATACAGCCATCCACATATTTCATAAAATTAAATTCTGATAATACCCCTTTGCATTGAAGGGTAATTTCGTTCTCCTCTAACAGCTCCATTTTCGTGCTTAAAACCATGTCTAACAGTTCGTTTCCTGTGGCTATCTTATGAACTGATTTGGGTGTGGCGGCTGTCAGCTCCTTAAAATAGCCCTCAGCCTTCTCATATTCTTCTTTTTCCAACATCTCCTGCAATAATAGCATATGATTCTTCCAGTCATGGCGGAATTTGATGGTATCTTCCTGCTGTTTTTTATAGCTCTTAAAAAAGGAATATTCGGCCTCGAACTCCTTTTTATAATTTTCTGAAAGCTGTCGGTAATATGCTGCCATTTTCCTATGGGCAATGGCATAAACCACCGCCACATTCAATATAATCATAAAACAAATCCAAACTACCTTATAAACATCATCATGTATCATACCTTCAAACCACTCAAGTCCCTTTATAATAGCGGGACTAAAAAAACAGAACAGAGAAACTACAAAACCCTCTCCAATTGTCAACTGTATGGATTTCACTTTTGCCGCCTTTGTTCTGCTAAGCCACATCAAAATAACAAATAATAACAGGTCTGATATGAACATTGTCAATGTGTACTTATCTACACCAAAATAGTATTGATTCAGCCCCACAATTCTTTCAATCAACTCAAGAACTAATCCAAACTCCGCATATACAAGCAATGCAGGGATTGTCAGCAACAGTGTTTTAATACGATTCTTTTTTGTTAGAATAAAAGTCACCAGCACATTATATGCAAACATAATCATAACCGCTGTCAATTGCTGCTTTTGAAAAAAATACATAAGAATAGACTCTGCAAAAATAAATACTCCTGACGCTACAGTTAAATTACGCAACGTCAATTTCATATCACAGCCAAACAGCAGGCTCAGAATGAACCATATGTCCAACATGGCAAACAGGTTCGCAAAAAGAGAGATTATTGTTATTACTTGCTCCGTCATATCAAGTCCTCTCTCAAAAAGTGGAACAATTGCTGCCGATATTCTGACATACGTTTTTTGCTGATTGGCAAATTTCCTCCCTGTGACAGAACAATCTTTCCGTTTTGGGTTTCCTTATGATGATACAGGTTTACAAGGTATTTCCGATGAATGCGATAAAAACCATATTCCTTCAACTGTTCCTCATACTTTTTCAAGCTATAGTCACTGATATAATGATTTGACCTTGTATGCAATACCGCGTATTTATCTTCTGCACTAATATATACTAATTCCTGCAATGGCAGTATCATTTCTCCATCTCTGGTTTTGACGATTATTTTTTTCTTTTTTGAGTATTCTCTCTGTATATCCACCAGTAAATTGCGCATTATCTGGTATGATAACGGTTTTAACAAATATCGAAAAGCATCTGCTTCATATCCTTTTACTGCATACTCAATATAAGAGGTAATAAAAACCAAAAATACATCCGTATTCATCTTCCTGATTTGTTTGGCCAATGTAATACCGTCCATCCCGGGTAATTCAATATCCAATAAAACTAAATGTGGAAACGTGGTATTTTCCTGCTGTAAATATTCTAAACATTCCAACAGTTCCTTTGCAGATTGAAAAGCCGTTACCTTTAACGAATATTCTTTTGCTAATAACGAACAAATTTCTAATATTTTTTTGCTGTGTTCTTTTATATCCTCGCATATATAGATTGCAAATTGCTGTGACAAATCTGTATGTTTCATCTATAAAGCTCCTAAGTTTATAATTAATATACCATGTTTGCCGGATAATATTTTAACAGATATCCTATCCTTTTTCTATATTTCAGATAAAATAAATTATTTTCCTGACAAAAAGGTGCCGCTCCAAAACCTGTATTTTGGGGATTGAAGCAGCAGTCTCTCTTTAAATCTCCGATTTGTTCTTACTTGGGAAATTTATAATATTTACTTTTTCACCTTCATAGTCTTTTTTAAAAATCCAGTTTTTGCTGTCAGCATTTTCTTATATGCTTTATACTTACTATTTGGAACCTTAAAAACAGCTTTCTTATTGATTCCCTTAAACGCATCCTTACCGATAGAAGTAAGATACTTTGACTGAATCGTAACCTTCCTTACCTTGCTTTTTTTGTAGAATGCCTTGCTGTTAATTTTAACAACCTTGTAGCTTTCTCCCTGAATGATAACCTTCTGCGGAATGGTAACAGAGGATTTTGCGTTCACCATTCCTGTTACCATTACAGTTCCTGTTCCGTCAAATCCCTCTTTCACCAGCTTATACTTTAAATTATTGGACTTGTAGGTAATGCCCTTTTTAGCACCTTCACTAATACCGGTTACATTCACATATACATAGTAATCAATTTCTTTATTAAATCCTACTGAACTTTCACTTTTTAAATGTACGGTATACCATCCATTCTTGTCAACTGTAAAGGAATTGGTTTGATCAAGTCTCTTTGAACTGTATGGCATATTTATACTTGTCCGTTTTCCTTCACACCACTCTGCTTCTCTAAGCTCTGTTGCAAATTTCTGGGTTACTGTTATTGTCATTTTCTTTCTGTCTGCACTGGCTGTCTGGTGCACTTCAACTGCTTTCTCCTCCGGCACTGCTCCAATCATAATTTTGGTAGAATGTTTGGAAGTGCCGCTCATATATAACTTACTGCCGCATTGAACATAATAGGTACCTGATTTCAGGAGAAGATAGTCATCACCGTTACCATGTCTTATATCATTATCCGTTATTGGAACTGCCATGGTTTGGTTTCCGTATAATCTGAAATAATTATCCGCCCCAAAGCCACTTTCATTTTCCGTTGCCATTTTAATACGGACAATGGAATCCTTTGGCAAAAAAAACTTTGCATAATGGCATTGTTCTGTTACACCTGCATCTACGTTTAAATCCCAATCAAGCTTCCATGACAGGCCGACTTTCGTGTCATAATCCCTCATATCATCCACAACATATACCGGAATGTCTTTAAATACTGCAGCCTCTGCTTTCATTGGCCGCAACATTGCAACACATAACAGCACAAACATAACTGTTACAAAATACTTTCTCAATCGTTTTTTCATACTTTTTTCCTCCGTGTCTTGTAAATTATTTCACACTATTTATACAATGATTACAAGATTTAGAGTATCATATTGTACGCACATTATGTTTTCTTTTCCGACAAAGACCGGCATTTTGGCGATAAGGAACCCTCTTGAATTCCATATGATTATTCTTTTCTAAAAAGCGCTCTTCATTGAATTTCTGAATTAACAGTAAGATGCAAAAAACGTTCCGGCATTCCTGTCTGAAAGCTCTTTCCAGACAGTTCCTCAAAAGGCGCCTCCATCATTGGAAATACAAGCCGGTAAGCATGAAGCAGCTGCTCCTTTACATGATATTCCGCCTTCATCCTATCATTCAGTCTTCTGTCCCCATATTTATAATCGCACAAAATCGGATGTCCGATAGAAGCAAGATGGGCACGAATCTGATGAGTCTTTCCCGTCACTAAATGAACCTCTGCCAGAGTGCAGGGCTGTCCTGTTTCTCTCCGCCCCCTTCCTTTTTCCGTCTCATTAATTGCCACATTTCCGGAAAACATAGAAAAAACCTTTAAAGGCTTTATATCGGTTATAATCTCCGAAGCCCCTTCTGCTTTTTTTTCAGTCAGCGCTGCCTTATTGGAAGCAGAATCTTTTTTCAAATATCCCTTTAAGGAAACCGGCTCTTTTAACCTGCCCTTTATGACGCATATATAATATTTTTCCAACTCTCTCGTTTTTAAAAGCTCATTCATTTTCTGAAGTCCTGCCAGGGTCTTGCCGCATATGACCATGCCGGAGGTATTCCGGTCTAAACGATTACAGACAGAAGGCTTGAAGGTATGGAATTCCTCTGGTGCAATCTGCCTGCTTTGAAGCAAATAAGCTAAAAAATATTCATTTAAAGAAATATCCGCATCCTTTGCCTTTTGGGAAAGCATGTTCACCGGCTTGTTCCATAATAAAATATGCTTATCCTCATAAATGACAGACAACTCCTCAGGTATGCTTAATTGCAACAGCTCCTCTACTGCCTGCTTCCAGCCCGGTTTTCCATTTTCCACTGTTATAGCTTTTTTACCGGAAAATTTTTCATAGGTTTCCGGTGCCAGATACAGCCTTACCAGATCCCCTTCTGCCAGCTTTTCTTTTCCTTCTGCCTTTTTCCCGTTTAAGGTAATATTCTTTTTCCGAAGCATTTTGTAATAAAAGCCGGAAGGCGCATGATTTAACAGCTTTCCAAGATATTTGTCAAATCTCTGCTCGGCTTCATTTTTCCCAATCAACACTTCAATCATAAACCGTTTTCCTCCCAAATAATAACCGTTCAGCCATGCTATTCATAATTTGCCAGAATGTACAAAATAAACAAATAATTTATGGATTGGCTGAACTGTTACCCCAAATGTCTACAAGGAAATCTGCTTAAGCACCTGCATGATTTCCTTATCCTGGCTGCCTTTTCCGCCTTCCAGCTCATTTAACTGCCTGATTCTGGCAAAATAAGGCTCTATTTGTGGGAAAATCTTTACATTTGCCTTATATCCGTTTTGGGACAATATCTGGGTAATATGCTTGTTTAGTTCATTTAAATCGACGCCCTTCTTTTGACAGATACCGCACACATTCCCGCCTTTTACAACAATGGAGGGCACCTCATAATTTACCTTATAGGTAGTAAATACGCTGTCATATCCATGTAAGACCTGCTCAAACTGCCCAAACTCTTTTGTAAGCTTTTCATAAAGCTCGCTGCTGCAGCCATGATATTTTAAATACATAATCATGCTTACTGCGCTTTTGCTGGAAGGAAGCATTCCAAGTACCGCAACGACCGTCAGCACGTTTGCCTTACTGCCTGTTACATTATAGCCTGCAAAAAACAGGGAAAATGCAACCGCAAACATCAAAATCGTCTTTAAAATCTCCCATGCTCTTTTCTGTTTGAAATAACCATAGCTTCCTTTTTGTAATCTTGATTGCATCATGTAAGTTCTTCTTTCTGTAAATTGATAAAATCTAATAACCGGAATCCGATTGTGAAATTCAACAGATATTTGTAAAACACACCTTCAGGCTTAATGGATACTTCTTAAAAGCTTCCCATAAATATCCAAAGTTATCCTTTGGGGGAAAAGTTTCCCAAGCCCGTGAAGGCATTTCATACTGATGCCATGGGTAATGACTTCTTTTTTTGCAAAGCTTTCCCGGATAGCCTGTGCTACCACCTTTTCCTTTTCTGCCATAAAAAACTTCTTTAATGCAAAAGGCGAGCCGGTCTCCTCAGCAATGCTGAAAAACGGTGTATTTACCGGACCCGGACAAACAGCAGAAACCCATATGCCCCTGCTTCTTACCTCTCTTCTAAGGGCTCTGGAAAAGGACAGTACATAGGATTTGGTAGCCGCATATACGGCAAAGTTAGGCTGGGGTAAAAAAGCCGCAGAGGAAGCCATATTTATGATGTAGCTATTCTTTGTCATATAAGGCAGTACCTGATAGGTAACCTTCGTAAGCGCCGCACAGTTTAATGCTATCATGCCGATATTGTCCTCTTCCAAAATGTTTAAGAAGGGACCGGTTTTTCCGTAGCCTGCGCAATTGACCAGTATTTTCACCTGTGGCTTTTTCTGTTTTAGTTCTTTTTCCAAAAGGGTATCGTCTTTACATAAATCCATTGGAATATAATTCAGCTTTGCCTTTGTAGCTCCTTCCAGCTCTTTCATGGCATCTTCCCGTCTTGCAATCAGCCAGAACTCATCCAGCCCTAGGCATTTTTTATCTAATTGTCTTACAAATTCCTGCCCCATGCCAGATGAAGCGCCTGTAATAATTGCGATTTTCATAGATAGACCTTCCTTTTCTGTTTCCATTTTTTATATAATAAGTTATTTAGCTTTCTGTTTCAAAATAATTTTGCTGCTACTGCCGTTATCTTTACTTGTGCAATTTAGCAACCAGCCTTTTTCTCTTTTAACAAAGTCCATTGGTTTCTTGTAACTGCATAAACAACTGTCACTTCGCCCTCATCATCCGCAATTTCATCAGCCTTACGTTTTTCATTTGCCATCACAGTAACGGAAGAAGCAGTGTTTTTTTCTTTCATATAAGAACACAAAATGTTAAAGGGTGTATTTTCAAATGCCCAGTCCCTGCATTTTTGCACTGCTTCTATCTCATACTCTTTTCTTCGGAATCTCTTACTAATATGATAACTCACTTCCGGTTTTATACTTCCATGAATATTTTGCATAGTAATACCGCAGTCACCACTCATTTCCCCCGTTTCTTTCAAAGCAACAGTCCAAATCCAAAAACCTGCTCTCTCCCATTTACAAAAGATTTCCTACAGTACATTTATCTGGGATATGCAAATTCCATGCAAAGCGAATAAATAATATTGTACGCTTCCTTTGAAATAAATTTGTTGTTTTTCGCATTCCTGCACAAATCCGAAAGCTCTTGGCAATCTCCCCTTTCCCTGCCAATTTTTTCTATGGCAGCTCCTGCGTCCTCTTAACCAAACTCCCTCCCTTTTCCCCGGCTATCCTTTACTTCTTCTTATGCACATTCCGAATCGTCCGTTTCTTCCGCTTCCCCTTTTCCTTTTTCTCTACACTTGTATTTGCATTCATACCTGTCTTTGTCCTTTTCCCGTTCCCTTCCCCTGACACCTGCCCGTTTCTCTTCCCATCTCCAAACCCTTTCCTTGGCCTGATTAAGCATTTCTTATCAAATCCAATCAAATCTTCCCGCCCTGCCTTTTTAAGGGCTTCCAAAACCAACTCATAATTGTTTGGATTACGGTATTGAATCAGGGCGCGCTGCAATGCCTTTTCATGAGGATTCTTCACCACATACACAGGATTTAAGGTCCCGGGATCCACCCCGGTATAATACATGACTGTGGATATGGTGGAAGGCGTTGGATAGAAATCCTGTACCTGCTCCGGCATATAGCCCAAATCCCTTAAATATTCCGCAAGAGCCACCGCCTCCTTTAAGGTGGAACCCGGATGGGAGGACATCAAGTAGGGAACTACGAACTGGTTTTTCCCCATCTGCTTATTGAGCCGCCTGTATTTTTCCAAAAAGGCTTCGTAAACTGCATTTTCCGGTTTGCCCATTTTGGAAAGGACCGCATCGCAAATATGCTCCGGCGCCACTTTTAACTGACCGCTTATATGGTGCTCCACCAGCTCTTTAAAAAAGGTATCGTCCTTGTCCGCCATCATATAATCAAAACGAATGCCGGAACGGACAAATACTTTTTTGATTCCGGGAAGCTTACGGAGCTTCCTTAACAGCGATAAGTAATCCTTGTGGTCCACGTACAGGTTCTGACAGGGCTTTGGAAACAGGCACTGTCTGTTTTTACATACCCCTTTTGTCAGCTGCTTTTCACAGGAAGGATGACGGAAATTGGCGGTAGGGCCCCCCACGTCATGAATGTAGCCTTTAAAATCCTTGTCCTGAATAATCAGCTTTGCTTCCTCTATGATGGATTCATGGCTTCTTACCTGAACCGTCCTGCCCTGATGGAAAGTAAGGGCGCAGAAGCTGCAGCCTCCAAAGCAGCCCCGGTTGCTGATTAGGGAGAATTTAATTTCATCAATGGCAGGCACGCCTCCGGCGCTTTCATAGGAGGGGTGATAGGTCCGCATATAGGGCAGGCTGTATATGCGGTCCATTTCCTCCATGGTAAGAGGCTCGCTGGGGGTATTTTGCACCACATAGGTGCCGTTTGGATATGCTTCCACTAAAATCTTTCCGGTGAAAGGGTCTGTATTGTCATATTGTATCTGAAAGCTCCTGGCATATTCTACGGAATCCTTTTTCATTGCCTCATAGGACGGCAGGGTCAGATAATCGTAAAGGTGGTCCAAGGCTTTTGTTTTATAGACCGTTCCCTTTATAAAAGTAATGTCCGATACCGCAATTCCGCTGTTTAGGGCATCCGCAATTTCTATAATGGATGTTTCCCCCATTCCGTAGGAAATCAGGTCGGCTCCGCTGTCCAGCAAAATAGAACGCTTCAGGGAATCCGACCAATAATCATAATGGGCAAGCCGGCGGAGGCTGGCTTCAATGCCGCCGATGATAATGGGAGTGGTCTTAAAGGTACGCCTGATTAAGTTTCCATAGACCACAGTTGCATGGTCCGGCCTCTTGTAAGGCTCCCCTCCCGGGGTGTAGGCATCCTTTGGCCGGTGCTTTTTGGAAACAAAATAGTGATTCACCATGGAATCCATGTTTCCGGCACTGATTAGGAACGCAAGCCTTGGCTTACCCAAAACGGCAATGCTCCTATCATCCTTCCAGTCAGGCTGGGAAATGATTCCTACCGTATAGCCATGGGCTTCCAGCAAACGGCTGATAATGGCATGACCAAAAGAGGGATGGTCCACATAGGCATCCCCGATAATATAGACGAAATCCAATTGTTTTATGTTTTTTTCTTCCAGCTCCTTTGGAGAAATGGGTAAAAAGCCGCTCATTTATATTCCTCAACTACATTTTTCTTATTATACAAAGTGTGTAACTCTGTTTCCGTCAGCTCCCGGTATTCACCCGGAACAAGCTTCTCATCCAATGAAACCTGTCCAATGGAAAGCCTTTTTAAATAAACCACATGACAATCTACAGCCTGAAGCATTCTTTTCACCTGATGAAAACGCCCTTCCGTAATGGTAAGGCAGCCTTTTACAAGCTGCTTATCCTGTTGGATTTCAGATAGCTTTGCAGGCAGGGTAAGGGGCTCGTCTCCAGCTATTTCGATTCCCGATTCCAGCCTTTGGATTTCTTCCGTATTCAGGCTGCCTTCTGCCTCAAAATAATAGGTTTTTTCCACATGCTTTTTAGGACTCATAAGCCTGTGGGAAAAGTCTCCGTCCGTGGTTAAAAATAACAGTCCTTCCGTATCCTTATCCAGCCGCCCAACCGGAAAAAGCCCTTTTTGAAGGTCAGGCGCAAATAACTGAAGCACCGTTTGGCTTACGTTATCCTTTGTGGCGCAGACAACGCCCTTTGGCTTATGGAGCATATAATAGCGGTTCTTTTTATAAAGAACCGTCTTATTCTGAAAGGAAATCTTATCCTTCATTTCATCAATATGAACAGAACCATCCGTTGCCACACTGCCATTTACTGTTACAAGTCCTTTTTTTATGTAAACCTTTATCTGGCTTCTTGTACCATTTCCGGTTTCTGTCAGAAATTTATCCAGTCTCATTTCATAATTCCTTTGAAAACAAAATACTATATAAGTATACACTATTTTTGTGGAAATAGGGATTTTATTTATGAAAACTTTATTAAAAAAAGCCGTCCTTACATGTATCCTTGCCTTTCTTATGGTATTTATCTTAATTCATGGGAAAACTGCAAAAGAATTTGCCACCTTAGGGCTTATGACCTGGTATGAGCATATGATACCCACTCTCCTGCCCTTTATGATTTTTTCTGGAATCTTAATCCGGCTGGATCTGGTGAAATTGTTCATGAAGCCTTTTTCTGTATTTTTGCGGCCATTGTTCCGTTTAAACAGCTATGGGATTTATGTAATCGTCATGGGATTTTTATGCGGCTTCCCCATTGGGGCGAAAAACTGTGCGGACTTATACCAAAAAGGAAAGCTCACAAAAGATGAGGCCGAATATCTGCTGGCATTTACCAACAATATCGGCCCTACTTATTTTTATACGTTTGTGCTGGCTAATATTTATAGAACAGATAAGCCCGTCCTTTCCAGCTTTTTTATGTTCGGAATCCCTTTGCTTTACGGCATTGTATTAAGATATACTCTGTATCGGGATAAAATTCCTTTTTGGGTTCAGGAAGCGCCCCAGAAGCTTTCCTTTTCAGGAAAAAAGGCAGCGTTTTCTCTGTTTGATGCTATTGATGATTCCATTACCGCCTCCTTAATACAAATTGCAATGCTGGGAGGCTATATGGTTTTGTTTAATTTAATTGTGTTAATTCCGTTTACACTTTTAAATGGAAATCCGGCTTTTTATGGTATATTACATAGTATTCTGGAAATTTCCGGCGGCTTTTCCATTATCAAGCATCAGGAAATGAGCGGGCTTCTTAAAGGGATTCTGGTACATGGAGTGCTTGCCTTTAATGGACTTTGCTGTTTTGCGCAGACTATGAATATAATTCAGGATACGGATTTATCAGGGAGAAAATATTTTGGGCATAAAGTAGTGTTGTGCGGGGTTACTGTTTTTTGCGTATGGATCTTTTTGAGAGGGTGATTTCCTGCTTGATTTTATATAATTTTTTTATTGCTGACCGGCTCACATCACCCGGCAGGGTTATTTCGTACTATTACAGAAAAACTTATCCTGATTTCTCCTTAATATTTTAATTTTCCAATCCATTTATCCACTGCTTTTTGTGAGGGGACATCATAAAAATTCCGTCCCTTCAGCCATTTTGTCTTAGCGGATATCTTTGCTTTTGTTTTCAAATGCCTTGCACTGCTTCCAAGGCCGCTGCTGATAGATGTAGAAAAAGGCACAACGGTTTTTCCTTTCAGGCTTACATTTTCTACCAGTGTATAAACAATATGCGGCGCTTCGCCCCACCAGATGGGATAACCGATGTAAACTACATCTGCCTTCTTCACTGCTTTTTTGATAGCCTTTAAGTTGGAAATCCTTGGGCGCATCCGACTTTTTGCAGGTGAAGGGGCTGATTCATGTTCTTTTGTGACACGGCTGTTATCATCGCCATAATCCAAATCCTCATCGGTATAGGGCTCCTTTGCCTTGATTTCTATTACCTTTCCCCCGGTTGCCTTTCCAATCTTTTTTGCAGCAGCCCTTGTAGTGCCCGTTGCTGAAAAATAAAGCACTACAACTTTTTTCTTCTTTGCCTCTGCCTGAATGCTTCCTATATTTGTAAGGGATATTGCCATAACAAACATAAGAATAACGGATACTGCCCGTAACATATTTTTTCTGCATTTCTTCATAAATTTACACCATTTCCTTTCTTTTTGTATATTTGCCGTTTCTCTATGCTTCCCGCTCTTTTATGTTTCATGTTCATCCACGTTTAACACTCTTTCATGTTTGCCATTTTCCATGCTTTACAGTCCAAGACCTTCCACCCATTCCTGAACGGTCTCTTCCGAAACACCGGAAGGAAATCTCTCTCCTTCTAACCAGTTTCCGGTTCCTGCCATTTCTTCTAACAAGTTTCCGCTGTCACCCAATCCGGAACTGGCGGAAGTGCAGAAAGGCACAACCGTTTTTCCGGTTTCATTTTCGGCTGCTTCTGCAGCAGAATCCGGCTGGGCAACAGTTTCCTCTGCTTCTGTGGCAGAATCCTTCTGAGCGTCACTATCTGTTGCCTCTAATTCTGTCCCTGTTTCAGAAGCTTCTGATTCCAAAAGGGCTGCATCAGCTTGCTGTTCCGACGATCCTGAATCACTACCCCGGTCTTGTTGATTGCTGCCGCAGCCAACAAGACCGGATATGAGTATCAGACACATAAATAATGTTACTATTTTTTTGCTTTTCATATTGTTATCTCCTCTCTTTTTTGACCTTCAGACAATTACACAGTAAACTTATAGCTGAAGGATATTTTTCAATTGCCTGTTAAAGACATTCTTTCAAAATCTCATAAATTTCCTGATGAGTAAGCGCTTTACAGCAGCCTGCCGTAATATTGGCAGAATCGGCAATTGCCTTAAAATCCGTTTTTTCATCAATTCCCATTTGCGTAAAGGAAGTGGGAAGCCCCGTTTCCTTTATAAAGTCCGCAAGGGCCTCCACTCCTGCAAGGGCAGTTTCTTCTTCTGTTCCTTTATCATCAATGCCCCATACATTTTTTGCAAATCTTGCAAATCGCTTTGCACCCTCTTTGTAAATATGACGGTACAATACCGGATGGATTACTGCAAGTCCCTGACCGTGGTTACAGTCTGTATATGCACCAAGCTGATGCTCTATCTGATGTGCCTGAAAATCGGTAATTTTTCCTATTTTCAGAATGCCGTTTTCCGCCATTGCCGATGCCCACATCAGCTCGCTTCTTGCGTTATAATCCCGGTGGTTTTCCAGTAAGATGCGAATATTTGAAATAACGCTTTTCATTACTGCTTCATTGATATCGTCAGAAAGGTTATTTTGTTCCGGTTTTCCGAAATAGGTTTCCATTGCGTGGCTCAGCGTATCAAATGCACCGGAAATCACCTGCCTAAACGGTACTGTCATTGTATAGGCAGGGTCAAGGAAAACAAATGCTGCCTGGGCACCGAAAAGCGCCCCTTTAATTTTTTTCTCCTGGTGAGTAATGACTGCTCCTGCATTCATTTCAGAGCCCGTTCCCGAAGCAGTCACAATCGCTCCCATAGGAACAAAATCCGTTGGATATGTTTTCTTTTGGTTTTCTATATCCCAAATATCTTCATCCAGCTTCGCCTGTGCTGAAACGATTTTACAGCAGTCCATAACAGAGCCTCCCCCCACTGCAAGGATAAAATCCACATTATTTTCCTTTACAAGCCTTGCCCCTTCCTGCACCTTTGCATAAGTAGGGTTTGACATGATTCCTGAAAAGTCCACAATATGCTTTCCTGACTCTTTCAATATATCTGCCACTTCCTCATAAATCCCGTTCTTTTTTACGGAACCGCCGCCGTAAGCAAGCATTACTGTACTGCCATAATGCTTTAAAAGACTTGACAGATATTCCTTTACGCCACCTTTTCCGAAATAAACCTTTGTAGGATTTTCAAATATAAAATTGTTCATCACATCCTCCTTATATAAAAATTTAAATATGAATGCTTCATTGGAAACATACATCGTGATTTATAGTATCAGTATAAATAAGGCGGAGCTTTTGCGGAAGTCTCTGTTTGTTCACCAGTTTATACTAAAAGGTAATAACTGCATTGCCTGTTGCACCTCATATGCTTTCAAAAATAGTCTCTTGACAAATTCGACAGCTTTATGCTAATATGCAAAAGTCGAACAGCTCAAAGGGCGTAGAATCACGACGATTCTGCGCTCTTATTTTTTTGTTCTTCGTAGTTTTCAGGCAGCTTTCTCTCCGATAAAGACTCCAAAATTCAATTTTTCAGGAGGAATTTATAATATGAATCAGTCAGAAAACAGTCAATTTCTAGGTAATGAGAAAATCTCAAAGCTTATGCTGAAATTTTCCATCCCCTGCGTACTTTCCCTTTTGGTAAGTGCGCTTTACAACATTGTAGACCAGATATTCATTGGAAACAGTGAACTGAGCGCTTTGGGCAATGCAGCAACCGGTGTAGTGTTCCCGATCTTTATTATTGCACAGGCCTTTGCCTGGTGCTTCGGTGACGGCTGTGCGGCCTACCTGAACATCTGCCAGGGCAAAAAAGATACGCAGTCCGCCCATAAAGCAATCGGTACCGGCATTGTGGTAACCTTGTTTGCAAGCCTGATACTAATGGCGATTTTTTTCCCGCTGAAAATACAGCTTCTAACCTTGTTTGGCGCATCGGAAAACAGCATTGGTATGGCAGTGGAATATTTCAATATTATTTTGGCTTTTTTTCCGGCGTATATGTTATCTAATATGATGAATGCAGTCATTCGTGCGGATGGAAGTCCGGCATGGTCAATGGCTTCCATGCTGCTTGGCGCAGTCATCAACATTATTTTAGACCCTGTATTTATTTTTGGTATGCACTGGGGCATGACGGGAGCTGCTCTTGCAACTATCATCGGGCAATGTGTTTCTTTCATTATCAGCCTGATTTATTTCTTCCGTACAAAAACCTTTAAACTTACCATGCAAAGTTTTATTCCTGATTTCAAAGCTTTTTCAGGAGCATTAAAGCTTGGCGCTTCTTCCTTTATTACGCAGATGACTATTGTAATCATCTCCATGGTCTGCAACATTATGCTGGCAAAATACGGAGCAATGTCGCAGTATGGCGTGGATATTCCCATTGCAATCATCGGAATTGAAAGCAAGGTTTTTACTGTCGTTATTAACTTGGTTGTTGGAATTGTGCTTGGATGCCAGCCAATTATCGGCTACAATATCGGTGCAAAAAAATATGACAGAGTCAAACAGTTATATAAGTCAATTCTTATGTGTACAGTGCTCATCGGTCTCGTATCCACATTGCTGTTTGAATTTGCTCCAAGAGCCGTTGTTGGTATTTTCGGACAGCCAACAAATATTCCAAATCCTGAAGACTATTGGATTTTTGCACAAAAAACGTTCCGCATTTTCCTTTCACTTGTTACGTTTACCTGCAGCATAAAAATGACCTCTATTTTCTTCCAGGCGGTGGGAAAACCGGTACAGGCAGTGGTTGCCTCTATGATTCGGGATATTGTCTGCTTTATTCCGTTAATTATCATCCTTCCTGCATTCTTTGGCATTGAGGGGATTTTATACGCCGCTCCCATGGCCGATTTCATTGCCATGATTGTAGCAGTTTCCCTGACCGTTGCATATATGAAGACTTTAAAAGGTGAATCTTCCGCAAAGGAAAAGGATGCTGTAATCAAAGATTCCCAAAAGGGTGTTATTATCACCATTGCAAGGGAACATGGCTCTTTGGGAAAACAAATCGGCAAGCTTGTTGCAGAAAAGCTGGAAATCCCATTCTATTATAAAGAAATGACAGCTCTTGCGGCACAGGAAAGTGGACTGGATAAGGAATTTGTTTCCAATCTTAATGCAAATTCGCCAACCTTAATGCACGACTTATATTTAAGCACCAACGTGATACAGCAGGCGGTAATTGCACAGGATAAAGTTATACGAAAAATTGCTGATCATGGAAGCTGTGTCATTGTGGGAAGAGCTGCAGATTATGTTCTGCGTGACTATGATGATATTGTAAGGATTTTCATTTATGCTCCAAAAGAATTAAAAATACAGCGGGTAATGGATGTTTACGGAGACAGCCGGGAAGCTGCGGCAAAAAACATCCATCGCTCTGACGAAGCAAGAGCCGCTTATTACAAAAACATCTCCGGAAATACCTGGGGAGAACGACAAAATTATGAACTGCTTGTAGACAGTTCTGCCGGTCTTGAGGCTTGTTCAGATGTTATTTGCAACTATGTTTCTTCTGTTAAACATAATAAATTATCATAATAAAACCATTTTTCTGCCCTATAAAAATACCACCTGTCAGAAAGCATACAGAACTTGCCTTTTTGACAGATGGTATCTTTTTTATTATCTTTTCAGGGCAAAGCCCCGGTCTAAGCTGTTAAACCTTCCAAAAGAACATGATTGTTAAAATAAATCTTCATTCATTTATGCGGAAAGGCTGCAAGTCTCCTGTGCTGCAGCAAGAAACGTTTTCACTGCCTCCGACGGCTTTGGAGCATGAAGCAGGCCGTAAGGAATGCTGTGCTCCCATTCTACCGGAATCACCTTTAAAAGCGGGTGTACATTTGCCCAGCCTGAAATGGCTAACAATACATCACTGCTGTTTTCACAGCGGTTGAACACATTCATGCTGTAAAAGTCAAAATCTACAATGTGTATTTGATTGTGATTCTGCCAGATGTCGTCTCTTAAACGGTCCACATAATGGCTCCAGTCCCGGTGCATCAGCATCAGGTTTTCCCCATACAAATCTTCTATGCTCAGCCTGTCCTTTTCCGCAAGCCTGTGATGGACGGAAACCGCACAGCAAAACCGCTCACGGGATAATTCCAGACCTGCACAGCTTCTCAAATCCAGCATGGTCTCATCAAAAATACCACCGACCACGTCAATATTCTTTCCAAGATTTCCAAGTATTTCCCTTGCATTTTCAGGAGTATTTTCAAAAGGAACAATCTGAAATTTCAAATTGGGACAACGAGCCTGGATTTTAGGCCATAATTGCATTAAAAGCTGTGCCGGAGTCATGGGAGAGGTTCCGATACGAATCACATTGACATCCTCCTGCATGGTATTTTTTGCCCGTGTCACAGAATCTTTGCAATACTGTATAATATATTTTGTATCCTGATAGAGAGAACTTCCCCGCCTTTGTTAAAGTCAGGCCTCTGTGGGTTCTTTCAAACAGCTTCACATCAAGAGATTCCTCTAACAGATTGATTTGTTTGATGACTGCAGTGGGAGTAATATAAGCTTCTTCCGCAGCCCTATTAAAACTGCCTGCGTCTGCCACCCGCAAAAAAGTTTCCAATTGTGGATTATACATTTGCAGCACCGCCAATCTTTATATTTATATAATATCAATGGGCCCCTGCTGTCCCTCTTCCTTTCCTTCAGCCCCGGCGCTTTCCCGTTCCACGTTCCCATCCTCTTCCATCTCCTCCACAGGACGAAGCTGGGTCCGGTTCTCACTTACAATATCATAGCAGCCCTTTAAGGACATAATCAGATTCTCATACTTGGCATTTGCCACATCCATGGAATGGGAAATAATATTTTCCAGATTTCCCAGCAAATCATCCGTATACTGTACGGCGGCATCCCGCATGGCATTTGCCTCTATGGTGGCATTGTCTAAAATCTCCTGTGCCTGGCTGGTGGCAAGGGTAACGATTTCATTGGCCTGGGCATATGCCTGCTGCATGATTTCATGCTCATTGATCAGCTCATTGGTATGTACCGTAGCTTCATTGATAAGCTCCTCCGCCTTTTCCCTGGCATCATTTAAAATGGCTTCTTTATTGCTGATAATCTTCTGGTAACGTTTGATTTCATCAGGGGTCTTCATACGGAGCTCCCGTAAAAGCTCGTCAATAGTCTCTTTATTTACAATAATCTTCGTATTGGAAAGAGTCTGGTATTTGCAGGAATCAATATATTCTTCTATCTCATCAATCAACTGTTCTATTTTACTGCTCATGGGTAGCCTCCTTATCTATGCTTGTGACCGTATTTCTCATAAATCATTTCTGCTACAAAATCCGGAACACACTGGGAAACATCTCCATGAAAGCTTGCAATTTCTTTTACACTGGAGGAACTTAAATATGCATACTCTAAACTTGTAGTCAAAAACACTGTGTCCAAACTGCCCTTGGAAAGAGTTCTGTTTGTCTGGGCAATCTGCAATTCATATTCGAAGTCCGTAACCGCCCGAAGCCCCCTGATGGCAATCTGCACATCTTTCTTCCTTGCATAATCAATCAAAAGGCCGGAAAAGCTGTCAACTTTTACATTGGGCATCTCTTTCGTTACTTCTTTCAATATATTAACACGTTCCGTCACGGAAAACAATGCAATTTTGTTTACATTATCCAAAACACTTACTGTCAGTTCATCAAACATTGCGGCAGCACGCTTGATAACATCCAGATGTCCATAGGTTACCGGGTCGAAGCTTCCGGGATAAATTGCTGCTTTCATGCTTTGCTCCTTTTCACAAAAATATGCTGGTTTGTCTTATACTTCTTTTGCTTTATAAGCTCATATCCAAGCTCATCCAGATAAGAAATATCCGTATCAAGTGACGCTTCAAAAATAATCAGCGTATCTTCGGAAATCAGGGAAGACACGGTAAAATACTCCAATACCTTCCGCTCTGATTCCATATGATAGGGCGGGTCCATAAAGACGATGTGAAAAGGCTCTTTATTAGAGGAAAGCTCTAAAGACTGCAGGGAAACAAAAACATCCTGCTTCATTACCTTTGCTTTTTCCGCCAGCTTTGTGTGGATTAAGTTTTTTTGAATACATTCAAGAGCCGCTTTCTGATTCTCCACAAAAACCGCTTCTCTGGCGCCTCTGCTTAACGCCTCAATTCCTATGGCTCCGCTTCCGCTGAATAAATCCAGAAAACGGCAGTCCGGAAGCTCGAACTGAATCATATTAAACAAGGTTTCCTTAATCCGGTCGGTGGTAGGTCTTGTATCCGGCCCTTCCGGCGTTTCCAGCTTTAAGCTTCTGGCTATTCCTGCAATCACTCTCATATATTATTATCCCTCTTATACCCGGACTTTTACACCCTTGGTATCTCTTTTTCCAAGCTTTAATTTGTTTAATTCGATTTCCTTTTCCTTATAGAGTATGGTTTGTTCCACTGCATTTTGCGTATAATAAACCTGCTCCACATAATCATCCTTTGTAAGCTTCATTCCGCGGACGCCGATAGCGCCTTTTTTCTTTTCCGGAATTTCTTCCAATGAAAATCTTAGGAAATAACCGTCCTTTGTCTGAAGCACTATATTCCGCTGTTCCTTTAACACTTCCACGCTGACTACCTGGTCCTCTTCCGCTAACTTGGTAGCGGCAACCGTACGCTTTGCCACGTCAAATTCACCGCCGTCCACCACCTTTAGCATGGACTGTCTTGTGGCAAATACCACCCGGTACAAATTCAAATCCGACTGGCTTGTAATCTGAATCAGCTCTTCCTTGGAAGAGTTGAAATTGCTCACATTGTCAATGGGTATGCCCTTATCCCGGAATTTTCCAAAGGGCAGGTCCGCCACCTTAATCGTATGGAGCTGTCCCAAATTGGTGAAAATACAAATGCGGCCTGTATTCTTACAGGAAAATACATATTTATTTTCTGTATGTACCGCTTCTTTATTCCTTTCGTATGCAGGAACATCAATTGTTTTTGCATATCCGAAACGGTCCATCAGGAAATAGACTTCCATTTCCTCCATTTTCTTTTCTTCATAAACAGCTTCCTTTGCATTTTCAACGGAGGTCCTTCTCTTCCTGCCAAATTCTTTTTTGATGGCGTCCAGTTCATTGATGATAACCTGTGCCATGGAATCATGCCGTTCCAAAATATCCTCATAGCGGTAAATATTTGCTATGGTTTCTTCATGCTCTTTCATCAGGGCTTCTATTTCTAGACCAATCAGCTTATACAAACGCATTTCCAGAATGGCATTTGCCTGCCGCTCCGTAAACATAAGCTGTGCCGCCATGATTTTAGAGCCTTTGGATTTGAACTGAATTCCATCGGTAATCCCTTCCGTCAGACACGCCTTTGCCATTGCCCGGTCTTTGGATCCCCGAAGGATTTCTATAATCAAATCAATTACGTTGCAGGCCTTAATAAGCCCTTCCTGCACTTCCTTTCGTTCCAGCTCTTTTTCAAGCAGCGTCTTATATTTCCTGGAGGCCACTTCAAACTGAAAATCCACACTGTGCCGGATGATTTCCTTAATGCCCATTGTTTCAGGCCTGCCGTCAGCCACCGCTAACATATTTACCCCAAAGGTATCTTCCAGCCTTGTCTTTTTATAAAGCATATTGATGAAATTTTCCACATCCGTGTCTTTTTTCAGCTCAATAACGAAGCGGATTCCCTCTTTGGAGGACTGGTTGGAAATATCCACAATATCGTTTGTCTTTTTTGTTTCCGCCAAAGCTGCCACATCGCTTAAAAACTTGGCAATATTGGCGCCAATCATCGTATAGGGGATTTCGGAAATAATCAGGTTGGTTTTCCCTGCCTTTCCCTTTTCGATTTCCACCTTTCCCCGAAGCTTGATTTTTCCTGTACCTGTTTCATATATATGCAGGAGTTCGTCCTGATTGCAGACAATTCCGCCGGTAGGAAAATCCGGTCCCTTGATATAGCGCATAAGCTCCTTTGTGGAAATGTCCGGGTTTTTCATATATGCCTTGGCGGCATCAATCACTTCCGCCAGATTATGGGGCGGTATGCTGGTTGCCATGCCCACCGCAATTCCTTCCGCACCGTTTACAAGCAGATTGGGAATCTTAACCGGAAGGACACTTGGCTCCTTTTCCGTCTCATCAAAGTTTGGAATGAAATCCACCACATCTTTGTCAAGGTCGGAAAGAAACGCCTCTTGGGTTATTTTTTGAAGTCTTGCTTCTGTATAACGCATTGCCGCTGCGCCGTCTCCTTCAATGGAGCCAAAATTGCCGTGGCCGTCCACTAAAGGAAGCCCTTTTTTAAAGTCCTGACTCATAACAACAAGCGCTTCATATATGGAACTGTCCCCGTGGGGATGGTATTTACCCATAGTATCCCCTACGATACGGGCGCTTTTCCGGTAAGGCTTATCCCATTTGATTCCAAGCTCATGCATATCATAAAGGGTTCTTCTCTGCACCGGCTTCAGACCATCCCGCACATCCGGAAGGGCTCTTGCAATAATGACGCTCATGGCATAGTCGATATAGGACTTTTCCATCACTTCAGAATATTCTGTTTTAATGATTTTCTCTTCCATTCCTGTTGTCTCCTATACGTCTAAAATCGCCTCATTGGCACGCTCGTAAATAAATGCTTTTCTGGGGGGCACATCCGTGCCCATAAGCATTTCCGTTGTCTGGGACGCAAGGCGGCTGTCTTCGATTTCCACTTGCTTTAAAATTCTCGTTTCCGGATTCAGCGTGGTTTCCCAAAGCTGGTCCGCATCCATTTCTCCAAGTCCCTTATATCTTTGTAAAGTAAAAGGACCCTTATGTTTTTTTCTGTATTTTTCCAAAGCCTTATCGTCATATAAATATTCTTCTTTTCCTTTGCTGGGCATTGCCTTATACAAAGGCGGCATGGCAATATATACATGCCCCTCCGAAATCAGCTCCGGCATGAACCGGTAAAATAAAGTCAGCAAAAGAGTGGAAATATGGGCGCCGTCCACGTCCGCATCTGCCATAATGATAATTTTATCATATCGTAATTTGGTAATGTCAAAATCATTTCCATAGCCTTCTGAAAAGCCGCAGCCAAAGGCATTTATCATGGTCTTGATTTCCGCATTTGCCAGCACCTTGTCAATGCTTGCCTTTTCCACATTTAAAATCTTGCCCCTGATTGGCAGAATTGCCTGATATGCACGATTTCTGGCAGTTTTGGCGCTTCCTCCTGCAGAATCTCCCTCCACAATGAAAATTTCGCATTTAGAGGCGTCCTTGGACTCGCAATTTGCAAGTTTTCCGTTAGAATCAAAGGAATATTTCTGTTTGGTAAGCAGGTTGGTCTTTGCTTTTTCCTCCGATTTCCGAATCTTTGCTGCCTTTTCCGCACAGCCGATAATGCTTTTTAACTCTTCTAAATTCCTGTCAAAATACCGGACGATTTCGTCTCCGGTTACCTTGCTCACTACCTTTGCCGCATCCTGATTGTCCAGCTTTGTTTTGGTCTGCCCTTCAAAACGGGGGTCGGGATGTTTGATAGAGATAACCGCCGTCATGCCGTTTCGCACATCCGCTCCGGTAAAGTTGGCATCCTTTTCCTTTAAAATGTTCAGCTGTCTGGCATAATTGTTGATGACCGTGGTAAACATGGTCTTAAAGCCTGTTAAATGAGTGCCGCCCTCTGCGTTGTATATATTATTGCAGAATCCAAGCACATTTTCATGGAATTCATTCACATACTGGAAAGCCGCTTCCACAGTGACGCCCTCGCTTTCCCCGGAAAAATAAATGACCTCATGGACAGTATCCTTGGATTTATTCATATCCTTTATAAAACCAATAATTCCTTCCGGTTCATGAAAGGTAGTATGCTCCGGCACATCCCCGCGCCTGTCTTCAAACTCTATAGTAAGCTCCGGATTCAGATAAGCGGTTTCATGAAGCCTGCTTTTTACTTCCGAGCCCTTAAACCTTGTCCTGTCAAAAATGGTATCATCAGGCAGGAAATTGATTTCCGTTCCGGTTTCCTTTGTCTTGCCCACTACAGGCAAAAGCCCTTTTTCCAGTTCGATAACCGGAATGCCTCTTTCGTATTTATCCTCGTAAATAAAGCCTCCCTTTTTGACCCGTACAGTCAAAAAGGTGGACAGGGCGTTTACTACCGAGGAACCTACTCCATGAAGCCCGCCGCTTGTTTTATAGGCGGAATCATCAAATTTTCCTCCTGCATGGAGGGTGGTAAATACAAGCCGTTCCGCACTCATGCCCTTTTCGTGCATTTCCACGGGAATGCCCCTGCCGTTATCGGATACGGTTGCAGAACCGTCCTTTTCCAGAGTGACATAAATATGGGAACAGAACCCGGCTAAATGCTCATCTACCGAGTTGTCTACGATTTCATATATTAAATGGTTTAGCCCTTTTGTGGAAACGCTTCCAATATACATACCCGGTCTTTTCCGAACGGCTTCCAAGCCTTCCAGCACAGTAATGCTGGAAGCATCGTATGTATTTTTGTCTGCCATAATCTTTTCTTTCCCTTCTTAAATCCTTGCTGGGGATTGTTTTTGGTTGCTTATGAAAGTGAAATCTTGCCTGAAATAGGGGGTATTTTTGAAAATTCCATAAGTACACAGAATGTATTATAGCATAAAATTGGGGGAAATCAAAGAAAAAATGAGGCGGGGAATTTTGAATATGCTCGGGTGTGTGGGACATGAGGACGCAGGAACAGGCAGAGCATATAGCAGCTTTTTACTTTTTGACAGTAACGTATTTTTGTTTTTTGCTGTTTGGTTTATTTGGAATTGTCATTGTAAGCACATCTTCTGCCAGTAACGGTTTTAAATGTCTTTTGGCAAAGCCTTGTTCGTCTGCAAAGCCTAAATAAGCTGCTATTTCTTTTTTGCTCTTAGGTTCTGAACAATATTTTAAGATTCGTTTTTTTATGTTATCTTGGGTTGTATCTTGGGTTGTATCTTGAGTGTTTAGACCACGGAACATTACCATTATTTCACTGGAACTCACCTTGTATTCTGCCATTTTAATCCCATGTTCTTCACAGCTTTCCCGGATTTTCTCAATTCCTCTTCCCCACGCTTCAATATAACCCGAACGGAAAAATGTATTTGCAATTAAGGGATTGTATGCTCTTGAATTATGTTTCTTTAATAAATTATCAACTGTCCAGTCATCCGGAAAAACACATTCATTCCCAATATAAATTCGGTCTTTATACACGCTTATCTGTATCGGAATAAATGTTGCATAATTCTTGTGGACAATGGCATTATAAATTGCTTCTCTCAAGGCTTCTCTGGGGTATGGATAGGTTTCCACACGAGTAACATCTTCGTAAGAAATTTCAGCTTTCAGATATTTAGTGAATAGCAAATCAATAACCTTATCTGCCTGTGATATCAATGAGCCGTGTACATCATCCTGATAACGCAGGTCTGAATCCGTCTCAAAATATCCTATTTTAATATAGGCGCCAAACACCCATCGTTCCGGGTCATGATGAAAAAGAAGAATTCCGGCTCTGTTAATGACTCCATTTTCCATAAGTCTAAGATGCATACTTTCTAAATTAAAGCTTCTTCGTCACCGCAATTGCCAAAGCCCCCGGTCCGATATGGCAGGCAATGCTTAAGGACAAGGGATCCATATGAATTTCATAGCCCGGAAATTTTTCTGCAAGCTCTTCCTTTAACAGCTGAGCAGCCTCAAGGTCTTTCGTATAAGCTATCTGTAGCCTTACTCCCGGTTCCTGTCCTTCTTCTGCCAGCCCTCCAAAACGGCTTTTAATATCGTTTTCAATGGCAGTCATCATAATGGATTTTCCCTGATTTTTCGTGCGTGCCTTTGCAAAGGCATCCAGTTTTTCCCCCTGTATCTGCAGAACAGGCTTTAATTTCAATAAAGTTCCAAGAGCTGCAGCAGCCGGGGTGATTCTGCCGCCTTTTTTCAAATAGTATAAAGTATCTAACATAATATAAATGCTGGAATTAAATTTATCCCCTTCCAGTATTTCTTTTATTTCCTTTCCCGTTTTTCCTTCCTCTGAAAGCCGGATGGCGTCCAGAACGGACTGGCGCTGGGTAACGGAAATCCGCTGATTGTTCACTACATATACTTTTCCGGCAAATTCCTCTTCTTCCGAAAGCATAAGGGCTGTCTGGCAGGAGCCGCTTAGGCCGCTGGACATGGGGATGTGAACTACCTCTTCGTATTCCTTTAACAGGCCTCTCCACAAATCCATAACGGAATCGGGAGATGGCTGTGAGGTGGAAATCTCTGCCCCTGTTTCCAGCTTTTCATAAAACCCTTCCTGGGTTAAGGAAATATCTTCAAAAAAGGTTTCCTCGTTAATCATAAAAGGCATTGGCAAAACCGTAATGCCCATTTCCTCTCCCTGCTTTTGTGTAATGCCGCTGTTGCTGTCGGTCATAATTGATGCTTTTTTCATGTTTTCCTCCCTGTGTACAAGACACGTTTTATATTGTTTTTCCATGCTCTTTTTCCATCTGCATAAGCAGGCGGTTCTTTAAAAGCGCATGGCTTTCTTTTGATAATGTGCGGTCTTCTTTTAAAAGTTTGTTTACATCCTCGGATGCGTTTGTAAGCATGTTGGAATCTGTGTATATGTCCGCAATCCGAAAGGAAAAGGAGCCGCTTTGTAAAATTCCAAGCAAATCTCCGGGGCCTCTCAGTTTGAGGTCTTCGTTGGCAATGAAAAAGCCGTCGTTAGAGTGGTTCAGGATATCAAGCCGTTCTTTGGAATGCTCATTTTCCTTTGTATCAATAAAAATGCAGTAGGATTGATGCGTCCCTCTACCAACCCTGCCTCTTAGCTGGTGGAGCGTGGCAAGTCCGAAACGGTCTGCATTTTCCACCATCATGACGGCAGCATTTGGAACATTGATTCCCACCTCGATTACTGTAGTGGATACAAGCACCTGAATGTTACCCTTTGCAAACTCCTCCATAACCTGATTTTTTTTGGCAGGAGTCATCTTCCCATGAAGATATTCAATCTGAATGGTATCAGGCAGCTCCTTTTTCAGATTTTTTGCATAATCCATCACATTTTCCAGCTCATCCATTACGCCGCTTTCCACCATGGGACAGATGATATAAGCCTGTCTGCCTTCTTTTACCTTTTCTTCTATAAATTCATATGCCTTTTTCCGAAAATCAGTACCAACCACGCAGTTTTTAATAGGAAGCCGGTTTTTGGGCAGCTCCGGTACGGTGGAAACTGCCAGTTCCCCATATAAAATAATGGCAAGGGAACGGGGAATAGGCGTTGCGGACATCACCAGCGTATGCACATCCCCGCCTTTCCTGGTCAGCTTTTCTCTTTGTGCCACACCGAACCTGTGCTGCTCATCCGTTACTACAAGAGCCAGATTCTTAAATTCCACATTATCCTCTAATAAGGCATGAGTGCCGATAACCAGGTTATAGCTGCCATCCCTGATTTTCTCCTTGGCTTCCCTTTTTCCCTTTGCAGTCAGGGAACCTACTAACAGTACCGGTTCAAATGGCAGCCCGTACTCTGCTATCATCCGGCTTACCGTTTCAAAATGCTGGACTGCCAGAACCTCCGTAGGCGCCATAAACGCTCCCTGATATCCGTTGGACACACATAACAAAAGGCTTAACAGTGCAAGAATCGTCTTGCCGGAGCCCACATCTCCCTGCAGAAGCCGGTTCAACGTGCCGCCGCTGCATAAATCCCCTTCAATTTCTTTCCATGCCTTTTTCTGGGAATCCGTAAGCCGGTAAGGAAGGGCTTCCATCAGCCTGCCTGTATGGGCTGTTGGAATCATGGCATGGCTGTTTTCCTTTGCCTGCAAATCCTCTTTTAAATATTTAATGGATAATATAAAAAAGAAAAATTCTTCATAGGCAAGCCGCTTTCTTGCTTCCGTCATGGCTTCCCTGCTCTCCGGATTATGAATGGCGGACAGCGTATCCATATAGGAGGAAAAACCATATTTATCCAGCAGTTCCTTTGGAAGATATTCCGGAACTTCCTCCAAAGCCTCCAAAGCCTTTTTGATATATTTCTTCAACGTATCGTTGGAAAGCCCCTTGGTCTTTGCATAAACAGGCTGCAGGCTGTCCAAAAGAGCTTCATAAGCTTCCGGTTTAAACAGCTTCGGCTGTTCCATGGAACAAATTCCGTTTTTTTTATGCACATTGCCTGAAAATACATATATACTGCCGGGCTTTAAGGTCTTTTTTAAATAGGGCATATTAAAGTACGTGATTTTCACGCTGCCCGTTTCATCTCCTGCCTGAAGGGATAAAATGGATTTTCCGTTTCGGTGAAGCAGGGATGGCTCTTTTGTAATGCGTCCAAGAAATGCAGCCCTGCCGCTGTCCGGAAGGCTTTCGACCTTTAAGGCATCTCCGTAAGTTTCAAAATCCTTTGGAAAATGATGAACAAGATCTCCCAATGTTTCAATGTTCAGTTTTTGAAAAAGAAGGGCATTTTTTTCACCAATGCCCTTCAATTCTGTAATCTTACAGGAAAAATCCATAATAACTTTCCATTCTGTTTCTATTCTGCTGAAATCACATAGTAGTAAATGGGCTGGCCGCCAAATTGAAGCTCCACGTCACATTCCGAATAAAGCTTTTCAATTTCAGCTCCCACCTTTTCAGCCTCTTCTTCTTTTACATCCTGTCCGTAGTATATGCTGATAAGCTCTACTTCGTCATCACCTATCATTTCCTCCACCATCTCAATGGTAGTTTCTGCAATATCCTTGCCCACTGCTAATATACCATGATCTCCTATACCCATAATATCGTTTTCACGAATGGTCTTTTCATCAATTACCGTATCTCTCACCGCATAGGTAACCTGCCCTGTCTTTACATTGCTGATTTCGGAAAGCATGTTCTGTTCGTTTTCCTTTGCAGATAAATCCGGTACATAATTGATAATGGCTGTAATACCCTGGGGAATATTCTTTGTAGGAATTACAATGACATTTTTATCCTCCACCAGAGATTGTGCCTGATTGGCTGCCAGAATAATGTTTTTATTGTTGGGGAAGATAAAAACATTCTTTGCATTTACCTGTTCTATGGCGCTTAAAATATCCTCTGTGCTTGGATTCATGGTCTGTCCGCCTTCAATAATCACATCCACTCCAAGGTCCGTTAAAATTTCATTTAAGCCTTCTCCAATGGAAACGGAAATAAATCCGGTATCCTTTGGCGGCTCTTTCTTAACCGCTGCCTGTTTCTTTTCCTCTTCCTTAAACAGCTTTTCCTGATGCTCAAGCCGCATATTGTCAATTTTCATATTGGAAAGAGCGCCGTATTTTAATGCACGTTGGATGGCAAGTCCCGGGTCGTTTGTATGCACATGCACCTTTACGATATCATCATCTGCCACTACAACGATAGAATCGCCGATGGACTCCAAAAATGCCTTGAAGTCCATTTCATGCTTTATATTAAAGGTTTTGGAAAGCATAATGATGAACTCGGTGCAATAGCCGTATTTAATATGGGCAGTATCCGCCGCAAGACTGTCTGCGTTCACTGCCTTACTTGTTGCCTCCACATCAAAGGACAAATCGATTTCCTCGCCTCTGTATGCCATCAGGCAGCCCTTTAACACTTCAATCAGACCCTGTCCGCCGGAATCCACCACGCCAGCCTGCTTCAATACCGGAAGCATTTCCGGTGTCTTTGCAAGAACCTCTTCGCCGTAGGTTATGACTGCTTCCATAAAGCTGTCCAAATCCTCTGTGTTTTCCAGTTCTTTTGCTTTCTGGGAAATTCCCTTTGCCACAGTGAGAATGGTTCCCTCTTTTGGCTTCATAACTGCCTTATATGCACTTTCCACAGCCTTTTCCATAGCTTTTGAAAGTGTTTTTATGTCAAGCACTTCCTGCTCTCCGATTACCTTGCTGAATCCTCTGAAAAGCTGTGATAAAATAACGCCGGAATTTCCTCTTGCGCCGCGTAAGGAGCCGGAGGAAATAGCCTTTGCAAGCTGTTTTAAATCGGGAGTATCGCCTAATGCCGCCACTTCCTTTGCAGCAGACATAATCGTCAGAGTCATATTCGTTCCCGTATCCCCGTCCGGAACCGGAAATACGTTCAATTCATTGATATATTCTTTTTTTACTTCTAGATTTTTTGCACCGGCTAAGAACATATGGGAAAGCATCTTAGCATCGATTGTATTTACCGCCACTGCTATATCCTCCTTAATCGATCACTCGAACACCTTCAACAAAGATGTTTACTTTTTCTACCTGAAGACCTGTAAATTCCTCAACCTTGTATTTTACATTACTTATCAGATTGTCTGAAACCGTCAGAATATTCACGCCATAAGCAACAATCAGATGAAAGTCGATTGCCAGCTTGGAATTATCCACATTTACGGAAATGCCTGTTGCCAGACTGTCCATTTTCAATAATTTCACAAGCCCGTCCTTCACATTCACACTTGCCATGCCCACAATCCCAAAGCATTCCACTGCCACGCTGCCTGCATAATTGGCAATTACGTCCCGATCTATCTCAATATTGCCAAGATGTGTATTCATCATACTTTTCATAGGTCTGACCTCCCTTAAAATTCATACTTACTAATGATTATAACCGATTTTAGAAAAAAATGGAACAGAGTTTGAAAAAAAATGGTTGAGGGAGGGGGTTGGATGGGGGACGCAGGGGCAGGCGGAGCAGGTAATAGGCTTAGTGGCACGCTCTCGCTCTATGAAAACGCAACGGTACTAACGTACCAAAATACGGTACGTAAGGACCGGCGTTTTCATAAGGCCTCTAAGCCTATTACCTGCTCCGCCTGCCCCTGCTGGTTATCGAAAAGCCCCGTGGATGAGGTGACTGGAAAAGTTTATGTTGTTTGATAGATTTTGCTTTTTATTCACTTTATTTTCTTATCCTATCCTATTGCGCTTATTTATAATTTTCCGTGCAATTATAATATTAATTAATTATATTTTAATTTTCCCCAAAATTACTAATTGTTTTTATTCAAAAATAACTTCTTCTGTCATCTCCCTAAAACACTACTTTGTAAGCAATAAAATCTCTCTACACAGCAAAAACAAATCTCGCAATACCCAAAAAAATCTGAAGACCCTTGAAAAGCCTGCCGATACACAGCCGGAGTCTGCGGAGGATATAGAAAGCTTAGAGGCCTTATGAAAACGCCGGTCCTTACGCACCGTATTTTGGTGCGTTAGTACCGCTGCGTTTTCATAGAGCGAGAGCGTGCCACTAAGCTTTCTATATCCTCCGCGGACTCCGGCGTCCTCACCACCAAAATTTCTATATCCGCTACAGACTCCGGCGTCCTCACCCCCAAGCCTTCTACATCATCCTATGCGTCCCCCAGCATCCCCGCCACCATTTTTTTCAATATTTCCCCACATTTTTTAACATAATGGAAAATTTCCCCTTGCAATCCCCTCCTTTATCTGTTAAAATGTTCATGTTGTGAGCAAATAAGCTTAATTTCAGTTATAGGAGGTGCTATTGTGGCTAAATGTGATATCTGTGGCAAGGGCGTTCATTTTGGAAATGCAGTAAGCCATTCTCATAGAAGATCCAATAAGATTTGGAAATCAAATGTAAAAAATGTAAAATGTAAAGTGAATGGAGCTTCTAAAAAGCTTCACGTTTGTACTTCTTGCTTAAGAAGCGGCAAAGTTGAAAGAGCATAGTTTGTTTTATTCGTTAATAAAATGAATCTGAAAAAGGAACTGTAATATAATATTTACAGTTCCCTTTTTTTGACTGTTTATGCTTTATGCCTGCTTTTGACCTGAAGATAGTCTTTCATCTTTTCATATTCCAGATTGATTTTAGTAATGGTCTCCGTATCTCCAAACAGGTTGTCCGGGTGAAAAATCTTAATCAGGTCCTTGTACCTTTTTTTCAATCCTAAAGGATTGGTGACTCCTTTAAAGAAAAATACCTGTTCCCTGTAGAAATCCCCGATAACTTCCCGGTCCTCTTCAAACTCCATACGGGAATAACCCCTGGAGTAAGCCTTCTGCCTTTCAAACTCTGCCTTTTCCCTTTTCAGGTCTTCCCGTTCCTTTGCTAGCTGCTGGAATTCCGCTTCTAAAATTTTAAATTTCATATCCAAAAGAGAACGTTCCTGTTTTAATTGTTCGTTTTCATGGCGAATACGTTCCATCTGGCTTTTCATTTCTCTTAAAAACTCTTCTTTTTCTGTCTGCAGCTTTTCAAGCCCTGAAAGCTGTTGTTCATCCATGCTTCTTCTCCTATTCTGCAAGAACCGGAAAACTTTATCCGCAAAACAAATTAAATCCTACTACTAATAGTATGATAGTAATAATAAAAGCAATAATTGCATGTTCAATAAACATCATAAGCAGCATACCGATGGCAATCATAAAACACGTATATCCTATCATCTGTTTCATTTACACTACCTCCCATATGCCTGCTATAAGATAGTGTATGCCGGATTTTCAGGCTGGTTCCCTGTATGCCGGATTTTCCGTTTCTTTTTTTACTTTTTCATAACGATTCAGCCCTCAGCTTTCCCATACAGGAACCGGAGCCGGCAGTTGGCAAAGTGTTTCTACGTCATCACGCTCTCGCTCTGATAAAAACGCAGCAGTGCTAAGCTCGAAAGAACCTCGCTAAGTGCTGGCAATTTTATAAGGATGACTTAAGAAATCACTTTCTGCCAGCTGCCGGCTCCGATTCCTGTATGGGAAAGCTGAGGGCTGAATCGTTAATATTTTTTCAAGGATTAAACGGCATCATCAGGAAATGCAATGTCTTTTGCCTGGTCGTCGCTTACCATTTCTTCCTTTGGCTCAGTAAAGCGGTCTATTAAATCCGGAATCATATCGATGACCTTTGTGACAGTATCCTGATTTTTAATATTTACCAGTTTCGTCTGTCCGTTTTTAATAACGAGCACTGCACTTGGAGACATCTTTCCTGTCATACCGCCTGCGCCGCCGTTTTTCTTATCCTGGGAGCTGGCGCCTGCGCCTACCCCGAAGGTTACATCCACAAGAGGGAGAATTATGGTGTCGCCTACCTGTGTGGCTTCCCCCACTACTGTTTTAGTGGATAAAAACCCTTCCATTCCTTTCATCAGTGAACTGACCACGCTGTTAAAGTTATTTCCATCATTCATGATTTTTTCCTCCGGTTAATATATTGTACAAATTTTTAATATCCTTATCAAAGAAAATGCTCCAGCCAAACCTTAGCAGGTTGAATGCCCGTATTCTTCCTTTTATATAAAAGTCTCCCTGAAAGATTGTCCGTTCAAAATCCGGTGTGACAGTAATATGATTGCCGAAGAGCGGATAAAACATACTTATGAATCCAAGCACTTCTCCTGTTGTTCCCGGGTCCTCAAAACCAAAAAGGACATTCCCTTTGACTTTTTTAGGCTTTACATGGTTTAAAAACTTTAAAAGCTGTTGTTTCCCTTTGGTAATGGCCCGTTTGCTTTCCTCCCTTTCAAGAACCTCTTTGTACCAATAAACGGTTTCTTTCAGGTTTTCAAGCTTTTCTTTCATATTAAGAATAGTGTACTTGATATTTCTCACTTTTTCAAATATTTTTTGGAAAAACAGCTTTACTTTTTGGAAAAATTCCTTTATGGGTTGAATAAGCTTTTGGAATATGGAAGGCTTTTCTTCTTCGTGATGTTTGTCCGCCATTTCCGGATTCTCTAAAATATTGACTTTCCGGGGTTCTTCGTTTTTTTCTTCCATGACAGTTTTCTGTCTGACGATATCTGAATAAGCTTCCCGGCTCTGTTCTTCCTGATTCTGTCTGCCTGCATTTTCGACATCCTCTATATCCCTTATATTATTTATATTATTTTCTGAATTATTGTCTTTTTTCTTCTCAGCCCCTTGGCTTCCTTTACGCTTCTTAGCAGCATTATCTTCTTTCCTTTTCCCCTTTTGCTTTTTCTTTTCTTTTTTCCCGTCTTTTTCCGTTTTTTTGCCCTTTGGAGACTTCTCACCAAGCACATCATAAACCGGAATGCCAAGCAGGTACAAAATACAGGATAACTTCCCCTCATATTTTATGTTGCCATAAATTAAAGGAAATAACCATGAAATTCGTGCATGAAGCAAAAGCTTATCCTGCTTCTCCCCCTTAATCCGGTATACGGCAGGACAAAACAGCGCCAGCAAAAGCAATACGAGCAAAAGCGCCAGTATGCATAAAAGTATAATTCCTATAATTTTCAGTATATTTAAAAACAGCGCCATTTTGCTTCCTCCGAAACAAGGAGTTTTTCTTTAAATTGCCATGTGCCATAAATGGCAAAAAAGTCCGTAACCATTTGGACAGCCAGATTTACTGCCATTTCATAAGAAGAAGCAAGGCCCATGATATGAAGCTTCTCCTTTGGGAAATATGCCTGTTTTAACATTCCCACATGGAAAATATCAAATAAATCGCTGCTTTCTGAAAGCGCAATTACATACACACCCAATTGCCCGGCATTTCTACGGATTTTACGGATTATTTTCTTTTTCTTTTTCCGGATGTTTTCATCACAATATAAACTGCTATAAAAAGTCATTGATTTTATTTCCATTCCATAAAAAGTATACCATTTGCACAAATTGTTAAACAAAATCAGTATATCATATTTTTATGAGAAAGCCTATAGGAAGATTTTCATTGACATTTTTCCTGTTTTTGTACCATAATCCTAATAGAGAGACTTATTCAGACAGGAGAAGTTTTATGAAATCAGTAGCAAGAATGGCTTTAGAAAACGGAATGATTATCGGGGAAGATGTATATTCCTATCAAAATGTACTGGTGGCAAAAGAAAATACAGTAGTTGACAAACAGCTTATTTCAAAGCTTTCCAGATATTCCATTATGTGTGTCAGCATTAAGGAGCCGGCGGACATGGCAGCTACCCGCTATGAGCGCATCCGGTTAAGCAGTTCCTTTAAAACCTTTGAGGCCGCATATGATAATAATCTAAAGGCCTATAAATATATGATAGATGATTTCCTTTGGAACAAAACTCCCGTAAACCCCTCTTTCCTTCTTCAGATTCATGATAATATCAGAAAGTGTACCGGAAGCGGCGAGCAGCTTTTAGATATGCTCTATCATTTATTGCCTGGGGAACATAATCTGACTTATGAACATTGCCTGAATGCTGCGCTGATTGGAAATGTTTTCGGCACATGGCTTTCTCTTTCAGAGGATGACCTGAAAACCCTGACTCTTTGCGGATTCTTTTACGATATCGGTAAATTTAAACTACCGGACCATCTTATTTGGAAACCGGATAAATTAAATGATTTTGAATATAACTGGATGAAAACCCATACTACCCTTGGCTATGAACTGCTGAAAAATCAGGATTTAAACGACTCCATAAAAAAATGCACTCTTTATCATCACGAGCGCTGTGACGGAACCGGTTATCCCCAAAAATTAAAAGGGGAGGAAATTGACCGTTTTTCCAAATATATAGCCATTGTGGATGCCTATGCCGCCATGACCTCTGCAAGAGCCCACCGTAGCTCTCTCACTCCTTTTCAGGTTATTGGAAATTTTGAGGAACAGGGAGTTGAAAAATATGATGCCATTGTATTAAAGCTCATATTAAAGAAAATTGCATATACACAAATGGGCAGGCATATACGCCTTTCCGATGGCACAGAAGCCGACATCATGCTCATCAACGAAGATAAACTGGCTTCACCTGTTGTAAAAAGCGGAGAAACTGTTATTGATTTAAAAGTGCATCCTGAGCTGGAGATTTCTGTAATCTTGTAAAAGGACCGGATTTCTATATTGAAATCCGGTTCAAAGGTTTCCTGCTTCTCATATATAAACAAAGACATTGTACAAATATATCATACAATGTCCTTAGCTCTTTTCTTAAAAATACTTTTTGTTGCCCCATAGATTTGCTTTCTTCAAATCCAGATACTCGTTATAAGCTTTTTCCAGAATCTGCTTTTCATTTGCAAATTTCAGCAGATGATAGGCTTCATGATATTTATAAAACCCGGAATCCACAAAGTACTCTTCACGCTGTGGTTTACTGTAATAGCTGTCTGCCATCATTAAATACCAGTGGACGTCCTTTTCTACCACATCCTCCGGCACGTTAAAGGTATATTCACTTTTTCCAATATATTTAATAATGGATGCTCTTGCCCCTGACTCCTCTAACACTTCCCTGAGTGCCGTATCTTTAAATTCTTCGTCAGGCTCTACAGTTCCTTTAGGCAATACCCAGCCTTCGTATTTATTTTTGAAATTTTTGTACAAAAGCAGAACCTTGCCTCGAAAAATAACCACACCGCCACAGCTTGTTGCCTCAATCATTGCAATCCCTCCTGTATTTGGTGTGTCCTATACATGACCTTGCAATAAGTATAGAACATTTCAGGAAAGAAAGCAACCCAAATCAGCCAATGACTTTTTTCAAGGTGTCTAAAAGCACATCTGTATCAAAGGGCTTTGAAATAAACTCATCGGCGCCGATTTTAATAGCCTCTACCATTTTGGCCTTCTGTCCGGCTGCTGTTACCATAATTACTTTGGCATCCTTCTGAAATTCCTTGATTTCTGCTAATGCTTCAATGCCGTCCTTTACAGGCATGGTAATGTCTAAAGTAACAAAATCCGGTTTCAACTCTTTATACTGGTCAATCCCTTCCTGTCCATTGGTAGCTTCGCCAACGATGGTATAGCCGTTAGTTTCAAGAATGGTTCTTAGAATTTTCCTTGATGTTCTGGAATCATCTACAATAAGTGCCTTTGCCATAATATCCTCCTAAATATAATTATGTAATATCAGTCTATTGAAAATTCTGAATCAATAGATAAAATAAAATGCACCACTTTGCTCTGAATGGTTATGGGAAATACACAGAACTGCTTTCCTTTAATGGTGACCGGATTTTCGTAAAAGCTTGGAGGAAGCATGTCCACATTCACATTTTCATGACTTACTTCCGAAGCAAACAGTCCATTAATACAGTTTGTAAATTCACCAACAGAATCCAGTGCATCCAAATCTACTTTGTCAAATTCCTCTTCCGCATAAATGGAAGCCATTTTTAAAAGGCTGTCCCCGTTTCCGGCAAAACCGGAATATATGGAATAATCTCCTTCAAGCTTTTGAATGGCACAGTTATCCACCTTCAATTCGTCTACCAGGAATGCCTTTGACACGTAAGCTCCCGTATCTATCAAACGGATAATCGTACGAATGGCAATGCCGCAAATACGGTTGCAGAATTCACTGTTATTTGGTAAGAATAATTTGACTGTCCTGTCAATATCTCCACTAACCAAATCATCCATATCCGAATGGGTAAAGCCCTGCTTCTCCTGATATTTTGCAAGCTCCTCATCAATATCCTCCAGACTCATGTAACCTTTATCAATAATAGTCTGTACAAAAAGCATATAAACATTTCCCTGCTTTTTCAGCAAATTCCCAATCTGCTCATCTGTCAGATACCCCTTAGTCACTGCAATGTCCCCAAACCGCTTGTCCATAACTGCCTGAAGCCTGTTCACTTCATCCGCCTGTTCCTTTGTCATGAGCTTTTCAGCCACTGCAATTAATCCAAGCTTCACCCGGACGCTTTTTTCCTGTTCAATGACTTCTTCTAACTGTTTTGCAGTAAGCCGATTGACAGACACTAAATAATTACCAAATATTTGATCAAACATACACAAACCTCCTCTGCTTGTATTATTATACACTATTACTCCCAAAAAAGATAGAATTACTTTCCAAAATATTCATCAAAAATTCTTCTTGCCATCGGAACTGCATAATCTCCTCCGGAACCGGCCCCTTCTACGATGATGGTAACCGCTACCTGAGGATTCTCCACCGGTGCAAAACCGGTAAACCATGCGTGGCTGTCCGCCTTTTCACCATTAAATTCCGCCGAGCCGGTTTTTCCGGCTGCCGTATATGAAAGGCCCTTTAACTTGGAAGCGGTTCCGTTTTCCACCACCCCTGCCATAAGCGAGGTCAGAAACTGTGATTCATCCGCTGTAAAAAGCTCTTTTTCTGCTGTGGGAGAATATTGCTTCATTACGGAACCGTTATAATTTTCAATCCGGTCAATCACATAAGGCCGCATCAGCTTTCCCCCATTGGCAATGGCTGTAGTAAGCATATTTAAATGCAGGGGAGTCATCTGGGTCTTCCCCTGTCCGATTGCAGTCTGCATCACATCATAAGTATCATCCTGGGAAGTAAGCACATAACTGCTTTTATTGGAAACAATATCTGTAGGAAGCGCTTCATTAAACAGCAGGCCGTTCAAATCTGTTGCCATCCGGTTCAAATCCAGCGCAATTCCAATATCTGCAAATGCAGAATTACAGGATTTTTCAAAGGCTTTCTGAAAATTCAGATTACCGTGGCTGCTTCCGTGGTAACAGTTGATTCTATGTCCTTCATAAACAAATCTCCCGCCGCAGCGATAAGAATACTGGTCCACATTTCCCTGATTCTGCCTGTAGTACTCCAACGCCGTAATAATCTTAAAAGTACTTCCGGGAGGGTATAAACCTTGAGAGGCGCGGTTTACCAGTACGCTGCTTGTATCATCCGCAATGAGTTCATCCCACATGGCAACAATCTGATTGGGGTCATAATCCGGCTTGGAAACCATTGCAAGAATCTTTCCGGTGGAAGGCTCCGAAACAATAATGGCACCCGAATAAACTCCCAATGCATTATAAGCAGTCTTCTGCAGGTCTAAATCCAAAGTGGTGACTACATTATCTCCATAATTTTTCTCGGAGCCGATTTCATTTTTTATTCGTTCTCCGATAAAGGCATTGGATGTCAAAAGATGGATGTTTCCAAGGGCCTCCACTCCTGTTTTTCCCTTGGTGGAATATCCTACTATATGGGCAAATAAATCCCCGTAAGGATAGTCTCTGGATTCGTTTCCGCTGCTGTCCACCAATGTCTGGGCAAGGACTTCCCCGTCTCTTGTCAAAATCTTTCCTCTGATATTCTTACTGGCTAAAAGCTCCTGTCTGGTATTATAAGAATTGTTTATAACTGTTTCACTTTCCGCCACTACAAAATAAACAATATTTCCCATCATTGCAAGCATAAGAAATACAAAGAAATATGTGATAAGCATGGTTTCCCTGTTCCGTCTTTTCTTTTTTTTACGGACAACTGCTTCTGCCTCTTCAAACTCCTGCCTATTCTTCTTTCTTTTCATCTTTTCCTCCTTCTTTGGAACGTATGATATAGAGTCCCTGGATAATGGAAAACATAATAATTGTAGTTAACACACTGCTTCCTCCATAACTTACAAGTGGAAGCGTCACACCTGTCAGCGGAATAAATCTGGTTCCGCCCCCGATTGTGAGAAATACCTGAAAAATATAGGTAATGCTAAGCCCCACTGCAATATACCTGTAAAATTCCTGACGAATCTTCATGGAAATATTCATAAACATCAGAAAACAGCTGACGCAGACTAAAATCAGACAAAGGGCAAAAATAACTCCCATTTCTTCTGCTATGGCGGAGAAAATAAAATCAGCTTCCACATAAGGAATGGAAGTAGGGTCCCCCTGATAGATTCCCATTCCGAACCAGCCTCCTGTACCGATTGCAAAAAGGGACTGGGACACCTGATACCCAAGGCTGTCCACATAGGCAAAAGGGTCCTGCCAGCCAAGCACCCGGTTCCTTACATGGCCAAACAATTGATATGCGATAACGGCGGCGGCTGCTCCGCCTCCCACACCTAAAAATAAATAGAAGTAGTTTTTGGTTGCAATAAACACCATTCCCACATATACCACAAAGAATATGAGCGCGCTTCCCAAATCCTTTGAAATCACAAGAATGATTACATGGATTCCTGCCGCTCCGGAAGCTATCATAATCTGCATAAAATCCTTTGAGGCAGTGAGAAGCCCTGCAATAAAAAATACAAATATAATCTTTACGAATTCCGAAGGTTGAAAAGTATATCCGAAAAGAGAATAGGAAATCTTAGAGCCGTTTGTAACCGCTCCTAAAATCATTACCACCAAAAGGGCTCCTGCCCCCACCAGACCGTAAATCCATGTAAGCTGTTTTAAAAATTTAAGCTTCTTTACAAAAAAAGGAACCAGCAGGCCGATTACAAGAGAAACGATTACTATTTTGAATTGTTTTATTGACCGTTCATAGGACAGTCTGGTCAGCATTACAAAGCTGGTAGCAAGAAGCATGCACATGTTATTGATAATCAGACGGTTCGCCTCCCGGTAAAGGGTTCTGAAAAGTGCAATGGTAGCAAACAAAGTTATCTGCTGTAACCCGTAAAAAAATATATAAGTAATATCGCTTGTTTCCAGACAGATTGCGGCATAACCCATAAAATGCACCAGAAACATGCAGATAATCTGCCTTATATAAATGCCGTTCCGGTCTTCTTCATTGTTATACCGAAAAACCGCAAAACATTCATACGTATAGATTGCCATTACAATCACAATTACATATTTGGATAAATCTGATATTACATGTGCCATAGCTTCACCTGTTATTCAACACCCTTTCCGAAATGTCCTTTCGTAAATTCACGGAAGGGCTGTTGACTCTTTTCTTTTTTTCTGAAAAATTGTAAACATTTTAAGACCTGTTCTTTTGTCTCTATGGTAAAATTCATCCGAAAACGGAAAATTCCCATTTCTTTCAAAGTATCCAGTTCCTTATGGAGAGAATAGGGAACACTGTTATAAATGGTATTTTCACACCGGTCACAATGGAGCACAACCGGAAGCTTCTTTTTATACCGGTCCCTTAAATAAGCAAGCCTCTCTCCCTTTTTGCAATAGCTGCCGTTTCCGGTTGTCTTTAAAATGCAGCCTGCACTTTCCATAAGAGGAATATAGCCATATACAATACATTCTCCTGAAAAAGAGGGATTTTTCTTTAACATAAGGGCAATTTCATGCCGGCTCCACTCATAAGGCATACATATACCGGCAATTCCCTGCTCTCTTAAAAATTCCCAGCCTTCCTCATTAAAACAATACAGCGAAACATCTCCGTAAAGCTCCTTATCCGGATAATTTTGCTTAAAATAAGAAAGAAGCTCTAAATTCCCTGTTAAAAATGAAGAAAACAAGGCGGTTTCCTGCTTATCACTTAAGTATTTCTCTATGTTTTTCAATGTGTTCATTCGGACTATACCCGGAAATGATAAGGAAAGCTCTAAATTTCTTTCCTTCAACACATTTAATATAGGGAAAATATTCCTTTCGGACAATAATTCAGCCGGAACGGAAAGCTTTTTAATCTGCAGACATTCTTCCTGTTCTTCATCCTGTTCCATTAAAAATTCTGCTACTGCCTCAAGCTGTTCATAATCAGAAACCACAATATGATAGTTTTCCCCTAAAAGAATTTTCCATTCATTTCCTTTATCCGCTAAAGGCTTGTCCAACAGCTTTACGCTGCTTCTGGAAAATGGCTTGAGCAGCTCCCTTGAAAGCTTTTCCAATGCCTGTCTCCTTAAATCATTTAATTCCTTTATGGAAATAAAACAATTTCCTTCTATTATAACCTGAATACTTTGAAAAGTAAAAGCCGTACCGCCTGTTTTTTGCAGCTGCTTTCTTACTGTCTCTTCATCAACAGGCCTGTTGGCGGCTGTCTGTACTGTTCCCCCGTTTACAGTAACGTTTTTTCCGCCCTGTTTTTCTTCAGTTTGTACAAAAAATTGTGCCGGATGCCCTTCTATTAATATAATGCGGCCTTTTATGGGGATTTTGGCGGGTTCCTTCAAAAAACATGCCGTAATGCTTTGTAACTCTTCTGCGCTTCCCGTCTGATAACAGGGCTTTTCCAAAGTAACCAGAGATGAGCCATGATGCTTTTCAAAATATCCTGTTTCCAGACTGCTTCGAACATAAAGCTTTTTAAAGCGCTCCATGTCCTCTTTCTCTACCGAAAATGCTTTTTTCGGATTTTCTCTGTTTTCATAGTAAATATCTATATATTTCCGGTAAATGGAAGTAACTCCTGTCACATATTCTGCACTTTTCATGCGGCCCTCTATCTTAAAAGAATCCATTCCGGCTTCTATCAGCTTTGGCAGAAGGGAAACGGCACATAAATCCTTTAAGCTTAATAAATACTGCTCCTTTTGCATGTTTACCTGCTTTCCCTCATAAAAAGCATCATAGGGGAGACGGCAGGGACCGGCACATCTTCCTCTGTTTCCGCTTCTGCCGCCTAACATGCTGCTAAAAAGACATTGTCCGGAATAAGCATAGCACATGGCTCCATGGATAAAAACTTCCAGCTCCACATCCACATTGTCTTTTATATCTTTCAACTCTTTCAAAGAAAGCTCTCTGGCAGGCACAATGCGCTGCACCCCATATTTTTTAAGTAAATATGCGCCTTCCTTTCCGGTAATGGTCATCTGGGTGCTGGCATGAAGCTCCAGACCCGGAAAGTGACGTTTAAACAGCCGCAACGCCCCAAAATCCTGAATGATTACGCCATCCAGTCCTGCTTCATACAAAGGACTGACATATTTCAATGCCTGAAAAAGCTCTTCTTCCTTTAAAAGGGTGTTGCATGTAAGATATACTTTTTTCTGAAAAAGATGGGCATAATCAATTGCCTCTAACAGCTGTTCATTATTGAAATTATCTGCATAAGCTCTGGCGCCAAAGCGCTCTCCGCCTAAATATACAGCATCCGCACCTGCATTCATGGCGGCATAAAAGCATTGGATGCTGCCTGCAGGAGCCAGTAGTTCCACTTTTTTTTCCATATTGCACCTATAAGAAAAAGCTGTCGGTCAGACAGCCAATCCACACTATTTCTTCAATTGCTTAAATTCCTTTTCCATAGTTTCCATTTTAATCTGACAGGAAATCAGCTCATGCTTCAAATCGTAAATTTCCTGCTCCTTTTTCTGGATATCCTCCTCTAGCAATGCAACCTGTTTTTTGGCCTTGAAAAAATCATCTGCTATATTTAACTGAAGAAGCACTCCCTGCGTGTCCAAAGATTGCCTGCGGAATCCGTCAATTTTATTATATTCTGCAACCTTATTATTTATGTACAAAGCGACCTTCTGCAGGTATTCTTCACTTTCATATCCGCTTAATGTAAATACTTTCCCGCCGATAATCACTTCTGTATCTGTTTTTGTTGCCATAAATCCACCCCTTATATGCTCCCCGGCACAAGATATGCTACAGGTTCAATCATTTCATACTACATCTATTATAACAAAAAAACATAAGAAAACAATACTTTTTGCAGAAATTCATAGAATAGTAAGAAATTGATTGCGGCAGTTGAGCCGGCTTCTTTCCCCGCAGGCACCGGGACGGGCTTCTTCATAGAGAATGTTTCTACGTCGCCACGCTCTCGCTCTGATAAAAACGCAGCAGTGCTAAGCTCGAAAATACCTCGCTAAGCGCTGGCGTTTTTATAAGGGCTCCTTTAGAAATCATTCTCTATGAAGAAGCCCGTCCCGGTGCCTGCGGGGAAAGAAGCCGAATGAACTTGGTGCAATCAACAGAACTCCATAACCTAAAACATCATTTTTATTCTTCAAAAGGCAGTCCAAAGTGGAAATACGCATCTTTTGTGGCAACTCTTCCCCTCGGGGTTCTGTTAATCAATCCGTTTTTTATCAGATATGGCTCGTATACATCCTCAATGGTGCCTGCATCCTCCCCGATTGCCGCAGCAAGGGTATCAAGCCCTACGGGACCGCCGTTGAATTTAAAAATCATGGTCTTTAACATATTCTGGTCTACATGGTCAAGTCCCAGCTTATCCACGTCCAGAAGGTCCAGTGCGGTAGCGGCTACCTCTTTTGTAATAATGCCGTCATATTTGACCTGGGCAAAATCACGCACCCTTTTTAAAATCCGATTGGCAAGCCTTGGAGTTCCACGGCTTCTTTTAGCAAGCTCTACAGCCCCGTCCTTTTCAATTTCCACCTTCAGGATTGCTGCAGAATGAAGGATAATCCGGGTAAGCTCTTCTACAGAATAAAATTCCAGCCTGTGTATGACACCGAACCTGTCCCTTAAAGGAGCCGTTAGCAGTCCTGCCCTGGTGGTGGCGCCTACCAGAGTGAACTTCGGCAGCTCTAACCGGATGGAACGTGCCGCAGAGCCTTTACCAATCATAATGTCAATGGCATAATCCTCCATGGCAGGATATAAAACCTCCTCCACCTGACGGTTCAGGCGATGGATTTCATCCACAAAAAGCAAATCTCCTTCCGCCAGATTGTTTAAGATAGCGGCCATCTCCCCGGGCTTTTCAATGGCAGGCCCGCTTGTTACCTTTAAATTCACGCCCATTTCATTGGCGATAATTCCGGCAAGGGTGGTCTTTCCAAGTCCGGGCGGCCCGTAAAAAAGTACATGGTCCAAAGCATCCCCTCTTTGCTTTGCAGCCTCAATGTAAATTTTCAAGGTTTCCTTTGCCTTGGATTGACCGATATAGTCACTCAGATACTGGGGCCTTAAAGAGCCTTCTATTTTTTTGTCCTCTTCCGTGATATTTGTTTCGATTACACGTTGTCCCATAAAATAACCTCAATTATAAAAAATTATCCCTAGAATAAATGCTTTAAAGCTTCCTTTAAAATTTCTTCCGTAGTGGTGCTTTCTGTAACGGCAACCTTCTGCACTGCCTTTATCGTATCGCTTCTGGCATAACCAAGCGCCACCAGCGCCTCTATGGCATCCGCCTTCACCCGGCTGTCCGGCGTTCCGGCGCTTCCCATATCGGAAGCATTCAAACCAGCCTCCATAGAGCCTATGCTTTCAAGGGCTTCCTCCGGGCTCACTTTATCCCTTAAATCCAAAATAAGCCGCTCTGCTGTCTTTTTGCCAATGCCCGGCGCTTTGGAAATTGCCTTTATGTCTCCGGAATAAATGGCAAGACGCAGGTCAGGAGCTGACAGCACCGATAAGATGCCAAGGGCGCCTTTAGGACCAATGCCTCCTACTCCAAGCATCTTCTTAAATAAATCCAGCTCGTCTTTGGACGGAAAGCCGTATAATAAAAAGGCATCTTCCTTCACATAGGTATAGGTAAAAATTTTCACCCGCTGACCCACGCCGGGAAGCCTTGCCGCAAAATCAGAGGAAATCCGCACGTTGTACCCGATATCGTGCACGTCCAGCACTACCAGGTCCTCTGCAAGCTCTGCAATTTCTCCGCATAAATATCCAATCATGATTACCTCGCTGTCCACATTGTTCTTTTGTGGTATTTAAAATTTAAAAATATATGAAAGTTGAAAAATTTATCTCAACGTTTACAGTTTACCATAGGAGAACATATGTTTCAAGCGCAAAATAGGATATGTTATGGTTTTATTTCAAATAAAAATCCCTCAAGTTTTTTTGCAGAAAGCTTTGAGGGATTTTTCAATTTTATACTTATTTTTTTATCCAGTTTTGATTATCATATTTATTTATTGTTAATATAATTTACCAGCCCTTCCGCCGCAATGATTTTCTGCATAAATTCCGGAAAAGCCTGACCTTTGAATTCCGTTCCTTTTGTCCGGTTATAAATCATGCCGGAATTAAAATCCACTTCCACCTGTTCTCCCGCCTCAATTCCCTGAGCCGCTTCCTTGCATTCAATGATTGGAAGCCCGATATTGATAGAATTCCGATAAAAAATCCGGGCAAAGGTCTCTGCAATAACACAGCTCACTCCTGCCGCCTTAATGGCAATGGGAGCATGCTCTCTGGAAGAGCCGCAGCCAAAATTCTTTGTTGCCACGATAATATCACCCTTTTGAACCTTATTCACAAATTCTTTATCAATGTCTTCCATGCAATGGGTTGCCAACTCTGCCGGGTCCGAAGAATTTAAATATCTTGCCGGAATGATTACATCTGTATCCACATTATCGCCATATTTAAAAACTGTTCCTTTTGCGTTCATGTTGTTCTCCTTTTTCTTTTTTTGATATATTATTTCAACAAACTTCCTCTTTGTAATTATATCGATTATTTCATAGTGTTTTTCTGTCTGTCAGGAAGCTTAACATCATAATTCGTTCTGAAAGCCTACAATTGTTCCGGACTGGAAATCTTTCCGGTTACGGCGCTGGCAGCGGCAACTGCCGGGCTTGCCAGATAAATTTCACTGTTCACATGTCCCATGCGCCCTACAAAATTCCGGTTCGTAGTGGATACACACCGCTCTCCGTCTGCTAAAATTCCCATATATCCTCCAAGGCAGGGCCCGCAGGTTGGAGTGCTCACAACAGCGCCCGCTTCAATAAAAATCTTTAAGAGCCCCTCTTCCATTGCCTGCATATAAATTGCCTGGGTTGCAGGAATTATAATGCAGCGCATACCTTTTGCCACAGTCCGTCCCTTCAATACCTCTGCGGCTGTGCGAAGGTCGTCGATTCTGCCGTTGGTACAGGAACCAATGACTACCTGGTCGATTTTAACCTCATCCTTAATCTCATCAATGGTCTTTGTATTTTCCGGCAAATGTGGAAATGCAATGGTAGGTCTTAACGTGCTCAAATCAATCGTATATTCTTCCTCATATACAGCATCCTCATCCGCTTCATAAATGGTATACGTTTTCTTTGAATGCTCCTTTATATATGCTTCCGCCAATTCATCTACCGGGAAAATTCCATTCTTTCCTCCCGCTTCAATTGCCATATTGGCAATGGTAAACCTGTCATCCATGGAAAGACTCTTAATGCCTTCACCCACAAATTCCATGGATTTGTACAATGCTCCATCCACACCAATCATCCCGATAATATGTAAAATCACATCTTTTCCGCTGACCCACTGATTCAATTTTCCAATCAGGTTGAACTTAATAGCCCCCGGCACCTTGAACCACGCCTTTCCGGTTGCCATGCCAGCCGCCATATCCGTACTTCCCACACCGGTAGAAAAAGCCCCAAGAGCGCCATAAGTACACGTATGGGAATCCGCCCCGATAATCACATCCCCGGCTACCGTCAATCCCTTTTCCGGAAGCAACGCATGCTCGATTCCCATCTGCCCCACTTCAAAATAGTTGGTTATTTCATTTTTCTGCGCAAACTTTCTCACACACATACAATGCTCCGCCGATTTAATATCCTTATTTGGAACAAAATGGTCGGGAACCAAAGCAATCTTATCCTTGTCAAAAACCCCGTCTACCTTCATCTTTTCCATTTCCTTAATAGCAACCGGACTGGTAATATCATTTCCCAAAACCAAATCCAGCTCCGCCTCAATCAACTGTCCGGCTTCCACCTTCTCAAGCCCGGCATGTGCCGCTAAAATCTTCTGCGTCATGGTCATACCCATATGTAAGCTTCCTCCTTCATCATCTCAATTAAAATTCTATTTTTCATGTTTCCTATCATATCATAAAACCTGATATAAATAAAATACATATTATTCATATTTACCATAAACAAAGGTTATGGTAAAATAAAAAGAAAAAGGGGGTTGGGAAAGTTTGAGGGGAAAGGGGTTTGAAAGGAGGACGCAGGAGGCGGCAGCGCATATAGCAAGGCTTACAGGCACGCTCCCGCTCTGCAAAGACGCAGCGGTACTAACGCACCAAAGAACGGTGCGTAAGGACCGGCGCCTTTACCAAGGCCTGTAATCCTTGCTATATGCGCTGCCGCCTCCTGCTGTTTATCGAAATCCCCATACCATTCATAAACATTTTGGTATAAAAAACTTCCCGCTCAACTACCACTCCCTTTATTTGTAGTGGTTGACAAAAACCAGCGTCAGAGGGAGGGCATTGGGATGGGGGCATTGTTTTGGATGGCGCTTTTCCTTAACAGCCTGTAACACCCCAGGGTAAAATTGCCACGGATGGCAATTTTAGGCATATCGCGGCACGGAAGCCGCTATATGCCGCCCCGTCCGCCTCCAACACCTTCCATCAGGCTGTTTAGGAAAAGCGCCATCCAAAACACCGCCCCCATCCCAATGCCCTCCCTCTGACGCGTCCCCCTCCAACCATCCCCCACCCAAAAGAAAGGAGCCCCAAACACATGGAAAACAACCTCCACCTATACTACATCTTCTACACCGTCTCCCTCCACAAAAACATATCCGGCGCCGCCAAAGAACTATTCATCAGCCAGCCCGCCATATCCAAAGCCATCTCCAAACTGGAACAAAACCTAAACACCAAACTCTTTACAAGAAGCTCCCGTGGCGTCACCCTGACCTTTGAAGGAGAGCTTTTATTTGAGCAGGTCAAAAAAGCCTTCCTTTCCATTAAATACGGAGAACAACAGCTGAAAAACGCGGCAAGCCTGGGAGTATCCACCCTTTCCATCGGCGTAAGCACCACTCTTTGCAAATACGTTCTTCTTCCCTATTTAAAAGAGTTTATAAAAGATAATCCCCATATCAAAGTAAGCATCAACTGTCAGTCCTCTTTGGAAACCATTGCCGCCATTGAAAAAGGCACATTGGATATCGGCCTGGTAGGAATACCCGCCAGCCATGAGAATCTGGTTTATGTTCCCATCGCGGAAATTCAGGATACATTTATTGCAACAAAAACTTATTTGAAAAACCTGAAAATCCGTGAAGGAACAGATAAAAATCATTTATTTCAAAATGCCGCCTTTATGATGCTCAATAAAGAAAATATGTCAAGGAAATTTATAGACAGCTATCTTTCCAAAAACCAAATTGAAATTGGAAACCTGCTGGAAATTGACACAATGGATTTATTGATTGAATTTGCCAAAATTGATTTGGGCATTGCCTGCGTTATCCGAAATTTTGTGGAGGAGGAATTAAAGCAGGGAACTTTAGTTGAGATTCCTTTAAAGCATTCCATTTCCAAACGAAAAATCGGCTTTGTCTATGAAGATTCGGAGCATGTAACCGACAGTATGAAGCATTTTATTTCCTATTTTAAAAGTAGAAAAACCTGACCCCGGGAAATTCCCGGGGTCCGTCTCACTGCCTGTAATTATTATCCGTTATAAAACTGCTTCCAGTTTGATATTACAGCTTCTGCCGCTTCCCTTGTACAATTCAACAGCTGACACAAAGTATCCAGAGCAGAATCTTTTAATCCTACCAGCAAATATTTATCTACTAAATCCAAATCCGACTTCTGACAAGCCGTTCCGTTTATAGTAACAATATTCTTTGCAGCTTCATCCGACTTGTTTTCTGATTTGTCCTTTTCCGAATCTGCTGTCCGCAGTCTTCCGTCTCTTCCTATCACATTCCCACCATAATACATGCTCATTTGATAATCTGTACCGGAGCTATCCTGTCCCAGAAAATCATTATCAGAATTCATCTGGCTTGTATTGTCAGTCCGGCTACTGTTAATCTGCATATTGTTAGTCTGCATATTGTTAGTCTGCATATTATTAGTCTGCAGACTGTTTGTGTATGTCCCCTGTTCCTGCACTTCCGGCCCGTTGAAGAAAGTATTCGCATTTGGATTGTACACAGGATCTCCATAACCATTAAATGGGCCATAAGGAGCAGCCACCCTTTGAGCCATTTCCTGTCTTTGTTCATTTACATACTGGTTGGCGGAAAGTACTCCGACTATTGTATAAGCAAATGCCAATACAAAATAGAAAAACTGTGCAAAAGTAGTGGGCACAACCGTCAGATATACCTCAAATACAAGACCTGCAACCATAATTGCAGCATATGTATAAATGCCAATCCGATATATATGGCCTCCGGACAATCCTTTTCCAAATATTGCAGAGAAAATCAATGCAAGCAATGCTAAAAGCAGGGATGCTATAAAATGAACAATCCCAAGAATCGGAAATACAAAAAAAGATAATATAAAGGCTGCCTTTTTCATATAAGATACACCGGAATCAAAAAGTTCATCTCTGGTGTATCGCCTGATTTTAAAATCTGAAAACTCCAGATGATTGTATTTCTTATCTGTATAAATCAAAAGATTTGTCTTGCTGATAAGCATGATTCCGTCATATTTTTTTGAATCCAGCAAATATTCCAAATCGCTTAACTCAAACTTTTCAACATCAGAATCCGCACAAATAAGTGTATCTTTTGTAGCAAGATTATAAGGCTTTTCTAAATGAAGCTCTCCATTTTCCAAATAGAAATCCGGCACTTCTTTTGCTATTATTTCTTTAATGCCGTCTAAGTCCAGCGTCAACATCAATGAACCCATCCAGATAATTGTGTAAATGAGAGAAAACAGGCACACAAATCCTACCGTTCTGCCGGTTCCCAATGTAACAATCCTTCCGTACTGGTCCGGTCTGAACAACGCAATCCACAACTGCTTAAAAAAATTCAACTTTTCTTTTTTCATTTTATAATAACCCCCGCTTTTTATCTGACTGGAAATCACTTCCAGTCCAAATACAACTATATCAACTATAACAAAAAAACGGGAGTGCGTCAACAAAAAATCATTAAGCTTTCGGTTAAGCTTGCAAAAGTGTTTCCAGCTCTATTATCATAGTATTCAATTCATCTACCTGATGGGTAAGGGTTCCGATTTCCTCCGTATTACTTTGAACCATCTGGGTAATATTGCTGAACTCTTCATTTTCACTATGGATTCGTTCCGCAATATCTTCATTAACTGCTACCGTTTTTGAAATTACATTTTCCTGCTGTTTTTGCAAAGAGTCTACAGAAGCTATAGCTTCCGTGGATTTCTTTAACAATTCCATCATGCTGCGGATTCCTTTTACCGTTTCAGCCAACACATTGCTCTGATTCATCATCTGTTTCGCATTTTCATTCATAAATTCCGCAACCTCAGAAGTTCCGGACTGTACTCTGTTTACCACTTCATCAACCTTTAACAGAGATTCCCTTGTATTATTTGCCAGATTTCCTACTTCCTGTGCCACTACTGCAAATCCCTTTCCTGCTTCTCCTGCCCTTGCGGCCTCTATAGAAGCATTTAGCGCAAGCAGATTGGTTGATTCTGCAATTTCATTTATGATATTTAAAGTTTGTCCAATTTCGTCAGTTTCCATTAAAAGCTTTTTGGTTACTTCCATTGTTTTCTTATTGGATTCGTCCACTGTTTCACTAATGCTTAACAAATGATTCAGGGCATTTTCATTAGAAGCTGAAATTTCAGAAAGATTCTTGGAAATCTGGTCAGCAAGCTGCATCTTCTCCGCCATATCACTGCCTACCTGCTCTAAATCGGCAAGATTCACGCTGCTTTCTTTTGATTTTTCCAGCATGGCGCTGTTACTATGTAATAAGCTTTCACTAATTGCAGATAACTCTTCCGTGGAAGCACTTTCATTTTCAGCAGTGGCAAGCAGCGCCTGACTGGCGTCTCCAAGGGATTTGGTCAATTCTGTTACCTTATTCAGTACCTGCTCAACCCGGTTGTTGTTCTTTTCCACTTCATCCTTCTTGGCATTTACCAAAAAGTAGGAAACAAAATAATTTAATAATAAAAAGCCAACCATTGTTAAGAAAATGATAACAATACGCATGAGTATTTCCTGAAGCATAATAGATTTATCCGGCATATTATACTCCGGCCTGATAAACCAGGCAGCTATACTGGAAACGCTCAGTCCTCCTATAATAAATATGCTGAATTTAAAATCCAAAAAGAAAGAGGCAAGAATAACAAAATAGTAGGCAACATACCAAAATTCTCCGGTAGGAACCAAAATAGTGAATCCAAAATAATTTATAAATATTGCAATGCCCACTAACAGCTTGACTCTTCCGTAGCTTTTATAGTTCAATCTGCCTGTTTCTTTATCTACAATGGTGCGATACTGGAGAAACAATATAATTTCTTCCGGTAAAGCAATACATGCAAAAAAAATGAAAGCATGGAACCATTTCATACTTTCAAAACAGCCCAAAAATTTCATACAGGGAAACGCAATAGAACCAACCGCAATGCTCAACATGACTACGATAACTACCAATTTACTTGTCTTTACATAATATTCCTCGACAACACCCATTTTTTCATTTTCCATAAAAAACTTCCTCCATTTCGTAATAAACTTAATAAGTCACCTTCCACAAAAAAACGAAAGGAATTATATTTATTATACAAGCCAATTTATGAATTTTCAATAATATTTTTTCAAAATTTCTTAATAATTATTTTATTATGCACAATACTCGTTTTCCCGTTTTAAAATAGCATTGTCCTATTTGCACAAAAAAGCTGTAGCATTTTCCTACTATGCTACAGCTTTTTAACATCAGCCAATATATTTATATAACCAATCATTAATTATTAATCAGCTTATCCTCACCATTCCAGCTGTAAAGCTTGCGGATTTCCTCGCCTACGATTTCGGAAGGATGCTCTGCCGCCAAGTTGCGCATTGCCCTGAAGTGAGCCTGTCCGCCTGCCGGAGACATATCCAGTAAGAAATCCTTTGCAAAAGTACCGTCCTGAATATCGGATAAGATTTTCTTCATGGTCTTCTTTGTTTCTTCGGTGATAATCTTAGGTCCGGTTATGTAATCGCCGTATTCTGCTGTATTGGAAATGGAATATCTCATTCCTGCAAAACCTGACTGGTAAATCAGGTCAACAATCAGCTTCATCTCATGAATACATTCAAAGTAAGCGTTTCTCGGGTCATAGCCTGCTTCTACCAATGTTTCATAGCCTGCCTGCATCAATGCGCATACGCCGCCGCAAAGCACTGCCTGCTCGCCAAATAAATCTGTTTCTGTTTCTGTACGGAAGGTTGTTTCCAGAACGCCTGCTCTTGCGCCGCCGATTGCAAGGGCATATGCCAGCGCCATATCCTGTGCCTTTCCTGTAGCATCCTGATGAACTGCTACCAGACATGGAACACCTTTTCCAGCCTGATATTCGCTTCTAACCGTATGTCCCGGTCCCTTTGGCGCAATCATAGTAACGTCAACGTTCTTAGGCGGAACAATCTGTCCGAAATGAATTGCAAAGCCATGGGCAAACATCAGCATATTGCCTGCTTCCAGATTGGGCTCAATGGATTCCTTGTACATAGCCGCCTGCTTTTCATCGTTGATTAAAATCATGATGATATCTGCTTTTTTAGCAGCTTCTGCAGCAGTGTATACCTCAAAGCCCTGTGCTTCTGCCTTTGCCCAGGATTTGGAGCCTTCGTAAAGACCGATGATTACGTGGCAGCCTGATTCCTTTGCATTTAAAGCGTGGGCATGTCCCTGACTTCCGTAACCGATTACTGCAATGGTCTTACCCTCTAATAAGGATAAGTTGCAATCTTCCTGATAAAATATTTTTGCCATTTTTATCTCCTCCTGATATGTTAAAATAATTTTTATTGAAAGTTAGTATTTGCTAACTAATCATACGATTATAAATAAGTAACATTTTCAATTCCCCTGCCAAGCCCTGCAATGCCGGTCCTTGCCAGCTCCAATATCTCATAGCCGTCTAACAGACCGATAAATGCCTCAATCTTGTCCTGGTCTCCGGTAAGCTCAATAATCAGGCTTTCTTTGGAAACATCAATAATATTGGCACGGAAAATATCCGCCACAGCTATAATTGCCTGCCGCTGCATGGGATCTGCCTTTACTTTAATCAGGCATAGCTCCCGGTACACGCTTTCACCCTGCTTAAGCTCCTTAATGTCCTGGATATCCACCAGCTTGCCAACCTGCTTTTCAATCTGGTCTAAAATCTCATCATTGCCGCTTGTAACAATGGTAATCCTTGTAAATTTGGGATCCGCTGTCACCCCTGCGGTAATGCTTTCAATATTGTAGCCCCTTCTGCTGAACAGACCGGATATACGGCTTAAGACGCCGGGGGTATTGTCCACTAAGAGCTGAAATACTTTTTTCTGCATAATACTACCCTCTTTCCTCTGGGTTCTTTCTATTCTAACAGTAGATAAGTACCCTTGTCAATGTATGAAAACTGCTCATGTTTTTTATAACTCACAGTTATGGATAAAACTCTTATTATTCCTTTTCGTTTTCGGAACATTTGGGAAGCGCCAGGGTTCCTGTTCTGGCAACCTCCACAATGCTCACGGATTTGAACATAGCAAGCAAAAGCTTGATTCTATCCGGCGTGTCGCAAATCTGAATCATCATAAAGGATTTGGACATGTCCACGATTTCCGCCTTCATAATGTCGCAGATTTCCACTATGTCCCTGCGGTTGCTTTTATTATATTTTACCTTCATGAGCATAAGCTCCCTGGATATGCTGTGAGGCTCGTCAAAGGTCTTTACCTTGATAATATCCAGTTTCTTATTCAGCTGTTTTTCTATCTGCTCTAAGGTCCTTTGATTGCCGCTTGAGACAATGGTCATGCAGGAAACGCTGTTATCGTCCGTTTCTCCCACTGCAAGGGAATCAATATTAAAACATCTTCTGGAAAAAAGACCGGCAACCTTGCACAAAACGCCGGAACGGTTTTCTACTAATACGGAATATATTTTTTTCATCTTACACCTCTATTTTACTAAATCCATTGGATCGATTAAACACTCCATCAGTACGCATTCATCATAGGAAAGGAACTTATCCACCGCCTCTTCCGCCTCCTGCATGTTATGCACTCTTATAAAAGGCATTTCATAGGCTTTTGCAATATGCTCCAAATCCGGGCTTCCGGATAAATCCACTACGGAATAATGGTCTGCATAAGTATAATGCTGGTATTCCCTTACCATTCCCAGATAGGAATTTTTCAGCACAATTACTTTTGCCTTAATGCCATGCTGACGCATGGTGGCAAATTCCATCATGGACATCTGGAAAGAGCCGTCGCCGCATACGGCAATGACCTGTTTATCCTTTTTTGCATATTTGACGCCCATTGCCGCCGGAATGGAATAGCCCATTGTCCCCATGCCGCCGGAGGTTAAAAACTGTCCGTCCTTTACCACATGATAACCGCAGGACCAGATCTGGTTTTGTCCCACATCCGCCACATAAATGCCGTCGTCCTCCATTTTTTCGGAAAGCATGGTAATAAACCGTGCCGGGTCTACAAATTCCGGCTTTGGATTTCTCTTTGGCTCCATAGTCTCCTTATAGCCCTTTAAGGTTTCAATCCACTCACTGTAATCCCCTTCGATTTCATGCTTTGCAAAGTCAAAGAAAATGTGCTTCACATCTCCTACAATCGGGATATGGGGGCCTACATTTTTTCCGATTTCCGCCGGGTCCACATCAATATGTACCAGTATTTTATTATTGGTAATTAAATCCGGCTGGCTTACCGCCCGATCTGCCACTCTTGCGCCAATCATAATCAATAAGTCCGATTCATTCATGGCACGGTTGGCATAAGGCTTTCCGTTGTTGCCCACCATGCCGAAATACATTGGATGTCTGGTAGGCATGGCTCCGATTCCCATCATAGTAGAGACTACCGGAATCCGATGCCTTGCGGCAAAATCCCGAAGCTCTCTTTCCGCATCCGATAAAAGCACCCCGCCTCCTGCACAGATAATGGGGCGTTTTGCCTTATTAAGCGCCGAAACCACTTTGGCAATCTGCACTGCATGTCCCTTTACCGTAGGCTTATAGGTTCTTAAATTCACATCGGAAGGATATTTAAATTTATTGATGGAGGCATTTTGCACATCAATGGGCACATCGATAAGAACCGGTCCTTTTCTGCCTGTGCTTGCAATATAAAAGGCTTCCTTGAACACTCTTGGGATATCCTCCGGGTTTTTCACAAGATAGCTGTATTTTACAAAGGATTCTACTGCTCCGGTAATATCCGCCTCCTGAAACACATCGCTTCCTAACAATTCACTGTTTACCTGTCCCGTAATGCATACAAGAGGAATGCTGTCCGCAAAAGCAGTGGCAATTCCCGTAATCAGATTGGTAGCGCCGGGGCCTGAAGTCACCGCACAAACCCCTGCCTTGCCGGTAACTCTTGCCACACCGCTTGCCGCATGTGCTGCATTCTGCTCCGTGCGTACTAAAATACTTTCTATTTTGGAATCTAACAGGCTGTTATAAAAAGGACAGATTGCAACGCCCGGATATCCAAATACTGCCTGTACTCCTTCTTCCTCTAAACATTTTATCATGGCATCTGCGCCTATCATAGTTTCAACATCCTTTCTTTTTACTGTGATTTAATAAAAAAATATTTTTTTAAATCACTCTTATAAAATCATTTTTATAATAAATATTTGAAAATAACATTATTTTTTTAAATTTTGTACTTATTAAAATTTTTTATAATTAGTCTTTTATATTGAATGTTTTATATTGAATGTTTTATATTGAATCTTTTATATTCAATCTTCTAAATTTAAAATCCGCTTTGTAAGCTTTACTGCATCCGCAGCATCCCTTGAATAACCGTCTGCACCGATTTCATCCGCATAGTCCTGGGTAATGACGGCTCCTCCGATTATCACCTTTGCATCCACCTGCTTTTCTTCTTTATAGGCGATAACATTTTTCATCTCCTGCATGGTGGTGGTCATAAGGGCGGACAAAGCGATTATCTTTGCATTCTCCTCCATGGCAACCCGGATGATTTCCTCCTTTGGAACATCCTTGCCAAGGTCAATGACTCGGAAACCGTAATTTTTCAGCATAAGCGCCACCAGATTTTTCCCGATATCGTGAATATCCCCTTCCACAGTGGCAATGACGATGGTGGGCATTTCTTTTTCTCCGCCTGCTTCCAAAAGATAGGGCTCCAGATATTCAATGGAGGCTTTCATGGCTTCTGCGCTTGCAATCAATTGCGGAAGAAAATATTTTCCTTTGTCAAATAAATCTCCCACCTCATTAATGGCGGGAAGGAGCCAGCGGTCCAGTAAGTCCTTTGGCTCATTGCCGGCATCCATTGCCTTTTTAGTAATGTCGGTGATGGACTTCTTATTTCCCTTTAAGACGGCTTCATACAGCAGGGCAGTTTCTGCTTTTTCCTCTGCCATTGCTCCTGAGTCCTTTTTCTGCCCTCCTATTTGATTAGTAGCTGCTAACTCAGCCTTTTCCTTCAGGGAATTCATTCTTTCTATATAAGCAATATCTGCCCCTTCTTTATTTAAAAGAAGGTCGGAGGCAAATGCACTGTTCACCAAAAGCTCCTGGCTTGGATTTGCAATTGCCATGGTAAGCCCCTTTGCAATTGCCATAGTAAGGAAAGCCGTGTTCACATAGCTTCTTTCCGGCAGTCCAAAGGAAATATTGGACAGTCCGCATATGGTGGCAAGTCCCATTTCCCTGCAATATGCAATGGTTTCCAGAGTTTCCAGAGCAGCAGTTTTATTGGCTCCTACCGTTGCCACCAGACCGTCCACCACAATGTCCTCTTTTGTCATGCCAAGCTCTAATGCTCTCTCTAAAATCACCTGAATGATTTGCTTTTTTTCTTCCAGATTTTTCGGAAGCCCTTCATCCGACAGAGGAAGAAGGATGAACATAGCGCCGTATTTTTTTGCAATGGGCAGAAGCTTTTCAAATTTTTCCCTTTCCAGAGAGATGGAATTTATCAGCGCCCGTCCCGGATATTTCCGAAGGGCGGATTCAATCACATCCACATGGCTGGAATCAATGGCAAGAGGAAGGGAGGTGATGTTGCCGACGGTTTCCAATACCTTTAACATCATTTCCTTTTCGTCTATGCCGCTCATTCCCATGTTGATATCAAGTATGGAGGCGCCGCACTGTTCCTGTTCCCTTGCAAATGTCTCTACCAGCTCCAAATCTCCTTCCCGAAGCTTTTCCTGCAGCTTTTTCTTGCCGGTAGGGTTAATCCGTTCGCCCACAATCATAAAATTATCCTGCAAAGAAAAGCTCAAAGCCTGCCTTTCGCTTGCCAGAAATCTCAGGTTCTTTTTTTCTCTCTTTCTTGTGGACAAATGTCCTGTAGTCTCCACCAGCTTTTTGATATATTCCGGAGTGGTGCCGCAGCACCCTCCCAAAATGGATGCCCCTGCTTCTATAAGCCCAACCATTTCCTGTGAGAAGGTGTCCTTGTCCATATTGTAAACAGTGGCTCCTGTCTGGTCCAGTACAGGCATTCCTGCATTGGGCTTTGCAATAATGGGCAGTTCTGTCACCTGTGCCATGTCCCGGATAATAGGGCACATCTGGTCCGGTCCTGTGGAACAGTTTGCTCCAATGGCATCCGCTCCGAGGCTTGCCAGTACGATTGCCGCGCTTTTGGCATCCGTTCCAAATAAGGTTCTGCCGTCACTTTCAAATGTCATGGTTGCCATAACCGGCAGATTGCAGGTTTCTTTTGCTGCAATTAAGGCTGCCCTTGTTTCCTGAAGGCTCATCATGGTCTCCACTACAAGCAAATCCACGCCTGCTTCTTCCAGATATTCAATCTGCTCCTTGTATATGTCAATCAATGTTTCAAATTCCATGGTTCCCATAGGTGCAAGCTGCTCGCCGGTCATAGTAATATCCCCGGCAACTAAAGCTTTTCCTCCGGCGGCTTCCCTGCTTAAAGAGATAAGCTCCATGTTCATTTCACGGCACTGCTCTTCCAGTCCGTATTCCTTCAGCTTAATCCGGTTCCCCGAAAAGGTAGGAGCATATAAAATATTAGTGCCGGCTTCTACATATTCCTTTTGAAGCCCTATTAAAACATCTTTATGTTCCAAAATCCATTTTTCCGGACAGACTCCTGCCGGCATTCCTCTTTTTAATAAATTGGAGCCGGTGGCGCCGTCTAAATAAATGGTTTTTTCTGTTATATATTTTCTGAATTCCTGCTTTGTCATTGCCTCATCCCTTATTCCCAAAAACACTTTCTAACTATAGTATCACGAAATCCCTTTCCCTGCAACGAAAAGCAATAAAAAAACGGCTGTTTATCAGCCGTTTTTTATTATGTAGATTATTTAAGAATCTTAATCTTTCCAAGAAGTGGAACTTCTTTTTCTTCTTGATTAATGGCAGCAATAAGCCCTATGATCCAGCAAACAAATACAAATATGCTTCCTATTATACCTACAATCCAACCAATAACCGGAATGACCATAACAAATGAGCAGACAATCTGTGCAATAATAACAACAAGTGCCTGATTCAGATGAAACTTAGCTCCTTCCTTATCTCCTGCAACAAAAGCAATTACAGTACCAATCCAAGTAAGATAGGCCACAATACTCGTAGTTTTTGTATCCATTTCTTTCCCTCCTATAAGTTTTTCTACCGTTTTATTATATCGAATAATATAAAAATATGCAATACAAATATTAAAAAATAATAAAAATTGTTAAGATTTGTAGAATATTGTCGATATATTCCGCTTTTGCTATTTTTCTGTGAAAGGAATTTCCGTGTCATCAATCCGGTCGATATCGTTTATGTACCTTTTGGTTTCCTTTACAATAGTATTGGATAAAAACAATAAGGCAATCAGATTAGGTATTGCCATCAGGGCATTAAAAGTATCCGCCAAATCCCATACCAGATTTAATGTAATAAGCGGTGCTGCCACAATGGATATTACATACAGCACACGGTAAGGAATCAGTATTTTCCTGCCTCCTAAATATTCTGCACAGCGTTCACCATAATAAGCCCATCCTAATATAGTGGAAAAAGCAAAGGATACGATTCCTACCACTAAAATAGCTTTCCCGATATATGGAATCTGTGCAAACGCCAGTGAGGTCAGCTCGCCTCCATCGCTTATATTGCCTACATCAATACCAGGATTTTTCATAATGCTGCTTACCAATACAATTCCTGTCAGGGCACATACCACTACTGTATCCCAAAATGTGCCTGTAGAGGATACAAGCGCCTGACGGACCGGATTCCTTGTTTTGGCAGCTGCTGCTACAATAGGCGCTGAACCCATGCCGGATTCATTGGAAAAAAGACCTCTTGCAATACCATATCTGGCAGCCATCATAATGCCCGAGCCTGCCAGCCCTCCTGCCGCTGCTCCGGGCTTAAATGCCAGCATACATATTGTCCTGACAGCCGGAACAATAAAGTCGTAGTTATAACATAGTATGATAATGCATCCAATTACATAAAAAAACGCCATAAAAGGAACCAGCTTTTCACAGACTCTTGCAATTGCTTTTACTCCTCCGAAAATTACTGCCATGGTAAGCACTCCGCATACAATGCCGATAATCCAGCCCGGCACATTCAGATTTGTTTTCCATATGCTGGCAATGGCATTTGTCTGTACCATGGAGCCGATTCCAAAGGATGCAATCAGTGCAAACAAGGCAAACAAAACCGCCAGCCATTTCATATGAAGCCCTCTTTCAAGGGCATACATGGCGCCTCCCTGCATGCGTCCGTCCTTTGTCTTTACCCGGTATTTTACAGCAATCAATGCTTCCGCATATTTGGTGGCAATACCAAACACACCTGTAAGCCAGCACCACAATACCGCCCCTGGTCCGCCCAGGGCTACTGCAGTTCCCACTCCGATAATATTGCCGGTGCCGATGGTAGAAGCCAGTGCAGTGGTCAATGCACCAAACTGGCTGATATCCCCTTCGGAATCCGGGTCTTTTGCCACGGAAAGCCTGATGGCTTTTAAGGTTTTTCTTTGAATGAATCCTGTTCTAAATGTAAGAAACAGATGTGTGCCAAACAGAAGCACCAGCATAGGCGGTCCCCAAAGCACAGTATTTACAGATTTTACAATGGGCTGAATCGTGTTTAAAAGTTCCATATCAGCATTCCTTTACAAGGTTTATCAGTATATCCAGACTCTTTTCTATTCCAAGCCTGGAAGTATTTAAAGTAATATCATAGTATTCCGCCTTGCCAAATTCTGTATTTGTATAGAAGGTACAATATTTCCTTCGCATTTTATCAATAGTGCGTATTTCCTCGTTTAATTTTTCTTCCGAAACGCCGGGCATTTTCTTTTTCATCCGTTTTAACCGCCAGTACGGGTCAGCGTGAATAAATACATGAAGACAATTATCGTATTCCTTTAAAATCTGATTGCCGTTTCTTCCGATTATAACGCATTTTCCCTTTTCACCAAATTCACGGATTACGTTCTTTTGTGCTTCAAAAAGCGTTTCACTTAAAGGGCGGTTATAAAACTCAAAAAGGCTCTGTCCAAAACCAAGCTCTGTGGGTACCTTTTCATCCCATTTAATAATACTTTGCACATCCACGTTGGATTTGGCTGCCGCTTTTAATATAAGCTCTTTATTATAGCACTCATAGCCCAGTGCCTTAGCAAGCTTTTCTCCGATTTCACCGCCTCCGGCGCCAAATTCCCTGCTGATTGTAATAATTTTTTTCATGAAATCCGTCTCCTGCCATTATTATTTTATAAGCCTCCTGTACATTTTATGCTTCCTTTAAATATTTGGAAAACTCCTGTACAAGCTTTTGTATCTGATTCAGTAATTCTTTTGCCTGCTGAGCCTGAAGCTGGTTATCCTGACTGTATTCCTCTACCTGTTCTGCGCTGTTTGAAACTGCTTTGCTGATAGCGGATAATTGACTGATATTGCCAATAATCGTATCATTGGAATGAACCAGATTTTCTATTTTTCCGTTTATATCTTCCACATGCTTCGTCAATGTTTCCAAATTGCTGCGGACTGCAACAAACGCATCTGCAGCATTTTCCACCATTTGGTTCTGCTGGTCCATGGCGCTGATGGAGGATTGTACCACTTTCGTGGCATTTTGAGCGTTCTGGTTCAATTCCTGAACGATTCCGGCAATTTTTTCCGTAGAAAGCCTGGTCTCTTCCGATAATTTTCTAATTTCATCCGCTACTACCGCAAACCCTCTTCCGGCTTCCCCTGCCCTTGCGCTTTCAATGGAGGCATTCAAAGCGAGAAGATTCGTCTGGCTGGAAATGGAGAATATTACTTCCGTAATTTCCTGTACTTCCAAAGCCTTTTTCTGCAACTCTTCCATAGAGCCTGCCACATGGGAATTGGTTTCTCCAATGGTCTTTGCATTTTCCTGAATCTGATTGATGATTTTCAAGTTATCTTCCACCACTTTTTGGGAATCAGTGGCTGTTTCCACCATGGCTTTGGCATTTTCAGCCGTTTCCCCAATTGCCGTGCTGATTGTGACAGTCATGTTACTTTGTTCCTGCACGCTATCCGTGGTAGCCTTTATTCTATCGGAAATATCCTGAATAGAACCATGTACGCTGCTTGAGGAATCCTTCAGACCTTCTAACAGATTGTCTGCATTTTCCACTTCCCTGATTACGCCTTTTGAAATCCGCAGAATATCCTGAAGCATACCATTCTGAATTTCCTTTTCATCCTCTACGGAACTAAGCATGTCATGGGTATACTTTATATAAAGCAGCGCTGTAATATGTACTACAATAACAAACACAAAACTTACAACCGTGCTGATAAGCGCAATTCCATCTGCTGAGCTTAATAAATATCCATTAAATGTCCATATGACAGTCCTGAGAAAAATCGTCACAAGGACTGTATAAGACACGATTTTTTCAAACTTTACATCCCTGTATAATATTATGGCCGCCAATACGGGATAAACATAAGAAGTAACCAAAACGTTTTTCCCGGTTATCATCAGATAGGCCCAGTCAATTAAAAAAACTGTGAGCATAACATATTTTAACTTTTCACTTGCCCTGTCTCTTTTGTATACGACCCAGTTGACAATCACGCTGATAATCAATATCCCCAAAGGCAAAAGCCCCATTTTCCCATAAGCTGTCTTCACTGCAAAAGCCTGAATGACTAATGCTAATATCAAAAGCAATTCCAAGATGGTAATGCTGATAATTGCAAGCTGATTGGTTTTTGCATTTCTGTTTTCCAGTTCCTTATATCTCCGATAATTTTTTGTGATTTGTTCAGTACTTGTATTCCCCATTATTTTCCCCTTTAATCCTTTCTGATTTTATTTTTTAGTACTTCATTTATATATCATAACACATTTTGCCTCATTCTTCCAATTTTATTTCCTGTAAAATTTCCTGCTGTTCAAGCCACCATTCAACAAGCGGATACAGCTTCTCCTTTCCAAGCTCTTTTTCCACTTCCAAAGCTTCTTTTGACCTGTTCATTTTTAAATATACATTAAGCTTTTCCATAAGAAAATATTGTCTTGCAATCTGCCTGTTTTCCTGCATGTTTTCTACAGTAGCCAGATTCCTTTCCCATTTATCTAACAGAGAAAGAGCCTCATCATATCTTTTCCCGATAACCGCCTGCCACAGGGAAACACGAATATCAAAAATTTCCAGCAGCTTCTGATTTTTCTTTCCCACAATGACTTTTTTTCTGTTTTCAAATATGCAGGGGAGCATTTTCTCCGCCACCTCTTCATTTTGCCGGACCATTTCTATGGAAATCCGGTTATACCAATATACAAACTTTGGCATATTTCCTTCCACTTTAGAGACAACAGAGTCAAGAAGTTCGGCTGCTTCGTCTAATTCTCCATTGACGAAAAGACGTTCTGCCAGATTCATGGTAAAGAGAACCTTGTCGGCTCCCGCTGCCTGTTCCACCAGTTCCCGCCTTGCCAGAATACAGGCTTCCAATTCTTCCGGTCCGTCTTTTTTTAATAAAGCATTGTTTTTTCTGTTCAGTTCTTTCCTCAGACGAATATGCTCCATAATTCCCAAGTCCGGTCTGGCTTTTTTTAGTTGCAGAATACTTTGGCAAAATGATAGAAAAAATACTACAAATGCACAATAAGCAATAATCCACCAGCCTTTTATATCTATATCCAGTACAAATCCAAGTACTACAACAAAAATCGATGGAATTACTGTAATGAGATAAACTATTTTGTCAAAACGATTCATTTCTTTATTCCTTTACATTTGGAACTTCTGCCTCAAAATGAGACTCTTCTCCTATTGTCCCTATTGTAAAAATAAGCTTTTCCACTTTTGCAGAGCTTTTAATCAATACGGTTACCTTTGCCTGACTTCCTGCCGGAACATAGAAGGAATCCTCCAGTCCAACCTTTGCCCAGTCTCCCGCATCCTGATATACTCCTTCCACCTGACTGGATAACCAGTCTTCCTCTTGATTTTTCACATCAACGGAAGGGATAAAATTTCTTTTGCTTCCATGGTTTTCAAGCAGCAATTCGTATTCATATATGTATTCATGTGCTTCCGGATTATTTTGTTCCGTTTTCAGCCGGGCATCTGCAATAATCGTTTTACCCTCATGAACTCCTACTATTCCAAGTGCATCCTCCCGATACAGTAACAAGCCGATGCATTCCACAATCAACACTATCAGAAAAATTCCCGCATACCCTGTTATTTTATAATATGTCTTAAATACCTTTCCAATGAGCCATCCTATAATCTGCTTCACTACCCACATGACTTATTCCACCTCCCAGCTTACCGGTATTTCATAGATTTTCTGCAATATTTCAGTGCTTCTTCTATAATTTTTATAATCGGACTCATCATAACAATAGATTGAAAGCTCTGCTTCTGTTAATTCTTCCGGAACGAGAAATAAAAGCAATCTGCCATTTTCCTCTAAATCACTATCTATTTTGTAATCCTTCCACAGCACTTGTCCGTCTATTCCAACTTCATCTTCCAGACGATACGGGTCTATAGGCTCTACATATGCCATCTCCGGCAGCTTCATATAGATTTCTGTATAAGAAGAAAGGGATGAATACTCTTCTGTCTGATATTTTATGTATACCAGCTGATAGCCCTGAGGAACCTGCTCATTCCACTCTTTCATAATGTTGCATTCCTGAATTCTTAACACTTCGCCCCTGATGGGAATATCTTCCTGCATGGAAGCGGCATCCGCCTTTATAATCCCTATCTCACGTAATTCCTTATTGATTTTTACCTGCCTTGTAGTGTCAAAAATAACATAGATAAAAATTATCGCCATTGCTCCTGTTATAAATGTACAAAGAATTTTTTGATTTTCTGTCCATTTACTGTTTTTGGGAGGTTTTTTTTCAGGACCATCCACCCCGGCGTATTCTGTCTTTTTGATATTATCAATTTTTACCGTTTCCGTCATGCTCATATATCTTCCGCAATTAGGACATACTCCGTTGTACTTTTCGTATGAAAAGTCTTTGCTGCACTTTTTGCATGTTACTTTCATAGCTTTATCCCTCCGTTTTTCATAAAAGTTTTTCTTCAATTTTCCTTTGATGCTTCGGCATCCTCAAAGGAAATGGTATATGTAATGCCGGCTGCTTCACCAATTTGAATGATATAATTCTCAATCAGTTCTTTTGCCTGAAACTCTGCGGTATTTAATAATGAGGAATTATTCCGAATCTTTTCTTCCATTGCAGTTTGCGCCGCATGTATGGCACGGGTCTGGTCATCGGCAGTAATGGGGTTTTTCTGAATCCACCGGTCCCCTGATATCACATAGGAGTCTTTTGTCCATGAATCCGAATCCACCCTGCAGGAAACATAAGGCTTTGGAAGCATAATCGTAATACTGGTCCCCTCCTGCTTCATCTTTATGTCCTTTGTCTGAAAACCGATTTCAGCAATCCCCGTATATGAAATCCAGAAGGTTCTTTCCTTTTCACCCCAGTGTAACACTCCTTCTCCTGCTTCTTTTGTTGCTTTGGCAACATTATGATATCTGCATTCTAATGTTGCGAGCTCACATATGCTTTTCACCCTGCCGATTTGCGGTATACCTATTTCTTCTTTTGCTTTTTCTCCCGCCGCTGCCGCCTCCTGCATATCTGTCTGTATATCCGTCTGTATACCGGCAGGCTCATTATTCCTGCAGCCGGATAATGGAAAAAACAGTAAGCATATGAAGAAGGATAAGAACCATTTCGTCCTTTTCATACTATTCCTCCTCCCCATATCCCAATACCCTGACTGTATAATCCTTCTCCGCTTCTACTTGACTGAGCCACGGTTCAATCAAGGCTTTTTCAGCCGCCTTGGCGGCTTCTGTGGCACATGCCTCCAAATCAGGGTCTTTGCTTACTTTATCAGCCAGGTCCTGTTCCGCATTGCGGTATGCTTCTTGTGCTACCGTTTCTGTTTGGTACTTTTCTTTTTGGAAAATATACTCCATTTTTCCGGCATCCACAACCGGCTCTTCTATCTGTACTTTTGGAAGCCGTATAACGATTGTGTCAGTATTCTCATCCATGCTTACGGTTATTTGGGTAACGTCTATTCCTGCTTTTACGTATCCTTCATATGCTACGTAATATTTTACGCAGCCGTATTCATCATAGATGGCTGCATAACCGTTATATGGATATTCTGCTGTATATAGCTGGTTTTTTCTTATTACTTTTTCCAAGGTGGATTCCGTTACCGTGGTGACTTTTCCTTCTTTTCCAATGATATCTTCCTTCACAACATTGTCTGTTTCAAAAGAAAAAAGGAATGGTATTAAAAGGGCTGCAGCACTGGCTGATATTAGTATCAAAGCAGACAGTACAATTATTTGAATCCATTTTAATTTCTTTTTCTCCACGGATATTTCTCCAGATAGATTGCCTTTTTCTATATTATGATTTATTTATACAAAATATTTGTCTGCTTTCAAAACTATTATGGATTATGACGGGATGTATAGATTCATCCTCTTATATCATAAATCCCATGCTTTGCAAACTCTTCTACAATCAAATCTGCCTCTTCTTCACCAATACACTTCAAACGAATCTTATTTTTTGTGGTAAATATAAATATGCAATATTCATCAACCACTACATTTCCTCCATGTTGAACGTCCACTTTCTTTTCAAAAATATGTTTTTCCACTTTATATACATCTCTCACATCTCTCACAAAAGCCATATCCCTATGGCACAGTATTACATAATTTGCTCCAATATGTAATAACCCTTCAAATAAATAGCATTTTGTTCCTCCTTTAAAATCCTCATTTATTTTTTCTATATCGTAGCCTTTCATTTTTATCTCATTTTCCAGCAGCTTTGTTGAATTGTCAGAGCTTTTGGAATCAAAAAAACAAATCAATCCGCTGATAATTGGTATACAAAGGAAAAATGCTATCATTTCAAACTTACTGAATCTTCCACCCCAATTTATTTCTATTATCCAAAACAGCAATCCCATTAACAAAAACAAAATTGCTATCATTATGGATTTTTCAAAAATATACTCTTTCATGTACATTTCGCAAACTTTATAGATATTTTTATTCCTGGTTCTTCTTTGAAACATCCTGTATCTTTTTTCCTTTTTTATTGTCTGTCTGGAAGGTCTTATATATTGCCTGTCACCATATTTCTTTTTATAGGTTATAATTCCCCATATGCCAAACAGTATAAAAAGAAGTATACTTATAATACACATAATCCCAAATTGTATATCAATTTTACCAGTGCTTTGAAGATATATCAGAAGACCTGAAAATAAAAGAACAAAAAACCAAATGCCAGCCACCCTTTGAAAATCTTTCTTTTTATCTCCTGTCATAGCTTTCTTCCCCTCTGTCATTTGTAAAAAATGCTTGAATATTTTTAGCTAACATGTTACATTATAGACATGAAAGGAAGTAACCGCCCACAAAGTGGTTAACCTCCGAAATGTAGAAAGCCTACCTTCATCGGTCAAGTGACAAGGTAGGCTTATTTATTTTCGCTTATGATTCCTATCTATGTAGGCAAGCAGTGTAATCAGGAATGAACCGCCTAAAAATAACAGGCTTAAACTTTCATATATATCCATCTGCACCACCGCCCCTCTTTTTCAAGTTTGGGAGGCTTACCACCTTGTAACACGATAACTTCCTGATACTATTATAAGGTAAACGTTTCTTTCCGTCAAGCTATGTCAAAATGCCGTAACTCTCTGGAATTACGGCATTTTACTATTTCGTAAAAATATTTTATTAAATGCTTATCTTCTAAAACTTTCCTTCCTTCGCAGCTTCCTCGATGGAAACAGCTACAGCAACCGTCATACCAACCATAGGGTTGTTTCCTGCGCCAATCAGACCCATCATTTCCACGTGAGCCGGTACAGAAGAAGAACCTGCAAACTGTGCATCGGAATGCATACGTCCCATTGTATCTGTCATACCATAGGAAGCAGGACCTGCAGCCATGTTGTCCGGATGAAGGGTACGTCCTGTACCGCCGCCGCTTGCTACGGAGAAATATTTCTTGCCCTGTTCGTTGCATTCTTTTTTGTATGTACCTGCAACCGGGTGCTGGAATCTGGTAGGATTGGTGGAGTTACCTGTAATGGAAACGTCAACGCCTTCCTTATGCATGATTGCCACGCCTTCACAAACATCATTTGCACCGTAGCAGTTAACCTTTGCACGAAGTCCTTCGGAATAAGACTTTCTATATACTTCTTTTACGGTATTGGTGTACGGGTCATATTCAGTTTCCACGAATGTAAATCCGTTGATTCTGGAAATAACCTGAGCAGCATCCTTTCCAAGTCCGTTTAAGATAACTCTTAAAGGTTTCTGGCGTACCTTGTTTGCTTTTTCAGCAATACCGATAGCGCCCTCTGCTGCTGCAAAGGATTCATGTCCTGCTAAGAAGCAGAAGCACTCTGTCTCTTCTTCCAGTAGCATCTTGCCAAGGTTACCATGTCCAAGACCAACCTTACGGGTATCTGCAACAGAACCGGGAATACAGAAAGCCTGAAGTCCTTCACCGATAGCTGCTGCTGCATCTGCTGCTTTTCTGCAGCCCTTTTTAATTGCAATTGCTGCGCCTACTGTATATGCCCAGCATGCATTTTCAAAACAGATTGGCTGAATGCCTTTTACCTGGTCGTAAACGTTTAAGCCGGCATCCTTTGTGATTTTTTCAGCTTCTTCGATGGAAGAAATTCCATAGCTGTTTAAAACACCATTGATTTTATCAATTCTTCTTTCATATGATTCAAATAAAGCCATTTCTCATTTCCTCCTTCTTCTATTCCTGTCTTGGGTCGATAATCTTAACTGCATCTGCAACACGGCCGTACTGTCCTTTTGCTTTTTCCCATGCAGTATTGGGGTCATCGCCTTTTTTGATGAAATCAGTCATTTTTCCAAGACTTACAAACTGGTAGCCGATAATCTGGTCGTCTGCGTCCAAAGCGATACCGGTTACATATCCTTCTGCCATTTCCAGATAACGGGGACCTTTTTGAAGGGTTCCGTACATAGTACCAACCTGAGAACGTAAACCTTTTCCTAAATCCTCAAGGCCTGCGCCTACCGGAAGTCCGTCTTCAGAAAATGCGCTCTGTGTACGTCCGTAAACGATTTGTAAGAATAATTCTCTCATTGCTGTATTGATGGCATCACATACAAGGTCTGTATTCAATGCTTCTAAAAGAGTTCTTCCCGGTAAGATTTCGGAAGCCATAGCTGCGGAATGAGTCATACCGGAGCAGCCGATTGTCTCTACCAATGCTTCCTGAATAATGCCTTCCTTTACGTTTAAGGTAAGCTTGCAGGCACCCTGCTGGGGAGCACACCAGCCTACACCGTGTGTCAGACCGGAAATATCTTTAATTTCTTTTGCTTTTACCCATTTTGCTTCTTCTGGGATTGGAGCACAGCCGTGGGCAACGCCCTGTGCAACCTTACACATTTCTTCTACTTCTTTTGAAATAATCATGTGAAATCTCCTTTCAATATGTAGCTTTTATTTATTTAACAAGGCTCTTTGGCTTTGTTATAACCGCTTTTTTCATTTTGCCATACTTCGGTAAAAAAATCCAGCATTTTTGATAATTTTCTTCAATAAATATAGCAATTGGGGTGTTTGGAAACCCGGACGTGGGAGGCGGCAGGTCATAGAATGGTCTTCCGGGCACGCTCTCGCTCTGCAAAGACGTAGCGGTACTAACGCACCAAAATACGGTGCGTTAGTACCGACGACTTTGCCAAGGCCTGGAAGACCATTCTATGACCTGCCGCCTCCCACTGTGTATTGAGAAATAAAATATCCTATATTTGTTGTATGTTATCCTTTATATGTTATCCTTTGTACATTATGACAGCATCATTCTGTCATTGGCAAATTCTCCGCCGCTGGCTTCTTCAAACTTTTTCAGTAAGTCGGCTACTTTCAGATTTTTCTTTTCTTCTCCTGCCACGTCATAAATAATGTTTCCTTCATGCATCATAATCAGACGGTTTCCAAGGCGGATTGCATCCTTCATATTGTGGGTTACCATTAAGGCTGTCAGGTGTTCTTCATTGACGATTTTTTCTGTTAAGTCTAAAACTGTTTTTGCGGTTTTGGGGTCTAAGGCGGCGGTATGTTCATCTAGAAGAAGAAGCTTTGGCTTTTGCAGGGATGCCATTAAAAGAGTAAGCGCCTGTCTCTGTCCGCCGGATAGAAGCCCTACCTTGGAAGTAAGCCTTGTTTCCAGTCCAAGGCCTAAAACCTTTAATTCCTCCACGTATTGTTCTTTTTCTTCTTTTGTAATGCCCCATCTTAATGTTCTTCTGGCTCCTCTTCTATGGGCAAGGGCAAGATTTTCCTCAATTTCCATGCCTGCGGCTGTTCCGCGCATAGGGTCCTGAAATACTCTTCCCAAGTATTTTGCCCGCTTATGCTCCGGCATTCTGGAAATATTCACACCGTCTAAAACGATTTTCCCGGCGTCAATGGGGTATACTCCTGCAATCATATTTAACATGGTGGACTTGCCGGCGCCGTTTCCGCCGATAATGGTTACGAAATCTCCCTCGTTCAATTGAAGGTTCACCCCGGTCAGCGCCTTCTTTTCGTTTATGGTTCCTTTGTTGAAGGTCTTTTCTACATTGGTTAAGTTTAACATGTGCCGCTTCCTCCTTCACTATAGGAACGTTTCATCTTCCATTTATCGATAGCTACCGGAATACATAGAGCCAGTGCCACAATAGTTGCCGACAAAAGCTTCATGTCGTTTGCATCCATGCCAAGTCTTAAAACAATTGCGCGGATTACAAAATAAACAATGCTTCCCACTACAGCGGAAGTAAGCTTTGCACCAAAGGAACGCAGCTTTCCCATAAGCACGTCACCGATGACAATTGCCGCAAGACCAATAACGATAGCGCCTGTTCCCATGCCGATATCCGCATATTTCTGGCTCTGGCATACAAGAGCTCCCGATAGCCCCACCAGACCGTTTGAAATCATCAGCGCCAGCATTTTTGTAAACTTTGTATTGACTCCCAAAGCCCTTATCATATCCTCATTATTACCGGTAGCACGAAGGGCAGAACCGATTTCCGTACCAAAAAACCAATACAGGCCAACAATAATAAGAACTGCAATAATAATGCCTATAATCAGGGTGGTAATGCCCTGCTCCATTCCAAAAGCATTAACTGCCTTGGAAATAATTGTATCTACCTTTAACAGCGGAATGTTACTTTTTCCCATAATTCTTAAATTCACGGACCAAAGGGCAATCTGAGTAAGAATCCCTGCCAGAATCGCCGGTATGTCAAATACGGTATGCAAAAACCCTGTTACGGCTCCTGCCAGCACTCCAAAGAATGTAGCGGCTAACAACGCTATAAAAGGATTCACTCCTTTCCCCACAACTAACATTGCACATATACATCCCCCAAGCGCAAAACTTCCGTCAACGGTCAGGTCCGCAATATCCAAAAGCTTATAGGTTATGTATACGCCAAGCACCATGACGCCCCACAAGATTCCCTGGGATATGGCGCCCTGCATTGAAATCAAAAAACCACTCATGCCCTTTTTCCTCCTAATAGTATTCTGAATTGGCTCACTGTTTCTATTTTAATGAATTTTGGGTAAGATAGCAAGGGGGAATTTGTGGATTGTGGTTTTTTAACTATTTTCGTAACAGTTCAGACAGCAGTTTCCCGCGAGAACCGGAACAGGGATTTGACAGAACATGATTTCTTAAGAAGTCCTTATAAAAACGCCAGCGCTTAGCGAGGTTCTTTCGAGCTTAGCACTGCTGCGTTTTTATCAGAGCGGGAGCGTGACGACGTAGAAATCATGTTCTGTCAGATCCCTGTCCCGGTCCTGCGGGGAAGCTGCTGTCTGAACCATTACTTTTTTCAACGTATTTTTTCCCATATTGGACCAGCCAGTATTTTTTCCCATATTATCTGAGAAATAAAGGGCGTAATAAGGAACATGATAAAAAAGGTAAGAAAAAAAATCAGAAAGGGCTCGTATTTTCTTCTGTTTTCTCTGCTAATGGAATGCTCATTGACTGAATAAGACTGAGGATTTACTTTTCCAGCCCATGTCAGGCAAAGGCTTGAAAGATACCACCCTATAACTGTTCCCATGGTATTTGTTATCAGGTCGTCTACATCCGTTAGCCGTAAAGTAAAAATCTGCAGAACTTCAATTGCTGCGGATATGCCAAATCCCATAAAAGTGGTTTTTTTTAGGGAACCATATTCTTCCCAGATATGGGGCAGGAAAAATCCCAGCGGAATAAATAATATTATGTTGAGTATTGTGTTTATGATATAGGCAGCCGGACTGTTTGCAATATCGATAAAAGGAATCCAGTTGAAATCTAAAGAAACTGTCAATGAGTTTATGGCCGGTATTCCCGTTACGGAAAAAACTGCAGATAAATAAATGGCAAACAGAATTATTTGCAGCCTTTTTTTCATGGGATGCTGTTTAAAAAAATGCAACAGGACGAACAGCGCCGGCAAAAGAATAATAGCTGCTGAAAATGCATCTATGGCAATGGATAAAAATCGTATCATTTTAGCCTCCGTTTTACTTTATGCATATATTTTAATTCTTTTATCCGGAGAAATTTTCAATATAATCTCACATTTTTTTTAATTTTCTCTTAATATTCCCCTGCATGGTGTCTGACAATATTCTTATGCTTGAATTATCCTGTCCAGTTCTTTTTCAGTTATTCCATCTCAACAGACACCCAATTACATTCCAGTCCCCACTCCTCTTCCGCTGCGGGTCTTATGCTGTCAATTTTCAGCTGATAGCGGGAAATGGCTGTCACCGGCTCCAGATAAGCCTGCTCCATTTCAGAAGCCTTTACCCCTTCTACCTTCGTTTCAGCCAACTCAAAGGTATACATCTGCCCGCCTTTAAGCTTCCTGCCATTTTCTTCACCTACCCAGACAGTAAAAGGCTCTTCCTGAAACAGTGTGACCACCGCAACCCTTGGAGTGGTATCATCCGAAACATAATCGGGAATCACATCACGCACCATTGCCGTAAAGCTTCCACGAATTACAGCACTGCCGGCAGAATCCTTTTCTACTGAACCACTGCCATCTTCATTTCCTTTTTGATAGCCGGCATCATTCTCCGAAGCGCTCCTTTTGCATGCAGAACATGCCGTAAAAAGAAATGCCGCCATCAACACCGTACATAAAATCCTTTTCATATCCTTAACCGCCTATTGATACTTAAATCCACCACTCCGGCGTCAATTCTCCCAAAGTAATTGTTTTCCTGTTATTATATTAAATAGATTCTACCACCCTTTGTCAAAAACTGCTATACTCTTTCTAAAAGGAGGCATTTAAAATGCATGAAAGCCGTTTGTTTAAAATCTTATATTATCTGCTTGATAAAGGTTCGGCAACTGCTCCTGAACTGGCAGAAAGGTTTGAGGTTTCCGTAAGAACCATTTACAGGGATATTGATGCACTAAGCAGCGCCGGGATTCCGGTTTACACGGAAACAGGAAGAAACGGCGGGATTCATCTGCTAAAGAATTTCGTTTTGAATAAAACAGTCCTATCCAATCAGGAAAAACAGGAAATATTATCTGCGCTTCAGGGCTTAAACGTAATAAGCGGTTCTTATGAAAAAGATACATTGGAAAAGCTTTCCGCACTTTTTGATGTTCCTTCTGCTAACTGGCTTGAAGTGGATTTTTCCAGATGGGGTGACAAGCCGGCGGATAACAAAAAGTTTGAACAGTTAAAAACTGCTGTCATTCATCACAGGCCTGTTCAGATTTTTTATGCAGATTCTTATGGGAATGGCTGTGAAAGAGTCATACTACCCCTAAAGTTGTACTATAAATCCAAAGACTGGTATGTAAAAGCCTATTGCACCTTGAAACAGGCTTTCTTGCTTTTTAAATGTAACCGCATTCTAAAGTGGGAGCTTTTAGAAGAACGCTTTCCCCCAATGACTTTTCCTGAAACTCCTCACATGCAAAATGATGCCTGTCATAAAATAATACTCAGATTTCCGGCGGAAACGGCATATCGTGTTTATGATGAATTTGATAACACTCAGATAAAGGCAGACAAAGATGGAACTCTGCTTGTTACTGCCCATATGCCGGTGGATGACTGGCTGACCGGATATCTGCTTTCCTTCGGGGAGCAGGTAGATATTATAGAACCCCTGCATTTGAAAAAAATAATTGCCCAAAAAGCAAAATTAATTTACGAAAAAAATAAAGCATGACACAGGATGTCAACATTTCTTCTCTATAATAAACACATCACAGTACAGTTAAACCGGCTGTTACAGACAATCTATTTTCAAACAGTTGCAAAAAAGACGCCCTGCTTGTGATATTGCCTATATGGCAAGGCAAATTGCAGCTACAGAATATTTTGCAATTATCTGACAAAATTTTAATTATAAGGAGAACAAATATGGGCAGACCTACATCAAAATCAGATTTAATCAGTGCGGCAGCATCCGATTACGAAGCTATGAATGAATTCATTTCATCATTGACGGAAAAAGAATTATCCACTCCTTTTTCATTTGACGATAAAAAAAAGGAGGCTCATTGGAAAAGGGATAAAAATCTCAGGGATGTATTAATCCATCTTTATGAATGGCATCAGCTTTTATTAAACTGGGTTTCCTCCAATAAAAATGGAGAAAACAAGCCATTTCTGCCAAAGCCTTATAACTGGAGAAATTACGGGGAGCTGAATCAGTTTTTTTGGAAAAAACATCAGGACACAACCTTGGAAGAAGCAAAAGCCCTGCTGGAAAAATCCCATGAAGAAGTCATGCGCTTAGCAGAAACATTCACAAATGATGAATTGTTTTCAAAAGGGATTTTAAAATGGACCGGAACCAGCCCTCTTGGCTCCTATTTTGTATCCGGCACGGCAAGTCATTATAACTGGGCTGCAAAAAAATTAAAGGCACATAGGAAAAACTGCAGGAATGTATAAGAATTGTTATATTGAAAACAGAAAAAGCACCCACTCCAAAAGTGGATGCCCCTCAAAACAAGCATATGTCCTATGGACAACGCCTATCCTGTTGGCAGACAGGATAGGCACTTTTATTTTTTCTTACTGTTTCCTATCTATTTTCCAACCATCTCATGAATCTTCTTCATGGCTTCGCTTATCCCGCCGACTTCATCAATAATACCTTCTTCCACAGCTTCCCCACCAACTAAAATACTGCCCACATCCTTCGTCAGCACCTCGGTTTCCATCATTAAATCCACCAGGCGCCTTTCTGAAATCCTGCTGTGCTTTACTACAAATCCGGTGATTCTTTCCTGTATCTGCTTAAAATAGTCAAAAGTCTGTGCTACGCCGATTACCATCCCGTTTAAACGCACCGGGTGGATCACCATGGTTCCCGTTGGGACGATATAGGAATAATCCGTACTGGCGGCAATAGGCACTCCGATGGAGTGACTTCCTCCAAGCACAAGGGAAACCGTAGGCTTGCTTAAGGAAGCAATCATTTCCGCTATGGCAAGCCCTGCCTCCACATCTCCGCCCATAGTATTTAATAAGAACAATACGCCGTCTATTTCCTGACTGTCCTCAATGGATGCAAGCTGGGGAAGCAGATGTTCGTATTTGGTTGTTTTGGAACCGCTTGATAAGTTTTCATGCCCTTCAATTTCTCCAATAATGGAAATTAACTGAATATTATGTTTTTCTTTATTATTGTTCAGCGTTGTCTGACCGCTTTCCTTTATTCTGTCATCCGAATGCTCTTCCTGCTTTCTCTTTTCTTCCTGATTCACGTTTCCCTTAGTTTCCTGCTTGTTCTTTTTCTTACTATCTTCTTTCATCGGGTCCTCCCATGGTTTTCGTTTTCTATGCTGAATATGATTTTAAATATGACCTTTCTTCAGCGCTTGCTCCATAAAATTGAACAGACGCAAAAAAGGAAGCTTCCGCTCCCTTTTAGTTTTCTACTTATCTGATTTTTTATACAACAAATATTTTATACAACATCAAAATAATTTTTATCCGGCTCCTCTATGTCATAATGCATTTTCTCCTCCGGCACCTGATACTCATAATCCATTTCCTTTTTCACATGCCTTTTCGGTACCGGAAGCGGATTTTCTATAAATTGGGTATGAGATACACTTGGCTGCTTCATTCCTTCATTTGACGGTTCCAGCCCTATATCCGGTTGCCCTGTTCCCGCATTTGAAAGTTCCGGTCTCATATCCGGTGTCCCTGTTTCCATGCCCGGCTGCTCAAATCCAGGGTCAGGCTGTTTTTTCTGCCCTCCTGTCCATTCCGTTCCTTTCAAAGCTTCTGCTTGCTGAATAGTTTCTGTTTTCACAGACTGCCCTCTGCTCTTACGAAAAAGCGGCTTCTTTTCCCCTTTGTCCTTTGATTTTTTCTTTGACGTTTTCTTTGCGGCTCCGATTTCATCCGTCTCCGGCTTTCTCTCTTCCTCCGTGGAAAGCAGTCCTGCCGCAATCATGGCATTCCTCCTGATTTCTTCATCAGTTAATTCCAGGAAATTAGGAACGCCGTCCCGCTCCTTCACTACTTTTTCTTTTTCCATATTTTGTGCCATCACTCCATCCTGCCTCATCTGCTCACCTGTCTTTTCAACCTGCAATGCTTTTTCTGTCAGCTCTTCCTGCTTGAAAGTCTCCTGCCCAAACATCTGATTTTCTGCTTCCCACTGAGGGCTTACCCCTCCATTCAAAGCTGCATCCTTCTGCCGTCTTCTTGCCGCAACGGCGCTGAATACTGCTTTTATTAAACAAGAAAGCAATAACAAAAGCAATATGCAGAAAAACTCTGCAATCAAAACACTATCACAATTATATAGTTCATAAATAACAAAGGGATAAAATCCATATAACAGTGTAAAAAATCCGGAAAGCACCGGCTTTCCAAGCTTCTCAACAGAGCAAAACAAAAGCAGGCAGTTTATCATCCGAAGAAAAATATGAAATCCAATAACCACTCCCGGCTTTTCCCCTAAAAACAGATAGAGACAGTTTATACACTCTATATAGACAAAATCCATGGAATCCATAAGATTTTCCACGGAAACCGGCTCCCCCGGCCCCTTTAAAAGCCCATAGCTGTCGTTAAAATAAGAAAAGGGACTGTGATAAAGCCAAAGGAAAGCGCAGGACAGAACAAGAAAAAATACTATTCTCATTATGATTCCAAACACTTTTCTTTTTTTCGTCTGCTCCATAACAGTCCCCCTGCAATCAGTCCGCTATTTTCCCTTCCTCATCCGTCAATAATACCTCGATATTATATCTGGGTCTGTGCTTTACCTCCGTATAAATCTTTCCGATATACTGTCCGATCAGACCGATGGAAATCAACTGAAGCCCGCCTAAAAACCAAATGGACAAAATCAAGGACGTCCAGCCCGCTACCGTCCTTCCCATCAGATAGGATGCAAAGGCATAAACGGCTGCCAGCACGCAAAGGAAAATAATAAACAGTCCCATTCCCAAAATAAAGCTGATTGGCTTTACGCTAAAGGAGGTAATGCCGTTCCAGGCAAGGGCAAGCATTTTTTTCAGCGGATATTTGGATTCTCCTGCCACCCTTTCCTTTCTCTCATAGTACACGCAATCTGTTTCATAACCAATCAGAGGAACGATTCCCCTTATAAACAGATTGCTTTCCCCGAATTTGGAAAAATGCTCTACGGCTCTTTTACTCATAAGACGGAAATCGGCATGATTGTAAACGGTTTTTACCCCCATAACGTCCATGACCTTATAAAATCCCTGGGCGGTAGTCCGTTTAAAGAAAGAATCCTTCTTTCTGTCATTGCGTACCCCGTAAACAATGTCCTTCCCTTCATGATACATATCAATCATAAGTTCAATCACAGCCGTATCGTCCTGTAAGTCCGCATCAATGGAAATAATCATATCCGCAAGCTTTCCGGCTTCCATAAGCCCTGCCGTCAGCGCATACTGGTGACCTACGTTTCCGGCAAGCTTTAAGCCGAACACCTGCTTATCTTCCTTGTTGGATGCGGCGATAATCTCCCAGGTCCGGTCCTTACTTCCGTCGTCTACCAGCAGCAGGAAGCTGTCAGGACTGATTTTCCCCTTTCCATGAAGCTCCTTTAATATACGTTTTAATTCTGTGATTGAAAAGGATAAGGCCTCTTCCTCATTATAGCATGGTACTACAATTGCTAATCTATCCATTTCCGTTTCCTTCCATATTCTATGAAATCGTTTTCCTGATTATGCCTGGCTCAGTGCCTGCTCCAAATCCTTAATAATATCATCCACATGCTCGATGCCTACGGAAAGCCGGATAAGTCCCGGGTCCACTCCTGCCTGCTTTAACTGTTCGTCATTCATCTGCCTGTGGGTATGGCTTGCCGGATGGAGCACGCAGGTCCTGGCATCCGCCACATGGGTGACGATTGCTGCTAACTTTAAGCTGTCCATAAAAGAAACAGCCTGTTCCCTTCCGCCCTTTAATACAAAGGAAATGACTCCGCAGCTTCCTTTTGGCATATATTTTTTTGCCAGCTCGTAATACCGGTTGCTCTTTAAGCCCGGATAATTTACAAAAGCCACCTTCTCATGGCTTTCCAGAAATTCCGCTACCTTCTGGGCATTTTCACAATGTCTCGGAACTCTTAAATGCAGTGTTTCCAGACCTAAATTTAAATAAAAGGCATTTTGCGGGGACTGGATGGAGCCTAAATCCCTCATAAGCTGTACCGTCGCCTTTGTAATGTAGGCAGCCTTGCCGAATCTTTCCGTATAGACTACTCCATGATAGGATTCATCCGGTGCGCAGAGTCCCGGAAACCTGTCCGGATATTTGTTCCAGTCAAAATTACCGCTGTCCACAATGGCGCCTCCCATGCAGACTGCATGTCCATCCATATATTTTGTGGTGGAATGGGTCACAATATCCGCCCCGAATTTAAAAGGCCGGCAGTTAATAGGCGTAGGGAAAGTATTGTCCACTATAAGCGGCACTCCGTGTTTGTGGGCAAGAGTTGCAAATTTTTCAAAATCCAGCACTACAAGTGCCGGATTGGCAACACTTTCCGCCAGAACGCATTTTGTATTGTCCTTAAATGCCTTTTCCAGCTCCTCCGCCGGGGCATCCGGGTCCACTACCGTACATTCAATGCCCATTTTTTTCATGGTTACTGTCAACAGATTGAAGGTTCCCCCGTAAATGGTGGAGGACATGATGCAATGATCCCCTGCTTCACAAATATTAAAAACTGCATAGTAATTGGCAGCCTGTCCGGAAGAAGTAAGCATAGCGCCCACGCCTCCTTCCAGCTCGCAAATCTTTTGCGCCACCATGTCGTTGGTGGGATTTTGAAGCCTTGTATAGAAATAGCCTGCCTCCTCTAAATCGAACAGCTTTCCCATCTGGTCTGTGGTATCGTATTTAAAGGTAGTGCTCTGATAGATGGGAAGCACTCTTGCCTCTCCCTTTCCCGGCTTCCAGCCTGACTGTATGCATATAGTATCCTGTTGGTAATTGCTCATATTTGCCTTCTCCTACTCATCCCAATTATGGTATACGGACTGAACGTCGTCGTCGTCCTCTAATAAATCCAGCGTCTTCTGCAGGGATTTTATTGCCGCTTCGTCTGTAAGCTCCACATAGGTCTGTGGAATCATGGTCACCTCTGCAGACATCATGGGAATATTTTCTTTTTCCAGCGCATTGTACACTCCGGTAAATGCATCCGGGTCCGTTGTGATTTCAAAGCTGTCTTCCTCTTCCGAAAAATCCTCGGCTCCTGCATCCAGTGCCAGCATCATAAGGTCGTCCGCTTCCATGGAGCATTCTTCCCTGTCAATGATAATCTGACCCTTTTTATCAAACATAAAGGACACACAGCCGGGGGTTCCAATGCTGCCGTTTCCTTTGGTAAATGCGCTTCTTACATTTCCGGCGGTGCGATTTTTATTGTCCGTTAAGGTCTCCACAATAATGGCAATGCCGTTTGGTCCATAGCCTTCATATGTAATATGCTCATAATTGACACTTCCATTTTCACCGGCTGCTTTTTTGATTCCTCTTTCAATAGTGTCGTTTGGCATATTATTTGCCTTTGCCTTAGCAATTACTGCCGCAAGCTTAAAATTGTTGGCAGGATCCGGACCGCCTCCTTCTTTTACGGCAACTGCGATTTCTCTTCCGATAATCGTAAAAATTTTCCCCTTTGCCGCATCATTTTTTTCCTTTTTATGTTTAATGTTTGCAAATTTTGAATGTCCTGACATGTTATTCCTCTCCTTGCTCTGTTTTTTCTTTTTTCAGTTTTGACACTAATACTCTTTTTATGACTTTATTTTCAATGGACAGCACCTTGAAATGATATCCTCCGTAATCCATGTCAAACAAATCATCATCGTTCGGGATTCGCTCCAGCCTGGAAATGAGAAATCCGTTAAGGGTTTCAAATTCCTCCTCTTCAAAAGAAATGCCGAACCGTTCTTCCAGCTCATCTAAATGGGTAAGGCCGTCTATTTCATAAGTATCCTCTCCCTTTTCCAAAATGAGCTCTTTATCCTCGTCATACTCGTCCAGAATATTCCCTACGATTTCCTCTAAAATATCCTCCATGGCAATAAGACCGGAGGTCTGTCCATATTCATCAATGACGATGACAATATGGTTTTTTAAAGCCTGCATGCTCCGAAACAGGGAATCGATGTTTCTCGTTTCCGGTATAAACTTTACTTCACGGATAATCCGCTTTACGGATTTGACCGGCTTATCATTCAGCTTTCCTTCCTGCAGTACCTTAAAGGCATCCTTTACATGGATGATTCCGATAATGTGGTCGATATTTTCTATGTAAACCGGATAGCGGCTGTTCTTTTCATTCAGCATAAAGGTAACCGCTTCCTGCAGGGTAATATTCCCGTCAATAGCCACTATATTAGAGCGGTGGGTCATAATATCCTTTGCTTCCTTATCGGAAAATTCAAAGATATTGTTAATCATCTGTGCCTCGCTGTCCTGCAGCACTCCCTGCTCATGGCCCTCGTTTACCATAGAAATAATCTCGTCTTCAATTTCATCATTCTGATGTCCGCCAAAAATACGGGTTAAAAAACGATAATTTTTAGGCGACCCTTCTTCCATCTGTCAAACTCCTTCTTTCCAAAATCTGTGGTCTTTCTTTTGTCCCATAGGACTTACCCTAAAATATACCATATTGGTAACCAATTCGTCAAACCCTGCCCTCACGGAAATCAATTTTAAGACGGCAGCTTTCAAGGCAGGCTCCGGGACGGGCTCCCTGCAAAGAATGATTTCTGAAGGAGCCCTTATAAAATCGCCAGTTCTTAGCAAGGTATTTTCGAGCTTAGAACTGCTGCGTTTTTATCAGAGCGAGAGCGTGGCGACGCAGAAACATTCTTTGCAGGAAGCCCGTTCCGGAGCCTGCCTTGAAAGCTGCCGTCTTAAAATTGATTTCCGTGCCCTGTCCTTTTCTTATGTATTTAACTCTAAACTGATTAAAAGGCCCTTGTTTACCTTTTCCATAATTTCACTGTCCAAATGGCATATTTTTTCCTTCAGCCTTTTTTTGTCAATGGTGCGAAGCTGTTCTAAAAGCACAACGGAATCCTTTACCATATGATAGCGTTCCGCCTGGATTTCAATATGGGTAGGCAGCTTTGCCTTATTCATTTTGGATGTAATTGCCGCACAGATAATGGTAGGGCTGTGTTTGTTCCCTATATCATTCTGTACGATGAGCACCGGCCTGATGCCTCCCTGCTCCGAACCGATTACCGGTCTTAAATCTGCATAATAAACGTCTCCCCGTTTCATGTTCTACAACCTCTTTTCTAAAAGCTTTCAAGTAGTATTGCCATTTATTTCCGTTGTATTCAATGGGGACACGATTTTTATTTTCCGCTGAAATACACAGGCTCCAAATCCTCATAATAATCTTTACAGGCAACTGCCCTGCCCTGCTTCATATAAACCCTGGGAATCCGCTTTCCTAAATCGCATGCAAGCTCATAATTGAATCTGCCGGAAAGCTCCCCTAAATATTCCATGGTAATCCGGTTTTCCCCGTCTCTTCCAATCAGCGTCACTTCATCTCCCTCTGCCGCTTCTGAAATATCCGTCACATCCACCATAAACTGGTCCATGCAGACTCTTCCTAAAATCCGTGCCTTTTTCCCGTGAATCAGAACATGGCCTTTACCGGAAAGGCTTCTTGGATATCCATCTCCGTACCCGATTGGTATAGTGGCAATCCGCATGGGCTCCTTTGCAGTAAAGGTTCCTCCATAACTGACCTGGGTTCCCGCTTCGATAGTCTTTATATAGACAATATGACTTTTCAATGAAAATGCCGGTTCTAATGGTACAGTATCCCCGGACACAAATTCAGAGGGGCTAAGCCCGTACAGTGCGATTCCTGCCCTGACCGCATCCATCTGTGCCTCTTTCATTCCTATAATTGCAGCGCTGTTGGCACAATGCCTGAAAAGAATCCTTCTTCCTGTTTCTTTTTCCGCCTCCGCTACCTTTTCAAGGAACTCCTTATACCGGCTCAGCTGTTCATATGCCGCTGATAAATCCTCTTCATCCGCTTTTGCAAAATGGGTATAAATTCCCTCCGGTTCCAGGTTATCCATTGATAACACTTTTTTTACAAAATCAAGCCCCTTTTCGTCCGGACGTATGCCGATTCGGGACATGGCTGTATCCACCTTTATGTGCACCTTTGCCTTTTTTCCTTCCATAGCGGCAATCCGGTTTATTTCTTCTGCCATATCCTCCTTGAATACGGTAAAGGAAATATCCTGTTCAATCATGCTTTTATAGGAATACGGAAAGGTATAGCCCAAAATAAGAATGGATTTTCTGATGCCGGCTTTCCGAAGCTGGAAGGCTTCTTCCGGAGCAGCCACCGCATAGCCAAGCAGGAAATCAAGGGACTCCGTCTCATGGGCAATTGCCACGGCGCCGTGGCCGTACCCGTCTGTTTTTATGACCGCCATCATCTTTGTATCTTCCTTTAGATTTTTTTTCAAATTTTCCAAATTGTGCCTGATGGCGTCTAAGTCCACATAAGCACAGACTCTGTCATAATGCTTCATCCTATTGTTCTCCTTACTCCAAAAATTCGGGCAGCTCCTTAATCATATCGGATGCCATTAAATAAGCGCTGCCGTTTCGTTCCTTTGCCCTGTCCCCGCACAGGCCATGCAGGAAAACTCCCATACAGACGGCCTCATAGGGCTCCATTTGTCTTCCGAGCATTCCCGCCAGCATTCCGGTAAGAACATCTCCGCTTCCTGCCGTAGCCATTCCTTCATTTCCGGAACAGTTTATATAAACCCGCCCATCCCTTCCATCTATTACAAACGTCCTTGCATCTTTACATACAAGGATAATTCCCATCTTCTTTGCATAAGCAATTCCTTCCTGCAAAAGGTTTTCTTTCACCTCTTTTAAGTCTTTTGAAAGAAGTCTTGCAAATTCCCCCGGATGTGGTGTGAAAATAATGGGGAATTTTCGCGAATCCCGGCTAAAGCACAAGTATTCCTGCAATTTTTCATTCCGGCTTATAATTGTCAGCGCATCCGCATCCACTATGACAGGCTTTTTATCCTCTTTCAATACATAGGCTGTAATTTCCTCCGCCATTGATCCGAGTCCCATTCCCGGCCCTAAAATCACCTCTGTGGCAAATTCATAAGTATTCCTTAAATCTGACGTTTCTTCCTCTTTCAATAAAGTATCTTTTTCCAGATAAGTGGATATCACCGCTTCCTTTACTTCCCTTGCCAGAATATCCCTGTTGGATTCTTCTGTAAATGCCTTCACGTAGCCGCAGCCTGTTCGGTAAGCAGATAGAACTGATAACAGCAGGGCACCGCTTATCCTGCTGCTTCCTGCAAAAACGGATAGCTTTCCAAAGGAGCCTTTGTTTCCGGTTCTGCTTCTTCCCGGAATCCGTTTTAAGTCTTCTATTTCATAGGTAAACACTTTCGGAACCTCATTACCAAATGCCGCATCCCGAATTCCAATATCCCTGCATATGACTTCACCTGCATATTCCGCTCCCGGATACAATAAAAGCCCTGTTTTCAAATAGCCAAAGGTAACTGTTAAGTCTGCAAGGAATCCACAGCCCAGCACTTTTCCTGTATCCGCACAAATGCCGCTTGGAATGTCTATGGCAATTTTATAGCCTGTTTTTTCATTAAGCGCCCGAATCAGCTCCCCATAGCTTCCCGTCACTTCTTTTGAAAGACCGATTCCAAAAATGGCATCTATTATCACAGTATATTCTTTTTCAGGAAGCTTAGTGCCTATTTTATTTCCATATGCCTTTAAGATTTCCATTTGTGCCTTTGCATCATCCGTAAGCTTTTCTTCTTTGCCAATCAGCAGAAAATCTACGAAAAATCCCTTTTCCTGAAGCATTCTCCCAAGGGCAAAGCCATCCCCTCCATTATTTCCCGTGCCACAGACAATCAGCGCCGTTCCCTTTTGGAACCTTTTTTGAATCTCTTCACAAACAGAAAGTGCCGCCCGTTCCATCAGGACCGGGCCCGGCACTTTAAACTTTGTTATGGTACAATAATCGCATTGCTTCATGGAAGCCTTGTCTAATACATATTTCATTTCTTTTCCCCATCATCCTTTTTTAAATATTCCATATCAAATATTTCAATGACTTCTGCTCCGAAAATATCATGCATATATGAATAAAGCCGTTGATTTTCTTTTTCTTTTTCCTGCTTTCTGATGACTCTTTTTTTAAGCTCCATCCGTACATTTTTAATCCATGCACCGATTTCCCTTATTTCAAAACTGTTCTTCTCCATGGTGCTGTAACAGGTTTCCATAGTAGTCAGCATTAGCTCATAGTTTAATTTATCAATCTGTGCCGGCAGCTCTAAAAGCTTATCCTGATATGCCTCCAGTTTTTCATTGCATTCATTGATAAGCCTTGTCTTTTCCTCCATTTCCTTTTCCAGTCTTTTATTCTGTCCGCCCTCACCGATTTCATCCATGGAGCCTACGATTTCCTTCATAAGCTTTGCTTTCAGTTTTTTAATGTCCTTGCTCTGGGTAGTGCATTTCCCCTGCTCCTTAATCAGTTCATTTAACTGCTTTTCCAGCTTTTGTATGCGTTTATCTCCCTTATATTCCTGAAATACCTGATGCCATTTATTATCCAAAGTTAAAACAGGAATTTTTTTACCTTCCAACGCCTTTGTAAAATCTGCTCTTGTACGACTCATATGCTCACCTTTATTCTTTTTGTTACTGTTTTTTATTCTTTTTGTACTTTTCACTGCTTTTCCTATATTCCTGATATTTCTGTGTACATTTTTATTTTCACAATTACTCTTATTTTCCTTTTTCCTTGTTATACCGACTCAGATTGTAGGATAATTTCATAAGACTGTCCGATAAATGCACATTTTCTACCTGAATATGCTCCGGCACGTTCAAATCCACATGGGCAAAATTCCAGATTGCCTTAATGCCACAGCCTGCCAGCCGTTCCGCCACTTCTTCGGCGCCGTTCTTTGGAATAGTCAAAACTGCAATGTCGATTTCCTTTTCCTCTACAAATGCTTCCAGCCCTTCCATGGCGCTTATAGGTATGCCTCTTACCTCTTTTCCAACCAAAGCCGGATTGGAATCAAAAATCCCCCGGATTAAAAAGCCTCTTTTTTCAAAGTTTACATAATTCGCCAATGCCTGCCCTAAATTTCCTGCGCCAATCAATACCAGATTATGTTTCTGGTATAGTCCTAATATTTTACTGATTTCTTCATATAAGTATTCTACATTATAGCCGTATCCCTGCTGGCCGAATCCTCCGAAATTATTGAAATCCTGCCTGATTTGAGATGCCGTCACCTTCATTAACGTGCTTAAGTCCTGTGAAGAAATCCGCTCAATCCCCTGATCCTTTAAATCCCCCAAATATCGGTAATATCTTGGCAGCCTGCCTATGACTGCCTGTGAAATCTCTTTTTCTTCCACGGTAATACCCCCTGAGTTCCTGTTTAGGTCTGTCTTGCCTTTTACTTTATTTTAGTACACTGTTAAAAGTATGTCAAAGGATTTAAGGCTGAACACGGAAATCAATTTTCAGGGTAACTGCAACACCTCTTGAAATGCCGAAAAGCAACACCTTTTGGG